>CAZGFY010000017.1:0-47690 GCA_964525015.1 uncultured Oscillospiraceae bacterium
GGTATGAGATAAGACCGATGTTTGGTCCCTCAGGAGTTTCGATAGGACACATTCTACCATAGTGAGAATAGTGAACGTCACGAACTTCAAAGCCTGCTCTATCTCTTGAAAGACCACCAGGGCCTAAAGCTGATAGACGACGTTTATTTGTTAGTTCAGCAAGTGGGTTTGTTTGGTCCATAAATTGTGATAGTGCACTTGAGCCAAAGAATTCTTTCATAATCGCAACCACTGGCTTAATATTAATTAAGCTTTCAGGAGTGATTGATTCTCTTTCTTGCTGGTCCATTCTTTCTTTAATTGTTCTTTCCATACGGATAATACCTGTACGGAATTGAGCTTGTAATAATTCGCCAACACTTCTTATACGACGATTTCCTAAATGGTCGATATCATCAAAGTTACCAACGTCGTTTGCAAGGCCAATTACATAGCTAACAGTTGCGAAAATATCATCAACTGTGATATGTTTTGGAATTAATCTATCGCGATTTTCAATCATTAATTCTTTTAATTTATCATTATCGCCAGCAGCAGTATCCATAAGCTCTTTTAATACAGCAAATGAAACTTTTTCATTAATTCCTTCTTCGTATAAATTAATACCAGTAATTTTTTCTGAATCAACCATACCATTTGAAATAACTTTAACTACTTTATCATTTGATAAAACATTCATTACCACAACGCCGTTGTCTTCAATTACTTGTGCTAATTCTTCGCTGATTTTTTGCCCTTCTTCACAAAGCACTTCGCCAGTTAGTGGAGAGATAACCATTTCAGCTGAAACAGCGCCGATTAATCTTGAAAAGATTGAAAGTTTTTTATTGAATTTATATCTACCAAAACGAGATAAATCATATCTTCTAGGATCAAAGAATAAATTATTAATGTGAGTTTGGCTGTTTTCAACAGTTGGTGGCTCACCTGGACGAAGTTTTCTATAAGTTTCTAGTAAACCTTCTTCTTGATTTGTTGTAGTATCTTTTAATAAAGACGCTTCAATTCTTTCATCATCACCAAACATTTCTCTAATAGCTTCATTGCTTGATAAGCCTAAAACTCTTAGAAGTGTTGTAATTGGAAGTTTTCTATTTTTATCAATTCTAACATAGAAAATATCATTGATATCTGTTTCATATTCAAGCCAAGCACCACGGTTTGGAATAACTGTACCTGAATACAGTCTTTTACCAGTTTTATCGTGGTCTAATTTAAAGTATGAGCCAGGAGAACGGATAAGCTGAGAAACGATAACCCTCTCTGCACCATTAATAATAAATGTTCCGCTATCTGTCATTTTAGGGAAATCACCCATAAATTTTTCTTGCTCTTTAATTTCGCCTGTTTCTTTATTTAGTAAACGAATAGTAACTTTTAAAGGTGCAGCATATGTTACATCTCTTTCTTTACATTCTTTTACTGTGTATTTAGTTTTTTCTTCAAAGCGATAATCTACAAACTCTAAAGCTAAAGTGCCTGTGTGATCTTCAACAGCGCCGATATCTCTAAAAACTTCTTTAATACCTTCGTCTAGAAACCATTGGAATGATGACTTTTGCACTTCAATAAGGTTTGGCATTTCTAGCACTTCATTGATTTTAGCAAAATTCATTCTTTGGGTTTGACCTAGCATGGTAGGTTTTATATTTGCCATTATTTCTTTTCTCCTTTAAATATTATTTTGTTAACATAATAATACAAAGGCAACTGAAAAATTAGTAAAACTTATACACAGAATTACTGTATAACTTTTAACAATTCTTCACTTTACAAGGGACACTTTGTCTACTTTTTTACCCTTATAGATTTTCTTTTAGTGATAAAAATAATACAGAATTACTATTACTTTTATATTCACTTCAGAAAAATTGCCGAGCCAAATGTTATTTTTCGTAAAATAATCTGATTTTCCAGGTCTATTTTTGTATATTTTTCACGAATTTTCATAAGAAAAAACCAAAATAAGCCTAAAATTCCATTATGGTACAGTTTAATATTATACCAACTAAAAGTCAATATGTCAATGGTATATTTTAAATAGGCTAAAATAATCCTTGACTAATTATTTTATTGTGTATTTATACATTTTTTATACACTTTTTTCTATATCGACATTTTTTCTCCTACCAAAAAAATCAAAGCTGCCACTATCATTTTCGATAGCGACAGCTTGTTTTTTTATTAGCTCTTGCTTAGCCTTATCAAATTTTCAAATCACAGTGCCTGCATCTTTCTGGAAGATGAAACATTTTTGGCATTAATGGATTTCTTAGCAGTTTTTTACATTGTGGACACCTTAAAGCTTCAAGATGAAAATATGTATTTTCTACAATTATTAATATAAGTCCAATATGAAGAACTTCATTATATAAACTGCCTAAAATAACTGATAAGAGAATAACTAAGCAGTTAAACCATGTGTGATATTTAACCTTTTTTCTTAATAAGTCTATCTCTTTTTCAAACACAATTTCCACAACACCTTTCGTAATATAAAATATTATCAAATCAGTTTATCATTTATGTAAAAACTATATCAGCTTATCAAAAGTTAAGCTTTTTAATTTTTCATTTGTTTCTTTGCTTATTCCTGCAAAGGCTTTTTGCAATCTGCAAAATCCAGCTGTTTTTGAAGAGCAGGTATAGGAAGAATCTTCGCATTTAAACATCTTTGATTCCCCTTGTATCACCTGCATTATATCCAAAACGCTGATTTCTTCTGGATTTTTTGCCAGCTCATATCCACCTTTTGCACCTTTATAGGATTTCACTATCCCACTAAGCACTAATTTATGCAATATTTTAAGAGAAAATCTAAGAGTTACCCCTGTTTCTTCGCTAATTGTTTTTGCATCTTTTCTTTCTTTAGCCGAAGATAAGGAGAAAACTATTCTTGCAGCATAGTCTGTTTCTTGGGTTATATACATAATCCAGCTCCTTTGTAAAATTAATTTAAGAAATCTTTTAGCTTTTTGTTTCTGCTTGGGTGTCTTAATTTTCTTAAAGCTTTCGCTTCAATTTGTCTAATTCTTTCACGAGTAACATTAAACTCTTTGCCCACTTCTTCAAGCGTTCTACTTCTTCCACCTTCAATACCAAAACGAAGTGCTAAAACTTTTGCTTCTCTTGGAGTTAAAGTTGATAAAACTTCACTTAGTTGTTCTCTTAAAAGAGTGTGAGTTGCTGCTTCTTCTGGAATTGGAGCATCATAGTCTGGGATAAAATCTCCTAAACTGCTATCTTCTTCTTCGCCAATAGGGCTTTCAAGGCTGATTGGCTCTTGTGCAACTTTTAGGATTTCTCTTATTTTATCTTGTGGCATTCCTAGCTCTAATGATAAATCTTCAACTGATGCTTCCTGACCGTTTTTATGAAGAAGCTGACTTTGAACTTTTTTAACTTTATTAATAGTTTCAACCATATGAACTGGTATACGAATTGTTCTAGCTTGGTCTGCAATTGCTCTTGTTATAGCTTGTCTAATCCACCATGTGGCATAAGTTGAGAATTTAAATCCTTTAGTGTGGTCAAATTTTTCAACAGCTTTAATTAAACCTAGATTTCCTTCTTGAATTAAATCAAGGAAAAGCATTCCTCTACCAACATATCTTTTTGCAATAGAAACAACCAAGCGAAGGTTTGCTTCTGCTAATTTTTTCTTTGCTCTTTCGCTTCCTTCAAGGATTTTTTCAGCAAGCTCTACTTCATCTTCTAGTGATAAAAGCGGGAATGAGCCTATTTCTTTAAGATAAACTTTAACAGGGTCGTCGATACTAACGCCTTCAGCAGAAAGAACTTTCTCAAATTTCTCAACGTTTTTATCCGTTAAAACTTCTTCCTCTTCTTCTCCATCACCAATATCCATAATTTCAATATTAGCAGCTTCAATCATTTCATAAACTTTATCTACCTGCTCAATATCTGCATTAGCTTCTTCAAAATAAGAGCCTAGTTCTTTAGTTGTGATTTTACCGTTTTTCTTACCTAAATCAATTAACTCCTGAACGCTCGTGATTTTCTTTTCTTTTTCTTTTTCTTTCATATTGTAATACTCTCCTGTTATTTCTTTTTCTCTTTTAACTCTTTAAGCCTTAAAGCAATTTCTTCTGGGCTTTTTTCGCTCGCCTCACTTAAAGCAAGCTTTGATATTAGTAGGCTGTTTATATAATGCTCTAAATCATTTTTTGTAACTATTATATCCTGATTTCTCGCCATTATTTGCGATAGTACTCTTCTAGCATTTTCTGATATATTTTGATATAAATCAACAAATTCTATATGCTTATTATTTGAATACATTGTTGAAAAAACACTAAATATTTCTTTTAAATCAATATCTGTAAAGTTACTAGCTGATAATTTATTTAAAACAGTTTCATACAAAGAATTATTATATAATAAACTGTATATTATCTGCTGCTGTAAAAATACTTTTGATAAAGTGTTCCCTTTTTGCTTTAAATCAACGCTTACTTTAGAAGAGGATCCTTCTTTAAGTATCTTTTGATTTTTTTCATATCTATCTTTTTTATAAAATTGATTTTTATTATGTTCAATCTGTTTTTTAATTGAATCTTTATCCGTGCCCGTTTCCCTACTTAATCTTGCAGCGTACACATCTTGCTCGATTGGATTTTTAAGTCTTGCTAAAATTTTACTAGCTTCATTTAGATATTTAACCATTTCATCTGGCTTTTTCATATCAAATTTACTTTTAAGCTTTATAATTTCAAAATCCAGTGCTGTATTTGCCCCTTCAATTAAAGCTTCAAATCTTTGAACTCCGAATAATTTTATAAATTCATCAGGATCTTTTGCACCAGTAATTTCTAAAACTTGAATTTCAACTTCTTCTTTTGAAAATAAATCCATCGCCTTTTTCGTTGCCTTTTGCCCTGCTTCATCTGAATCATAAGCAATGATAACCTTTTTTGTATATGTACTAACTAATTTTGCCTGCTGCGGAGTTAGTGCCGTTCCAAGTGTTGCAACAGCGTTATCAAATCCGGCTTGATGAAGAGCTATAACATCCATATACCCTTCAGCTAAAATTATGCCTTCTCTTTTAGATTTTCTAGCAATATTTAAAGCAAATAAATTATTACTCTTTTTAAAGACTGGTGTGTCGCCACTGTTTAAGTATTTTGGGCCATCGCCATCTAAAATTCGCCCACCAAAAGCGATAACATTCCCTCTTAAATCTATAATAGGAAAGATAACTCTTGCACGAAACACATCGTATAAGTTTCCTTTTTTAGAGATAAGCCCAAGATACGCATTCGTAATTTCTTCTTCTTTAAAGCCTTTTGATTTTAATAAATTAATAAGATTATTAAAGCTATCCTTACTATATCCAAGACCAAAACTTACAATTGTTTTATCGCTAAGTCCTCTTTTTCTAAAATAACTTCTTGCAATCATTCCTTCCTCGGAATTTAAATTTTGATGAAAAAACCTTGCTGCTATTTTGTTCATTTCATATATTCTAGATTTAATCCTCGAAGTTGCATCATCTTCATCAGGAAGACTCATTCCGCTTTTTGAAGCCATAAATTTTATAGCCTCTATATAAGAAAGCCCCTCAGTTTCTTTAATAAAATTAATTGCATCTCCACCTGCCCCGCAGCCAAAACAATAATAGCTTTGGGTTTCTGGATAAACAAAAAATGAGGGTGTTCGCTCTGAATGAAAAGGACATAAACCTTTATACGTTCTGCCATTCCTTTTTAAAACTACTTTTGATGAAACAACATCATAAATATCATTTCGTGCAACTAATTCTTGTATGTAATGGGCTGGTATTGCCAATTAATATCCCTTCCTTTCTTTAAAATGATTTTATGCTCCAAGATTTTGGAATAAATGTATCGTGAAATATAGTGCTAGCTATATCATCGCTCATACTTTGAATATAATCAGTAACTGCTGTATCTATGCCATCCATCTCTATAATTTTTTTATACATACTAGGCATTTTATCTATATGCTTTGTAAAATAAAAATATAAATCAGATATCAGTTTATCAACCTTTACCTCTTCTTTTTTTGCAGCTGAATCTATATAAACTCTTTCAAACATAAACTGCCTTAATTTTAAAAACATTTTAGTTACTTCATCATCCATTTGAATACTGCTTTTACTATTTTTAATCATAGAGTTTACTAGTGTTGTAATTCTTTGGCTTTTAGTGAGACCTAAAATATCTGTGCAGTCTTTTGGTAAATCTTCCTCTTTTAGTATACCAGCCATAATAGCATCTTCGATATCATGATTTACATATCCTATTCTATCGGCAGTTTTCACAATCATACCTTCTAAAGTTTTAGGATTCTCTACTCCCGTATGGTGTTTTATTCCATCGACAACTTCAAATGTTAAATTCAATCCCTTTAAATTCTTTTCTAAAACCTCAACAACTCTTGCCCCTTGTATATTGTGACGAAATCCTTTTGGATTTAATTCATTCAAAACCTTTTCGCCCGCATGCCCAAATGGCGTATGCCCTAAGTCATGCCCCATAGCAATTGCCTCTGTTAAATCTTCATTTAATCTTAAGGCTCTAGCTATTGTTCTTGCTATTTGAGTAACTTCGAGGGTGTGCGTTAATCTAGTTCTGTAATGATCGCCTCGTGGAGATATAAAAACTTGGGTTTTCTGTTTTAATCTTCTAAAGCTATTACAGTGTATTATCTTATCCCTATCCTTTTGATAAGGTGTTCTAATTTCGCATATATTTTCTGGATTTTTTCTTCCAATTGTATTTTTTGATAATTGTGCATACTTTGAAAGAGTCATCTTTTCAATATCAAGGCTAATTTCTCTAGGAGTTTTCATATATTCATCATCCTCTCTTTAAGAAATATAGGAAAAAACAGATTTTTTTCGCTATTTTCCCTCTAATATATAATATACTAGATTAGTATTCAAAAAACCTTTATTTTTTTAAAAAATATCAAAAATTTCTTCTTTAAAGCTTGCACCCTCGCCTTTTGTAAGTATAACAAGCTCATTTAGAAGTTCATTCTCTTCACCTTTTAAGGTTCTGAATTCAATTTTTACAGTATTTGTAAACTGTGTATCTAAAATTTTAGCATTATATTTTTCAAATAACACCTTCAGCATATCAAAAAGCGAATAGTCTATATTTATAAAATAATCATTACATAATGTATAATTTAGCACTTCGGATTTGTTTACTGCCTCTTTTGTAGCAGCTGTATACGCTCTTACTAAACCACCAGTGCCAAGCAGTGTTCCCCCAAAATATCTTGTAACTACAACAATTACATCTTCTAATTTTTCGTGCCTTATAACTTCAAGTATTGGCATACCAGCAGTTTTAGCTGGCTCGCCATCATCGCTTTGCCTTTCGATTTTTTCATCTTTTATAATATATGCAAAACAATTATGATTTGCATCATAATGCTTTTTTCTAATAATTTCTAAAAATTCTTTTGCCTCTTTTTCAGTTTTAACATGGGCGATATTTGCTATAAATTCGCTCTTTTTTTCATATATAACTGCCGTGGTTTTATCTTTAATAGTTTTATAAATCATAAAATCCATCTTCCTTTTAAAGCCCTGTAATGCAAAAAATAGGCCGGTGTAATAACCGGCCATAGTTTTTTTGTAAAATTAGTCTTGAATGTTGAATCTCTTTTTAAATCTGTCAACACGTCCACCTGCATCAACAAGTTTTTGTTTACCTGTGAAGAATGGGTGACATTTTGAACAAACGTCAATGCTGATTTTTTCTTTTGTTGAACGAGTGTTAATTTCGTTACCACAAGCGCATTTGATTGTTGATTCCACGTAATTTGGGTGTATGCCTTCTCTCATTTTGTATCTCCTTCCGATAAGAGTTTCCGTCCCTTATCTATTTATTACCGTATAATATTATCATATTTTCAAAGGAAAATCAAGTGTTTTTCTTTTAAAATTGTGAATTTTAGTTTAAAATTTTAGCAATATCCACATCAATTTTTTCCTTGACAGATTTTGCCATATTTTCATCTTCTCCTTTTATAGAGAAGTAAACCTTGATTTTTGGCTCTGTTCCTGATGGACGAATAATAATCTGGTCACCTGATTTTGTGTAGTAGATTAATATATTTGAAGATGGAAGATTGATTTTTTCAACATTTTTTGTGATTAAATCAGTTTTTGTTAAATCTTTATAATCTTCAAGGGCAACTATTTCATATGAGCCAATAGTAGTTAATGGATTTTCTCTTAAATTTGCCATAATGTTTTTCATTTTATCCATTCCAGCAAGCCCTTCAAACTCATACGCATCAACAACGTTTAAATAATATCCAAACTTTTTATAAATATCATTTAAAACTTCAATTAAACTAGTTCCTTCTAAAATATAGTATGCTGCCATTTCTGCTATTAATAAAGTGGCAACAACTGCATCTTTATCCCTTACGGCCGTTCCTACTAAATACCCATAACTTTCTTCAAATCCTAGGATAAATCTACTCTCTTCCCCTTTTTCTTCAAGATTTAATATAGTTTCGCCTATATATTTAAATCCAGTTAAAACATTAATTGTTTCTACATCATAGCTTTTTGCAACTGCATCTGCTAAAGAAGACGTTACGATTGATTTTACCATTATCGGATTTTTTGGCATTGTATTATTGGCAAGTTTTGTTTTTGCGATATAATCAATTAGTAGAATCCCAACTTGGTTTCCCGAAAGCATTGTGTATTTATCGCCATCTTTTAAAGCAATCCCAACTCTATCAGCATCAGGGTCGGTTGCGATAAGGATGTCTGCTTTTTCTTTTTTCACTAAATCAAGACCTAGCTGCATAGCCTGTTTAATCTCTGGGTTTGGGTAAGGGCAGGTTGGGAAATTTCCATCTGGATTTTCCTGCTCTTTAACCATAATGATATCATTAAATCCAGCCATATTTAAAACTTTTCTAACTGGGACATTTCCAGCACCATTTAAAGGCGTGTAAACCATTTTTAGATTAGTTTTCCTAAAAACATCCTTATTTAGCATTTGATTTGTGCACCAGTTATAGTATTTATCTTCAACTTCAGTAGAAATAAATTCGATTTTGCCCATTTTTACAGCTTCATCAAAGTCCATTCTTTTAATATCAGTAAATATATCAATATTATTAATTTCACTTAAAACGGCATTGGCATTTGTTTCTGTCATTTGGCAGCCATCTGAGCCATACACCTTATATCCATTGTATTTCGCTGGATTATGACTAGCTGTAACCATAATTCCAGCTGTGCAATTGTATTCCCTAGTTGCAAAAGAAAGCATTGGCACTGGGCGAAGTTCTTTATAAGCGTAAACTTTCACTCCGTTTGCACTAAGTACTTCCGCTGCTATTTTAGAAAAAGTATCGCTTTTAATTCTCGAATCATACGCAATAGCAACAGTTGGATTTTTGTTTTCTTTATTTAAAAAATTAGCAAGCCCCTGAGTTGCTTTTGCCACTGTGTGTTCATTCATTCTATTAGTGCCTGCACCTAAAACACCACGCAGACCTGCTGTGCCAAAAGAAAGATTAATTAAAAATCTATCCTTTATTTCTTCATCATTATCTTTGATTAATTCTAATTCATTTAATAAATCGTTTTCTTTAACATTTTCTAGCCATCTTTTATATTCGTTTTGATACATTCTTATGACCTCCATATTTTAAAATTATTTATTTGTAATTTACTTATGTAACTGATATAATCTGAACTGTTTCGAATTGCATCAATCACTTAATCTTTAGAATAACATATATTTGTGTATATCGCAAGAAAAACCACTCGAATACTTGAAAATATTTTCATCTATGTTATTATTATATATGTACATTATATTTTAATTATAATTGAAAGGAATTGTTTTATGCTAGGAGCTGTCTACACATTTGGAGTTATCGGAATAACTGGATATAAAATTTTATCAGAAGTTCATCTTTCTGGTGGTTTACCAAGTTTTGATATTGTTGGACTTCCTGATTCAAGCGTTAAAGAAGCTAAAGAAAGAGTTCGGAGTGCAATAAAAAACACTGGATACACCTACCCTTCTTCAAGAATTACAGTAAATCTTGCTCCTGCTGATATAAAAAAAGTTGGCGCTAGTTATGATTTGCCTGTTTTTTTAAGTATTCTTTCTGCTGGAAAACAAATTCCTAAAATAAATGAAAATTACGCCTTTGTTGGTGAATTATCCTTAAATGGAGAAGTAAGGGGAGTTAAAGGCGCTCTTCCTATGGCAATAGCTGCAAAAGAAGCTGGGTTTTCTTCCATTTTTCTGCCTTTAGAAAATGCAAATGAAGCAAGCGTTGTTGAAGGGATTTCTGTTTATGGAATAAGCGATGTATCTCAGTTAATTTCATTTTTAAAATCAGAAACCCAGATAGAGCCACATATATACACAGAAACAGCAGATGAGCAGATTGAATATCTAGATTTTAAAGATGTTAAAGGGCAGTATGAAGCTAAAAGAGCGCTTGAGATAGCCGCTGCTGGTGGACATAATATATTAATGAGTGGTCCCCCTGGCTCTGGCAAAAGTATGCTTGCAAAAAGAGTTAGCTCTATTCTTCCTTTAATGAATAAAGATGAAGCTATCGACACCACTAAAATTTACTCAATCAGTGGGCTTATTAATAAAAATGGTGGACTTATTACAACCCGTCCTTTTAGAAGCCCACACCACACTGTTTCAGCTGTTGCATTAACTGGTGGTGGAAAAAATATATCCCCTGGCGAAATTTCACTTGCACATAATGGCGTTTTATTTTTAGATGAATTCCCTGAATTTCGAAGAGATAGCCTTGAAGCATTAAGGGCACCTTTAGAAGATAAGCAGGTTTTAATATCAAGAGTTAGCTATTCGCAAACTTTTCCATCTAGAATTATGCTTGTGGCAGCTATGAACCCTTGCCCTTGTGGATATTATGGACACGAAACAAAGCCTTGCACCTGCTCTATAACTAAAAGAGAAGCTTATCAAAATAAAATCAGTGGCCCACTTTTAGATAGAATTGATATACATATAACTCTTGAAAGCACCCAATATGAAGATTTAGCCTCTGAAAATAACGACGCTGAGTCTTCAAGTGATGTTTTAAAAAGAGTTATTTCTGCTCGAAAAATACAAACTGAGCGTTTTTTAGGCACTAATATATTAACAAATAGCGATATTCCTCCAAAATTTATGAACCAATTTTGCAAAACAACCGACTCTGCAAAGGAAGTTTTAAAAAAAGCATTTGAAACACTATCGCTTTCTGGCAGAAGTTATGATAAAATATTAAAAGTTGCACGAACTATTGCTGATTTAGAAAACAGCGATTTTATAGATAACTTCCATATTTTAGAAGCTATACAGTATAGAAAATAGCAAAAAGAAAAGGACATCTTTAGATATATGAAAAAACTTGAAATAAATAGAAAATGGTTATATATTCTTATGGCATTACTAACTATTTTCAGACTCTTTTTATCCTATACACAATATGTAACTATAACCCCACCACTCGCTCCACTTGATGATGATTTTATGTTTCAATCGGCTGTTAGCATTGTAAATGGTGAGTGGTTTGGCGAATATAATTTTTTAACTCTTTCAAAACATAATTTCTTTTCAATTTGGCTTGCTTTTTTACATATTTTAAAAATCCCATACCTTGTTGGAAACACTTTATTATATGCTTTTTCTTGCTTTGTTACGGTTTTGGCTGTTAGTAAAAACTTAAAATATAATAATTTAAAACTAATTTTATATTCTGCCCTTTTATATAACCCTGCTATGTGGGCAAATTATACCACTCGTATTTACCGAGATAGTATATTCCCTAGTATTTGCTTAATATTCTTCGCTGGGGTTATCGGAGTTGGACTAAGATATAAAGAGCCAACTAAAAATAAACTGCTATATTTATTATTAATAGGATTTAGCTATGGCGCTATATACTTAACTCGTGAAGATGGGATATGGATACTTCCATTTTATATAGTTGCCTTAATTATTATCGCATTTGTAAGCTTTAAAGAAAATCAAAAAGGCATTATAAAAAACACATTAATTTATCTTTCTCCTATGCTGATTTCTTTAATTCTTATCGGCGTTTACTCTTATCAAAATTACATACACTATGATAGATTTATAGTGAGTGATTTTACAAGCAGTGAATTTGAAAAAGCATACGGCTCTCTTGCAAGCATTGAGCAGGAAGAATGGCACCCATTAATTGCAGTGCCTGATGATGTTAGATTTAAATTATATAATGAAGTTCCAAGCTTTTCAGAGCTTGAAATTATTATTGAAAATGACGATTTTAAAAATGGATACTATAATTATGATATAGAAGGCTTTGGCTCTGGAGCTTTTTACTGGGCTTTTAGAAAAGCAGTAGATGAAGCTGGCTACTATGAAAACACGCAAACTTCAAAAGAATACTATGAAAGAGTTTACGATGAAGTAATTTTAGCTATTGATGAAGGCAGATTATCTGCAAATTCTTTGCATTCTAGCCTAACTCCACCAATTAAAGCTGAATATGTTATGCCAGTTATTGCAGAAGCGTTTAATGGATTAAAAACGGTTATTCTTTTTGAGCAAACCGACCCACTAGCTAGTATGGCAGTCGGACTTCCTGAAGAAATAAGTGAAGTGGAAGAGTTTATCCATCAAGAAGGGGCTACTGTACTTATGGAAAACTCAACTACACCATATCTACTTCCTAATGATTATAGAGCTCACACTATTATGAGAACAATTAATACTTTTTATAAATTTGCTATACCTTTTTTAATTCTTTTTTGCATATACTGGCAACTTACTAAATTTAAAAATGATGTTTCAAAAAAGATTTTTAATAATGATAGTATGCTAAATATTATTCTTTTAGGCTTAATTCTAATGGCGATATTAAGAAGTTTTATGATAGCATTCGTTGAAGTTTCATCTTTTAATATTGGAACATATATAATGTATTTATCCACTATCCACCCTATTATTATTCTCTATGCAACTCTTGGATTTTGTAAGCTTTTTGAGTATTTTTTACATAAAAAGTTTAATTTATAAGGAAAGGATTCTCACTCATTTATGGCTTTAAATTCTTTATACTTTTTGCTTTTTTTAAGCTTTGTTAGCTTTTTAATTCTTAAAGTATCAAATAAAAATTCTATATTTTTAATATGCATTGCTAATATATTCTTTTATATGTACGGTGGAGCTGAGTTTATTTATATTTTATTATTAATAATCGTTTTCTCTTATTTTTCAGCTTTATTTATCGAGTATCAAAAAGAACGAAAAAAGCCTTACTTTATTTTTTTAATTATAGTTTTATCAATATCAGCTTTGCTAATTTTTAAATACTATAATTTCGCCGTAAGAATTATTAATACGCTGCTTAGCATCATAGGATTTACCCCTTTTTTAACACCACACGAACTTCTATGGCCTTTGGGCATTAGTTTTTATACATTTACTGCTCTTGGGTATATTTTAGATGTTTCACTTTCTAAATATAAGGCAAACAAAAATTTCTTTTCGCATTTTGCTTTTGTTGGATTTTTCACCACCATTTCCTCAGGACCAATATTAAGATTTAATGATTTTCAAAAAGAACTAATAAAAGAAAAAACTTTTAATTTTGATAGAATATCTCAAGGATTTCTTAGAATTTTTATAGGTTCTTTTAAAAAACTTGTTATCGCTGATAATATTGGGAAAATTGTTGATTCTATCTATTCATCCACCACACCACTTTATTCATCTCCAATACTATTAATCGCCATACTTTTATATGCAGTCCAAATTTACAGTGATTTCTCTGGATATTCTGATATGGCAATAGGCGCAAGCAAAGTTATCGGCTTTGATATAACCGAAAATTTCAAGCGACCATATCTTGCAAAAAACTATGCTGATTTTTGGTCTAGATGGCATATAAGCTTAACTACTTGGTTTCGTGATTACATCTTTATCCCACTTTCATTCACATTTCCAAAGCTTGGATTATTCTCAATCTTTATAATTTATCCTATCAGTGGCTTATGGCATGGTGCAGGCTCTACTTTTATTATTTGGGGAGCTTTAAACGGTCTTTTCATGATACTAGATAAACAAACTGCAAAGAAAAGAAGGAAGTTTAATAAAATAAATCCAATATATAAAAATGAAACTATTAAACACTTTATTCAATCTCTTATCGTATTTCTACTTTTTAGTGTAACACTAATATTCTTTAGATTTCGAGATAGTAATATTGCCAATAGTGTATTTTTAGGTATGTTTAATAATTGGTCAAGCCTATTTGATTTCAGCTATTTATCAAATTCATTTGCAATAATAGGACTAAACTTTACAACTACTATATCTACAATTACCTTTATCTTACTTCTTTTAATAAATGATTTAATTGAAGAAAAAAAACAAAAAAATATTTGTGAAATAATTTCAACTTTACCAGCATATAAAAAAATAGTTTTAATATATCTTTTAGCTATTATATTTATGATTTTCGCAAATACTGGCACTTCCAGCTATATATATTATCAATTTTAATAAAGGGGAAATTATATGAAAAAAATAATAAAAACAATACTAATATTTTTTCCTTTAGTGATATTATTAGTTTTAACTAATATAATAGTCGACCCTGCAAATCTATTTAATAAAAACTTTGAACAGCAAGTCGCTTTAGAACTAATAGCTGGCAATAATGTTTCTGGAGTTTTAAATATGGATGATAGAGAAATGATATCAAACTATATTGATAATCTTGATAAAGATTTAGATTGCTTAGTTTTAGGAGCTTCAAGGGGACTTCAAATTTCTAGCGAAACAATCGGAGTTGAAAACACCTTTAACTTTGGGGTAACAGGCGCTGAACTTCGTGATATTATTTCTATATATTATAAATATGAAAATAATTTTTCTCCACCTGAAACTGTTATTATTACACTTGAGCCTTGGACATTATCTGATTCACAAGTTAATCCTAGAGCTTTAACTAAAGAATATGAAGAATTTTGTATTGCTAATAATTTAAATTATGTAGAAAGCAGCACTTTTGAAACTGAGCTCAATAAAGTTTTAGAGCTCTTTAATCTGGCATATTTTCAGCAATCAGTACAATCTATTTTTAGTGAAGATTTTAATTTTGAAAGAATTGCCAGCGTTACAGCTGATACAGTGGGAGATAGTGATATTCGTTTAAGTGACGGAAGATATAGCTACTCTTTAGATTTTGTTAATCGTAGTGAGGCTGAAATAGCTGAAGATTTAAAAAATATGCAACTTATTATTCCATTAATTATAAGGCAGTATAATATCAATGAAAACCTTCTAAGCCAATTTGAAACTTTTATAGCTGATTTAAAAACAAAAGATGTTGACATCATATTCTTTATCCCCCCTATACATCCTGAATATTATGATTTTATAATGGATACCCCTCATTCTGTTGCATTTACCGAAACTTTAGAAATATACAATGAAATTGCAACTGAAAATAATATTGAAGTAATCGGAAGCTATAGTATGGAAAACATCACAGAAGATGATTTTTACGATGTTTTACATCCAAGATATCAAACAGTTTATAATATGTTTAACAGCGATATTTAGTTTACATAAACTTTTAGATAATAAAATAAGGAATAGGCATTTTGCCTATTCCTTATTTTTGTTATTAAATAATTCTACCATTTACAACGATAGTTCTCATTTCATCTTCTTTTGGAGCATTTTTCTTTTCAAAATACCCAAGTGCTACTTGACCGAATTGAGCATAGCTTAAAACGTCTTCTTCGCTTGCTTGTGGATATTTTTCTAAAAGTTCAGCTTTTAATTTATCAAATTCTGGCTGAATTAAATCAGCAGGACGACAAGAGATAACTTCTTCATCACCAATAATTTTCTTTTTAAATTCTTCGCTGATTTCTACTGGGCATTTTCCGTAATCACCACGAACCATACCTTTGAATTCTTTAGTTATCATTTTATATCTTTCGCCTAGGATAACATTAAATACAGCCTGTGTTCCAACGATTTGGCTCGTTGGCGTTACAAGTGGTGGATTACCAGCTTCAAGACGAACTCTTGGAACTTCGTTTAATACATCGTTTAGTTTATCTAGTTTTCCTGCCTGTGTTAGCTGGCTAACAAGGTTTGAAAGCATACCACCTGGAACTTGATAAACTAGAGTATTTGCATCTACTGAAAGTAGTTTTGGATTTAAAAGTCCATTTTCTAGATATTTTTCTCTTAGAGTTTGAACTTTTGCTCTTACAACATCTAATTTTTCTAAATCTAATCCAGTATCGTATTCTGTTCCTTCTAATGCTGCTACCATACTTTCAGTAGCTGGGTGAGAAGTACCCATAGCAAGTGGCGACATTGCTGTATCAATTATATCAACACCAGCTTCGATAGCTTTCATTAAGGCCATACTAGCAAGACCTGAAGTGTAGTGTGAGTGAATTTCGATAGGAAGTTTTGTGTTTTCTTTTAAAGCTTTAACTAAGTCATAAGCAAAATAAGGTTTTATAAGCCCTGACATATCTTTAATACAAATACTATCAACGCCAGCATTTTCTAATTCTTTAGCATAGTTTACATAGTATTCAATTGTAAATCCTTCGCCTGTTGTATATGATAAACAGCCTTGGATATGAGCAGTTGTCTTTTTAGCTGCACGAATTGCAGTTTCAAGATTTCTAATATCATTTAATGCATCAAAAACACGGATAATATCAATCCCATTTTCAACCATTTTAACAACAAATTTTTCAACAACATCATCTGCATAATGGCGATAGCCTAGCATGTTTTGTCCTCTGAAAAGCATTTGTAATTTAGTGTTTGGCATAGCTTTTTTGATAGTTCTTAATCTTTCCCATGGATCTTCATTTAAAAATCTTAAACAGCTATCAAATGTTGCACCGCCCCAAACTTCGCAAGAATAAAACCCTACTTTATCCATATCTTCAAGAAGTGGAATCATTTCTTCAGTTGTCATTCTTGTAGCTATAAGTGATTGGTGAGCATCTCTTAAAAGAGTTTCACAAACTTTAATTTTAGCCATATTATAAATATTCCTTTCTAAGTGTGTTTTTAAAACTTATTTTAATTAGCCTACAACAACCAGTAGAGCGTCTGTATCAACTGCTTGACCTTCTGTTACTAAAACTTGTTTTACTACACCGTCTGCTGAAGCATTGATTTCATTTTCCATTTTCATAGCTTCTAAAATAACTAAAACATCACCTTTTTTAACTGCTTGACCTTCTTTAACCATAACTTTCCAGATGTTTCCTGGCATTGGAGCAGTAACTTTTTCACCGGCACCTACTGAAACAGGAGCTGCTGTTGGAGTAGCCACTGGAGCTGCTGGAGCTACTGGAGTGATTGTTTGGCCTTGAGCTAATTCTTCAACTGTAACATCGTATGATACGCCGTTTACAACTATATTTAATCTTTTCATAATAATATTCCCTCTCTTGAATGTTTGATTTTTCAAACTTATTATATGTATTCATTTTCTATTATCGCAAGATAATAGAAATCATCTTACGATTATTTATTCGAGTTTTATTTGCCTGCAAACCGTATCGCAGGCAAATCGCTAAAGCGATTATATAAAACATCGCTAATATATATTAGCCTAAAATTGAAATTAAAACGCCTGCTGCTACGGCACTACCGATAACACCTGCAACGTTTGGACCCATAGCGTGCATTAGTAAGAAGTTTCCTGGATCAAATTCTTGACCAACTTTTTGTGAAACCCTTGCAGCCATTGGAACTGCTGATACACCAGCTGAACCGATAAGTGGGTTGATTTTTCCACCTGTTACTTTATACATAACTTTACCGAATACAACACCACTTGCTGTACCAATTGCAAATGCAACTAGGCCAAGAGCGATAATTGATAAAGTTTGTGCTGTTAGGAATTTTTCAGCAGTAGCTGTACCACCAACTGCAACACCTAAGCAGATTGTAACGATGTTCATTAATTCGTTTTGAGCTGTTTTATTTAATCTATCAACAACGCCACTTTCTTTAAATAAGTTACCAAGCATTAGCATACCAACTAGTGTTGCTGAAGCTGGAATAATAAATGAAACAATAATTGTTACAGCGATTGGGAAAATAATTTTCTCAGCTTTTGTAACTTTTCTTAGTTGTGACATTCTTACTGTTCTTTCTTTTTCAGTTGTTAGCATTTTCATAATTGGTGGCTGAATAATTGGAACTAGCGCCATATAGCTATAAGCTGCAACTGCGATAGGTCCTAATAAATCTGGTGCTAGAATACTTGTTGTATAAATAGCTGTTGGGCCATCTGCACCACCGATAATAGCAATCGCACCCGCTTCATTTGAAGCAAATCCTAGTAGTAATGCGCCAACGAATGTTGCAAAAATACCAAACTGTGCTGCTGCACCTAGTAAAAAGCTTTTAGGGTTTGCAATAAGTGGACCAAAGTCTGTCATACAGCCGATACCTAAAAAGATTACTGGTGGGTATATACCAAGTTTTACACCTTGATACATATAGTATAAAAGGCTTCCTTCATCATAAGATGAAAGGCCTGCTGCTGGAATATTTGCAAGTAGCATACCAAACGCAATTGGTAGTAGTAGTAGTGGTTCGTATTTCTTTTCAATAGCAAGGTATAGTAATAAGCAAGCTACTGCTATCATTATCATATTCGGCACTGTCATAGCTGCAAATGAGCTATCCATATACAGACCTTGTATTGATTCTAAAAATGTATTCATCATTATTAATATCTATTCCTTTCTATCCTATTCAGCTTTAAAAACCAGCGTGTTTGTGTTATGTAGGCTGATTTCTTTTATTGTAAAGTTCCCCTTTACAACTTCTGAAGCTGCTGCAGTTATAACTGCTACTTCAACATCACTTAATTTGTGATTTTGAGTTGTTGCAACAGGTGCAATTGTTTGAGATGCTTCCACTGGAGCTTTTTTCTCAAAATTTTTCATTATACTTCCCATTAAAGCAATCATTAACCATAGTATTACTAATACTGCGAAAACAACTGATAGCCCTGTGAAGATAATTGAGCCGGCTAATTGCCAATCGATATTTGCCATTTTTTTATTCTCCTTTTGATTTTTATTTATAAAACACTTGAAAAATACAAGTGAAATTTATTATAATATATTATATATACTTAAATTTTATTTTTTAACGAGGTTAATATGTATTTTAAAGAAATAACCGCATTTATAACTGTTTATGAAACTAAATCAATTTCAAAAGCAGCCCAAAAACTTTATATGACCCAGCCTAGCTTAACAAGACTTATTCAAGGAATTGAAGAGCAGGTTGGCACTAGTTTATTTATTCGCACAAGAGATGGCCTTGTTCCAACTTTGACGGGCGAATTATATATGGATAAAGCCAATCAAATTTTAAAAATCCAAAAAGATTTTGAACTTTCGCTCGCCTTTATAAATTCTGAAAACCGCGGCAGGCTAACTGTTGGAACTAAATCATTTTTTTCTAGCAGCGTTTTGCCTAAGGTAATTGCTAGTTTTGAAAAAAAATACCAAAATGTTGAGATAACTATTTTTGAAGGTCTTGGAACCGATGTTGAAAAAGAGATAATCAAAAACTCTGTTGATGTTGCTATTATTCATCTAACTGCCACTTCTGATAATTTAGTTTGCGTTCCAGTTGGTAAAGAGAAGTTTTATATCGCTGTAAACAAAGATGATGAAGTTAATAATCTATCTTTTTTAAAAAGCGACGGGCTTTCTTATCTTAATTTAAAAGATTTAGAAAATAAAGATTTTCTTTTAATGCAGCCCAATCAGAAAATTCGCCAAGAAACTGATAGAATACTCTCTCTTGCCAATATCATCCCTAATATAAAGCTTCAATCAACAAACCTTCACACAATTAAAAACCTTGTGAGTGAAGGAGTTGGTGTTTCGATAATTCCAAGCTCATATATTGATTTCACTGATACCTCCAGCATTAATTATTATAATATCGACCCTGGTTTAAATCCATTTTGCGAAGTTGGGATTGTTTATAATAAAGAGATGCAAAATAATCCTTTTATTAAAGAATTTGTATCACTTGCAAAAGATGTTTTATCCAATATGTTTTTTAACTAAATTTTAAGTATATTTTACAATTAATATTATAAATCAGCTTATTACTTTTCTCAAATACGAATTTCAAATATACTATATTCACTTTTGGTATATAACTACGGTGAAATCTAGTTTTTATGCACTTTGCTATTTTTTTATCATATTTTTTATGCATAGTTAACATTTTTTTGTTTGACAAAAGAATTTAAGCAGATATAATAAAGATAAAAATTAACAAATTCAATATTTATTTTGAAAGGAAATTATAGCTATGACAGTTGGATTTCGAGCATATAAAAATTTTAACAGACCCAATGAAGATTTAGTAAAGCAATTTGAGGGTATTCCAAGCAGTAATATAAGTGACGCTATGAGAAGAATGTATAGTATTTTTAAAGGGATAAGACCTTTTAATAAACTTCCGTTACTAGGTGTTGCACTAACCGTTAAACTTCCAGTTGGAGATAATTTAGCAGCTCAAGCAGCTCTTGATTACGCACAGCCAGGCGATATCATCGTTTTAGATGGTGCTGGATACACAGATAGAGCCCTACTTGGTGGAATGATGCTAGAATATGCAAAAATCAAAAAAATCGGTGGATTTATTGTAGATGGTGCAATTCGTGATTTAGATGAAGTTAAGGCATCTGGTATTCCAGTTTTTGCAAAATCAGTTACAACGCTTGGCCCTTATAGAGAAGGCCCTGGAGAAATTAATGTTCCTGTTGTTTGTGGTGGTCAGGTTGTTCGTCCTGGTGATATACTAGTTGGAGATAACGATGGTATCGTTGTTATTCCACAAGAATTTGCATTAGAAGTTTTAGAAGGCGCAAAAGCTCACCTTGCAAAAGAACTAGAAGAAACTTTTAGAATGAGAACTGGCGAATACACAAGCGAAGAACATATAAAAACATTCACAGGAAAATTCCTGCAACTTGGCGGAGTTGTTTTAGAAGACGATAAATAATAACTAATAAAATATTCCATATAAAAACAAGATAACACTTTATTTAAAGTGTTATCTTGTTTTTTATTTTACACTTAATATCTTTTACTTAAATATTTATAAACAATTTGCATAATTAGAGCAGAAATAAACCAATAAACAGCTACTATCATAATAATCAGTCTTGAAATTTCTTGTGAAATCACTCCAAATTGACCTAAAAATGCCACTATAATTATAAAAGCTGAAAGTATACACCAATTAAGTAAAGTTGACACTTTTAAGGATTTCCCCCTTATCATTTCTTTTCTTTCATCGTATATTTCTATGTTTTCGTCTTCAACTTTTTCATTATACTCACTCGGCCTTTTTTTCCAATAAAAATATTTATAAAGCATCATTATTGCAGGCCCAAAACATCCACCAACAAAGCCTACAAACAAGCTAATATCAGGAAAAATAAAAGCTAACATTAAAAATACAATTCCTAAACAAAAATAAACCATACTAGATTTTAAATAATTTTTCATAATTTAGTCTTCCTTTCATAAACAAAAACTTCTTCAATACTCATTTTAAAGTAACTAGCTATTTCAAAAGCAAGTTCTAGTGATGGATTATACTTTCCATTTTCAATAGAGCTAATTGTTTGCCTTGAAACACGCATACTTTTTGCAAATGCTTCTTGACTAATTCCATTTTCTTTACGAAGCATCTCAACTTTATTTTCCATTATACTCCTCCTTATGTCAAGTTTCCTTTACAAATCCAGTATATCACATAAATTTTATTCTGTCAAGCTTCCTTTACAATAAACATTAAATTAATAGCAGACCACAAAATATAGTCTGCTAAAAAATATACATTTATTAGTGATTTTGCAATTAGCTAAGATATTCTTCTAATACATAAACGCTAACACTGCCGTTTTCCACAAAGAAATTAGCACAGCCATCTTCTTCTATAATAATTTTTTTATCTGTGTTATTTAGTATATCAACCATTGTTTTGCCTATGAATTTTTCGCCAACACACATTCTTTTTTCTCCACCTAGGCTATCTGTCATAATAACTGCTAATCCTGATAATGGATACTCTTCACTTCCCATCCTAGTAAATCCTATAATGTTTGCATCATTTAGATAGTTTATTTGCTCCCCATATGCTAAAAATTGTCTTATCTTTATAAGTTTTTTTAAATTTTTTCCTATTGGCAAAATATTATGATAAGGTATTCCGTATAAATCCCCATAGAAAACACAGGGTATGCCTTCTTGTCTTAATAGTATTAATGAATAAGCGTGTAGTTTAAACCAACCATTAACCCAGCTTTCTAACGCCTGTCCTGGCTGTGTATCGTGATTATCAACTATGGTAACGCTTCTATGTGAACGCTCGCTAACTAATGTCCCTTTAAATATTTCACTCATATTAAAATTCCCATTGCTATTTGATGCCTTATGAAAATTATAATGCAGTGGCACATCAAAAAGTCGCATAGTGTTTGCAGTTTTATCTAAATAATAAGTTAGGGCTGAAAGCTCAGAATTCCAGTATTCACCTACAACATATAGCTTTTTATTAGAAAACTTTCGCATTTCCATTAGCCATTTCATAATTTTAGGGAAATTTATATGTTTCACTGCATCTATTCGAAATCCGTCTACATCAGTTAAGTCTAAATACCATTTACCCCAGTTTACAAGCTCATTATAAACCTCTGTGTTATTTAAATCTAAATCAACCCCCATTAAATAATCATAGTTGCCTTTTTCGATATCAACTTCGTTATCCCATTCTTTATTTTCAAATAAATATAGCGCCTGCTGATTTGTGTTAGCATCCCAATCACAGCCATCAAAATGAGTGTAGTTCCATTTAAAACTTGAGTACTTATCTTTTCTATTTTCAAAATTGAATTTAGTGTATGCCTTTATCTCTCTTGTTTGTATATATTTATGCCTATTATGAATATCATACATTTTAGCCATTACAATTTCAGTTTCATCTGCGCCTAGCCTATGATTAAAAACAATGTCCGCCAAAACAAATAATCCTTTTTCTCTCATAGTTTTTATAGCTAATAAATACTCGTCTTTAGAGCCGTATTTTGTGTTTATAGAGCCTTTTTGATTAAACTCCCCTAAATCATACATATCATAAACGCCATACCCAACATCGCTTACACCAGCCGTACCTTTATATGCAGGCGGCAGCCAAACATCTGTTATCCCCATTTGAACTAATTCATCTGCTTTTTCCTTTGCTGTATTCCAAAACCCATTATTTTCAGGCAAATACCACTCAAAAAACTGAATTAAAGTACGATTTTTCATTTTGATTTATATTCCTTTTCTTATTTTTATAAATTTATAAATATCAACTTTTTGAGTTTTGCCTTTTAATTTTATCTCTTCTTCCACTTTTGAAAATTCGATTTTTTCCATTGTTTTCTCAAACACACTACCACTAACTAAAATATTCCCAGCTAATGCATTCGACTCTAGCCTTGATGCAACATTTACAGTATCGCCGATAACAGTGTAGTCCATTCTTTCTTTTGAGCCAAAATTCCCAACTACACAAGGACCATAATTTATGCCTATTCCTATATTAACCTTGTGATTATATTTTTTGAAAATTTCTTTTTCTAATTCTTTTGCTTTTTCTATCATTTCACTTGCAGCCATAACTGCTTTTAGGGCACTTTCTTTATCATCTAAAGGTGCACCCCAAAATGCCATAGCGCAATCGCCCATGAATTTATCAAGCGTTCCATCATATTTAAAAACGCATTCGCTCATCATACTTAAATATCGATTCAATAAACTAGATATTTCTGATGGTTCTAATTCTTCAGAAAGTGGGGTGAACCCTCTAATATCAGCAAAAAGTACTGCCACATTGCTTGTTTTCCCTCCAAGCTCTGGCTGAAAATTCGAATTTTCTAGTAGCTTAGTTACAACTTGTGGTGCAACATATCTTTTAAAAGCCTTTGTTATCTCTTTTTTTTCAAGGCTTTCTAAAAGAAAATTCACTGCAACTGATGCACCATATGATATTGCTAGTGAAATCAGCATATAAAATGGATGTATAACATAGCCTATATTCCATAAAATCAAGCAAAAAGCTACCCACAGTATATTTAAAACAATCCAAGATATGGTAAGTTTTAAAACTCTCTTTTCATAAAAGTAAAAAAGTACAATTAAAGTCAATATCAAAACCATATAATTTTGATTGTTCTCTAAGACTTCTGTTTTTAAATCTCCATTTATCAAAGCAGCTATTGCATTAGCTTGGTATTCTACCCCATACATTTTAGTGGCTGGGTCGATAGCTGTTAGATATTCATCACTCATTCCAAGGGCATATGGTCCGATTAAAACAATTTTATCTTTCAATATTGTAGATGGTATTTTCCCTTCTACTAAATCAACAACCGAATATCCATCATAATACGAACTTGGATAAGATGTAAAAGAAAGATACCATCTATCCTTTGCATCAACCGGAGGGCTATCAATCGCTTCTTTTCCTATATATTCCATATACGCATTATAAATGCTTTGATTAAAGGATGGATATTCGCTTCCATCAGGCAAAGTTACTGACCAAATCGCGTGGCGAAGAATTCCATCTGTATCAAGCATAGCATTTAAATGACCAACACCTTTTGAAACTTCCTTCAGTTCATTAAACGGCTCTTCAACTAGTAAAACTGAATAATTATCCATATAAAATGAACCATCTTCTAGTGTGACTAGTTGCGTACCAAAAGTTATATTTGTGGCAGTTACCACATTTCCTGCTTCTTGCACTGCTTTAACAAGATTTTCATCTTCTTTTGTGTTATCACTTGCGGTATATAATGTATCAATCCCAATTACAGCTGGTTTATTCTCTTCATCGCTATTTAGCGCCTGTATCGCTTGTGCCATTATATCTCTTGACCATGGCATATTCCCATATTCACTAAGTGCCTTTTCATCCATACCAATTATAATTATTTCTTCATTTGGACTATCATGTGTTTGATATAATTCATCCGACACCATATTAGCAACTGAAATAAAAACATCAAAGCTAAGAGCAGTAGTAATAACTACTGCTCCTATTAATGAAAATATAACTCTTTTAAAATTTATCTTATTAAATTTCATTAATCGTCATCTTCCTCATCATCATTATCATTTTCTTCTTGTTCTTCAATTTCTTCTTGCTGTTCCTCTTGCTGTTCTTCTAATTGTTCTTGTATATCATCTTGATTATCATCTAAATCATCATTATCATCTTGATTGTCGTCTACATCATCTAAATCATCAGTATCATCGTTTAAGTCATCATTATCATCGCTGTCATCATCTAAATCATTATCATCATCGTCATCATCGCTAAAATCATCATCTTTATCATCATCAACTAAATCGTCTAAATCAAAATCATCATTTTCTTCTATTTCATCTTGTAAATCATCATCCCCGTCAATTGCTTCTTTAACAAAGTGTGGGATTTCACTAGAATTAATTTCACTAACATTTAAAACTTCTTCCGTTTGATTTAAAACAGCCTCTTCCCCTGCAACAATTATTACACCATGACCATCTTTATCTCCATCTTCATTTAAGACATGAACACCAACTGTTCCTGTAATCAAAGAAGATGTACTTAGTATCTCTCCATTTTCCTCATATGCTCTAATATATCCTGAAGTTCCTCTAATACCTGTTATCATATTAGATGTTTTAATATTCATAGTTTCATCTTCTGCTAAAGGCTGTGAAACATTAAAGAATAAACCACCACTAGTTAAAGTGATTAATAAATCTTTTCCATCATTTTCAATACTTGAAGCGGAAGATGTATCTAATTTTATAGCTTTTGAATCATCAAGGCTGATATATGCATATGATTCTTCACCCGTTATTACTTCGTATCCACTTTGCAATTTCATCCCAACAAACGGTTCGATGTTTTCTCCGTCTGAATTTTTAATCACAACATCTCCCTCAACTTTTTCAAGTCGCATTATATCCGCAGTAGCAGTTGTTATCTCTTCATTGTCTACATTTTCACTTGAACAAGCAGTTGTAAAAACTAATGCAAAAGCTAAAAGTATTGCAATACTCGATTTTAATTTTTTCATTTAATTACCCTTCCTTTCTTTAAGCTTTGCATTTTATATCTTTGCAAAACTCTCACTTAGAAAAAACAAATTCTAAGCTATTATCTTTTATTTTATTAAATAATTATTCCTTCATCCTTAACATTTGTAGTTTCCCATGCCTTGCTATCTTTAAATAATGTTAATAATATTTTATCTAGTTTGCCTTCATTTTGCATCTCAGTCATAATTTCAAAAACTCTATTTATAGGAGTAGGCTTTTTATATGGTCTATCACTTGCTGATAGCCCATCAAAAACATCTATAATAGTTAAAAGTCTTGTTGGAATATCTATTTCATCGCCTTTTAATTGCTTTGGATACCCTGTTCCATCTAAAAACTCATGATGAGAATTTGCCCATAATGGAACATTCTTATACCCACTTTTAAAGTTCATTTTATTTAAAATTTGCTCCGTCATTTCAACGTGTTTTTGCATTATTAATCTTTCTTTTGGAGTTAGTGTTCCTCTTATAATAGATAAATCTTCAATCTCATCTTTTGTAAACCAGAATAATTCATCACCATTTTCATCTATATAAGTCTTTTCTTTTAAAGCTTTAACTCTTTGAATCGTTTCTTCATCTAGATACGGCATTTTATTAACTTCGCAAACAAAATATCTAGTTTTTTCTATATCATCTAAAACATTTTCGATGTTCTCATTATTTTTAGCTGCTAATAGTTTAGTTGTTAAAGATATTATATCAAGTCTTGTTAGCACTCTTTCAATTTTTACACTCAGCCTTGTTGCCTTATCCATCACTTCTAGTGGTGTGATTAACTTTCCTATATCATGAAGCCATATACTCATTAAAAACATCATCTCATCTTCTTTACTAAATGAAATATAAGAATTCGGATTTTCTCTTATCCATTCTAAAAACTTACTTGCATATTTCTCCATATTATGAGTATGTGAAACATTATAAGGAGTTCTAAGATAAATAACTTCTGCAAAAGTTTTAACAATGGATTCCATTAAAGTTTTTATCTCAGCTGTATAATTCATATTAGTTAGCCTTATAGCAGCTTGAGAAGCAATTGCAGTTAAAATCATTTCACTTTCTTTGCTAAAACTTATAATATTTCCTTTTTCATCCTGTGCATTCATCAATTGCAATACACCAATTATTTCCCCTTCGTCATCCTCCATTGGGATAACCATCATAGATTTTGTTTTATAATTTGTTAATTTATCATATTCTTTAGGTCCTGAAAAATCAAACAATTCACTGCTATAAACATCCGAGATATTTATAGCCTTATTTTCTAAAACACTGTAAGCACAAACATTTGTTTTCACAAGGCTCACTGATGGAAGATTAATCTTTTCATTATTACCGCCTTTTTTTAGATTAAGGCTTTTAGTTATCATAAATTTAAACTCTAATTTTTTATCTTTTAATATATATAAGGTACCTGCATCACAATTTGTTATATCTAAAGCAGAATTCAGGATTGTTTCAAGCAGAACATTGCCATCTTTTTCAGATGACATAGAAATAAAAACTTCTAGTAATTTTTTTGTTTGAGCGCTTATCATAGGTTAATCACTGCTCCTTTTCTAGCTAAAAAATATTTTTGATTTTCTTTTTTAATCTTAGTTTCAATTTGCAGTAAGTATTCATCACTACTATATGGGTCGTGATGAAAAATACACATACTATCTACTTTTGCCATATTTGCTACTTTTACTGAGTCTTGCCACGCTGAATGACCATACCCTACTTTTTCCTTAATCGTTTGGCTACTATACTGTCCATCACAAATTAAAAAATCAGCACCATTTGAAAATTCAACTAGCGTATTTAAAGATTTATTATCTATTTCAAAATCTGTTGCATAAATAACCTTTTTATTATTATATTCAATTTTAAAAATGCTTGAGTCACCTGTGTGATTTCCCTCTTTAACATCTATTTTAAAATCTCCGATTTCAAAGGAATTTTCTATATCTATAAAATTAACCTTAGCTAAAAAAGCTGATGAATTAACTGGCCATATCGGCTCTCTCATTAAAGCATTTATTTGATCTTTTATAGATATTCCATTTCTTTTAACTGCATATATATTTATAATCATTTTAGAATTGAACATAATTTTACTAGCAAGTAAGCCCATTATATGGTCTATATGTGGATGTGATATAAGTAAGTTCAGTTCGTTTTCATTTTCATTTAAACATTTATCAACATCCATAAATCCACTGCCAGCGTCTAAAACTATATTTTTTTCTCTAGATTTTATCAAAACACAAACTGTTGCCCCGCCAAAAATCTCATATTCTTTATTTGTTACTGGCATTGTTCCTCTTGTGCCTAAAAAACTTATTTCTAATTCTTTCAATTTTTTTCTCCTTCATTTGTATAATGATTGAAAGGTTTATTTTATTGCATTTATCTAACTTTTTGTTTTATTTTATTATATCTTAAATTAACTTTTTTTACAATCCACTTATTTTTACATATTTTTTTATTTTCTTTGCAATAAAAACGTATCTTTGTGCGTTAACTAAGTGAACGACTAAAAAATTATACCAAATTAATTTAATTAAAACAAGATAGATACGCTAAACTATTTTAATAAAATTTAGTTTAAGAAAGCAAAATCTATATTCGAAAGGAATCTTATTATGAGAAAAACAAAATTATTATCATCACTAGTGCTAGTCTTTGCAATTATTTGTGCAATTGTAATTAGCTTATGTGTGAAAACTTATGCGGTTAGCACGGTAATCGAGCTTGATGTTAACCCTAGCTTAAAAATCAATCTTTCTTCAAATGATAAAGTTATTAGTGTTGAAGCTTTAAATGAAGACGCTAAAAAAGTAGTTGGAGATATGGAATTTAAAGGAAGCGATGTTGAAATAACTGTTAATGCTTTAATCGGCTCAATGATGCAAAATGGATATCTAACAACTGATACAAACCAAGTTTTAATAAATATTCAAAGTGAAGATAAAGAAAAAGAAGATTTATTAAATAAATCAATTTCTTCAAACATCGAAAATGCATTAAGTTCTAATGGAGTTAGCGGTGTAGTTCTTAATAATCAAATACAAGAAACTTCAAAAACAGAAGTTAGTATAATTGCTACCGAAAATGAAATTTCAAATGGAAAAGCAAACTTAATTAATGAAATTATTTTATTAAACCCAGATTATAAAATTGAAGAACTTGCTAATTTATCAATAACAGAGCTTAATTCTATATTAGAAAACAAAAATAACATATCAGTAAATACTCAATATATCACAGCTGAAAAGGCTTTAGAAATAGCTAAAAATCACGCTGGTATAACTAATTCTGAATTTGAAAAAACAAAGTTTGATATTGAAAATAATATAGAAATTTTTGAAGTTGAATTCACAAGTGAATTAATTGAATATGATTATGATATTAACGCTTTAACTGGTGATATTATTCATTTTGAAAGAGAAGCAAAAGATTTAGATGATATTATAGAAGATGCTATTAAAACTCCTGCGCCAGCCCCTACTCAAAGCCCAGAAAACATAACAGCTGATAAAGCTTTAGAAATAGCTAAAAATCACGCTGGTGCATCAGAAATAAACCTAGTTAAAAATGAATTGGATATTGATGATGGTATCAAACATTATGAAATTGAATTTTATTCAAATAACACTAAATATGAATTTGATATTCTAGCAAAAGATGGAAGCATTTTATCTTATGAAAAAGATATTAACGATGATGATTTAAATGACGATTTTCCATCCCAAAGCCAGGTAAGCACAGAAATTATAACAGCTAATAGTGCTCTAGAAATAGCAAAAACTCACGCTGGTGTAAATTCAGTTTTTGATATTGAAAATGAACTTGATAATGATGATGGAATAAAAGTTTATGAAATTGAATTTAAAACTAATCTTTGCGAATATGAATATGAAATAAACGCTTTAACTGGGGCAATCATTTCATACGATAAAGATTTTAATGATTAATTTTCTCTTTTAAAATACAAAGAATACGCTAAAACAAAGACTGTGCAATTTATGCACAGTCTTTGTTTTTTTGAATTAAAAGTATTTTATCTAAAATAAGAAACCATATCCCCTATTTCTAATTTTTTCATCCCTAAAGATATATAAAAGTTATTACTAACTTTATCATTTATATCCGTTATTAAAGATATAGTCCTAACAGATTTATATTTTTCTAAAATCATTGTAAACAGCTGTTTTCCAAGACCCTTATTTCTATACTCTATATCAATTATTAAATCTTGAACTACAACGATATGTTCCCCATCACCAACACATCTAATAAATCCAGCTAATCTTTCATCACAAAATACACCAAGGATATATAATGAATTATCAAATGCTTTTATTAACTTTGAATCATCTTTTAAATAGGCTTTCCAATTTTCATTTAAATAAATTTCTTTTATTCTATCAATATTTTGGGAAGATATTTCGTTATATGTAATCATAAAATTTCTCCTATATAATAAAGGCACAGTTAATTTACCGTGCCTTTAAATTTTTATTCAATTTTAATTTTATCCACCAAAGAAAAGCCACATAATACCCATAACAGCTGCAAAAAACAATATTGCCACTGGAGCAATCGTTGTGAGTGCTGCAATAATTATCGCTAAGGTATCATTTTTTTCAAGATTAATTGGCTGATTTTTAAGATATTCTCTTAATTCTTCATCCTTTTTATCCTGCTCTTCTTTGAATTTTCTAAATTTTTTGAACATTATTAATCCTCATCGCTTACTTCGCTAGAAAAATCTGGTTGATCATTGTATAAATGGCAAGCAACATAGTGTTTTTCACGAAGTTCTCTCCACTCTGGCGTTTTTTCTTTGCAAATATCCATACATTTTTCGCAACGTGTGTGGAATTTACAGCCTTTTGGTGGGTTAACAGGTGATGGAATATCTCCTTCAAGAGGTGCAAGTTCGCTTCTTTTATCAATATCAATTGTTGGTATAGCACCTAAAAGAGCATTTGTGTAAGGGTGTAATGGATTTTCAAATAAATCTTCAGTTGAAGATAATTCAACTAAGTTTCCAAGATACATAACACCTATTCTATCAGAAATATATTTAACAACGCCTAAATCGTGAGAAATAAATAGGTATGTGAAGTTTTTCTCTTCTCTTAATTCTTTTAGTAGGTTGATGATTTGTGATTGGATAGAAACGTCTAGCGCACTAACAGCCTCATCACACACAACGAATTTTGGATTAAGTGCTAGAGCACGAGCAATACCAATACGCTGTCTTTGACCACCTGAGAATTCGTGAGGATATCTATGAACCATATAAGGTTGTAGTCCACATTTAACCATTATTTCAATAATGTAGTTGTTTAAATCTTCAGAACCATCTTTAAACATACCATGAGTTACTAAAGCTTCACCAATTATTTGCCCAACAGTCATACGAGGGTTTAGTGAAGAATATGGATCTTGGAATATAATTTGTAAATCAGTTCTAAGATTTCTCATTTCTTCATTTGTTAGCCTTGCTAAGTCTATACCTGTATCACGACGAGATTCTAATCTTTCAAACTTTTTGTTTGATTTTAGCTTATCTTTCATAGCATCAATTCTGCTTTGAATTTCAGCTAAAGGTGCAGTGAAAGTTTCAAGTTCTGTTTCAAGAGTTTTAAGTTCTGCTTTTTCTTGTTCAAAAGCAGCTTTATCTTCTTTTTCATCAGCAGCCATATAAACTTTTAATCTTTTGATTTTTCTTTTAAGCTTAATTTGTTTGCCTCTCATATCATACCATTCAGCCATAACTTTGCTTGCGCCGGCTAAATCGTCTGAAAGAGTTAATGCACCAAAGATTTTAACTGTTGTATCAAAATAAGTGTCGATTTTAGCATCAACTTTATCAAATTCTGCTTGCAGTTTTTTGATTTCTTTTTCATCAGTTGCAGCTTCAAGTTTTGCTTTTACTGCTCTTCTTGCATCACGATGTTTTTCAAGTTCATTAACATCTTTTTCAAGATTTTTAATAGTTTTCATAACATATTTTGGAGCAATATCTTCTAATTTTTTACCATAGTAGAAAACAGCACCACCTGTTACTGGATATAATTGTAGTAAAACACGACCTAGTGTAGATTTTCCACATCCAGATTCTCCAACAAGACCAACAGTTTCACCATTGAAAACATCAAGAGTAACTCCATCGTTTGCTTTAACATATTGTTTTTCACCTAAAAAAACATCTTTTTTAACCGGGAAATATTTTTTTAATTTTTTTACACGAAGTAGTGTAGATTTATTCTTTTCCATCGTTTCTTACTCCTTTCAAAGGATAGAAGCAACGTACTTTATGACCGTTTTCAACTTCTACTAAACTTGGGTGCTCTTTTTCACATTTTTCTGTTTTGTATTTACATCTTGGGGCAAATTTACAACCAACTGGTAAATTCAGTGGATGTGGAACAGCACCTGGGATTGGCTCTAATTTTTTATCTGATGAATCTTCTAAACGAGGAATTGAGATTAATAAGCCTTCTGCATACGGATGCTGATATTTTGTGTCTTGCGCGAATATTGTATCAACTGGAGCGTATTCAACAATTTCACCACAGTACATAACAACAACATCATCTGCCATTTGATTTATAACCCCTAAATCGTGGGTGATAAACATAATAGCTGTATCTCTTTCCTTTTTCAAATCATTCATCAATTTAAGGATTTGCGCTTGAATTGTAACGTCTAGCGCTGTTGTTGGCTCGTCGGCGATAAGAATATCAGGACGGCAAGCAAGTGCTAATGCAATCATAACACGCTGACGCATACCACCAGAAAGTTGGTGAGGATAATCATCAACAATTTTTTCAGGACGAGGAATTTTTACTTGACCTAGTAAATCAATCGCTCTTTCTCTAGCTTCATTTTTAGATATTCCTTGGTGAAGAATTAGAGTTTCTGAAATTTGTTTTCCGATTTTAAATACTGGATTTAAACTTGTCATTGGTTCTTGGAAAATCATAGAAATGTTATTTCCACGAATTTGCATCATTTCTTTTTCGCTAGCCTTTGCTAAATCTATAGTTTTTGTTCCATCATTGTATAGAATTTGGCCATCGTGGATATCACCTGGCCATTCAAGTAATCTTAAAACGCTCATAGATGTAACGCTTTTACCTGAACCAGATTCACCAACTATACCTAAAGTTTTACCTTTTTTAACTTGGAAATCAACACCGTTAACAGCTTTTACTGTACCTTTATCGGTTGTAAAATATGTGTGCAGATTAACAACGTCTAGAATTATTTGATCACTCATTATGCTGCACCTCCTGTTTTAGTAACTGCTGCTGCAGCTTCTTTTTTTGCAAATAATTTTTTAAATAAGCTCTCTTTTTCTTGAGTTCTGAATTTAACGCTTGATTTTGGGTCAACAGCATCTCTCATACCCTCACCAATTAAGTTTACACTTAGGATTAATAGGAATAATAAGATACCTGGGAATATCCACATCCAAGGGTATTGACGCATAACAATTGAAGTTGACGCGCCTGAGATTAATCCACCCCAAGTTGGAATAGGCTCTGAAACTGAAAGACCTAAATATGCAAGTGATGCTTCTGAAAGAATAGCACCTGAGAATGCTGTTGTAGCATTAACGATAACATAAGCAATTGTGTTTGGAATTAAGTGACGTGTGATTTGTTTGCCTGGTTTTATACCAAGTGCACGACACGCTGTCATAAATTCTTGCTCACGAAGAGATAGAATTTGAGCACGAATCATACGCGCAAGACCAGTCCAGCCAAGGCCACCAATGATAAACATCATTAGGTATAAACGAAGCTGTGGATCAAGTTCGATAAAGACTGCTGAAACAGTGATAGCGATTGGTAAAAATGGGAAACTTGAAACAATTTCAGTAAATCTCATTATAATATTTTCAACCCAACCGCCGTAAAATCCTGCTGTACCACCGATGATAAGACCGATTGAAACAGAGATTAAGGCTGCGATAAAGCCGATTTGTAGTGATAAAAATCCTCCTAGGAATACACGAGGGAAGTAATCACGTCCGAATTCATCAGTACCAAAAATATATTCTGATGATGGTGATTGATATTTTAAATCAATGTTTATATCCGCTAGGTTATAATTAGTTATTTCCATATAGCCTTTAGTGAATAAAACAGCTGAAACAATAATTGTAAACATTATAAGACCTGTTACGGCAAGTTTATTTTTAAAGAAGCGTTGCACCATCAGTTTTGAAGGGCTTACGATTTCTTCTTCATTATATTTCTTTTTCGTTTCTGTTTTTTTATTAGTCATTTTTAGAACCTCCTACCCTTACACGCGGATCAGCAAATCCATAACATAAATCAACTAATAGGTTGCTAAATAGAGTTAGGAACGCATAGAATAGTGTGATTGTTAGTATAATTTGTTGGTCACGTTTTGCATAAGCATCTCTTAGTAAGCTACCAATACCAGGCCAAGCAAAAATACTTTCAACTAGTACTGAACCACTAAATAGTGCTGGAATGTAGAAACCAATTAAAGTAATTACAGGAATTAATGCATTTCTAAAAGCGTGGCGATAGATAACAACTTTATCTTTTAAACCTTTACTTCTAGCTGTACGAATATAATCTTGCTTTAAAACTTCAAGCATTGAGTTTCTAATATAACGAATTAGCGTTGAACTTGTAGTGAACACTGTAACAGTTACAGGTAAAACCATATGATACGCTAAATCTAAAAATTGATCTATACTTCCATCTGCATAAGTGGCACGAACATCGTACATACCTGAGAATGGGAAGATTGGAATAAGGATAACAAAACCGAAAATTAATAGCATTGCAAAGAAAAAACTTGGAAGGGATATGCCGGCAATTGAGAAAACTGTAAAGAATTTATCAAAGAATGAATAACGGTTTACAGCTGATTTAATACCAACTACTATTGAGAATAGTAGAGCTATTACAAACGCAACTGAGTTAACAAGAAGCGTGTTTTGTAAATAGAAAGGAACAACATCGATAACATCTTTTCTTAGTGATGTTGAATAGCCAAGTTCGCCTTGGAATAATCTTCCCACCCATTTAATGTATCTTTCATGCATAGGACCTACAAGGCCTAATTCTTCTCTTAGGGCATCTAAATACCCTGGCTCAACTGGTTGTTCTGGGTCTACGAAAGCCCAAACTGGATCCCCTGGCATTGATTGAACTATAAAGAATAACACGAATGAAATTATTATTAATACAGGTATCATTTGTAATAATCTCATTGCTGTAAATCTTAATAGCGGAATAATGGTGCCAAGAGCAGATGATTTACCATTTCCTTTATTCATATTTAACACTCTCCTTTATTATAAAATTAAGAAATAGCCATTTTTGAAAACGACTATTTCTTAAAAGTCTTAAAATTTATTCTGCCCAGTTAGCTTCAACTATTGCATAAGGCCATTGCCATAATGGACCAGTTACAAAGTTTTCTAATTCAGCATTATATAAATCATGATAGTCATTAGCATAGATTGGTAGCATTGGGTTTTCAACGTTTGTTAATTTAACCCATTCTTGGTAAGCTGTTTGATATTGTAGTCTACCTTCTTCAGTACTTGGATCAGCATAACGCATTTCTTCTAGTAATCTATCATTTTCTTCATTTACCCAACGTGATTGGTTTGTTGAAGATTGTTCACCGAATGGATAGATAAAGTCGCTATGGTAGTTTGTATATCCATCAAATTCTGGTGTGTAAGAAGTAGCTAGTGCGAAACCATTGTATAGTCTATCTGATACTGGTTGTAGTCCGTAGTAGTGATCTAGTAATACAGCAAAGTCAACTGTATCAACGATGAATTTAATACCACTTTCTTCAACTGAATGAGCTAAAGTATTGTTTAGGTAGTCTGGCCAAGGCTCGCCACCACAAGCAATACGGATTTCAGCAACAACGCCATCTTTTTCATAGATACCATCTGCATTTAATTCCCAGCCTGCTTCTTCTAGAATGCTTCTAGCTTTAGCTGGATCGTATGCTAGTGGATCGATGTTTTCGCTAATCCAAGCATCATCAATCATCCAGAAGTGTGGAGAATATGGAGCTGCTAGAGATGAGCCGTAATCACCAGTCATAAAGTCAACAAATGTTTCTTTATCAAATGCATAAGCGATAGCTAAACGCATTTCTGGGTAAGCTGTTGCGCCAAAGTCTGTGTGCCATGTTAAGTGTCCAAAACCGTGACGTGCGTAGTTATTGTAAGTTAGTGCTGGATCTGCTTTTGCTGAATCGATGTATTCTGCTTGGATTTGACCAGCTAACATATCGATTTCACCAGCTAGTAGCATATCAATATCAGTTTCATTTGGAACCATTTGAACAACAATGTTTTCAACTGATGGAACAACACCATTGATGTTTCCTGTGTAGTATTCATTTACTGTTAGTTTAACGTCTGAGCCTGGGTTCCATTCAGTAATTTTGTATGGACCAACGCCGATTGGGCTGCTCATAAAGTCGTTTTTAATAACATTAACATCGATAACCCCGTCTGGAGCCATTTGATGTTCTGCATACATATAGTAAGCAAATTCAGTTTTAACTGTGAATGTTGGTTCTGCAACTGTGAAAGAAATATTGTAATCATCAATTACTTCAATTCCTAGTAGAGATTTATCTGGTGTTCCAGCTTTTGCTGAATCAGAATAAGCATCAAAACCTGCTAAAAAGTCTGGTTGAGCTGAACCTGAACCTTTAGCTTGTGTAAAAGTTGGGTCTGAATACATAAAGTATGTAAATGCAACGTCAGCTGTTGTGAAAGGCTCTCCATCTGAGAATTTAATATCATCTTTTAATGTAAAAGTCCATACTTCGTATTCTTCAGATTTTGTATCTTTCATTGAAGCGATTTCATCTGCAATTCTTGTAACTTCTGCACTTGCAGCATCTAAAGCTGCTTGATCTGTTGACTCTTCGCCTTCAGCTGGTGTTAACTCAGCAACTGTTGCTTCATGAGTTAAGCTTTCAGCTGTTAGAGCTTCAACTTTTGTTTGATACTCTGGGTCATAGTTTGGATTTGCAATTTTTTCTGTTGTGTAGCTTTCTAGATAGTGAGCTAACACTAGTTCGTTTTCTGCATTTGGTGTGAAGAAGCCTTCGTTACCGTCAACTAGTTTACGAACATTGTTGTCGTATGATGAGTTACCCCATCCTGACAGGAATTCGCCTGCGAATGTTGTGTTCCCAGCGATGAAAGTTCTGCTTGAAGATGCACCTTCACTAGAACCCTCAGCACTTGGATCACTAGCACATGCAACTAAACTTAATGTTAGAGCAGATGCTAAAATGATTGCTAATAGTTTTTTCATTTCTTGTTTCCTTCCTAAATTTATAAAAAATCAAGTATAATTATAATATAATTTCATTTCAAAGTCAATACGCCTTTTATTACATTTTCTTGGTTTTACTTAAATTTAGTTTGAAAAATTTGATTTTTTATAAATTTAAGAAACTATTTTAACGCAAACACTTTATATTGTTTAGCGAATACTTTTTATTGGCTTTTTCTGTGTTTTCCTTTGTCTAATTCCACCAAACTTTTATTCACATAAATAGCATAGATTTTCATTTTAACTAAAATTTCGACTTTTTTTAAGAAAATTCAATTTTCTATTGACAAATTTTAGCCTTTTTTACAAATTATATAAGTATTATATATATGTACTTATATAATAAGGAATAGCTATTATTAAAACAACTATTCCTTAATATTAAATTATTCTAGATTATTCAGCCCAGTTAGCTTCAACTATTGCGTAAGGCCAGCCCCACATTGGACCAGTTACAAAGTTTTCAAGGTCTGCGTTGTATAAATCGTGGTAGTCATTAGCGTAGATTGGAAGAAGTGGATTTTCTTGGTTTGCAAGTTTAACCCAATCTTGGTATGCTGTTTGATATTGCGCTACACCTTCATCAGTTGAAGGATCTGCAAATCTCATAGCTTCTAGTAATGCATCATTTTCTTCATTACTCCAGCGAAGAGTGTTTGTTGAAGATTGTTCACCAAATGGATAAACAAAGCTTGAGTGATATGATGAGTAGCCATCAAATTCAGGAAGTAGAGCAGCAGCAAGAGCAAAACCATTGTATAGTCTGTCTGCTTCTGGTTGTAGTCCGTTATAGTGATCTAGTAAAACAGCAAAGTCAACTGTATCAACTGTAAATTTAATACCACTTTCTTCGACAGAGTTTGCAGTTGTGTTGTTTAGATAGTCTGGCCATGGATCGCCACCGCAAGCAATTCTAATATCAGCAACAACGCCATCTTTTTCATAAATGCCATCTGCATTTTCTACCCAGCCTGCTTCTTCAAGAACGCTTCTAGCTTTAGCTGGATCGTATGTTAATGGGTCAACATTTTCTTCAATCCAAGCATCATCAATCATCCAGTAGTGTGGAGAATAAGGAGCTGGAACAGATTTACCATAATCGCCTGTCATAAAGTCAACAAATGTTTCTTTATCAAATGCATAAGCGATAGCTAAACGCATTTCTGGGTAAGCTGTTGCACCAAAGTCTGTGTGCCAGCCAATGTAACCGTATCCGTGACGGTCGTAGTTGTTATAAGTTAAGTCTTCTGGAACAGCTTTAACTGATTCAATGTATTCAGCTTGGATTTGACCAGCTAACATATCGATTTCGCCAGCTAATAGCATATCAATATCTGTTTCATTCGGAACCATTTGAACAACTATATTTTGAACTTCTGGTAATTGTCCGTTAATGTTTCCTGTGTAGTGTTCATTAATTGTTAATTTAACGTCTGAACCTGGATTCCATTCAGTGATTTTGTAAGGGCCTACACCAATTGGATTATTGATATATTCTGTATGAATAACATTACAATCAATTACTCCGTCTGGAGCCATTTGATGTTCTGCATACATATAGTAAGCAAATTCAGTTTTAATAGTGAATGTTGGTTCTGCAATTGTGAATGCGATTGTGTAATCATCGATTATTTCCATTCCAAGTAAAGATTTATCAGGAGAACCAGCTTCTGCTGATTTGTAGTAAGCATCAAAACCAGCTAAGAATTTTGGTTGGTATGAACCTGAACCTTTTGATTGAATAAATGTTGGATCTGAATACATATAGTATGTAAATGCAACGTCTGCTGTTGTGAATGGTTCACCATCTGAAAATTTAATATCTTCTTTTAATTTAAAAGTCCATACTTCATATTCTTCTGATTTTGTATCTGCCATTGCAGAAATTTCATCTGCAATTCTTGCAACTTCAGCTGTTGCAGCATCTAATCCTGCTTGATCTGATGATGTTTCACCTTCAGCAGGTGTTAACTCTGCAACTGTTGCTTCATAAGTTAAGCTTTCTGCTGTTAAAGCATCAACTTTTGTTTGATACTCTGGGTCATAGTCTGGATTTGGAATTTTTTCTGTTGTGTAGTTTTCTAGATAGTGAGCTAAAACAAGTTCATTATCAGCGTTTGGTGTGAAGAAACCTTCATTACCATCTACAAGTTTACGAACATTAGTGTCGTATGATGAGTTACCCCACCCAAGCATAAATTCTCCTGCGAATGTTGTGTTACCAGCGATAAAAGTTCTATCTGAAACAGTTGTAGTTTCAGTAGTAGTTTCGCCTTCACTAGTTGTTTCACTTGAACATGCAACTAAACTAAATGTTAAAGCTGATGCTAAAATGATTGCCAATAGTTTTTTCATTTTTGTTTCCTCCTAAGATTGTTTGGGTGTTTGCTTATTAATAGTATAAAGCATTTTTATTAATAGTCAATAGCCTTAATTAAGGTGTATTTTTTAATTTAATTAAGCAAAATTCGCTTTTAACTTTACAACAATGCATAGATTTCATTGTTGTAACTATATTTAATTAAGTCATTTTACGATTTTGTATTTTTATACTATAATCACTGGTAAAATACACCAAACTTTCACACTGTAAACACATGCTAATTTTCATTTTAACCAAAAAACACTACATTTGTTTACAGAATTATAGTTTTACTTGACAATTTTGAGCTATTTTTACTTGTTTTTAGTCTTTTTGCATATTTTGCTCAATTTTCTCATTTTTGCATATAATTGTATATTATTACAAACACTTTCATTTTTAAGTAGTTAAATTGTCACTTTGTACAAAAACGATTTTTCCAAAATTAAAACCACCATTTCTGGTGGTTTTAAAAATATTATTAAATTATTCTGCCCAGTTTGCTTCGATTATTGCATACGGCCAGCCCCACATTGGACCAGTGTTAAAGTTTTCTAAATCCGCATTGTATAAATCGTGATAATCGTTCGCATAGATTGGCAGAAGTGGATTTTCTTGGTTTGCAAGTTTTACCCATTCTTGATACGCAGTTTGATATTGCAGTTTGCCTTCTTCAGTTGTTGGGTCTGCAAATCTCATTTCTTCTAATAGCCTATCATTTTCTTCATTTACCCAGCGAAGAGTGTTTACAGATGTTTGCTCACCATAAGGGTATACAAAGTTTGAGTGATATTGTGAGTAGCCATCAAATTCAACTAAGAAGCCATAACCTAATGCGAACCCATTATACATTCTGTCTGTTTCAGGTTGCAGCCCATTGTAGTGATCTAGTAAAACTGCAAAGTCTACTATATCTATAACAAATTTAATTCCACTTTCTTCAACTGTATTCGCTAAAGTGTTATTTAAATAATCTGACCACGCAGTATTACCACAAGCAATACGGATTTCTGCTGTTTCACCATTTTTTTCATAAATGCCATCGGCATTCATTTCCCAGCCCGCCTCTTCAAGCACGCTTCTTGCTTTTGCTGGATCAAATGTTAGTGGGTCGATATTTTCTTCTATCCATTGCTCATCAATCATCCAGAAGTGTGGCGAATATGGCGCCGGAACAGCTGAGCCATAAGGGCCAGTCATAAAATCCACAAATGTTTCTTTGTCAAATGCATAAGCAATAGCTAAACGCATTTCAGGATATTGAGTTGCGCCAAAATCATTATGCCAGCCGATATATCCATAGCCATGACGAACATAGTTATTATAAGCTAAATCTTCTGGAACAGCTTTAACTGAATCAATATATGATTCTTGGATTTGACCTGACATCAAATCAATTTCTCCAGCTAGTAGCATATCAATTTTCGTTTCACTTGGAACAATTTGAACGACTATATTTTCAATATTCGGTGTATTACCATTCATATTGCCAGTGTAGTATTCATTAATTGTTAATTTAACATCTGAGCCTGGGTTCCATTCAACAATTTTATATGGTCCAATACCAATTGGATTGTGAACAAATTCAGCGTGAATAGTATTACAATCTATAGCCCCGTCTGGTGATAATTGATGCTCTGCATACATATAGTAGTTAAATTCTGTTTTAATTGTAAATGTTGGTTCTGAGATAGTGAATGCAATTGTGTAATCATCAATCACTTCCATTCCTAGTAAAGATTTATCTGGAGTGCCAGCTACCACTGATTCATAGTAAGCGTCAAATCCTGCTAAAAATCTTGGCTGGTATGAGCCTGAGCCTTTTGATTGGATAAAGGTTGGATCTGAATACATATAGTATGTAAATGCTATATCAGCCGTTGTGAAAGCTTCGCCGTCTGAGAATTTAATATCTTCTTTTAATTTAAAAGTCCAAACTTCGTATACTTCTGATTTTGTGTCTTTTAATAGTGCAATTTCATCTGCAATCCTTGAAACTTCTGCCTTTGCCTCATCCAGAGAAGTTTGGTCTGCATCTTCTAGCTTTGCATCCTCATCTTCAGCTTGCATTTGAGCTAGTTTATCATTTAGCTCTGATACTACTTTTTCATAAGGAAGGCTTTCTGCTGTTAGAGCGTCAACCTTTGTTTGGTAATCTGGATCGTAATTTGGATTTTCGATTTTTTCAGTTTCGTAGCTTTCCATATAATGTGCTAAAACGAGTTCATTATCTGCACTTGGTGTAAAAAATCCGTCATTACCATCTACAAGTTTACGAACATTTGTATCATAGCCTGAGCCACCCCACCCAAGTAGGAACTCACCTGCGAATGATGGATCGCCCACAATAAAGGCTCTATCCGATGTTGATGTAGTAGTAATATCTGCTGTATCACCGTCTGTTTGTGTATCGCTAGAACATGCAACTAAACTTAATGTTAATGCGCTAGCTAAAAGTATTGCTAATAGTTTTTTCATTGTTGTTTCCTCCTTGTTTTGATAATCTTACATTAAGTATAATACGGTTTCAACAAAAGTCAACACAGGGTTTCAAGGCTTTTTACTTTATTTAATTAAGCGCTTAAGGGTGAATAAATTTATTAAATTAATCAACATCTATTGTTTCAACTTGATTAATATAGTTAATTGTCATATTCAATTTTAATATCATGCTTAATGGTGATATATACCAATCTTTCACACTCTAAACACATCTTAATTTTCACTTTAAACAAAGGCCTAGTGCAATACTACAAATACCTTTATAAAAACACATCTTCTTTTTTCATTTTAAACAAATACAAGCTTTCGCTTATTTTTTTTAACATTTTATTTTTCAAGCTTTATTTTATAAGTTTCAATTGATAATCTTTTATGTATTATATTATTAAAAAAACAAAAATGTGTATAAAAAAATCATACACATTTTTTAGTTATTTATTTTCTTGTATTGGGGCAATTCTTGCCACTATTAAATTTACTAGAGATAAAAAAGCTGCAAATAAAAATATGTAATGTGCCCCAAAAGTTTCCCACACCCATCCTGATAGATATGAGCAGGTTATTGCTATAACATGATCTAACGACATTCCGAATGAAATAGTTGGCATTACTTCGCTTTTATCTAATGCTATATTATTTAAATAAACAGTTCGTATAAATCCCATTTGATTAGACATTCTATCAATAATAAATATCCCACAAGTTATAATAGCCGCCACTCCTGCTGTACTAAAATTGCCATTTGATAAATTAAACACCATATAAGCAAAGGCTAAGTAAACACCAATAAACGACCAAGCGTCGGCATATAGCATTGTTCTAATACCAAACTTATCAAGGCATTTACCTAAAAACGGCATAAAGAAAATCCCAAGTATTGAGCTTAAAATTAATAATACCGACATAGTGTCTGCGCCTTGATTTAGCATATCTATAATAACCCAAGGAGCATAAACGATAACAACTTGTTTTTGAACTCCGTGCATTGTTGCAAGTAGATAATAATACTTATATTCTTTTCTTATTATAATTTTAGGTGGAGATACAATCGAAGATGTAACGCATTTATTTAGATAAATCAAAAGCATTGTTGCCATAGCAAAGCAAATTCCAGCTAAAACAAACGATAGCTTAATATCTGTTTTAAAAGATAATACATCATATCTAAACCCCAAGAACACTATAATTGATGCCACTAATCCAAAAGCTGTGTACACCCCTTTAACATTTCCTATATGTTTTCCAAGTTGACCGTCTTTTTTAGCTGAAAAAATAGAAATCGCAAGACTGTCTTGCAGTGGTAAATACATATGTATTCCCATAGAGTATATAAATAATACTGCCGTCATCATATAAAAATTCGGGGTCCAGAATGCTAATATAGTTATGCCAAACATCGCAACTCCTTGAGCAATTGCAGCTATTTTAATATCACCTAGTCTTGCTAAAAAAGCCAAAACAAATACAGCAATCACCCCTGGAAATTCACGAGGTATTTCAATAAATCCACGCTGAACAGCCGTTATATCATAGGCATCTTTATAATAATTTGCTAGTATGTTTTCACTAAAGCCACAAGCAAGGGCAACAAAGGAAACTGCTATTAAATATACTAAAACCACATTTCCTTTGCTTTCTTTTGTTTTTATTTCACTCATTATAACCTCTTATATCATTTTAATTTTAATATTAATTATATACTTATATTAAATAAAAAGCAATGATATAAATTATTAATTAAGCTCACATATTTCTTTTGCAAGAAGATTTATTTCTTTTTTAGTTTTATCATTTAAGCTTGAAAGTAAAGTTATATTATTCTCAAAGTAATTTATGTTTTTGCATTTTTCAAAGCTACCAATTATTAATTTTTTCACCACTGGAGCCCACGAGCCATTTTCAATTATTCCAATTGATTTATTTTGAAAGTTCCTTGCTACTAATGCATTGATATAATTTTGCATTACAGGAAATAGCCCAGCATTATAAGTTATCCCTGCAATTATAATATTTTTATATCTAAAGCTTTCTGATATTATTTTAGATATATCATCTCTTGCTAAATCATAAATCACCACATCTGTTTTTCCCATTTCTTTTAAAGTATTATACAAAAGTTCTGCTGCTTTTTTAGTGTGATTATAAGCAGATGCATATGCAATTAATACGCCATCTTTTTCATTTTCATAACTCGACCAAATGTTATAATACTCTATATACTTATCTAATTTTTCATCTAAAATAGGTCCGTGCAATGAGCATATAATTTTTATATCATAAGCTAAAACTTTTTTAATTAAATTTTGAACTTGCACGCCATATTTTGAAACAATACCTATATAATATCTTGATGCTTCTTCTACCCATTCTTCTAAACTAATTTTATTATCTTCATAAACTCCAAAAGTTCCAAATGCATCTGCTGAAAAAAGTATTTTTGAATATTCATCGTAAGTTACAAAAACTTCTGGCCAATGAACCATTGGCGCAAACATAAAATTAAAAGTATGTTTTCCTGTTGTTAATATATCTTTATCTTTGATTACAATTTTTTCAATTTCTAAATCTAGCTGAAAAAACTGATTTATCATCGCAAAACTCTTAGTATTTGCAACAATTTTTGTTTTTGGATATTTTTTAATAAATTCTTTTAAACTTCCTGAATGATCAGGCTCTAAATGCTGAATAATTAGATATTCTGGCTGTTTATCACCTATAATTTTTTCAATATTATCCAGCCATTCACAAGAAAAATTCGCATCAACAGTATCAAAAATTGTTATCTTATCATCTAAAACTATATACGAATTATACATCATACCATTTTCAACTGGGTATTGACCTTCAAATAAATCAATCTCAAAATCTTTTACACCAATATTTATAATATCTTCATTTATATAAATCATTTTATTAATCCTTTCAATTTATATTATTGTCTTTCATATCTATATTATCATATTTATATTAATTTAGTAAAGTGAAAATAATAAAACAGCAGTTAAAAACTGCTGTTTTATCCTTTATGATTTAATTTTTGAAGCACCTGCAAATCCAACAAAAACAATTAGATTTACAGTTACAATTGTACTTCCCACTGGCGTGCCATATAAAATAGAAATAATTATTCCAGTAAATGCAGCTAAAACTGATATTGCTGATGATGATATAATAACAGCTTTAAAATTCTTAAACACTCTCATTGAAGATAATGCTGGAAAAACCACTAGTGCACTTATTAATAAAGAGCCAACTAAATTCATCGCCACAACTATTACCGCTGCAATAGTTATAGCTATAATTAAGTTATACAAATCCGCTTTTATCCCCGTTGCCTTTGCAAAATTTTCATCAAAGGTAACTGAAAAAATTTTATTATAAAATAAAATAAATATCACCACAACTGAAACGGATAAAACTAAACTTATCAACACATCAGCTTGTGTAAGCGTTAGAATAGAAGTTGAGCCAAACAATGTTGTACAAACATCTCCTGCAAGATTAGTTGACACTTCAAACACATTCATTAATAAATATCCAACTGCTAAAGAGCCAACTGACATCATTGCAATTGCAGCATCACCATTAATTTTTGCATTTTGACCTATTCTAAGTAGTAGCACAGCACTCAAAGCCGTTATAGGAAAAACTAATAATTCTTGATTAGTTAAATCTAAAACTGAAGCGATTGCAATTGCACCAAAAGCAATGTGTGAGAGCCCATCACCTATGTATGAAAGCCTTTTTAAAACTAATGTTGCACCTAGTAAAGAAGAGCAAAATGCAATAAGCACCCCAACTATTAATGCATACACAACAAAAGGATATGATAAATATTCAATTAATTTTTCAATCATTATTGTTCATTTCCTCTCTCAAAGTCTTCTTTCGTAATTAAATCCACACCATTAGTATTTAATTGAATTATATAATTTGCATCCGAAATCACATCATCAAGATTATGAGTAATCATTATTATTGTAATTCCTTCTTTATTTAAAAGTTTAATAAGCTTATAGAATTCAGCTGTCGTTTCAATATCAAGTCCAGCCGTTGGCTCATCTAATAATAAAACTTTATTAGTCGCACAAAGTGCCCTTGCTAAAAGCACTCTTTGTTGCTGTCCTCCTGATAGTTCGCTATAGCTTCTCTTTTTCAAATTCAAAATGTTTAATTTTTCTAGCATATCAAACGCTAATTTTTTTTCTGCCTTATTATAAAATGGTCTTATTCCTATCTTATTTAAACATCCTGACAATACAACTTCATAAACCGAAGCTGGAAAATCTTTTTGAACCTGTGTTTGCTGTGGAAGATAACCTATATCAGTTGATGATAAATCTCTATCCATAATGATGCTTCCTTTAATCGGTTCAATTAACCCAAGCATTGTTTTAACAAGCGTGCTTTTCCCCGCCCCATTTTCGCCTACAATACATACATAAGACTTCGATGGTATTGTTAGGTTAATATCCTTGTGCAATGGTATATTATTATATCCCACTGATAAATCACTTAAAATAATTTCCATTTTTAATTATCCTTTATAAAATTTGTGCTATTCAAAATAGTATCAAAGTAGCACAAATAAATTAAATATAACTCGCTATCTACTCACCTAAAGCGATTTTTAAAACTTCTAGATTTTCTTTCATATAATTATAGTATGAAGCACCCTCTTCTATTTCTTCGCTTGTTACTGATTGAATTGAATTAAGCATTAGAGTTTCGCTATCCTTATCTACTGAATTATTATTAACCGTTTGTGCTAACTCTGTTAATCCATTATCAATAACAATTATATTATTTATATCATATTCATCAACCTTTTGAGCTAAAAATGTGATAGTTTCAAAACTCGCCTCTGTTTCAGCTGAGCAACCTTGGAATGCAGCATAGTAGTTTATATCATAGTCCTCCATCATATATAAAAACGGAAATCTGTCTGCAAAAATAATTGTATCTCTGCTTGATTCATCAATAATATTTTTATATTCAGCATCTAAATCAGACAATGTTTGTATATATTCATTTGCATTTTCTAGATAAGTTTGAGCATTGTCAGCATCAATTTTTGATATTTCATCTTTGATAATTTCGCAAACTTGGATTGCATTATTTAAAGACAACCAAACGTGCTCGTCTTCGTGCCCAGCTGCGTTCTCGTCTTCGTGTGCGTGCTCATCTTCGTGTGCATGCTCGTCTTCGTG
>CAZGFY010000018.1:0-46437 GCA_964525015.1 uncultured Oscillospiraceae bacterium
AATTTATTGAAAGAGCAGAAAAGTATACTGAACTATCAACTTTAACACCTGAAATCCTAAGACATTTTATTGATAAAATAGTAGTGCATGAAAAAAAATCAAAAAATTCAGCACAGAAAGTTGAAATACATTATCGCGATATTGGCTATCTTGAAGACTATACTAAAGAAACTGATATCGATGCTCCGATATTTTATTGGATAGAAGATGAGAACGGTACATGGAAAGATATCATAGTAGATGAAAAAACAGCATAAAAAATACAGATATCAAGCGATATCTGTATAAATAACAAGGGTATGTCAAATTGTATCCTTATCAGTAGTGGTATAACCACCGCTCTTTTCACGCACGCCGCGGAGCAAAAGGCGCTACTAAGACATACGCTCACTTAAGCTTTGAAACCTTCGCTTTGCGAATTCTCAGCTTTGCTTTTTTTCAAAAAGCACCAGTTCTCTAACCGATTTCAAACAATAAATAAGTATCACATCTTTACTTTGTACGCTAAAATGCCGACTTTCAAAAGAAAATCGGCATTTGTTCTTTACTATCATCTGTGTTAATGTTGATTTTTTATTCATTAACTTCTATTTGCACAACAACCCCTGCTGGCAGACAAGCTGGGATATCAAATTCTCTACTAGCTGGGCCAAATGCCTCGCATAAATGGTCTGGGCAAACGCTATTCACAAATGTTATTGCACCATCTTCCACTACTAAAGTTGTTGGAAGATATCCATCTATTTCATATGTTCCATCTTCCGATAGTGGAATTCTTATTACTTCTTCAGTTTTTGCAACTGTTACAATAGCAATATTCCCCTCTTCTTGCGAGCCTAATAAAAACATTCCAGCAATGCCCAATATTAAAACTACTCCTATTAATATTGTATTTACATTTAAAATTTTTTTCATATATCTTCCTTTTTATATTATCTTAATTCTACATTTGGAATTAATTATATCTTAAAAAAATATAAAAAACAATGTTTAATTTAAGAAATTTTTATGATATAATCATTAATATTAAAATGTTAAGTATACTATATATAATAACTTTAGGAGAGTTTAAACTATGATTAACAAAGATTTTAGAAAGAAAGTTTCAAATTTTATTTTAGAAAACGAAAATAATTTCATAAAAGACATCACCACTTTAGTTGAAATTAAAAGCATTCAAGGCAAAGCCACTGATGATGCACCATACGGAAAAGAAGTAAAAGACGCTTTAATTAAAGCTTTAGAAATAGCTGAGAATTTAGGGCTAAATGCAGTTAACTGTGAAAACCATATTGGATATGCTGAAGTTTGTGGAGATAGCAATAAATATCTTGCAAGTATTGGACATTTAGATGTTGTACCTGAAGGAAACGGTTGGAAGGGCGACCCATTTATAGTTAGAAATATAGAGGGATGGCTAGTTGCAAGAGGTGTTGCTGATAATAAAGGGGCATGTGTGCTTTCAATGTATATGCTTAAGTTTTTTAAGGAAAATTATGATAGTATCCCTTATTCACTAAGAGCAATTTTTGGATGCAATGAAGAAACAGGTATGCTTGATGTTAAGCACTATTTAAATACTCAACCAGAACCTGAATTTTGTTTTACACCTGATGCAAACTTCCCCGTTTGCATAGGAGAAAAAGGAATTGCAAGTTATAATTTAATAAGCCCTATTATCACAAACACAAATATCATCTCTTTTAGTGCTGGCTCAGCTAGCAATGTTATTCCTGATAGAGCAGTTTTAGTTGTTAAATCTAATGATGAACTAATAGAATGCGAAAATATAAAAATAGAAAAAGATAATGATATATATACAATAACAGCCTTTGGCATAGGTGGACACGCTGCAATGCCAAAAGGAACAGTTAATGCTATTAAAATAATCTTAGACTATGCATTTTTAAACAACTTATTTTCTAAGGAAGAAATCCCTTATATGTCGCTTTTAGTAAAACTTCATTCCAATACGGATGGCAGTGGCGTTAAAATTGATGCTAATGATGGCTTATTCGACCCTTTAACTTGTGTTGGGGGTATTATTAATTTAAAAAATGGAAAATATACTCAAAATATAAATGTTAGATATCCTACAAATACAAGTTATGAAAAAATAAATGAAACTTTATCTGAGCAATTTTCTGCTATTGGTGGCGAAGTTCCTCTTTCAAAAGGAAAAGCTCCATTTTATATAAGCCCAGAAAACCCAGTTGTTAAAGCTTTAGTGAGCACTTACAATGAAGTGTCTGGTGATAATGCAGAGCCTTATTTAATTGGCGGTGGCACCTATGCGAGAAGTTTTTCTTTTGCAGTAGCTTTTGGAATGGAATTCGAAAATGAAATAAAACCTAGCTTCATCGGCGGAGTTCACGAAGCAGAAGAAGGGCAATCTATCGCTTCACTAAAAAAAGCTTTAGAAATTATGATAATTGCAATGGACGAATTATTAAAACTTGAATATTAAATTTAAAAACTGAGCAGAACTATAAAAATCTGCTCAGTTTTGCTTTAGCCTTATTCGCATAATCTAAGCACATTTAATAATAATCAAATAGGTTTTCTATCTGTGTTAAAGCTTTTTATAACGCTTTTTGTCTTATAAGTGAATTCAAAAAAATTCATCAAATTTTAAACGGTTTGTATTATGTGAATAAGGCTACGCCACTTCTGTATTAGCAGCTAATAAATTTATTGAATCTATCCCATTTAATTTGAATATTTCTCTTTCAATATTTGTTTTAACATTTTTCTCGCCCTGAATTTCATAAACCAATTCATAAGAATCTACTAGCATATTTTTCGCTTTAATATTTAGTGATTTATAGTGATTTGCAATTGTATCTTCTATTAAATCAATATCAGAATTTGAGCCTCTTACAACTAATAGCTGAGAATTTTGAATTGTTTGCTTACTTGTAACTATAAGAAATACACATGAAACTAAGGAAAGCATAATTGCCATTTCATATCTTGCAGTTGAGCATATAATTCCAATTGCAAGTGCCCACAAAACAAAAACTATATCTCTAATATCTTTAACATTTGTTCTAAATCTCACTATTGATAATGCTCCCAGCATCCCTACTGAAACATTCATATTCCCCTCAATAGCATCAAACAAAACAAGAGTAACAAGACTAATCATAACTAAAGTTACGTTAAAGTTTTTATTATAAGATAGTTCAGAATGAATTTTATAATAGGTAAAAAACATAATAGCTGAAATTGCTGCTGTCATTTCTAATTGGAATAATATTTCTAAATAAGTGTTCATTTTCATAATCTCTTTTCTTTAATAATAATAGTTTGCAAGCACACTTCTTGAAGAAGCGTATTTGCTCATTGGCTTTTTAGTCATATCGATTTTTGATAGTATATATTGTATTTGTGAAAATAAAAAATTACTATATTTTACTTCCAATATTGTTTTATCTGGTGGCAAAACTCTTTTAAAATTCAAATTCTCACTATATAAATCATAATCAAAATCGGTGTATCTTAAATTTGCATCTAGTGTTATTCTAGTGCTAAAATCCCTATGGGTGTATGCTCTTCTATCGTATTCAATTATTGAAACAGGCCTATAATTATGAGTTGTCATAACTTCATATAAATACTCAGCTGTTTCGGATTCATAGTTTTTTAAAACTGAAAAATCGCAATTTGAAACCCTTAAAGCATCTTCTTTACTTATAACAAGACTAACCTTTTTTTGTCTACCAAAGGATTTTCTTTTTAATTCAATTTTCGCTGTTGTATCATGAACTGAATATATTCTCATTCTTATTCTTTTTTGTTCATTTGATTTTGTTTGTTTATCATTAAAATCTTGATTGCTCACGCTATCAAAATACAAACTTCTTACTGTGTATCCGTTATAACCTCCATATGCATCTGGAGTTAGTATTTTATCTAAAGTTTCAATAAGAAACATTCTATCCTTTAGCCCAACAAGACTTTTCATCTCTTTTCTAGAAACTGATATTGGTGCACTACTCATAATAAACTTCTCCTTTACTTAATGTTTTATAATAATTTTTAGTACTAATAATATTCATTTTTAAGCTTACATATAGTTAATGCAGTAAAACTTGATTTTATTGCAAGGCTTTTACTTTAATTTTACAAATATTGACTATAATCGCATAAATTGGTATAATATTTTAGCAAATAAATTTAGAAAAGGATAGATTTTATGATTAAATACACTACTAATATAAACGCACTTTGCCCAACACCTGTTGTTGTTATCGGAACTATTGCAGATAACAAACCAAATTGGATTAACATTGCCCATATCACACCGATTGCAAAAGAAGATATTATAATAAGTATGAATAAATCTCATTACACAAATGAATTCATAAAATTAAATAAAACGCTTTCTATTAATTTAGTGAATGAAGCGATGCTTATAAAAACAGATTATGTTGGAATAAAATCTGGCAAAACCACCGATAAATCAGGTGTGTTTGAGTTTTTTACTGGCGATTTATTAACTGCACCTTTAATAAAATCTTCCCCTGTTAGTATGGAGTGCAAACTTATAGATATTTACGACACTGAAACTCACGATAATTTTATCGTAAGACCAGTAAACACTTATGTTAATGAAGAATACTTAAATGAAAATGGCAATATCGATTATGAAAAAGTGTGCCCTATTCTTTTTGAAATGCCAAATAGAAAATATCTTTCAACTGGAAAAATTGTTGCTGATGCTTGGAGTATAGGAAAAGATTGTAAATAATTATATATAAAAAAATACTTCCCTTAACGGGAAGTATTTTTATTTTAACTATTGCTGTAATATTAAATTTGCTAAAACTTCAAAACTTCTTTGAACTTGAATATCTTCTTCGATAGGAAGTTCGTATGTTATTTCTGTTTCATATAATTTTTCATAATCTGGTTTTAGTCCTACAGCATTGTAGCTTTCAGATACAGTTGGAACAAGCGATGCTATTGTCAGTTCAATGCCTGAGCCGTCAGTTAAACGGAAAAGCGATTGTATTGTTCCCTTGCCCATTGTTGTAGCACCAACAGTTTTTGCCCCATTAGAATCTTTTAATATAACTGTTAGCATCTCAGCTGCATATCCTGTGCCTTCATTTGTGATAACTACCACTGGTAAATCCGTGCTAGTTTCATTTGAAGTATATAAAACTTTAGTTTCGCCTGATTGATAAGTTGCCGACATTATTGTGCCTTCTTTTGCCATAATATCAGCCACCTGTGCTGCATAATCAAATTCTTTGCTAGCATTATCCCTTAAATCAACAACCACACCTGTTACACCTTGGCTGATTAAATTATTTAGCGCATATTCAAAATCTGACGCCGTTCTCTCTGTTAGCATATTAATATCAATATATCCATAATCGCCAACTTTTTTTGAATCCATAATTTGTGTATCATAAACAGCGTGAATTAATTCTATTTCGCCATAAGCTGTTGTGGTTTCTTCTTCACTAGAAGCTTCTTCCTCTTCATCTGACTCTTCTGAAACTTCGGCAGGTGCAGCTGCTGGGTCAGTGACTATTGGAATTAATGCATCCTCTACGGATATTATATCTAATTTCACATTTTTAGGCTCTGTTGAAATTAGAAGTGCTTGAGCTGTTTCAATTGTCATTTGAGCTGTTGAAACGCCGTCTATACTTTTAATAAAAGTTCCTGTTTCTACTCCCATTATATCAGCAGGTGAACCTTCGTGAACTTTATAGATATACATATATCCTTGGTGATCTCTTGATTTATATATTTCAATACCAAGTCCAAATGATTTCCCTTGAGAAACATCTTGAAGTGTTTGCATTTCTGCTGATGTAAAATATTTTGATTCAACATCTTGAAGCCCTACAACATATCCACTAGCTAAATTATCATTTAATGTTGTGCTATCAATTGCAAAATAATAGTTTTCTCTTACAATAGTGTCGATATCAGATAGCTTTTCATATAATTCTTCCTTTTGTGTAACTGCTGAAACTCTTTCTTCAAACATTTGAGTTGCCACTGTCATCGTTAGTGAAAACGTCACCGTCATAGCTATAAAAACTATGCTAATTAGATGTGCTAGATTAAATTTTTTCTTCATTTTTATCTCCGATTTATTTTATTTATGGTCTTGTTCCCTGAACATACGGTTGTGGATCTACTGCTGAACCGTTTAATCTTATTTCAAAGTGTAAATGATATCCAGTAGAATTACCAGTAGTACCAACAGTTGCAATAGCCTGTCCTTTTGCCACTGTATCACCAACGCCTACTAATAATGTGTTGCAGTGTCCGTATAGTGTGAAATTATTCCCACCGTGGTCTATGATCAAATAGTTTCCATAGCCGTATGTAGGGTTCCAAATAGCTGTTTTTACAACCCCTGAGTTTGATGCCACTATTGTAGCATTATAAATGCTTGATTGGCTGCCTTTTGCAATATCTATACCGATATGATTATCCGGCTGTCCATATAAAGTTCGCCATCCAAATGGTGATGATATATGCCCAAACCCTGGAACAGGCCATAGCCAATCTCCGCCAACGAAATCTGCATTTGAGCCATTTTCAAATTCAGCTTCAAGTGCTTCTTTTGCTGCCACATATTGCTGATATAAAACAGCTTGCGTTTCAGATGCTGCTTGCTGAAGTGCATCTGTTTCAGATAACTCTGCATTTAAAACTTGCATTAATCCTGCTAATTCATTAACTTTTGCCTCTAAAGTCACCTGCTGTGCTTCTAATTCTTGAAGTGTAGTTTGAATTGCAGCTTCTTCTGCTTCGATTATAATTCTTTCATCAGTTAACTTTACTAAAAGGTCTGTATCAGCAACAGATATTCTTGAAAGAGTATCAGCTGCTATTAGCGATTCTGAAAATGTATCCACACCAAAAAACGTTGATAATTCAGCGTTATCTCCCATCATATACATAGCTTTTAATCGCTCTTGAAACAATTCATCAGTATCATTAATATCAACTTTTTTTGCTTCAAGTTCAATTTGTTTATTTAACAAATCTGTACTTGTTTGCTCTATTTGAAGAATAAGGCTATCAATTTGAGATTTAACTAAATCTGCTTGGTTTTGTGCATTTGCTTTTTCTGCTTCCTGCTGTTTTTCCTTATCTTCTAAATCTGCAATTTCTTTATTTATTTTATCAAGTGCTGCCTGTGCTGCTGCATAATCGTCTGCTGCTGTGGCATTAACTTTAATTGAATTTATAGTTGTAAAGCTAAAAACCAAAGCAAAAACTAAAATCGTGGTTATTATTTTAAATATTTTTTTGTTTTTCATAATTTAAATTAAACCCCCAAATATCTCTTCATTGAAATTGAACTTCCAAGAGTACCTATAACACAGCCAAATCCCAAAAAGGATAATAGTAAATAATACCAAATATCTGAGTATGGAACTAATGAGTTTGATAATGAGTTTAGCCAGCCAGTTGATTGCACTGTTATATAATCATATAAATACAAATATCCACCACTTAAAAACGCAAAGGTTACAAGGGATGATATTACGCCTATTAACAATCCCTCAACTATAAATGGTAACCGGATAAACATATTTGTTGCACCAACATATTTCATTATATTTATTTCTTTTCTTCTTGCAAAAACTGTCAGCCTTATTGTGTTTGAAATAACCACTAAGCTAACTAAAACTAATAAAATCATTATAGACATTCCACTATAATAAGTAACATCTCTAATTGTTATTAAAATGCTTACTAATTCACTTGAAGAGGAAACATACTCAACCCCTTCAATGCTCGCTAAGGTTGTACTAGTTTTATTTAAATCATCTAATTTTTTAATAGTGCATCTAAAGGAAGCTGGCAAAGGATTGTTTTCTCCCTCATATCCTGAAAGAAGTTGTCCGTAATCTCCAAGAAGCATCATCGACTCAGTTAGTGCCTCTTCTTTAGAAACGAATACAAAATCATTTATATTTTCATTTCCTTCAATTTCTGCTCTTATATTATTGATAGTTTCTTCACTAAATCCATCTTTAATATAAACCACAACTTCATTTTGCGAGCCTAAAAAAGAAACAAAACTATTAACATTTACAGCAAGTAAAGCGCATACGCCAACTATTATAAGGCAGGAAGTTACCACACCAACAGAAGCCATACTCATTAATTTATTATCTTTAAAACTGGAAAGTCCCTGTTTAAATAAATACTTAAAACTTGAAAATTTCAAAACCTAAACCTCAATCTTTTTTAATATAACATCTTTTACTATCTGCCCATTACGCATTTCCAGCGTTCTATGGCTATATTTATGAGCCAATTCGTGCTCATGTGTTACCACGATAACTGTTGTGCCTATTTTATTTATAGCCTTTAAAAGCTCCATAATTTCAATTGATAAATCAGGATCAATATTACCCGTAGGCTCGTCTGCTATAACTAAATCTGGATTATGCACTAAAGCTCTTGCAAGGGAAACCCTTTGTTGTTCCCCACCTGATAGCTGAGAAGGGTATTTATCTGCTTTTTTACTAAGCCCTACTAAATTTAAAATATAAGGAACTCTTTTTTTAATTTCTTTTTCGTCTATATCTGTAACTCGCATAGCAAAGGCAATGTTTTCATATGCAGTTAAATTTGGAATTAATCTAAAGTCTTGGAAAACTACACCTAACGTTCTTCTCAAATATGGCACATCTTTTTCCTTAATTTTAGATAAATTATATCCATTAACTAAAACTTTTCCTTTGCTCGCCTTTTCTTCTCTTAGCATTAATTTAATAAAAGTGCTCTTTCCTGCTCCAGAAGGCCCTAAAACAAATACAAACTCACCTTTTTTAATATGAAGTGAAACATCTTTAACTGCTATTATATTTGGTTTATATATTTTAGTCACATTAGTAAATTCAACCATTAAAACGCTCTTCCCTTTCCTTTTAAATATAAAAATAAATAAAATCGCCCTTACAAATAATTTAAAGGGCGATTTCAAAATCAAAAACTAAAATCTATCTTGACTCGATTGAAGGTATTTCTTAACCATTAGTGCCACTTTAAATACTATTGCATCATCAAATTCTCTAAGGTCTAGCCCTGTTATTTTGCGTATTTTTTCAAGGCGATAAACCAGCGTGTTTCTGTGAACGAATAGGCCTCTTGAAGTTTCACTAACATTTAGATTGTTTTCAAAGAAACTTTGAATTGTAAATAAAGTTTCCTGATCTAAACTTTCTATAGAGCCTTGTTTGAATACTTCTTTTAAAAACATTTCGCAAAGTGTTGTAGGTAATTGATAAATTAATCTTGCAATACCTAAATTTTCATAGTTTACAATAGTTCTCTCTGTATCAAACACTTTTCCAACTTCAAGGGCTATTTGAGCTTCTTTAAAGCTATTTGCAAGGTTTTTAATATTAACTATTTGTGTTCCTATTCCAACAACTGCTTTTATATAATATTCAACATTTAAAGTATCGACAATTGATGCTGCAAGCTTTTCAATATCTTTTGAATCAATACCTTTTTTAAGTTCTTTTATTAATAGCGTATCAGTCTCACTTGTGTTAAAAACAAAATCTTTTTGCTTATCTGGGAATAGATTTTGCACAACATCGAATGTAGACATATCTTTTTGCTGTTCTACTCTAATAATTAAAACTACTCTTGGAACATCAGTTGCAAAATGCATTTCTCTTGCTTTTGCATAGATATCTCCTGGCATAATATTATCCATAACTATATTTTTGATAAAGTTTAGTCTATCAAATTTTTCGTCATGGAATTGTTTTAAGCTTTGAAGAGAAATAGCTAGAATTGTTGCATATTTTTCTGCTTGCTCATCTGTTCCTTCAACAAAAACATAAAAGTCGTTTCTTTTATTATTGCTAAAACCATAAAATGTGTATCCATTACGGATAAACATTTGTGAATTTGCCATTCTTTCTGATTGCACACCATCTTTTAGTGAATCGATTTGGCTTAATTCATTGCAAGATATAACAATTCCCATTTCATCGGTAACTCCGATTACTCTATTAATTGCATCTTTCATTTGTGAGATAACGCCTTGAAACATCCTATTTGACATAAAGAACTCCCTAAAATTAGAATTTATAGTTATTTTTCACAACAAGTGTCTATGAGTATATATATATATTACACAATTATTATAAAAAATGCAACAGTTTTTTACAATTTATTTAATATTTTTATGTGCAAAACATAAATTCGCTGATACTCACACGCTTTATTTTTAATATTTTAACTTAATTTTCCAAAAATCACACAATTAGGGTCTTTATATATAATACATTTTAAATGTGTTGATTTTTTTATGATAATGTTAAAATAAAGTTTTAATTTGTAATATTTCATCAAAATTTAGCTGTTTATAGCTTCCTTCTTCTAGATTTTTATCAAGAGCTAAATTTCCAATATGAGTTCTATGAAGCTCTAAAACTCCAATATCAAAAACTCCAAGCATTCTTTTTATTTGATGATAAACCCCTTGATGTAAAATAACAGTGGCAGTTTTTTTATCATTTTCAAAAGGAATAATACTAGCAGATTTTAATATCGTTCCGTCAGCTAACGTAACACCTTCTTTAAAAGCAATAACTACTTCATTTGTTATATCAGCATCAGTTTTAATTATATATGTTTTTGAAACATGTTTTTTGGGATTTAATATTTCATGAGCAAAAACTCCATCATCTGTTAGCAAAACAAAGCCTGTTGAAGTTTTATCCAGCCTTCCTGCTGGAAATAAATTTCTTTTAGGAAATTCTTTTTTAACTAAATCAACTACTGTAATATCGTTTTTATCATTTGTAGCGCTAACTATACCTTTTGGTTTATTAAGCATTATGTAAACAAATTCTTGATATACGTATTCTTTATTTTGTATAATAATTAGATTTTCAGTATCAATTTTTATATCAGATTTTTTTAGCAACTGATTGTTAAAACTAACCTCTCCTTTACTAATTATCTTTTTTGCATCCGCCCTTGAAATTGACAAAACTTCACTTACAAACTTGTCCAGCCTTATTTGCATTATTTTAATACCCCATTTATATTTTATAGCCTTTTATGATTTATTTTTATAATTATATCACAAAAGGCTATAAATTAAAAACTTTATTCTTCTGGAAGATAAAAAGTAGTGCTTTTTTCAGCGTCTGTTTCAACCACTGCATCTTCGCTTATTTCTCCGATTACTTCTGGAGCTTCATCAGTTATAGAAAAAGTTTGGCTAACTCTCGTTGTAAGTGGAACTGCTATTCCGCCTGGATTTTCTAAAATATAAGAGCCTATTAGTTTCTCTTTTTTAACAAGTAAAACCACAACCCCTTCTTTATCCTCAACATTGTAATCTTGAATTTCAAAAGTCCATTTTTCTACTTCATCATTTTTATGCTTTGTTAGGGATAAGCCATCAGCTTGTTTAACCTTTTCATTAAAATTCTCAAATTCAGCATCAAAGCTTTTTGGAATTTTAACTTCTTTCACTTCTGCTGATTGCATATCAACAGTATAGCCTTTACTAGTTATGTATTCCACCATATCTTCTGTGGTTTCCATATCTAAATCAATTTTTTGCGTGCCAAACACTTCTTGTTCTTCAAAAAATATATTTCTAATTCCTGTGCCAATACCAAACACTAAAACCACTGCTAGGGCACCAGCTACTATCTTTTTAACATTCTTTTTATTTAGGGTAATAACAAACATTTTTATTTTCATTCCTTTCTTTGAGCTTTGAAAATATATTTAATCTCTTTGCCTTTTGTAATAATTATTCAATATAAAGCTAAAATATACCTTGTCAGAAAAGAAAAAACAATGTATAATATAAAAAAACAAAACTTAAGGAGAAATAAAACAATGGTAGTTATCACTTTAGATACTGGAAAACAAATCAAATTAGAACTATACCCTGAAATTGCACCAATAACAGTTGCAAATTTTGAAGAGCTTGTAAAAAAAGGCTTTTACAATGGTCTAGTCTTTCATAGAGTTATAGAAGGATTTATGATACAAGGCGGATGCCCAGACGGAACAGGCATGGGTGGCCCTGGACATCAAATCAAAGGCGAATTTGCAAAAAACGGCGTTGAAAATAATTTAAAACACACTAAAGGGGTTATTTCAATGGCTCGCTCAGGTATGCCAAACTCTGCTGGTAGTCAGTTCTTTATTATGCACGAAAATTCACCACACCTAGATGGTAGTTACGCTGCATTTGGTAAAGTTGTTGAAGGACAAGATGTTGTTGATGAAATCGCAACCTGCCCAACAACTTCTTCTGACAGACCAATTACACCAGTTGTTATGCAAACAGTTGAAATCGTTGATTAATTTAAAACATAGAAAAATGCTACACTTTATTGTGTAGCATTTTTTATTTATGGTATAAAATTAATAGGGTCTAATCTTGTTTCGCCATCTTTATCTATAATTTCAAAGTGTAGCCATTCATATCCATCTTTTGAAACCCCACCTGTTGCTATTTTTTGTCCTACATTAACAGTTTGCCCTACTTCAACTAATAATTCATCACAAAGTGCATAAAGACTGCTAGTTCCATCTGCGTGATATATCTTAACATGCCAGCCATATCCATCTTCTGTGTAGCTAGCCTCTATAACTGTGCCTGATTTATATGCAACTATATCTCCACCTTTTTCTATTGCTAATGATATTCCATTATATTCTGGATACTGCCCCTCAAATCCTCTTGACCATCTAAAATCAGTTGCAGGCCATACGCTATTTGGCAGATAATTCAGCGGGTCGACAGTTACTCCATTAACTCTAACTTCAAAATGCAAATGATTTCCAGTCGACCATCCAGTTGTGCCAACTAGCGCCACAACTTCACCCTGAGAAACTTCCTGCCCTTCATAAACGCTAATCTCTGAGCACTGCGCATAAAGAGTTTCAACACCGTCGCCGTGGTCGATAATTATGTGTTTGCCATATCCTGCTGGGCTATACTCAGCAGTTGTTACCACTCCTGCCTTACTCGCCATAATTTCAGTGCCAGCCATAGCAGTTAAATCTATTCCATTATGCTCTGGGTATTCGCCTACAAAGCCCCTATTAAAGCTATATTCGTCGGCTGTTATTGGAATTGTGTATTCACTTATTATAAATTTTGATGTTTCATATTCCCAGCTTTGCCCTAAATCATAGCTTTTAAGCTCTATAAATTGTCCATTCTCAACATTAAGTGCACTAAAAACCATAACATTATTAGTTATTTCAATATTTCCACCATAATAATTTTCTGCATCTTCTATCTCTTTAAACACTATTTGCTGAAAACTATCTCCATAATCTCTTGAAATAGATAGTGCTAAAAATATTTGCTCATCTTCCTTTTCAGTAGTTGGAAAAGCAATCACACCTGTGGCTCCAAAAGCATACATTTCACCTACTTGAAAATTCACTGTATGAATTAATTCCCATTCATCGTTCATACGCCTGAACAAGTAGCTATTTCCATCTTCTGCAAAAACAGTTATATATCCTAATTCTTTATCAATCATATCGAATTCATTTATATATCTAATTTCTAAATCGTCAACTATTTTAGAAAAATCAACAGTTTCTTTATTAATTACTTCAAAATTTTCATAATCAATAAACTCAACTAATGCTTTGTTTTCGTCTTCTAGTAAATTTGCTACATATAATAAATCTAAACTAGTAACGCTGACAGCTGATATATTATCAATTATATGATAGCTTTCTTCTTGCACTCTAGTGTTTTCTATGCCTAGATTTTCAAGCGAGTATACTCTTTCTTTAAAGCTATACTCTACAATTTCAGAAGTTTCTGGGCTTAGATATGTTAAAACAGCATCTTTATAATTCACATCTTCTAAACTAATTATAATATCACTATTTAGATATCTCATATCCGCTGCATAACTTATTTTATCTCTATTTGCAAATTTCATATTATGCATCGCCCAGCTTTGCCCAAAATCATCACTAACAAAATTAAACCCTTTAGCAACGCCAGTGCTAATTTTTATATTACTGCCATTTATAAACACATCGTATGTTTCATAATTTATATCATCGTATAAGCTAAAGCTAGAAAAATCAAGTTCAGTCCAAGTTTTTCCGCCGTCGTAAGTCATTTTTGCATTTGGGAAATTATCATTTCTATCTTGGTATCCATAAATCCCAATATTCTCATTGATAAATCTCACTGTTGCGTATGGTGAATGTTCGCTAAGGAATTTAGATTGCACCTGCCAAACTTTATTTTCAGCTTTTAAAATATAAACATTTTCATCAGTGCCTTGAAAAACTAAAAACTCTACACCATCATTTATTTTTTCATAAACAATAAGATTATCAACTTTAATTTCAGGAATTATCCCAGAAAAATCATACTCATATTTTTCTATAAGAAATAAATCTTTAAAACTGTAAAATTCTACAACGCTTTCTTCTCTATCCTTTGGAAGATTTGCAAGTGATAGATATTCATTATCTTTACTATAAGTGCCAGTTGTATAATCTTCAAAAGCTAAATCTCTCGGCTCATTTACACCTAAATTTTGAAGTAAATATCTTTCATCTGATTTATCTTCTACATCATTAAAAATAGGGGTGATATTATAGCCAAAATCTAATAAGCCAAAATTTTCATACTCATTATTATTTTCTTCTAAATTATAATAAGTTGCTATAACAAAGCTTCTATCTTGCCATTTAACATTATCCATATTATAATCTATATTTTCTGCTTCAATATTTTGCAAAACAGAGATATCGCTTTCATCTTTTGGCTTTTCATTTGTGAATAAAATAATGAGTAATCCAATTAAAACTAAACTGAAAACAGCAATTAATATCTTTTGCGGCTTTTTGTATTTTAAAATGTTCATTATTCTATTTTCAGGTTCTTTTTCTCCAAATAAAACTGCTACCATTGAATAATTATTTTCTTTTATAGCAAAATTCAAAAGCGCCTTTGAGTAATCTTTTTTATACTGACTACCTAAACTTTTTATAACTTCTTCATCGCAAGACATTTCCATATCTTTATTCATTAAAATAAAGCTTATCCAAACTAAAGGATTAAACCAGTGAATTATGCAAATTAAAAAGCAAATTGGCTTTATTATATAATCTAGCCTTTTAATATGCACATTTTCGTGCCTTACTATATACATCTTATCATCTTCATTAATATTTTCAGGAAGATAGATAACAGGCTTTGTAACCCCTAGAATAAATGGAATATTAATATCTTCACAAAGATAGATATTTCTTCTATCCTTGTATGCAAATCTAATTGATTTATTAACATTTATAAGGCTTAATATAAAATAGCTAATCAAAATTATAACCCCAAAAATCCATATATAATTTTGATAGTTTATTTCTTTATTAACGCTTATATTATTAATAGCTGTGCTTTCTAGTGGCGAATTATTAATTATAATTTCCTTATTAATATCTTCTTTATTAGTATTAGTAAAAACGAATTCACTTTGATTATTTTGATTGTTTATAATATTTTCTAAATCTATGCTTTGATTTCTTGTTTGCACATCTACAACTATTATATCCTGCACTTCTTGTGGCACAAAAGATTTTTCCACTTCAAAGGAAAATGGAAGAATTAATTTTATAAAAACTAGCACCCATAAATAATAAGAAAAACTTTTGCTATGCTTTTTCAAAATAAATCTTAAAGCTAAAACCACTAAAATAATAACACTTGTAGAAATGGATAGCTCTAAAATTATATCAAAAATTTCTTTCATCTTAACTATTCCTTTCTTTTAAAATCATTATTATTCTTTGTATTCATCAATTAATTTTTTTAATTTTTCTGCTTCTTCTTTTGAAAGCTTTTCTTCTCCCATAAATGCTGCTAAAAATTTTGGAAGTGAGCCATTAAAGCTTTGATTTATTAAATCTCTGCTTTCCTTTTCCTGCACTTCTTTTTGATTTATTTTAGAAGTGATAACCGAATTTGTGTTTTCTATTAAATCCTTTTGGATTAATCTTTTAACCACTGTATAGGTGGTTGATTTTTTCCAGCCAAGCTGTTTTTCGCTTTCTAAAACTAAATCTTTTGAAGTTATCGGCTCATTGTCCCATATAATTTTTAAAAATTTATATTCACTTTGTGCTAATTTAATCTCTTTCATATTGATAACGCCCTTTCTCAGTCTACATTTGTAAACCTTGTTTATATCTAAAGTCTACACTAGTAGACCAAGTTTGTCAATGGATATCAATAATTTTTCACAAATTAATATAAAAGCAATAAACGCAAAAATAACGAATTGTAAAACAATCCGTTATTTTTCTTCATTATTAAAAACTGATTTAAAAGATGCACTAGCTAAATTTTTAATAACTAATTTTACGCAACTCGCTGTTTCTTCATCTAGATTTTTAATAGTTTTTCTAATATTTTCATTTTCGGTTATCACAAGGCGTGAAAATTCCGATAAATTTTTTGCACCTGTAACGCTGATAATTGAATAAACCGCATCAACAAAGGTTTGCCTTTGTTGATTTGTTAAGGAGTAAATCCAAGAATTCAAGGTTTTATCCATTATATTTGCACTATTTCCAAATTTATCAAGATATATAAAATCCGATTTTTCAACTTCCCAAGAAAAAGAATCGTGCTGAAAAATCCCAAGACGCTCGCTTTTTATAATGCTAACCCTACCTATGCTTTCAAATATTAAGCTTACAAAAGATGAGTTTGGGCAAAAATTTATAATTTTATTTTCAATTCTCTTCATTCCTTCAAGCTTTATAATTTCCGGCATAAATCCTGGGGCATCAAATGCATGAACTTCTTTTATTCTATCTTGTAGTTTATTTTCAATATTAGCAGCGGCAAATATTGCAAGATTACCGCCTTTAGAATGCCCACCCACATATACAGGCATTTTTATTTTATCCATAACAAATTTAAGATAATTTTGAGCTGATTTTTGACTCGGAACATAGCTTTTAAACATCATATTAAAATCTTCTTTCCAGCCAATTATCGTTGCATCTGTTCCACGAAAGGAAACATAGCATTCACTAGTTGGAAGTAAAAATGTAACAGCACAAAACTGCTTTTCGCTTTTTAAATCTATAATATTTTCAAAATAATTTATTAAAACTTCTCTATATCTTCTGCTAGCACAAACTGCAAATAAAAGCTCTTTATTCCCTTGTGGATTCCATGGAATATTATCAAGCATATTATGAAAATGCTCTGCTTTATATAATGAAAGCAAAGGAATAAAAGATTTTTCATCATCCCTTTTAGGTACTATAGGAGATAAATTCATATAGCTAATTTGAGATAAAATAAGACTATCAACTGGATTAAAAGGCTCTTCAAAAAAACTTTTTTGATTTTCTTTTGCATATTCTATCATATATTTTTTATCTTTAATTAGGATAGATTTTATATCAACCATAAATATTATCATTCCTTTCTAAAGCTTAATTTTTTAAAACAAATTCTCCCTATTATGCCTTTTAACACTTAAAACAAGTCCTATTGCAATATAGGTTACAACAACGCTAGTCCCCCCTGCTGTAAACAAAGGAAGTGTTACTCCAATAACCGGAAGAAGGGATAAATTCATTCCTATATTTATAACAATTTGCACTATAAACATTCCAAAAACTCCAACACAGATATAAGAGCCTGTTAAATCATTTGCTGTATTTGCGATATTTAGAATTTTAAAACAGATGGCGAGTATTAAAACTAATATTATACAAATCCCAACAAATCCAACACTTTCAGCTATAAAAGAAAATATAAAATCGTTATACATAAGCGGGGTTATATTATGATTTTCAGCTAGAAATCCTTTTCCTAATAGTTGTCCTGAACCTATTGAAATTGCCCCCATATTTTGCTGAAACATTATAGAATAAAATTCCTCTGGGTTAAAAAGTCCCAAAACTCTATTTCTTTGATAATCATCTAAGAACTGCCAAGCAATAGGGCTTATAACAATTCCTGCCCCAAGGCAAGCAAACACTAACTTATAGCTTATTCCCGCTGCAAAAAACATAGCCACAATGATTACTACAAAAACCAGTAAAACCCCTGTATCTCTTTGTATTGCAACAAAAACTAAAGGAATCACAGCTATAAAAACTAATTTTGTAAGCGTTGGAACTTCGTTTATTTGATTTTTATATTTATTTAGAAAATAAGCAAGTGTTAATATCATACTTATTTTTAAAACTTCACTTGGCTGAATGGTAAGTCCAAAAGGAAGTGCTATCCAAGATTTATTACTAGTTCCCTCTGGTGCAAACCCTATAAACATTGTTGCTATCATTAAACCATATGATAAAGCACTATGTGTTTTAATCATATCTGCTATATTTCTATAATCCATAAAAGATATAATGCTTGCTAATATAACACCTGCGATGGTTGCCAATAATTGCACTAAAGCTGTTCTGGAAGATGAGAGCGCTGTTGTGCTCATATATATAGCATACAGCGAATACACTGAAATCCCACTACAAATCATACATATTAATAATAACATATAATCTGTTTCTTTATAAAAATTTATAATTTTTTTAATCATTTTTCTCCTATTTATTCTCTTTATTATATTTATAACATTTAATTATGTTTCTATTATATATTAGTATCCTTTTTCGTGCAAGCAAGATTTAAATATTGTTACCTAATTTTAAATTTTTGCTTTTAAATTTTAAAAAAACATGCTATAATATCTAGGACAAAACTATAAGGATAGGAATATATAATTTGAAAAGTTTTATAACTAATAATGTTAAAGAAACAAGAGAGCTTGCAAAAAAATTAGCTCAAAAACTTAAAAATCAGGATGTTATTTTCTTCGTAGGTGGTCTTGGAATGGGCAAAACTGCTTTCTCGCAAGGCCTATGCGACGGACTTTTAATAAACGAAACTGCAACTAGCCCTACTTTTGGAATAGTTAATCATTACTCTAGTGGTAATAATAATCTTTTCCATTTTGATATGTATAGGATTGAAAATGAAGACCAGTTATACAATATTGGATTTTATGATTATTTAGACTATGATGGGGTTTTAGCTATTGAGTGGAGCGAGAATATAAAAGACTTTTTTAATGATTACACTGTTAAAGTAAGCTTTGAAAAACTCAGTGAAACTCAACGAAAAATCACTATTGAGGGGGTGGATTTATAATGTATATACTAGCTGTTGACTCATCAACCAAGCAAAGTAGTGTTTGCATTATGAAAGATAATGAATGCTTATATACTAGTGTATTAAACACCAATGTTACCCATTCTCAAAATCTATTAACACTTATTCAAAATGCGCTATCCATCGTTGGTATAACCTCAAATGATATTAATTTATACGTTTCTACCACTGGGCCTGGCTCTTTTACCGGACTTCGTATAAATCTTGCTTTAATAAAAGGACTTTCGATTGCTAATAACACCCCTTGTATTGGTGTATCTTCATTAAAGGCGCTTTCTAAATCCGCTTTTATTAGCGATGCTGTTATTGTGTCAAGTTTTGATGCAAGAAGAAACCAAGTTTACACCTGTATTATAGAAAATGAAAATATAATTCTTGATGATATTTGTATTAATGTTACAAATCTAAGCGAATATTTCAAAAATATTACAAAAAATATATTTTTTATTGGAGATGGTGCAACTTTATGCTATAATACATTTAAAGATTTAAAAAACGTAAAGCGTATAGATAGTCAGCTATTTTGCATAGCTCACGGAGCTGCAATACTTGGATATAATGAGTATTTACTAAACGGCGCTAAAACACATTTTGATTTAGAGCCAAGCTATCTAAGGCTATCTCAAGCTGAACGAGAATTAAAAGAAAAATTGGAGGAGCAATTATGATATCACTAGCAGCAGACCACGGTGGTTATGAACTAAAAGAAGAAATCAAACAATATCTTGATAAGAAAAATATCCCCTACATCGACACTGGCTGTTTTTCAAAAGAAAGTGTTGATTATCCAGATGTTGTAAAGCCTGCTTTAGAAAAAGTTTTATCAGGTGAGGCTGAAAAAGCACTACTATTTTGTGGAACTGGAATTGGCATTTCGATGGCAGCTAATAAATTCCGTGGAATTCGTGCTTGCGCTTGCAGCGAAACTTTTTCAGCTGAATTCACAAGAAAGCATAATGATGCAAACGCTCTTTGCCTAGGCGGTAGAGTTGTTGGTGCTGGCCTTGCAATTGAAATTGTTAAAAAATTCTTAAACACTGAATTTGAGGGTGGGCGCCATCAAGTAAGAGTTGATAAAATAACAGCAATCGAAAATAATAATTAAAATAGGAGAGTAATTTTATTATGGCTAAAACATTAATACTAGATCATCCATTAGTGCAACACAAGGTTGCAATTATGAGAGATAAAACAACGGGAACTAAGGCATTTAAAGAACTTGTAAGCGAACTTGCAACTCTTTTAACATATGAAGCAACAAGAGATTTAGCTTTAAAGGATGTTGTTGTAGATACGCCAGTTGCAAAGGCTAACTGCAAAATGCTACAAGGCAGAAAACTTGCAATTGTTCCAATTTTAAGAGCTGGTCTTGGAATGGTTGAGGGTGTTCAAGCACTTATTCCAGCTGCTAAAATCGGACATATTGGACTATATCGCGACCCTGAAACTCTAATGCCAGTTGAATACTATTCAAAAATGCCTTCTGATATTCAAGAAAGAGATGTTTTTGTTGTAGATCCAATGCTTGCAACTGGTGGTAGTGCAGTTGATGCTATTAACAAAATTAAAGAAAAAGGCGCAAAAAATATTAAATTTTTATGCCTGATTGCTGCCCCAGAAGGAGTTAAAAAACTAGAAGAAGCTCACCCAGATGTTGATATCTACTGTGCAGCTTTAGATGAATTTTTAAACGACCACGGATACATCGTTCCTGGTCTTGGTGATGCTGGCGATAGAATTTTTGGAACTAAATAATTATAAAAAAATATACTCTAGCTTTTAGTTAGAGTATATTTTTTATTTATATAACCCAGTTTATTAAAAATTATTACTAAAGACTAATTTTTAAAAATGAAATATATTTTTTCATCTTTAAACTTGTAGCCTATATAGCCTTTTTCTAGCATTTTTGATATTGCTTTTGTGTTTTTAATATCTATTTTATCTGTTATTTTTTCTTCTATATTTTCATTTATAAGACTTGCTTTTTTTATAAAGATGTAATGCGGTGTAACATTTTCAAGTCCTCTTAAAGCCAACATCTTAAAATCTTGATAAAATATTGATTTTAAAGCCCACACTTCATAAGCGCTAAGAAGATGTATTAAAGTGTTTTTCTCTTTTTTTAAACTTTGCATATTAAATATATTAAAAAGTAAGGAATAAATTTCTTCGCTTTTTTCTTTTGTGTATATGTAGCCACAAATCATTACATCTTCTAAATCGTCATCTAAAATATCTTTAATATTCCAATATGAATTTTTATTAATATAAAAATCTTCACTAGCTTTATGCATCCAACTCGCTGCTACTAATTCATTTTCTAAAAAAACTCCCCACCACTCGCCTTTTAAAAATACCGAATTAACAAACTCCATATTCACAGGATTAAAATATCTTTTATTTAGATATGAAAAAACTCTCACTACATCCTTTGCCTCATCTTTTAAAAGCCGTCTTACATAATAAATTTGATACTTTTTTTGATTTTTAATAATATCACCACCCTATAATATTCTATTATATGCAACATCTTTTTAATTTGTGTTATTTTTTTATTCTACTAAAAGTAGATAGATTAATTTCTATAAAATTATTGAATTTTTCATTTTATTATGATTAAATTAAAATATAAAGGAGGGATTGTATGAGAGATAATTTTACTACTGGTGAATTAATTGCACTAAAAAGAAAAGAAAAAGGCTATACTCAAATTGAACTTGCAAAACTTCTTGGTGTATCAAATAAAGCAATTAGTAAATGGGAAACAGATAATGGTATGCCCGATATTTCACTTATAATACCACTGGGTAATATTTTAAACTTAAGTACTAATGAGCTATTAAATGGAACTCCTAGTAAAATAAACAAAATTAAATTAAAACTTTATAATCAAAGAAAAGATGAAGATTTAAATAAACTAAAGAAAAATATTATTATATATAATCTTTTAAATTTTATTATATTCACCTTTTTTATCCTAGTTAGTTACTTTTTAATTCAAAACATATTCATTTTTAATGATTTAATTCCTAGCGTTGGAAAGCTTATGAGTAATATAGGATATATCTTAATTTTTATTAGCATTATTTTAATTATAACATCTTTTAAAAATGCATTTTTAAAAGATAAACTATATCTTATCTCTCTTCCACACTTAATATTTTCAATAGTTTCAGCTTTTAAATATTTATCATTTTTACATAGTATGGATTTCACTATTAAAATTAGTTTAATGATTTTTATAGAAATTTTATCTTATTATTTTTTAGGATTAGCCATTACTTTGATTTTGTATATCACTAAATACAAAAAGACAGAAAACAATTAGTTTTCTGTCTTTAGTTTTTATTTAACTATTTTTTTAGCTTGCAATAGTATTATTCTATTATCCACAACATTTGTAACTATATATTCAAAATAATCATCTATATAAGTATCACCAACATCGGCAACCTTATTTAATTTATCCATTAGATATCCTGAAATAGTTGTGTATTCTTTTGCAAAAACTGGGCTATTTTCAAAAACAGATACAAAGAAATCTTCGATATTTGCCTCACCCATTAATTCATAAGTATCCGTGTTAATTAGCCTTATTTGCTGTGGAACTTCATCATGCTCATCCCATATATCGCCCACTAATTCTTCTAAAATATCCTCTAATGTTACAATACCTAGCGTGCCGCCGTACTCATCTGTTACAACTGCCATATGAACTTTATCTTTTTGAAGTTCCTGCATAATTGTTATAACTCTCTTTTTAGGTGGGACATATAGGCAAGGTTTTACTAAATCTTTTAAGATAATATCTTCATTTTTTAATAGCTTTGCAAAAAATTCTTTTTGGCTAATAAACCCTAAAATTTTATCAATTGACCCTTCATAAACTGGCATACGACTAAAATTTTGATTTAGAAACTGCTCTTTAATGTATTCAACACTACTCTCAATACTAACTGCAAAAATATCAACCCTTGGCGTTAACACTTCGTCTGCTGAGATATCATTGAATTCAATTGCACTTTGAACAAGCTCAGCTTCATCTTCTTCCATAACGCCCTCATCTTCGATAACATCAATAATACTCATTAATTCTTGCTCTGTAACACTAGGACCCGCCTCGCCTTTAGACAGTTTTTCTGCAACCTTTGTTTTTATAAATGTTAAAAATGAAATAATCGGCTTAAATATATTGGATAGACACAATAAAACCCCACTGCAAGTCTTTAAAAATGTTTCTGCATTTTCATTTGCTAATGATTTTGGAAGTACTTCACCAAAAATAATAACTACGACTGTTGTAATACCTGTTGCAATACCTACCCCACTTGGGCCAAAAGCATCTGTGAAAATAAATGTTGTAAAGGATGTAAAAAATATGTTCACAATGTTATTTGAAATTAATAAAGTTGATAAACTGTTATCATAATTTGTAATCGCCTTTAAGGCTCTGCCTGCTTTTTTATCTCCATTTTCAACTTGATTTTTAAGTCTTATTCTATTTGCAGCTGTGAGCGCTGTTTCGCTCGCTGAAAAGAATGCTGATAGAGATAATAAAAAAAGTAGTATTAAGATAACCGACCAATAATTGTCCAAAATGAAATTCTCCTTATATTTTTAATTAAATTTGATAATAATATAATACTACATTTTATTTGTGTTGTAAATATGAATTAAATATTGTATACTATAATGTAGAAATATATCATAATATGTTTTATCTTTGAGGTACTATATGAAAAATAAATTTAAAGAACTTTTAACCCAATCTGTTCTGGGTAATGCACTATCTCTTGTTTTTGCTATATCTTTTTTTCTCTTTGCTAGTAATTTAGACGTTGTTTCAAAATATATATCATCGTTTTTAAATGTTATAATGCCTTTTATAATAGCATTTTCAGTTGCATATATATTAAACACACCAATAGTATGGTTTGAAAATAATATATTTTATAAACTAAAGAAAGGCAAGGCTAAAGGATTTTCAATACTAATTATATATCTTCTTTTCATATTTTTTATTATTGCCCTTATTTTTGCAATTGTTCCACAAACAACTGAAACAGTGAGCGTTATTTCAACCTCTCTACCTGTTTTTTTCACCGAAACTTCAGAACAGATAACACTTTTTTTACAAGAGCAAAATTTTGGCCCTGAAATAGAAACTCAGCTTGAAGAAATGTGGTCGGATTTTGTTAATTATGCAAGTAATTTTGTTATTGATACTATTCCTAGCCTTTTAGATTTTTCTATTTCAATTGGCGCTGCCGTTTTTAATATTCTAACAGCACTTATTGCATCTTTATATATGCTAATGGGCAAAGAAAGACTTATTTTCCAAGTTAAAAAGCTGTTATTCGCCTATGTTCCATATAAAAAAGCTGATAGAATTATGGTTATTGCAAGAAGAAGTAATAGAATTTTCTCTGGCTTTATCGTTGGTAAAATGATTGATAGTATAATAATTGGAATTATATGCTTTATAGGTATGCTCTTTATTCATCAGCCTTTTGCCGTTTTAATATCTGTTATTATCGGAGTTACTAATATGATACCATTCTTTGGGCCTTTTATTGGCGCTATCCCTTGCGCCTTTATTTTACTTCTTGTAAATCCTATGACAACTGTTATATTCGTGATTTTCATAATAATATTACAGCAAATCGACGGCAATATTATCGGCCCTAAAATTCTAGGCGATTCAACTGGGCTTTCAGCTATATGGGTACTAGTTGCAATCATTGTTGGTAATGGCTTATTTGGAATTTTTGGTATGCTTATTGGGGTTCCAACTTTTGCTGTTATATATAGTATTGTTTCTGATAATATTAAATTTAAACTAAAAGAAAAATCTATTGACACAGACAATAAAAACTATACAATTAAAATAGATAACCTATATTTAAATGAACTATATGGAGAGTTAGATAATCAAAATGAACCAAAGTAAACGAAAATTCAAAAGATATTTTATAGCTATTGTAATGCTTATTTTAAGTGTTTATGCAACTTTATTTATCAAAGACACTGTAGATTCTTTAAATCCTGAAGAATCTCTTCCTTTAGTAAGTATCAGTGTTGGCTATACAAACCCCCAAGTTAAAAGAACCGGCTACTCTTGGCAGTTTGGTGCACGAGAAGTTCGCTCACCTTTTCTTCATCCACCAGATGTTACCTTAATATCTCTTGAGGCTCCAACTGATACACCAATAGTAATTAATTTTTCAGATGAATATGAATTACTTAAAATTTCATACAATGATGAAACAACAGCTCTTTCAACAGGTGAATACCAATCTATACTTGGAGCGCCTAAAACGCCAACTCAAGAAGGAGTTTATATCTATCAAGTGGAAGTAACTTTTGAAGATGGAAAAATACTATATTATTTTTCACTTGATGTAACTAACGATCCTTATTCGTAAAAATTTTATGATATTAAAATATTTTTTATAAAAAACTTTATTTCCATAACCCCAACAAGGAATGTCTTTTCTCATTCCTTGTTTTTTATTTATTATAATTTAAAAATTCTAGTAGTTTATATTTATTTTGTAAATACAACCTACTTATCTAATAAATCCCGATATCAGTGTGTAAAATAAAATGACGATTTTCCAAAGTAAAATCGTCATTTCTTTTTTATTAATATTATGATTTAGCTATTTAATTAATATTTATCATCACTGAAATCATCATAACTATATTCTTCTTCTGAATACTCTTTTGCAGGAGTAGCAGAAGCCATAGCACTAAATCCAGCCATAGCTGATTTTGATGTGTTTAGATTGAATGTTGAAATTAATTGTTGTAATAGTAAAGCTTGGCTTGATAGTTCTTCACTTGCAGCAGCACTTTCTTCGCTTGTTGCTGAGTTTGTTTGAACAACAGCTGAAATTTGGTCTAAACCAAGAGTTACTTGCTCGATAGCAGTAGCTTGCTCATTCGTAGCATTTGAAATCTCAGCCATTAAATCACTTGATTGACTAACATCGCCAACAACTTCAAGCAGACTATCAGCAGTTGATTGAGCTAAAGATACCCCTTTATTAATAGCAGTAATTGAAGCTTCAATTAGTAATGTTGTATTGTTTGCAGCGTCAGCAGATTTTGCAGCTAGATTTCTAACTTCATCAGCAACAACAGCAAATCCTTTACCAGCACTGCCTGCTCTTGCAGCTTCAACTGCAGCATTTAAAGCTAGGATATTTGTTTGGAATGCAATATCTTCGATAGTTTTAATAATTTTTGAAATTTCTTTAGATTTAGAATCGATTTCATTCATTGAATCCATCATTAATTTCATTTGCTCATTATTTGAAACAATAGCTTCGTTAGATTTTTGTGCAGCAACACTTGCTAGTTTTGCATTTTCAGCATTTGAAGAGATTTGACCTGAAATATCAGTAACAGTATCCACAAGTTCTTGGATAGAATTCGCTTGCTGAGTTGAGCCTTGTGCTAAAGCTTGTGCACCAGCAGCAACTTGTTCTGAACCAACTGAAACTTGGTTTGCAGCTTCATTAACTTGTAATAAAGTAGTGTTGATTTTTTCAACAAATTTAGCTGTTGAAGTGCTAATTTCTTTAAATTCTCCAATATAAGCATCATCATTTAAAGTATCAATATTAAAATCGCCTTCTGAAAGTGATGATAGTTTTGAAGTAACATCATTGATAACTATTTGCAAATTAGCAATAGTACTTCTCATATTGTCAGCTAGCATACCAAATTCATCTTTTGATTCATAATTAACTTGTGCTTGACTTAAATTACCTTCTGCTAAAGCAGTAAATGCAGTTTCAATCTCTGCAACTGGCCTTGTTAAATTACGAGTTAAAATCAGGCTTATAATAAGCGTAAATGCTAAAGTTACAACAGCGATAACAACTAAGGCAATAACATTACTATTACTATAAGTTACTATATTGTTCATTGCAGTTGTAGCAGTTACAGCAATTTCGCTAGATAAAGTTTCAAAATCTGAACGAGTATCTTCGTAAGTTGAAAGGAATTTGCCAAAAAAGAATGCCTCCGCAGCTTCAAAATCTCCTGATTGAATCAGTGAATTCATCTCAGCTTCAACTATTGTGTATTGTTCAACATCATCGATTGTCTCTTGTGTTTTAACTAAAATAGTATCATTGCCAGGATTTTCCAAAAGAAGCTCTAGCGTTCCCATAACCTTTTCAGTGTTAGCTATGCTTGCGTTATGAGCATCTTCGAATGCTGCTACATCCTGACCAATAACAGCTAATGCTAACGGCGCAACGCTATCTTCAAAAGTTAGGCGAGCTTCGTAAATACTTGTTGAAATAGCGTAACCACCATTATTAAAAGCTGATATCCTACCTAAAATTTCTTGTGAACTTGTAACTGAACTATAACTACTAAATATAATTAGTGCAACAATAGTTCCTAGTGAAACTAGTAATTTTGCTTTAATTTTTAAATTTTTCATTTGTAATGTTCTCCTTAAAAAGCTTACATAAAAGACTAGCTTAATATCCAGTCTATATCAATATAATAATTTTACACCATTTTACTTAAAAAATAAATAGTAAATTTAAAAAAAATGTAAAAATTTCGTATTTGTTTTAAAAATTGTCATAATAAACATCCAAATATGCATTTATTATACTTAATTTTATTCAATATATATATAGCTATGGATAATTAATGAAGTTGAAAATACATTTTTTTCTTTACTTTTTACTCTTTTAATGTTACTATATATGAAAATTATTTTATCAAATAAAGATATTTCCTTTAAAACTAAATAAAAGTGAAATATTGGAAATGACGAGGTGTTTATGGAAAAAAATTTAGAAAAAAAATACGGACTTCTTATGGCAGTTGCTATGGTAATTGGTATTGTTATTGGAAGTGGTGTATTTTTTAAAGCAGAAAAAGTTTTAAATGCTACTAGTGGTGATATGATGCTTGGTATATTAGCTTGGCTAATCGGTGGCTCAATTATGGTTGTTTGCGCTTATTCATTTTCAATTTTAGCTGCACGATATGAAAAAGTTAATGGAATTGTTGATTATGCTGAGGCTGCTGCTGGAAAAACATATGCATATTTAGTTGGTTGGTTTATGACAACTGTTTACTATCCATCATTAACAGGCGTTTTAGCTTGGGTATCAGCAAAATATACGGCTGTAATATTTTCTTTTGAAAATGCTGATTTTGGAGCTCCAACCTTTATGTTAGCTGCATTTTACTTAATCGCAATTTATGCAATTAATGCTTTATCTCCAATTTTAGCTGGTAAATTTCAAGTTTCAACTACTGTTATCAAATTAATCCCACTTATAACTCTTGCTGTTGTTGGAGTTTTAGTTGGCACAATGAGTGGTCAAATCTCTCAAAACTTCACAGCTGAAATCTCTCAAGAATCATCCGGAAACGCCTTATTGACAAGTGTTGTTGCTACTGCTTTTGCTTATGAGGGCTGGATAATTGCAACAAGTATTAATGCCGAACTTAAAAACGCAAAGAAAAATCTTCCAATTGCGTTAGTTGGTGGTACAGTTGTTATAGTAATTGTTTATATTGCTTACTTTATAGGCCTTTCTGGTGCAATGCCAACTGCTGAATTTATGGCAGGTGGTGAAGCTGCAGTAAAACTTGCATTTATTAAAGTTTTAGGTGATGGCCTTGGCAGTTTACTTCTTGTTTTTGTAGTTATATCTTGCCTTGGTACATTAAACGGACTAATGCTTGGCTGCACTAGAGGATTATATTCTCTATCTGCAAGAAATTTAGGGCCAAAACCTGAAGTTTTCTCTCAAGTAGATAAAGTTACAAATATGCCTACAAACTCTGCTATCGTTGGGCTACTGCTTGCTGAATTATATATCTTTTTATGGTATGGAAACTTTGCAGGTTGGTGGGGAATATTTTTAGATGTGTCAGAGCTGCCAATCGTTACAATGTATTTATTATATATCCCAATTTTTATTTGGATGATGAAAAATATTAAGGATGCATCCATATTCTCAAAAATAGTTGCTCCTAGTTTATCAATTTTAGGTTCATTATTTATGATATATGCTGCGTTTATAAGCCATGGAACTGCTGTTTATGTATATTTAGTTCTATTTTCAATAATTATGATTATAGGATTTTTATTTAAAAATAAAAATAAAGTATAGAAAAAGAAATGGAGATATTGAATATCTCCATTTTTTTACATATAAAGCAAAGTATAATTAAAAAAGAATTGAAAAAAAATAGAAATAATTGTATAATTAAAAGATATGGTAATTGATACTAAAAGAAAAGAGATTTAAATTTATGAATGTTTTGCTAGATATTTACTTTACGTTTTTTAAAGTTGGACTATTTACTTTCGGGGGTGGTATGGCTATGCTACCTATATTAAAAGAAGAAGTCGTCGAAAAAAAGAATTGGCTAAAAGAGGAAGAAGTTGTTGATTTTTACGCAATGAGTCAAGGTCTTCCTGGAATTATTGCAACTAATGTTGCTATTTTTATAGGATACACTAGAAAGAAAACAATCGGTGGGATTGTAGCAGCGCTTGGCTCTGTTTCTCCTTGTATTATTATAATAACCATTATTGCAGCCTTCCTTTCAAATTTTTTAGATAACCCAATGGTTGAATCAGCCTTATCTGCAATATCTGTTTGTGTTTGTGCTTTAATATTGAAAACTCTTCTTGATTTATGGAAAAAAGGTGTTCAAGATATTTATGGATTTATGATATTTTTAGTTTCATTTATACTTGCAACATTCACTTCGATTTCACCAACAATTTTTATTATTATTTCAGGAACTCTTGGAATAGCTATTCAAAAAACAAGGGAGATAAAAAATAGAAAATGATATACTTACAATTATTTTATGAATTTTTTAAAATAGGACTATTCTCAGTTGGCGGTGGTATGGCAACACTCCCCTTTTTAACTAGGCTTGGAGAAGATACAGGCTGGTTTAATCAAAAATTTGTAACAGATATGATAGCTATTTCAGAATCCACACCAGGTCCAATTGGAATTAATATGGCAACCTATGTTGGATATAATGTTGCGGGCGTTTGGGGCGGAATTATTGCAACTTTTGGCGAAATACTTCCAGCTATGATTATAGTAACTCTTGTTTCAAGAACATATGTAACTTTTAGATATAATAGAAATATAGGACATATCTTCTACGGACTACGCCCAGCCGTTACAGCTTTAATCGCTTCGGCTGGCATTAGCATATTCAATGTTGCTTTAATGAATTATGATTTATTCCAATCAACAGGAGAAATTATAGATTTATTTGATATTAAAAAATTAATTTTCTTTGCTCTTATATTTTTTGCTATTAAAAAATACAAGAAAAACCCAGTTATTTATATTATGATTTCAGCAGTTGTCGGGATTGTTTTTCAATTTTAATATTTAGGAGTGACTATTTATGAAGTATATAGATATGCATTGCGACACATTAATGCATTTTTTAAATAATAAAAACCATTCTTTATATAAAAATGATTTGCAGGTTGATTTTCTTAAAATGCAAAATGGAAATACTTTAGCGCAGTTTTTCGCAGTATTTTTTCCGCCTGTTTTGGAATTTGAAAAAATGGGAATTGAAATTTCGGATAAAGATTATTTTAAAAAGCTAACAGATGGCTTGTTTAATGAACTTGAAAAACATAAAAGTATCATTTCAATTGCAAAAAACTATGATGATATTATAAATAATGATTTAAATAAAAAAATGAGTGCCGTTTTAACAATTGAAGATGCAAGATTTTTTAATGATAAATTAGAAAATATTAAAATGGCTTATGATATAGGCACAAGAGTGGTTGGTTTAACTTGGAATGGCGAAAATTGCCTTGGCTATCCAAACTACATAGAAACTCAATCTAATCCTCTTAAACCTTTTGGAGTAGAAGCAATAGAATATATGAATAATCTAGGAATGCTAATAGATGTTTCGCATTTATCCGATGGTGGGTTTTACGATGTTGCAAAGTATTCAAAAAAACCGTTTGTTGCCACTCATTCAAATGCTCGAATGATAAGTGATAATCAAAGAAATTTAACCGATGATATGCTTAAAATCTTAGGCGAAACTGGAAGTGTCACGGGGCTTAATTTCTGCCCAAGATTTATTGAAAAATCTCAAAGCGCTACGCACACTACAATTGAAGGAATAACCCATCACGCAAAACATATAGTGAATAAAGCTGGAATAGACGCCCTTGGAATTGGCTCTGATTTTGACGGAATTTATGGAACTCAAGAGATAGCTTCCGCAAAAGATATGCCACTTTTATTTGAAAGCTTTAAAAAAGCTGGGTTTACCCAAAGCGAAATTGAAAAGATAGCTAGTAAAAATGTTTTAAGGGTGATAAAGGATAGCATTAAATAATAGCTTGACTATTTAGAAATAAGGATATAAAATATAATGTATTAAAAGCATTTGAAAGGAAAAATAAAATGTTAAATCAAGATAAAACTATGGATAAAATATTAGCCCTTTGTAAAAATCGCGGATTTGTGTTTTCAGGAAGTGAAATTTACGGAGGTCTTGCAAATAGCTGGGACTATGGCCCTTTAGGCGTTGAATTTAAAAACAATGTCAAAAAAGCTTGGTGGAGAAAATTTGTTCAAGAAAACCCATACAATGTTGGACTGGACTCAGCTTTAATAATGAACCCGCAAGTTTGGGTTACATCTGGGCACGTTGGAGGATTTTCAGACCCTTTAATGGACTGTAAAGATTGTAAAACTCGCCATAGAGCAGATAAATTAATCGAAGATGCAACTGGGGAATCTGCTGAAACTATGAGCTTTGAAGATATGAGCGAATGCATTAAAGAAAAAGGGATTGTTTGTCCTGAATGTGGTAGCGTGAACTTTACAGATATTAGAAAATTTAATCTAATGTTTAAAACTTTTATGGGCGTTACTGAAGATGCAAAAAACGAAGTTTATCTTCGCCCAGAAACAGCTCAAGGTATATTTGTGAATTTCAGTAATGTTCAAAGAACAACAAGAAGAAAAGTGCCATTTGGTATTGCTCAAGTTGGTAAAAGCTTTAGAAACGAGATTACTCCAGGTAATTTTATTTTTAGAACAAGAGAGTTTGAGCAAATGGAGCTTGAATTTTTCTGTAAACCTGGCACTGACTTGGAATGGTTTAAATATTGGAAAGATTACTGCGAAAACTTCTTATTATCTTTAAATATGACAAAAGATAATATGCGTCTGCGTGATCATTCAGCAGAAGAGCTATCATTTTACTCAAATGCTACAACTGATATTGAATACTTATTCCCATTTGGTTGGGGGGAATTATGGGGCATTGCAGATAGAACAGATTATGATTTATCTCGCCACCAAGAAGCTAGCGGAAAAAGCCTTGATTACTTTGACCCTACTACAAATGAAAGATATGTTCCTTATGTTATTGAGCCTTCACTAGGTGCTGATAGAGTAACTCTAGCATTTTTATGTGATGCTTATGATGAGGAAGAAGTTGCAGAAGGCGATGTTAGAACTGTTTTAAGATTGCACCCTGCATTATCTCCATATAAAGCCGCTATCCTGCCTTTAAGCAAAAAACTAAGCGATGAGGCAACTAAAGTTTATCACGCTCTTCAAAAGGAATTTATGGTTGATTTTGATGAAACTGGAAGTATCGGTAAAAGATATCGCCGTCAAGATGAAATCGGAACACCTGTTTGTATAACTTTTGATTTTGATAGCCTTGAAGATGGCTGTGTAACTGTCAGAGATAGGGACACAATGGAGCAAGAAAGAATTAAAATCGAAGATTTAACAGCTTATATCAAAGCAAAAACTGAATTTTAATAACTAATAGTAAAAGATGAATTCTATTTTGATTAGAATTCATCTTTTTACTTGCAAAAATTTATATATAATAATATTATTAAAGTATAATAAAAATTGTAACGAAATAAAGTTTTGTTAGTTAATATGGTGAAAGGGGGAGAAAGTATTGGATATAGAAAAAATATATATGCTTTATTTTAAAGATGTTTATAAATTTATTTATAATCTATCAAAAAATAAATCTATTGCCGAAGACATCACCCAAGACACCTTTTTAAAAGCTATGAAAAACATTGATAAATTTGATGGCAGAAAAGATATTAAAGCTTGGCTTTTTACAATTGCTAAAAACACCTATTATACCTATTATAATAAAGAAAAGAAGTTTACAGATTATGAAATGCAAGATAATATATCTTCTTGTGATAATGATATTTTAGAAAACTTCACTCTAAATGATGATTATCAAAGTATATTAAAAATTTTGCATAATATGAACGAGCCGTATAAAGAAGTTTTTATGCTAAGATTTTTTGGTGAATTATCCTTTGATAATATCTCATCATTGTTTTCAAAAAGCGAAGGGTGGGCAAGGATTACTTACTATCGAGCAAAAAAACAAATACAAGAGAAAATGGAGGAAAAAGAAAATGGATAAAATTAATTGCAGTTTAATTAAAGATTTATTGCCACTTTATATAGATGATGTAATAAGTGAGGAAAGCCGAATATTTATTAAAAATCATTTAGATGAATGCAAGGAATGCAAAAATGAATTTGAGCGTTTAACGGATAATTCGAATTTTCCAGCTATAATGAATAATGGAAATAGTGATATGGAAAATATTATTAATTTTAAAAACAAGATAAGAAAAGATAAAAGGATTTCCGTTTTAATAGCTATTTTAATTATTATGATTTTTATAATAACTAATTTTGCACATCTAACAAAAAGAGATTATATTGATTATCCTTATTCAAATATGGATATCACAACATCATCAGAAGGTATTGTAACTCTTTCATTTTTAGGGGCATATGAATTATATGAAATTGAAGAAGATGTTTATTATTTAAGCCTTTATACTAGTGATTTTTTATATTTTGCAAAAGATATAAAATATCAAAGTATAACAGTTAATCCAAATGGTGAAGGGATTAAAACTATATACTATGTATCAAATTCAGGAAGAGAAAATCAGGTGATATATGGTAAAGATTTAGACGGCGAATATTCAGGCAGTGTTATACTACAAAGGATGGTTTTAAATTATTATTTCACCACAGCAATAGCTGGAACTATTATTTTGTGTATAGCTACTTTAATATTTAAAAAGAATAAAAATTTAAAAAATATTATTAGTATTTTAGCCTTACTTCCTTTTTCATATATTATAGGCCATATTTTAATAATGGGCTGGAACTCTGCTAGCTATCAAACATCAGTAGATTTTATTTTTATAATAATATTAACAGTTTTTATTTATTCTTTATTATTAATACTTATTAATAAATATAAAATTAAAAAAATATAAATTAAAAAAGATGCTTATTTTAATAAATAAGCATCTTTTTTGGAGCTGCTAAGCAGACTCGAACTGCCGACCTCTTCCTTACCAAGGAAGTGCTCTGCCACCTGAGCTATAACAGCAAAATAAAAACACAGAAGCTATCGCCTCTGTGTTTTTTGTTGGCGACCCGGATGGGGCTCGAACCCACGACCTCCAGCGTGACAGGCTGGCGTTCTAACCAACTGAACTACCGGGCCAACTGTAACTTAATTTAATATAAATATTGGCAGGGGCAGTAAGACTTGAACTCACGACACGTGGTTTTGGAGACCACTGCTCTACCATCTGAGCTATACCCCTTCGTTAAGTTGCTTATATATTATATAACGCTATCGCCATTTTGTCAACACTTTTTTAATATAAAAATAAAAAAATATTTACATTTATATAATATAGTGTTAATATAAAGTATCAAAGCAAATTTTCATAACCTTACTAATATAAGTAAAGGAATATAATTTATATGGATAACATAAAAAAATCAAAAATTCACTATAGCTGGTTTGTTTTATTTGCAAGCTTAATGGTTACCACTTTTTATATGAGTATAGTTTTAAACTGTGCAGGTTTATTTTTAGTTCCAGTTAGTGAAACTTTAAATATTTCAAGAAGTCAGTTTTCTTTAAACACTACCGTGTTATCAATTGCAATGATTATTATTTCTGTTTTTGCTGGAAAAATATATTCAAAAGTTAGTATTAAAAATAGTATGAAAATAGCTTCTATAATACTTCCAGTAGCCTATATGTGTTATGGATTTTCAGATAGTATTTATATTTTTTATATAATCTCATTTATTGTTGGAATTTGTTTTTCGCTTTGTGGATTTATTCCAATATCAACTCTTATAACCAATTGGTTTTTAGATAATCGTGGCCTTGCAACGGGTATTGCTTTTACAGGAAGTGGACTTGGTGGAATGATTTTTCAGCCAATTATCGGTAAATTGTTAACAACTGCTGGCTGGCAAAAAACATATATTATTCTTTCAATTATAATGTTTATTTCTGTGGTGCCATTTGTTCTTTTATTTATAAAGGATAAACCTGAAGATATGAATCTATCGCCCTATCAAAAATCAAATAGCAAAGTAGAAAATAAAAATATAGATAATCTTAACCAAACAGGATTAACTGTAACTGATGCTTTAAAAACTCATCAATTTAAAATCTTTTTAATAGCAGTAACGATTATAACCACGGTGTGTTCAAGCTTTATTCAGCAACTAGCAGCACATTTAACAGATATAGGATACTCAATTAACGATGCCGCAAATGCTGGTGCATTAAGCCTTGGCATATTAGCAGTTTCTAAAATATTAATAGGAAGAGTTTATGATTATGCAGGAGTTTTAAAAGGTAGCATTATATCCTTATCCTGTCTATCACTCACCTTTATTTCAGTTCTATTTGCTCAACATACAGCCTTTTTGTACTCTGCCGTACTGCTTTCTGGAATCGGCATAACATTTTCAACAGTTGGATATTCTGTAATAACTATGGCTGTGTTTGGAAAGAAGCATTATGGTGCAATCTACGGAATTATAACTGGTGCAAGTAGTATAGGCTCAGCCATCGGCTCGCCAATTGCAAATATATTATTTGATATAACAAAAAGCTATAATACAACTTGGATAATATGGGCGATTATAACCTTTATTTCGCTTATTATCTGCGTTTATATAATAAAAAGAAAACCAATTATTAAGGAGAATTAATATGTCTTACACTAAAATCGAATTTCCAAAAGAAAAAAAAGAATTTTACAGCACTTTAAATCTTGCTTTAAAAGGGCTAATAGATGGCGATAAATTTTGCACAACAGCTATGGCTAATGCATCAGCACTACTTTTTGATGCACTGCCTGAAGTTAATTGGGCTGGATTTTATATGAGAAATAATGAAAAACTATATCTGGCTCCTTTTCAAGGAAAGCCTGCGTGCACTGAAATTTTAATTGGCAAGGGTGTATGCGGAACAGCTGCATATCAAAAGAAAACTCAAGTAGTTGAAGATGTCCACTTATTCCCTGGTCATATCGCTTGCGACTCAGCATCTAATAGCGAAATAGTTGTGCCACTTATTATAGATAATGAAGTAATCGGAGTTTTAGATATTGATAGCCCATACAAAGGCAGTTTTTCAAATGAAGATGCAAAAGGGTTAGAAGAATTTTGCAGAATTCTTTTAGATAGCGTTGATTTTACAAATTATAGCATAGGCTAAAACCGATATTAAAATAATCACTAATTATAAAAACCAAGCTGATTTCATATAAAATCTCAGCTTGGTTTTTTTATATAATTATTATTTTATTTCGCACTAATTTTACTAATAACAAAGCTAGAAATAAACACTGATAAAAATGAAAATACAATTTTTTCTAAAGGTATGTAGCTTAGTGAAAGCGTTAAAATAGTTATATCGCTCATAATATAAAATTTTGCAACATTTGTTTTTCTAAAATGGCTATATATTAAAGCTAATGAATCATCAGCACCTGCCGCTGCCCCCTGCCTTACACAAATCCCAACTCCAACACCTACAAAAATCCCACCCAGCACAGCCGCTACTAATGGCTGATTAGAAAAATCAGGCAAAATTGGCGGCCATATCTGCCATATTCTATATGATAATGAAAAGGTTATTGTTGCAACAAGTGAAGATTTTAAAAAGCTACCACCTAATATTTTAAATCCTATTAAAAAGCAACTCACATCAATTATAAATGATGAAATTGCCGGAGATACATTAAACCAATACTCAATTAAAAGTATTAATCCTAGCACTCCCCCTTCTGTAACATTACTTGGGCTATGAATATTATATATCCCAAAGGAAAGAATAAAAGAGCCTATTATTATAAATATATATTTTTTGTAGTTCATCTTAGTTTTGTCCTGTCTATGCATAAACAAAAGAGTATCTATCGCTAAATACTCTTTTTTGCTGAATGTGTTTTTATATATAATAACACACACAATACTTTTTGTAAAGAACAGCGATTTCATTAAAAGTATTTTCTTGAAAATTATGTATATTTTTGCTATTATATTATTATGAAAAATTTATCTACTAAAGATAATTACGATGTTAAAATTACGGAGATGGTTTATAATGATTACTAAATTAAATAAAAACACCTTAGAATTCGATGGATGCGATTTATTACAATTAGCAAAAGAATATGGCACACCACTTTATGTTTATTCAGAAAATGATATTATTAATAAATGTGATGAACTTAAAGAGTGTTTTATTAATAAATACGAAAACACAAGAGTTGCATATGCATCTAAAGCTTTTTCTACTATGGCTATATATAAAATAATGCAAAGAGAAGGAATGTGCCTAGATATTGTTTCATCTGGCGAGCTTTACACTGCTATTAAAGCTGGATTTCCTAGCGAAAGAATAGAGTTTAACGGCAATAATAAATTAAAATCTGAAATTGAACTTGCCGTAGAATATAATATTGGCAGAATTATTGTAGACGGACTTCGTGAAATAAATTTAATTGAAGAAGTTTGCAAAGAAAAAAACAAAAAAATGAAAATTTTACTAAGGGTAACACCGGGAGTTAAAAGCGATTCTCATGATTATATAGTAACTGGCAAAAAAGATTCGAAATTCGGAATTCCTTTAGATGATGATGTAATCTATCCACAAATTGAAAATGCGATAAATTCAAAATATGTTGAGTTTTTAGGATTTCAATTCCACGTTGGCTCACAACTTCACGATAACGCATCTCATTTAGCAGCACTTGAAACTATTCTTAGCCTAGTTAAAAACACAAAAGAAAAATTCAACTTTGATGTTAAAGAGCTTAATGTTGGTGGTGGTTTTGGCATTAAATACACCCAAAAAGATGATAAAAAGCCTTTTTCTTATTTTCTAGAGCCGATTATGAATAGAATTGAAGAATACTTTAAAGCTGAAGGGGTTAAAAGGCCTACAATTTCAATTGAGCCAGGCAGAAGTATGGTTGGCGAAGCTGGTATTTCTCTTTATACTATTGGAAGTATTAAGGATATTAAAGGCGTTAGAAAATATGTATCGGTTGACGGTGGAATGAGTGATAATATAAGGCCTGCTCTTTATCAAGCTGAGTATGATGCTGATATAGTGAATAAAGTATCTAGTGAAAAAACTGATAAGGTTACGATTTGTGGCAAATGCTGTGAATCTGGGGATATCCTTATAAAAGATATACTCTTACAAAAAGCTGAAACTGGCGATATATTAGCCGTTTATTCAACTGGGGCATACGGATATTCTATGGCTAATAATTATAACAAAAACAATATCCCTGCCGTTGTACTTGTTAACAATAAAAAATCTGAACTAATCGTTAAAAGGCAATCTTTTGATGATATGATTAAAAATGAATTAATCCCTGATTATTTAAAATAACAAAAAAATGTTGCGACTTAAAATCGCAACATTTTTATTATTTCATAATTTTAACTGTTTTATTTGTGGCATCTAATTTGCAAACAGCCCCAAGTGGTAAAGTTATCATTGGAAGGCAGTGCCCAGATTTTAGATTGAATATACAAGGTTTATTAAATTTTAAAACTCTATCTTTTAATATCTCTTGCAGCTCAAATTCTTCTTCTGATTGTTTATTACAATCATTAAAATCCCCAAAAATTATACCAACACAATCATCAAATTTCCCAGCTAACGCAAGCTGTGTAAGCATTCTATCAATATTGTAAATCGGCTCTCCTATCTCTTCAATAAAAATCACCTTTCCTTTGGTGTCGATTTCATATTTTGTTCCCATAGTGTCTGCTAGTAAGGCAAGGTTTCCTCCTGTAATCACCCCTTCACAACTCCCGTTTACAAATGTTATGATTTCTTCGCCTTCTGGATTTTCAATATTTAATTCTTTTTCACAGCCTAGAGCATCAAAAAGAGATTTTTTAGTAAAATCATCCCATTTATAAGATGTTCCAGCCATAATTCCGTGATATGTAGCAACGCCTGATATTTGATTAAATGCAAGATGCAATGCTGTAATATCTGAAAACCCAACAAATGCTTTAGGGTTTTCTTTAATAATATTATAGTCTATCATATCTAGTATTCTAGGAGCGCCATATCCACCCCTCATACAAAATATAGCATCAACATTTTTATCTAAAAACATATTTTCTATATCTTTTGCTCTCACTTCATCAGTGCCAGCTAAATAGCCTTTATAACTACCCTTACAGCTTTCCCCTATTTTCACATTAAAACCCATATCTTCAATTGATTTTTTTACTTCATTATAGCTTTTTTCTGTAAACTGGCTTGATGGGGAAACAATTCCTATTGTATCGCCTTTTTTTATTTGCTTTGGAAATATCATTTATTTTGCCCCCTATTTTAAGCAAACATAAGGTTTGTGATTATAACAGCTGTTGTTAGGCCTACTGCGTCAGCAATTAGCCCTGCTGAAAGTGCGTGACGTGATTTTTTTATTCCCACTGAGCCAAAGTAAACTGCTAAAACATAAAATGTTGTTTCAGTTGAGCCATTCATAACAGATGCCATTCTTCCTATTAGTGAGTCTGGGCCGTAAGTTGTGAATAATTCATTCATAACCCCTGATGCACCACCACCTGAAAGTGGTCTGATTAATGCCATTGGTATAACTTCGCCTGGCATTCCGATTAATCCTGTTATTGGTGCAAGTGCATTTGTTATAAGGTCTAGTGCTCCTGACGCTCTAAAAACGCCTATCGCTACAAGCATACCAACTAAAAATGGAATAATTGTAACTGCTGTTGTGAATCCTTCTTTTGCCCCATCTGTAAACGCTTCATAAACGTTAACTTTTTTTGCAAATCCAAATAATACAATACCAACAATCATTACTGGAATTGCGTATAGTGAAATACCGTTAATTATATTTTCAAACATAGTTAAACTCCTTCTTTTTCAGTTTTAGTTGTGTTTAATGCTTTTTTCTTTGATGCTTTTTCAAATAATTTAGCTGCAATAATAGCAGCAGTAGTTGATGCAACTGTTGCAACAATTGTTGGCCCGATAATCTCTGTTGGATTAGCAGAGCCTGCTGCTGAACGATACGCGATAACTGATGAAGCTATCAAAGTAACTGATGAAGTGTTGATTGCTAAAAACATACACATTGAGTTGCTCGCTGTTTCTTTATCTTCATTTAAATCTTGAAGTTCTTTCATTGCTTTAATTCCAAGTGGAGTTGCAGCGTTTCCAAGGCCTAGTAAATTTGCAGCCATATTCATAACTATTGAGCCCACAGCTGGGTGGTCTGATGGGATTTCTGGGAATAAAAATTTCATTACAGGTCTCATTGCATTACCTATTATAACAATAAGCCCGCCTTTTTCTGCAATTTTCATAATTCCTAGCCATAGAGCCATAACTCCTATAAGCCCCATTGCAAGTTCCACTCCTGTTTCGGCATTTGAGATAGCTGCATCTGTTACAGCTTGTAAATTCCCTGTAAGTGCACCTATAATAAATCCACCTACTAATAACACCATCCAAATAATATTAATCATAATTAAACCCTCCTATGGTTATTTCATTAAAAAAGTATAAATTTTACTACATCAAATTTCAACTTATAAATATATTTGTAATATAATTCATTTTTAAATAATATGCATTTTTTTCTTTATTTAATCTTATTTTCCCCTACTTTTTTATTCTGCTCCTTTCCAAATAAAAAACGATACATTTCATATATATGAAACGTATCGTTTATAAGTAAAATAAATAGTTTAAATAAATAAACATTGCATCTAGCTTATTTTATCGATAGCGCTCCACACTAAGTGACAGTTTGATATATATTCTATATCAACCCAGAAAACAGGCATTGGCTTTGCCTACTTCTTCGGCGAAACACCCTTTCCTATATGCAAATTTGCCTTTTAAATCATATAGTACTTTTTTATTTCGCGACCTCTACCATAGTTTTAATAAAATTAAAACCCATATTAATTTGTATCTAAATTTTAGATAAGATTTTTTATATCTTATTTTATATAATACACTCTTAAAATAAATTTGTCAATATTTAACATCAAATTAGTTGATTTTAAAAATGTATTAACAATTAATTTTTGCAAATTGCATCTTTATTTTTACCACTATTATAATAAATCAAACTTTCTTAATCCTTATTTTAAAATAGAAGTTTTGTATTTTTTAGGAGTTATGCCAAAATGCTTTTTAAATGCTTTATTAAAGTGTGAAGCTGAAGAAAAGCTAAGTTTTAATGATATTTCGCTTATAGATAAATCTGATGATTTCAATAATTTTTGTGCAAGCTCTAATTTATGCGTTATTATATATTCTTTAGGAGATGTATTTAATAATTCTTTAAATATTTTATATATGTAATTTTTTGTTATACCCACTTCTTTTTCTATATCTAAAAGAGTTATATTAATATCTATATTATCATTTATATATCTTGTGGCTGCTGCAAGATATTTTTCTTTTTCATTTTTATAGTAAATATTTTTTGATATTTTGCTATCCCCTATATACGCACTTTGATGCACCGCTAATATTAATAAGTTCAAAAAATTTTGAGCTTTATAATAGTATCCATTTTTTAAATTCTCTGATGATTTAATAATATTCTCTAAAATAATTTTTATTTCCTTTTTTTTACTTTGCATATGAAAATGTGATTTTGAAAACAAAACCTGCTTTAAAAACACACTTTCTAAGTGTATTGGATTTATATCAAAATACACATAGTACACAACGCTATTTTTAGTAAGCGTTGCCGCTTCTACAACAGAAAAAGATTTTGAAAAAAATAAATCGCCTTTTTTTAAAGAATACATAGCGTTATCAACAGATATATCAACTTCGCCATTTTCAATATAGATAAATCTATTTTGAGTAATATTAATCTTTTTTAAAACGGTTGCCTTTGAAAACTCTCTTCGTGCTGCCCCTGAAATATTAAAATGCATAGAATTCAATAATGCCGATATATTATCTTCCTTTAAATTATATACATATTCTTTATACAATCTATTCATTATTTATCACCTTTTTTATAATTTTAGTATTGTTTTATACAACTTTCAATCTTTTTAATTAAGTATAATATTATCGATAACAAAAGTCAACATTAAATTGACTTAATAATGAAAGGATTTTAAACTTTATGAAAAAATTAATTGCAATTATTTTAGCTTCTGCTTTATCATTTAGTATGCTTACAGCTTGCTCTAAAACAACTGAAGAAACTACAATTGAAGAAGTAAGCTATAGTAGCGAGGAAACAGCAGATGTTGTTGTCGTTGGTGCCGGTGGGGCTGGCTTATCAGCGGCTTTATCAGCAGTTGAAAACGGTGCACAAAGCGTTATCGTTTTAGAAAAAATGCCAATGACTGGTGGTGCTTTAAATACAACAAGTGGCACAATGTCTGGGGCTAACACTATCATTCAAGAAATTGATGGCCTAACTGAAGATTCTATCGAATCATACAAAGCAGATATTATGCTAGAAGGCCAAAAACTAGGCGGTGAGCCAAATGAAGAATTAGTTGATTTATATGTTAATAATGCAGCTAGATTAATTGATTTTATGTGGGAAGCTGGCCTTTCTGATAATGAATACACAACTGACGCTGAGGGAAGAAAATCTGTTTTTGCTCCTGAACACACTTTATATTCATACCCACGTTCATACAAAGCAAAGCCACACGATTCAGAAACTTACAAATCCGCAGCTCACGAATTACTAGATGAATTAGTGGCAGCTGAAGAAAAAATCACTGTTTTATTAAATACACAAGTTGTTGAGTTAGTGGCTAATGAAGAAGGGCAAGTTCTTTCAGCTTTAGCAACGAGTCAAGGTCAAACAATTAAATTCACAGCTAATAATGGTATTATTATGGCAACTGGTGGATACGCTGGAAACCCTAGCTTAATGGGAGAATTTAGCGAATATGGCGATGTTGTTATCACTGGTGGTCTTCCTAGCGCTGATGGTAATGGACTAAGATTAATGCAGGAAGTTGGCGCTTCATTAAATGAAGAATCAATGGGCTGGATTCCAACTTACCCAATGGGACTTGAAAGTCTTGAAGTTCCTGGCACTGGTAGAATTGCAACAACAAAAACTCAATTTGCTGGTGGTATTTTAGTAAATGTTGATGGTGAAAGATTCGTTGATGAAACTTCTGCTGATAATGTTGAGAGAGAAGTTGCTCTAGAACATCAGCCAGAAGGCATTCAATATGAAATTTACACAGATAAAATTGGCGATGATTTAATTGCAGGTGGACAAGGCGCGTTCCTTCAATATTTCTTTAGAACAGAAGCTTTTGCACCTTATGTTGTTAGTGCAAACTCACTTGAAGAATTAGCAGAAAAACTAGATATCCCTGTTGATACATTCCTAAAAACAGTTGAAGATTACAACGCAGCTGTTGACTCAAAAGGAACTGATGAATTCGGACGTGATTTTAGCGAAACTTCATCTCCATTCAATGTTGCAATAAACAAAATCGAAGGCGAAACATACTATGCAGTTACAACAAAACCACTTGCAATAGTTACAATGGGTGGTATTAATGTTAACGCTAATCTACAAGTTGTAAATGAAGAAGGAACTGCTATTCCTGGCCTTTACGCTGCTGGCGAAACTATTGGTGGTGTTTGGGGAAGATATATATCTTCTGGCGTAGGCGTTATGGGGCCTATCGTATTTGGTAATATTGCAGGTGAAAAAGTTATGACTGAAACTTTAGCTACTGGCTACACAGTTAGCGAAGCGTCAAATATTCTTTCAGAAGATTTATTTGTTAAAGAGTCTGCATCAGTTAAAATGGACTTCTCTTTAGAAGGCGCAAAAGATGGTGATTACACAGCAACTGTTGATGGTCAAGAAGGGCCAATGGAAGTTAAGGTATCTATAAAAGATGAAACATTAACTGCTGTTGAAATTGTAAGCCATAATGAAACACTTTCAATCGCACAGCCAGCTTTTGATACTATCCCTAGTGCAATCGTTGAAAATAACGATGTAAATGTTGATGTTGTTTCTAGCGCAACACTAACTTCAACTCGTATTATGACAGCCGTTTTAGAAGCTGTTGAAACTGCGAAAAACTAATTTTTAAATAAATTATCACTTATAAAACAAGTGGCTTAAAGCCACTTGTTTTTTTATTTATAGGATTATAATTAGTTTTTTTAATTTATATATACTTTATTTTAAGTGTAATTATCAATTTTACCAATATATAAAAACATCGATAAATATGGTACAATAAAAATAATTTTAAATTTTATCGCACATTTTATTACTCTCAAACGTTAAACATTATGAAAGGAGGTTTTTATGTCTTTAGAGCTCAGAGAACAATACCAAAAAATATATACCTTTTGCTATTTTAAAGTGCAAAATAAAGAAGTTGCAGAAGATATTACACAGGAAACATTTCTAAAATATTTTTCTACTACTTCCTATCTTGATAAAGGCAAAAAACTCGCCTTTTTATACACAATAGCGCGCAATTTGTGTAATGATTATTTTAGAAAATCAAAACAAACAGCAAATACTTATAATATCGAAGATGTAGCAATTGATTTACTAAAAGAAGATATAACAGATGATTTAGAAACATCTATTTCTATTAAAACAGCTATATCAAAGCTTAATTTTGATGAGCAGGAATTAATTTTACTTCGATATACAAACAATCTTTCGATAAACGAAATCGCAGAATATCTAAATATTTCAAGATTTGCAGTTTATAGAAAACTAAACAAAGCCCAAAAACAACTAAAGTCTACGCTAAGAAAGGAGGATTTTTATGAATAAAAAACTTAAACAAGCCATAAAACAAAGCTTTACCCCACCACCTACTCAAAAAATGGATGAATTTATAAATAGTATTCGCTACCCAAGAGCAAAACTAAGCCAAGTGATAATTTCGCAAATAGGATTTATACGAAAACGAGTTTGGATTTTTTCTATCCTTAGTATATTTCTAGCTTTTTTCTACACCTATCTTGCAAACACTCCAGAGAATATTATTTCAGGAGTATCTGCAATTTTACCACTATTTTCTCTATGTTTAATAACTGAATTTTATAAAAGCCGTGCTTATAATATGGAAGAAACTGAGCTTGCTTGTAAATATAATTTAACTAAAATCACGCTTATGAGAATTTTAATTCTCGGTGTTATCAGCTTTATTATACTTTTATTTTTTATTATTATAGCAAATAAAAATGATTATGGAGCAATTAGAAACACTGTTTATATATCCGTTCCATTTTTATTTTCAAGCTTTATAAGTCTTGTAGTTATAACTAAATTCCATTCAAAAGATGCAATATATGTTTGCAGTGCAGTTAGTGGAGTTATTAGTCTTTTTATGCTACTCGAAAACAATATTTTAAGAGTAATTTATAATGAAAGTTTTATTTTTTTATGGGTTATGAGTTTTGCTATTCTTTTAGGACTTCTTTTTAACAGCCTTATTAAATTTATAAAATCACAGGAGGATTTACAATGGAACTATCTTTAGATAGATTAACTAAACAATATAAAAATAAAATCGCAGTTGATAGATTATCACTTAATCTTACAAGCGGAGTATACGGCTTACTCGGTGCAAATGGTGCCGGCAAAACCACTCTTATGCGAATGATTTGCGGAATACTAAAGCCAACAAGTGGTGAAGTGAAATTCAATGGCATACCAGCATCTGATGAAAATTATCGTGATGCACTAGGATACCTGCCACAAGATTTTGGATATTATCCAGAATTTTCAGCACAGGATTTTATGTATT
>CAZGFY010000019.1:0-45951 GCA_964525015.1 uncultured Oscillospiraceae bacterium
CCTTAAACCACTCGGACACCTCTCCGTATCCTAATTAGGTACGAACAAAATAATAACATATCACAGCAATAATGTCAACACTTTTTTTAAAAAAAGTTTTTAATTTTTGAATTACTATTTTTCAAGTGATGAATTTATGTAGTTGTTTTGATATTTAACGATAATTTATATGCTTTTTGTATTTTTTAAGTATGAATAAAATATTAATTTTATTCATACTTACAAAATACTTTGTTATGGACTATTTTTTCAATATTTGCACTATTGTTGTATTGAAATCTCTGTTTTAAGTTGATATAATTATACTAACAATTTAAAATCAATCTAGAACAACCGATATTAGGAGGCTAAAAATGAAAACCAAATTTGTATACTCTTTTAAAGAAGGCAATGGCGGGATGCGTGAATTACTAGGTGGTAAGGGAGCTAATCTTGCTGAGATGACAAATCTTAATATGCCTGTTCCTCAAGGATTCACAGTTACCACAAGTGCATGTAGTGATTTTTATTTAAATAATAAAAGTATTTCAAAAGAAATCCAAGAAGAAATTTTTCAAAATCTTAAAAGTTTAGAAGATTTAACTAAAAAACAATTTGCAAACCCTAAAAACCCTCTTTTACTTTCTGTTCGCTCTGGCGCTAGAGCATCAATGCCTGGAATGATGGACACTATTTTAAATTTAGGGCTTAATGATGAAGTTGTTCAAGGTTTATCAAGCCTTACAAACAATTCTAGATTCGCATATGATGCTTATAGAAGATTTATACATATGTTTTCCGATGTTGTAATGGGTATTCCAAAATCATTATTTGAAGATAAGCTTGAAACTTTAAAAGAAGAAAACGGACTTCATTTTGACAATGAATTATCTGTTGAAAATTTAGCTCTATTAATTAAAGAATATAAAAATATTTATAAATCTGAAATTGGAAAAGAATTCCCAACAGATCCAAAAGAACAGCTAATTTTAGCCGTTGAAGCTGTTTTTGCATCTTGGGAAAACCCAAGGGCGAAATATTACAGAAGAATGAATGACATCCCATCTTCTTGGGGAACAGCTGTAACTGTGCAGTCGATGGTTTTTGGCAATATGGGCGATGACTGCGGAACCGGAGTTGCTTTCACTCGAAACCCCTCTACAGGCGAAAAAAACTTATATGGTGAATTTTTAATGAATGCACAAGGCGAAGATGTTGTTGCTGGTATTCGAACCCCACAAACAATCAGCGAGCTAAAAAAAATCATGCCTGATGCATATAATCAAATTTTAGAAATCGCAAATACATTAGAAAAGCATAATCAAGATATGCAGGATTTAGAGTTTACAATAGAAAAAGGGAAACTCTATATGCTACAAACAAGAAATGGCAAAAGAACAGCGCAAGCTGCAATCAAAATCGCCGTAGACTTATTTGAGCAAGGACTTTGCACTAAGGAAGAGGCGTTATTAAAAGTTGAGCCTTCTCAATTAGATAGCCTACTTCACCCTCAGTTTGAGCCGACACAACTTTCAAACCGTACTCCTATTGCAAAAGGACTTCCAGCTTCTCCTGGGGCTGCTTGTGGAAAAGTTTATTTTACTGCTGAAAGTGCGAAAGAAGCAGTTAGTTTACGAAATGAAGCTGTTATCTTAGTGCGTGTTGAAACAAGCCCTGAAGATATTGAAGGAATGGCAATTTCAAAAGGAATTTTAACTGCTAGAGGAGGTATGACTAGTCATGCTGCTGTAGTTGCAAGAGGTATGGGCCGATGCTGTGTTTCTGGATGTTCAAATTTACATATAGATTTCCAAAACAAAGTTGCTCATTTTGATAATATTAAGATAAATGAAGGTGATTTTATATCAATTGATGGTGCTACTGGCAATATTTATAAATCCAAAATCCCAACCGTAGATGCTACTTTAAGTGGAGATTTTGCAAAATTTATGGCGTGGGCAGACGAAGAAAGAACACTTTTAGTGAGAACTAATGCCGACAATCCAAAAGATGCAAAACAAGCACGCCTCTTTGGAGCTCAAGGCATCGGATTATGTCGAACTGAGCATATGTTTTTTGAAAAAGATAGAATTTTAGCAATGCGACAAATGATTGTTTCAAAAACAAAGCAGGAGCGAGCAAAGGCACTAGAAAAAATTCTACCTATGCAAAGGCAAGATTTTGAAGGTATTTTTAAAGAAATGGATGGACTGCCTGTAACTATTAGATTTCTAGACCCACCACTACATGAATTTTTGCCACATGATGATGATGAAATTTCAACTACTGCATACGAAATGGGAGTTACTTTCACCAGTCTTAAAAATACTATAAAACAGCTAGGCGAAGCAAATCCTATGCTTGGACACCGCGGTTGCCGTTTAGCTATTTCTTACCCTGAAATAGCACAAATGCAAACTAGGGCAGTTATTAAAGCAGCTATTAACCAAAAGAGAAACGGAGTGGTAGTTTTGCCAGAAATTATGATTCCTCTTGTGTGTGATTCGGCTGAATTAAAATTCGTTAAAGGTATAGTTGACGAAACTGCAAAAGAAGTGTTTAAGGAAGAAAACGACAGTATAATCTACACTGTTGGCGCAATGATAGAAATCCCTCGTGCCGCATTAATGACTGGTGAAATCTCAAAGTATGCCGACTTTTTCAGCTTTGGAACAAATGATTTAACTCAAACCACCTACGGATTATCTCGTGATGATGCTAGCCAGATATTAGATGACTACTTTAAAAATCGTATCTTTGAATTCGACCCAACCACAAAGCTTGACCAATTAGGTGTTGGAAAATTAATCAAAATGGCATCTAGCTGGGCAAAAGATGATAAACCAAATATAAAACTAGGTGTTTGTGGGGAACACGGGGGCGACCCGATATCAATTCAATTCTTCCATAACACTGGGCTAAATTATGTATCTTGCTCGCCTTATAGAGTGCCAATTGCACGCTTAGCGGCAGCCCACGCAAATATTCTCGCAAGGCGAAATAAAAATTCAACTGGCGAAAAAGAAATGATTTCTGCTTTATAATTTATAAATCAAAAAAACTTTATATTAAGAAAAGGCTCTCATAATACTTACCGTCTTATAAGAGCCTTTAATGAAGATAGCGCAGGATTTTTTAAGTTTTTAAGCGAACTTAAATAATATCCGCTCACCCAACTAAATTATATTTTATAGTACGAAAAAAGTGATGTTCAATTTTGAACATCACTTTTATTTTATTTACCTTCAAACTGTTTATAAATTTCATCTCTTGTTGAATAGCCTGTTTGCTGTTTTATCGTATTCGTTTTATTAGCTATATTAGTAACTGAGTTATTTGAAAATTCGCTATACCCACTATTATAATTTGAAATTGCCTTTCCATCAAACGCTACCCCAACATACACACTTAAAGCAAGCAAAATCATTTTCATTCCCATTGCAGGGTACATAAAATTCACTGTATACTGTGTAAAAAATGAACTGATAATACTAAAAGTTAAAAATAATACATTCGCCAATAAAGCCTTATTCACTTTATTAGCAAGCTTTATTTCGCCTGTCGTTTTCAGTATTGAAACAACTCCTTTTCCAAGTCCAATACTCATTAAAATATCAACAATATAAGCCACAATATTAATGCTTAAAAACACATAAATCCCCATCGTTTCATAATCTACAAAGCTATACATGTTTGATATTATAAAAGTGACTAAAAACGGCCATACTATATTAATAATTTGAACATTTCTAGAAAGGCTAAATCCCTTACTATATTCTCTACTTAACACAAAATATCCTAAAAACAACAGCATTGATAACACTGTTGATACAACTGAGTTAATTAAATAGTACCCATACTCTATTGGGAGAATATAAGGCAGTAGTATAACCGCCATTTCTAAAACAGCCGTAAAAGTTAGTGCTTTTAATTTAAATGTTTTCATATAAACGAAAACCCCTCTTTCCTTTTAAATCTTAATATAACAAAGCTAACCTTCAAAATTCTTATAAATTTCTTCCCTATTTTTATCTGCACTAGTTCTATCGGTAGTTATTTCAGGATTTATTTGCTGGTTATTTTTATACATATTAGAACTATTATAATTATTTTGATTTTCGTTTGCATTATAATTATGGTTTGTAAAATTTGCACTCGTTTTATTTTTCAAACTATCATACAGAGAATACATAGTTAATATTATAAATAATGAAATACCTGCACTTACATATCCTGCTATATTAGAAAAAATTGATAAAAAATATATCACCGTGCTAAGCATAACTAATCCAATAGCTATTATCGTTACTATAATATAATATTTTTTACATAATGAAAATCTATTTGCTATTTCACTCTCACCAAAATTATTAGCTAATTGATTAAACCCATTTAGATAATTTATTGTTCCAATTAGTGAAATAATAGCAGAAACACCTGCTATTACAGAAACTATTGTATAACTTGACAGCCCTAAAATCACTGTTAAAACCATCGTACCACTAACTACAAAAAACGTGAATACCATTGCAATAATTCTCCAAACTATCGCCTTTTTAAAATATTCATTTAGATTAGCCATCGAAAACAGCCCTACAAGCGAAATTATCCCCCCTGGTATTGCCAAGAAAGTTATAACTAAACTTGATAAAACTAATGCCTCTCCAATAATAAAAATTTTAATACCTTTTAATCTTTTTTCTTCCATTTTCTTTCCTTTACATAATCATTAATTATTTAAAAAATCATAAGCGAACTGTGCATATAAAGCAGCACCTCTTTTTAAAACATCTTCATCAATATCATATTGCTCGTGATGATTTGTGTATATTAATCCTTTTTCTTTGTTTCTGCTTCCTAAGAATGTGAACACGCCATCTGCTAAAGCCATATATTCTGAAAAATCTTCGCTTCCCATTAAAGTCGGTAAATGTCCAAGACTTTCCTCACCATAAAGCTTTGCAACTGCATCTTTTGCAATTTTAATCATATTTTCTTTATCATTTATAACTGGTCCTGTAACCCAGCTGATACTAAATTTTGCTTTTGCTCCATATGCTGCTGCTGCATTTTCAATAATGCCTTTTAAAATGTTTTCGCTTTTTTCAATTGTTTCTTGAGAGAAAGTTCTAATAGTCCCTTCCATTTCAACCTTGTTTGCAATAACATTAAATCTAGAGCCACCTTTAATAGTTCCAATAGTTAAAACTAATGGATTTAAAGGATCATTAACTCTTGAAACATATGTTTGTAATGCTTGAACCACCCCACTAGCCGCAACAATAGCATCAACGCCTAAATTCGGAGCACTTCCATGAGATGCAAGACCTTCGATTTCAATATTAAAAATTGCAGGAGCAGCCATTCTATTTCCACCCTCAACGCTAACATAAGGTGCATCAAAGTTGCCCCAGATATGTGAAGAATAAACGCCGTCTACCCCATTCATAATACCTTGGCTTATAATTTTTGCAGCACCTTGAGCTGTTTCTTCTGCTGGCTGAAATATTAATCTAACTCTTCCTGCTAGTTCATCTTTTATAGACACTAGCATTTTTGCAGCACCTAAAAGAGTTGCAATATGAGCATCATGTCCGCAAGCGTGCATTGCCCCATTAGTAGCAGCAAAACAAAGCCCTGTTTCTTCATTTATAGGAAGTGCATCTATATCTGAGCGAAGTGCAACAGTTTTGCCTTCTTTGCCCCCAATTATATCTGCCCAGCACCCTTGTACTCCATCAAATAAATTAACTTGAAGACCCATTTCTTCTAAATCTTTAACTATCGCCTTAGTTGTTTCAACTTCTTGCCAAGACACTTCTGGAATTGAGTGATAAAATCTTCTTTTTTCAATTATGTAGCTTTCAGTTTCTTGTGCTAAATTTTTAAAATTCATAGTAAAACACCTCTTATATTTTTATTTTAATAGTTTTAATATATCATAATTATTTTAGTTTTACAATAAAAGGTATTCTTTTCTTAAAAATATATAAAAAACAGCTAAATATAAGCTTATATTTAGCTGTTTGCATAATTTTTTTAAGATATTGCTCTTTTTGCAGTGTCTTTTCTTTTAGCAGTATAATTTTTAAGATAGATATGTTTTCTTTTTCTAGCTCTTATAGCTTTATTTTTTTGAATTCTACGAAGTTTTGTTTCTATTTTATAGCATTTTCTTGTTAAAAATGAAAACACGATTGTGTTTATAAAAACATTTATTAATGAAACTCCATAGGTTATCCCACTTAAACTAACTAAAGTTAAAATCGCAAAAACCGTTGTTAATATATTATATAAAGTAATTCTCTTTTTCATAATTTCAATCCCCTTTTTTACAACCTTAGGTTGTTTTCTTAACTACATTCTACAACAACCAGAAGTTGTTGTCAAGTGTTTTTTCACATATTTTTTAAATTTCACCACTATTAGTTGTTTACAAATGAATAAAAATAGTATATAATATAAATATAAATACAACTAAAGGTGGTAAGAATATGTTCGCACAACAAATAAAAAAACTGCGTAAAGATAAAAAAATAAGCCAAACCAAGCTTGCCCAAGATTTAAAATTAACACAGCAAGCTATTGGCAAATGGGAAACTGGTAAAAGCACGCCAGATGCAAACACTCTATCAATTGTTGCTAATTATTTTGAAACAACTGTTGATTTTCTTTTAGGTGCTGGTAATGAAGCGATTTTAAAAGCTAATATCCCAAATCAAGTTTTAGTGCCAATTATCGGAACAGTGAAAGCTGGCTATAATTCCTTTGCTTTTAATGAAGATTTAGGTGCTGAATATGCTAACGTACCTTCAAGTAAGGATTATTTTTATCTAATTGTTAAAGGCGATAGTATGGAGCCTAGAATTTCAGATGGCGATTTAGCATTAGTTAAAAAGCAGTCAACCTTAAATGATGGCGAACTTGGTGTTATAATCTATGGTGAAGAAGAGGCAACTTTAAAGAAGTTTGTTCATAAAGAAAACACTGTTATTTTAAATGCATTCAATCCAGCTTATGAATCTAAAATTTTTGTTAATGAAGAGATAAATAATTTAAATATCGTTGGCAAAGTTATCGAAACAAAGGCTAGATGGTAACAAAAAAGATGTGGCTCACACCACATCTTTTTTAATTTTAATAACCTATAATTAAGCCTTTTTCCATTGTGTAAAAGGTTGTTAAGCCTTTACAGTCTACTATTGTTATATCTTCTGTTTTCAGCTTTTCTTTAAAAATTTCTCTTGCATTAAGTGCACCCTCGTAATTTTTACAATGAGAGATAACTATCGGCATATTTTCCATATTTTTTGTTGATTTCATAATTTCGGCCATTGCTAAAACTGCATTATTTTCACCTCTTGGTTTTTTAACAACTTCAATTTCGCCAGCACTTGTAGCAATAGCGACTGCTCGAATACCAAGGCTAGTTGCTAGAATTCCTGCAATTTTGCTCATTCTGCCAGTTTTTATAAGATTGTCGTATCCTCCAAGAGCAAATGTTAAAAATGTGTTATCATTATATGCATCTAAGATATCGCAAATTTCTAAAAATTCTTTGCCTTCTTCAATTAAAAGTTCTGCCTTTCTTTTTAAGAGCACCATTTTCCCTGCTGTGGCATGCGAGTCAATTATATGAACATTTTTTTCTGGCTCAGTTTCTTTTAGCATTTCTTTTGCAATTCTAGCAGAGTTATTCGTGCCACTTAATGCACTAGTCATCGTTATACAGATAGTGTTTTCTGCTTTTTTAAATTCATCTAAAAAGTTTTCTGGTGATGGGCAAGCAGAAGAAGATGCCTTCTTTTCAAGTGCCATCGCCTTTAATAAATCATCAATCGCTAAATTTTCATCATCTACAAATTCCTTATCGCCAACGATAATTGATAACGGTACTAAACTAATTCCGATATCACCTTTTGAGTCTTTTTTTGTTAAATCACAGCTTGAATCAAGCACAATATTCCATTTCATTTTTTTAATCCTTTCAGTTTTGCAGATTATATTTTTATTAGCTATATATAATATTTTCTATCAGTATTATACATCTAGTTTATAAAACTATATTATATTATAAACCAAACTATGTCAAGCACTATTGACAACGCCTTTTAAAAATTCTATAATAATTCACAGAAAATACATTTTAATTTTGTTTAATTTTAAAAAGGAGCTTATTTTTATGAATACTAATGATAATCCAATTAAAAACTTCAAACTGCCTAGATACAATGAGCTCCCTACAATCGATTTATATCTTGATCAAGTTATTGCCCTTATTGAGTCTACTCTTAAAGATTTAAAGCTACTTAATGATGAGCCTTTTTTAACGGCCTCCATGGTTAATAATTATGTTAAAAAAGGTATTGTTCCTGTTACTTATAAAAAGAAATATTCAAAAGAGCATATTGCTAGTATTTTTATGGTTTGCATGTATAAACAGGTTTTTTCTATGGATGAAATTAAAAAGCTTTTAGATATTCATAAAGCTATAATAGGCGATGAAAACTCTGATATAGATATTGAAAGAAGTTATAATTATTTTTGTAGAGAGTTTGAAAGTATTCTAATTTCAACTTTTACAAATATGCCATTACCTGAGGACTCCTCTGTTTCTTTTACAAGTGAGCGAAATTTAATAAGAAATGCTGCAATTGCTTTTGCAAACAAGCTTTACACTTTAAGTTTATTAGATAAATTCAATACAAAAGATTAGCCTATTTTAAGTAAGGCTAATCTTTTTTTATTTAGCATAAAATTTTATTTGTTTTTTCATAAAAAATGTGCTAAAATATTATAGATTATATCAAAATAATAGTGATTTAAATTCACTTTGGAGGATAAATATGTTCACAAATAAAACATTACTAATTACAGGTGGCACTGGTAGCTTTGGACAAACTGTTTTAAAGCATTTTTTAACTAGCGATATCGGAGAAATCCGAATTTTTTCAAGAGATGAAAAAAAACAGGATGATATGCGACACGATTTACAAGCAAAATACCCAAAAGATGCAGAAAAAGTAAAATTCTATATTGGAGATGTAAGAGATATAAACAGTGTAAATAATGCTATGAATGGCGTTGATTATATCTTCCACGCAGCTGCACTAAAGCAGGTTCCGTCTTGCGAATTTTTCCCAATGGAAGCAGTAAAAACAAATGTTTATGGAACTGAAAACGTTTTAACTAGTGCAATAGCTCACGGGGTTAAAAAAGTTGTATGCCTTTCAACTGATAAGGCAGCTTATCCAATAAATGCTATGGGTATATCAAAAGCGATGATGGAAAAAGTAATAGTTGCAAAAGCGAGAACTGTTGATGAAAATAAAACTATGATTTGCTGCACTAGATACGGCAATGTTATGTGTTCAAGAGGAAGTGTTATCCCATTGTTCCGTGAGCAAATCAGAATGGGAAAACCTTTAACTATTACAAACCCTGATATGACTAGATTCTTAATGAATTTAGATGAAGCTGTTGATTTAGTGACTTTTGCTTTTACAAATGGTAAAGCTGGGGATTTATTCGTTCAAAAAGCACCAGCTTGCACTATTCACGATTTAGCAAAAGCAACTATTGAGCTTTTTGGAAACACCGAAACTAAAATTATAGGACCAAGACACGGCGAAAAACTATACGAAACCCTTTTAACCGAAGAAGAAGCAATGAAAGCTATCGATTTAGGAGGATATTATAGAGTTCCAGCTGATAATAGAGATCTAAACTATGATAAATACTTTATCGAAGGCAATGATACTAAAAAAATCCTAGAAGCGTACACTAGCCATAATACAGATAGACTTACAGTAGAAGAAACAATAGATAAAATGAAAACAACCGATTACATTAAAGAGGAGCTTGCTAATTTTGAAGAGTAAAAAAATACTAATAACTGGCTCAAATGGCTTTGTTGGCAAAAATCTTACTGCTAATCTAATTCAAAAAGGATATACAAATTTATATCTGTATGATAGAAGCTCTTCAAATGAAGATTTAGATAATTTTTGCAAAGATGCTGAGTTTGTTTTTCATTTAGCTGGTGTTAATCGTCCATTAGATGCTAAAGAATTTTACGATGGAAACACCGATTTTTCAAAAACACTAATCGAAACATTAAAAAAGCATAATAATAAAGCCCCAATAATTATTTCATCTTCCATTCAAGCAGAGCTTGATAATGATTATGGAAAAAGCAAAAAGCTTGGCGAAGATTTATTTTTAGAAAACAAAGAAAATCCTAGCTTTATCTTTCGCTTATACGGAGTTTTTGGAAAATGGTCAAAACCTAATTACAACACAGTAGTGGCAACTTTTATGCATAATATTATAAATGATATAGAAGTTACAATTTCTGATGAAACTCACCTATTAAAGCTTTGCTATATTGATGATGTTGTGGATAAATTTATAGCTATTTTAGAAAACACAGATAACTATAAAGCAGGATTTTTAGAAATCGACACTCACCATAATATAACTCTTGGCAGTTTATATAATATTATTTTACAGTTTAAAAAGAGTAGAGAAAACTTAGTTATGCCTAGTTTAGATGGCTTATTAATGAGAAGATTATACGGAACATTTTTAAGTTTTTTACCAAAAGACAGATTTTCCTACCCTTTAGAAAAGCATACAGATAATAGGGGCTGGCTAAGTGAATTTATTAAATCCGAGAGTTTTGGGCAAATTTTCATTAGCACAACAAAACCTGGTATAACAAGGGGCAATCACTGGCACAACACCAAGGTTGAGAAATTCTTTGTTATAAAAGGAAAAGCCGAAATTGCATTTAGAAATGTTTTAAATAATGAAATTTTATACTACACAGTAGATGGAAACCATCCGACAGTAGTTGATATCCCAGTTGGCTACACTCACTCTATTAAAAACATCGGTGATGATGAATTAATTTGCTTATTTTGGTCGAGCGAGATTTTCAATCAAGAAAAACCAGACACTTATTATTTAGAAGTTTAAAAAGGAAACAAGTTTGAAAAAATTTCAAACTTTGAGTTTTGTGTCTTTCGCTGTGATGTATTAGCGAATGTTTGCTATTTTTTAATATGTATGTGGCAAACTACACAAAGCATCAAGAAAGGAATATTAATATTTATGAATAAACTAAAAGTTATGACTATTGTTGGCACACGTCCTGAAATTATTAGGCTGTGCGAAGTTATAAAAGCCTGTGATAAGTATTTTAATCACATACTAGTTCACACAGGGCAAAACTATGATTACACTTTAAATGAAATATTCTTTGAAGAATTAGAATTGCGTCAGCCTGATTATTTTTTAAGCTGTGTTGGAAATCATTTAGGGGAAAGTATGGGTAATATACTAGCAAAATCTTATGAAGTTTTAGCTAAAGAAAAGCCAGATGCTTTATTAGTTTTAGGTGATACAAACAGCTGTCTTGCTGCAATTAGTGCAAAAAGATTAAAAATCCCAGTATTTCATATGGAAGCTGGCAACAGATGTTTTGATCAGAACTTGCCTGAAGAAATAAACAGAAGAATAGTAGACCACACTTCTGATGTTAATTTGCCATATACTGAGCATTCAAGAAGATATCTAATCAGCGAAGGAATTGCAAAAGAGCGAATTTTTGTTACTGGTAGTCCTATGCAAGAAGTTTTAACTAGATTTGAAAAAGAGATTAACTCTTCTAAAGTTTTAAAAACTCTTGATTTAGAAAAAGGCAAATATTTTATTGTTTCTCTTCATAGAGAAGAAAATTTAGATAATGAAAAACGTTTTTATTCTCTAATGAACGCTTTAAATACAATAGCTGAAACTTATAAAATGCCAGTTGTTTATTCAATGCACCCAAGGAGCAAAAAGAAAATCGAAGAAAAGGGCTTTGTTTTCCATGAAAATATTAGAGCACTCCCACCTTTTGGATTTTTTGATTATAATAAACTGCAAAAAAATGCATACTGCGTTCTTTCAGATAGTGGAACACTTCCTGAAGAAAGTGCAATTTTAGATTTTGCAGGGGTATCTTTAAGAAACTCAACTGAAAGACCGGAAGTTTTAGATAAAGGCAGTGTTATTATCGGTGGCACAACAGCAAGACAGGTTTTAGAAGCTATCGAAATGAGCCACGCTATGAAACAAAATGATGAGCCTTATGTTTTAGCGCCAGATTACATTGACACAAATGTTTCAATAAAAGTTGTTAAAATAATTCAAAGCTATTATAAAATAGTTAATGAATTTGTTTGGAGAAAAGAAATAACAGACGAAACCTAAGTAGTCTGTTTTCTAAAAATATATGAAAAAAAGAATTTTAATTGTTAGCCAGCATTTTTGGCCTGAAAATTTTAGAATTAGTGATATTACAAAAGGATTTTCTGAAAATGATATCGAAGTTGATGTACTTTGTGGTATCCCAAACTATCCTAATGGAAAAATACCAGATGGATACGGATTTTTCAAAAATTTAAAGCAAGAATATCACAAAGTCAATGTTTATAGAGCTTGGGAAATTACAAGAAAAGGAAATAGTAGTATTAGAATTTTTTTAAACTACATTTCATTTCCATTTTTTGCATCATTTAAAGTTTTAACTTTATTAAATAAAAAATATGATGCAGTTTTTTGCTATGAAACCAGCCCTGTTTATATGATTTTTCCTGCAATTATTTTTTCTAAAATAAAAAAAGTACCACTCACCACATACGTTCTAGACTTATGGCCTGAAAATTTATACTCTGTTTTAAATGTTCAAAATAAATTTTTAAGAAAAATTTTAAAAACAACAAGTGATTGGCATTATAAAAAAAGTGATAAATTAATTGCAATGAGCCCATCTTTAAATGAAGTATTAAAAAATGTTACAAATAAAACAAGTGATAAAATCGCAACCATCCCACAATACTGCGAAGAATTATACGAAACTGAAATTTTTGATGAAACTTTAAATAATAGATATAAACATTATTTCAAAATCGTTTATGCTGGAAATATATCCCCTGCTCAAAATTTACAGGTGCTAATAAGGGCTATTAAAATTATCAAATCACAAAATATATCTGATATTAAATGTATTATCGTTGGTGATGGTATGAGTAAAAATGAGATTGAAAATCTAGCAAAGCGCGAAGATGTTTTTGAATATTTTGATTTTTTAGGCTCAAAACCAGTTGAAGATATGCCAATTTATCACACTTTAGCTGATGTTTTATTTGCCTCTTTAGCCAAAAGTGATGATATTGGCCTTACAATACCTGCAAAAATAACAAGTTATCTTGCAGCAAAACGCCCAGTTTTAACTAGTATGGATGGCGAGGGTGCCCTTGTTGTAGATAGGGCAAATTGCGGATATTCTTCAAAAGCAGATGATGAAATTACACTTAGCGAAAACATTTTAAAATTATATAATCTATCTTTAGAAAAAAGAAAAATTCTAGGTGAAAACGCTTTAAACTATCACCTAGAAAACCACAAACGAAGTAAAGTATTAAATCAATTAATTGATTTTATTTTTAATAAATAAGGAGGATAAACTTTGAAAACTTTAGTTATAATACCTTGTTATAATGAAGAGGAAAGTATTTTATCTTTTATAACCAATTTAAAAAATCAAGCCCCAGACGTTGATTATTTAATAGTCAATGATTCTTCAACAGATTCTACTCTTTCTATATTAGAAAAAGAAAATCTAAACTATATTAATAATCCAATTAATCTTGGCATTGGTGGCGGTGTGCAAGCTGGATATATTTATGCTAGAAATAACGGCTATGATATAGCAGTTCAAATGGACGGCGACGGACAGCACCCAGCCGAATTTTTAAACACTGTGTGCGAGCCTATAAAAAAAGGCGAATGTAATATGAGTATTGGCTCAAGATTTATAAAAAAAGAAGGATTTCAAAGCTCTTTTTTAAGAAGACTTGGAATAACTATCATTTCAACTTTAATTTTTATTCTAACAGGCAAAAAAGTGAAAGATGTCACTAGTGGATTTCGTGCTTGCGATAGTAAAATGATAGCTTTTTTCGCTGATAACTATGCAGACGACTACCCAGAGCCTGAGGCAATTATGGAATGCTTAATGAATAATTTTACAGTGTGTGAAGTTGCCGTTGAAATGGAAGAAAGAGTTGGTGGTATATCTTCTATAAGAAGCTTTAAAAGCGTTTATTATATGATTAAAGTTTGCTTATCGCTAGTTATTCATCGAATTTCATTTTCCAAAAACAAATAAAGGAGTATTTCTTATATTATGAATATATTAACTTTGATAAATGATAATATCTTGCAAGTGCTTTTAATTTTAGGCGCATTTACATTGCTTTCTATGATAATTTATCTTATTAAAAAAGAAAAATTAGAAGTTAAATATGCAATTATATGGCTGATTTTTAGTTTAGTTATGATATTTTTTGCATTTTTCCCTTACATTGTTTATGTTTTAGGGGATATTTCTGGGGTTGTAAATCCAGTTAACTTTATATTTTTAACTCAAATTATCTTTATTCTTTTAATTTTGTTATCCGTTTCAGCTATAATTTCTGGATTTTCAAAAAAAATTAAAAGACTCGCTCAAACTATCGCTATCTTAGAAAAAAGACTTCGTGAACTTGAAGCAAAAGAAAATAAGGACGGTTTAGAATAAATGCTTTTTAACTCGGTTGATTTTTTATTTTTCTTTCCAATTGTCGTTTTATTTTATTTTTTAGTTCCTAAAAAATTAAAAAATATATGGCTATTGATATCAAGCTATTATTTTTATATGTTTTGGGAGCCTGTTTACGCTCTTTTAATCTTATTTTCAACAGTGAGCACATATTTTTGTGCCTTAGTGATAGATAGAAATAATAATGAAAAGCAAAGAAAGCTTTTTCTAGGCGTTAATATAGCTTTAAATTTATTAATCCTATTTTATTTTAAGTATTTTAATTTCTTTATAGAAAGCCTAACTTCGCTATTTCCAAGTATCGAATTAAGGGAAAACACTAATCTACTTTTAGTTGTTGGGATTTCTTTTTACACCTTCCAATCTCTTGGATATTCAATAGATGTTTACAGAAGAAAAATTTCTCCTGAAAAAAACTTTCTTACATATGCTTTGTTTGTAAGCTTTTTTCCACAACTTGTTGCAGGACCTATTGAAAGAAGCACAAATCTACTACCTCAGTTTCATAAAACACATAAATTCAACTATAAAAGAGTTACCGATGGACTTGTTTTAATGGCATTTGGCTTTTTTAAAAAGCTAGTTATTGCTGATTCAGCAGCGCAGATAATTAATTCTGTATATAATTCGCCAACTGATTTTTCTGGCCTTAGCTTATTTATAACAACTGTACTTTTTGCCTTTCAAATATACGGAGATTTTTCAGGATATTCTGATATTGCAATTGGTGCTGCAAATGTTTTAGGATATAAGCTAATGCGAAACTTCAATCACCCATATTTCTCAAAATCAGTTCCCGAATTTTGGAAAAGATGGCATATCTCGCTATCCTCTTGGTTTATGGACTATGTTTATATCCCGCTTGGTGGTTCAAGAAAAGGAAAACTTCGCACATATATTAATCTCCTTTTAACATTTTTAGTTAGTGGTTTATGGCATGGTGCCAGCTGGACGTTTGTGATTTGGGGTTTAATAAACGGCTTTTTTAACACTATATCTAAAATAAAGGATGATATCTTATATAAAAATAAAGAGAAGAAAAAGGATAATTTTATAGTTTCCTTTCTTGAAATTATTTGCACATTCTTTTTAATAGATTTCACCTGGATTTTCTTTAGAGCAAATAGTATTTCAGATGCATTTTATATCATCCAAAATATTTTTGCTGATTTTTCTTTATGGTTTACTCCTGAGTATTATACTAAAGTTTTTGAAAGCATTGGATTTTATCAAAATAATGGTACTGCAATTTTCTTATGCATATTATTTTTACTTGTTATTGAAATGTTTGAAGGAAAAGGAAATCTTATTTTGAAAATCAACTCACTAAACTTTGTTTTTAGATGGATTTTTTACTATGCTATATTATTATTAATCTTATTTTTTGGATATTTTGGACAAAGTCAATTTATCTATTTCCAATTTTAATAGGAAGGGAAAGGAATTATTATTTTTATGATAAAATTAATTTTAAAATCTCTTTTACTTTTACCTATTTTAGCCTTTATGGTATATGTTTCATATAATGTAGACCCTTCTGGATTATTTTTTGGTGCTGGATTTGAGAGAATTGCCAGCGAATATATGCTAGCAGGAAACTATATTAATAAATACGAACAGCTTGATGGAAGGGCATTAAATGAGGTTTATGCAAAGAATGTGTCCTATGCACCACAGATTTTAATAAATGGTAGTAGCCGTTCAATGATGGTCACTTCAGAGATTTCGCAAAATCGCTCATTTTATAATGCGGCTAATGTAGGCGCAGATTTTTATGATTTTTTCACAAGTTATTACATTTTTTATAAAGAGGATAAGCTGCCTGAAACTATAATTTTATCTATTGACCCTTGGCTATTAAATGATAGTGAAGAGGCAATTGATAGAAGAAGTAATAAAGAATTATACTATGAATTTATAGGTGAAGTTCTTGGAATTGAAAATAGCGAATATATAAAAGAAGACCCTAATGAAAAATATCTAGCCCTTTTAGACCCTGCATATTTTCAAAGTAGTGTTGACTATTATAAAGTTGGCCCTGATTTAGAAACCCCTCCTGAAATAGTTGCCCCTGAAGATGTTTTAAAAAGTGAAGTGGTTATAAAAGCGCCAGATGGCTCGATTGTTTACGACCTTGCTTTTCGCGAGCAAACTCAAGAGTCTATAGATTTTAATGCACAAACACATGCTAATTTCCCAATGGGGAGCACTATTTTTGATGAGCTTAGCGAAGAAAAGCTAGAAATTTTTGAAAGTTTTATTGAGCATTTAAAAGAAAATAATGTTGAAATAGTTTTCTTTTTATCTCCATATCATCCTATATACTATGATATGGTGCTAGCTGAAAAGGACACACGATTTAAAGGAATGATTGCAACAGAAGAGTATGCTATTTCATTTGCAAATGAGCATGATATTCCTGTGTACGGCTCATATGACCCGTATAAACTTAATTTAACTAATGCTGATTTTTATGATGGAATTCATATTAAATCATCATCAATTTTTAAAATTCTACCACAAACATTTTAATCAAAAAAGGAATAGGTGAAAATTATGCCGCAAATTATGTTAAAAGGTTTATCTGAAAATCAGGTGAGTACTCTTGCAAAAAACACAAGCGAAAACTTATCAAAAATTGTAGGTTGTCCTGCTGATTGGTTTATTTTTGATAGCATTTCTTCAACAATTTTTTCTCATACTGGAGAAAAATCAGAGCAAGCTATTATCGCAGTGCACTGGTTTAAAAGAGAACAAGAAATTCAAGATAAAGTTGCTCTTTGCCTTGATAAAGAGTTAGAAAAACTTGGATTTCAAGACAGACAAATTAGTTTTTCAGTATTTTTAAAAGAATGTTATTACGAAAATGGTACCCATTACTAAAGTTATGATATTTTTGTGATGTAGTTAAAACAAAAATATATCAAGCGATAAAAACATCTTGTTATTTACCTTAAAATAGGGTACAATAGTTAAGTATTTTAAAAACCAAATTTATGGAGGAAAAGATGAAACTAAAAAGATTACTAGCGCTAATGCTAACTTCTGCTATATTAATCGCTTCTTTAACTGCTTGTTCAAGCGAAGAAGAAACTACTGAAGAAACAACAGAAGGAACAACAACTGAAGAAACTACAACTGAACTAGAAACTCTAGATTACAGCTCATACTTTACAGACCTTGGACATTTTAATGATATTACAGCTTTAGATTATGTTGTGTTACCAGAAAATTATGAAAGCGCAACACTTCCAGAAGATACTCTAGTTATCACTAATGAAGAAGTTCAAGCTGAAATTGACACTATCATAGCTAATGGTATTACTTACGCTGAAGTTGATGAAACTTATGCATTTATTAAAGATGATAAAGTTATTATCGACTTTGTAGGCTCTATTGATGGAGTTGAGTTTGAAGGTGGCGCAGGCCAAGACCAAGAATTAACAGTTGGTAGCCAAGAATTTATTGATGATTTCTTAACACAAATTATCGGACACAAAATTGGTGATAACTTTGATGTTGAAGTAACTTTCCCTGAAGAATATTCAAACAACCCTGATTTAGCAGGAAAAGATGCTGTATTCAATGTTACAATCAAAGGTGGTTCACAAAGAATTGTTCCAGAATTTACTGATGAATTAGTAAACACTGTATTCCAAGGCGAATACACAACAACTGATGAAGTTATTTCTGCTTTTTCTGAAGCAATAATCTACCAAAAACAAACAGCTTACATCGATGAATACCTAACTACAAGTGAAGTTAGCGAAGTTCCAGCGATTATGACTGAATTTGTTCAAAAAGCAACTCTTGATTCTGTAAATCAAGCTGCTCTACAATACGGCCTTGATATCGCAACATATGTAACTTTATTAGGTTATGCAGATCTAGACGCTTACCTAGCTGATAGCCAAGAAATTTTCCAAACAAATGCAAAATATTCTTTAATCTATCAAGCACTTCAAGAATCACTAGGCCTAGAACTTACAACAGATGAAGTTGTTGAATACATTGATTCAGTATATGGCGAAGGCTACTATGATTTAGCAGTTACTGAACTTGGTGCAAACTATATTGCATACTCAGTTTCTCAAGGTATGGCAAAAGAAAATCTTCATAAAATGATGATTGAAAACACACCAAATGCTGTTATGCCAAGCTTTTATGAATAATAATTATAATTTATAACACAAAAAATCCACTGTTTAACCAGTGGATTTTTATTATTTATCTATATATTTTTTAAAAAATTCATCCATAGGAATTGGCTTTGAAAAATAATATCCTTGCCCTATATCACAGCCAAGCTTTTGTAGTGCATCTTTTTGATTTTCTGTTTCAACTCCCTCTGCCACGCTTATTATCCCATTAAAGTTTTTACATAAATCAATCGACCATTTAGTTATAATATTAGCTTTTTTATTCTCTATAAATGTATCAATAATAGTTTTATCAATTTTAATTTCATGGAAATTAGCTTTTGAAATTATTGATAGATTTGAATACCCCGAACCAAAGTCATCCAGGGAAACCAAAAAGCCTGCCCTATTGAATTCATTTATTAATTCAATTAAATGAACATCATCAATTCCTGTTACTGTTTCAGTTACTTCAACAATAAAATAATCCGGAGAAACATTAAAAGTTTCACATATATTAATTAATTTTTCAATAACATCTACACTAGTTAACGATTTTCTTGAAAAATTCACTGAAAATCTTAAATCAAGCTGATATCCCCTTTGATTTAAATCATTTATAAACTCACATATAGTTTTAAAAACATAGTAGTCAATATTCGAGATAATTGATTCTTTTTCATAAAAAGGAAGGAATGTATTTGGTGTTTTTATATTTCCTTTGCTATCGAATTTTCGAATTAAAGCTTCTGCTCCAATAATTTTATTGGTTGATAATTCGATTTGAGGTTGTAAAAACACAGTGAATTTATTATTAAGTAATTCATACCCTAGATTTTTTAATAATAGATTTGTATAATTACCTGTTTGAGTTTTTGATTTATCAAGCAAAAAATTAAAATCTTCACTATCATATACTCTATTAAAAGCATACCCCACACTAACTTCAAAATCCAAAGTTTTTAGCATTGTTTGAAAATCAAAAACTAAACTTTCAAATTCTTCCTCAGATAAATTATCGCATAAAATAACAAAGTCATCTCCACCAAGCCTATAAATATGATAATCTTCAAATACTGATTTTAATAAAGAAGCCAAAGTAAGAATAACTTTATCTCCATGTTCATATCCATGTAAATCATTTATTAATTTTAATGATTTAATATCTAAAACTAAAACGCCTAATGTGTCTGGAGTTTCCTCATTAAAGCTTTTAATATGCTCATTATATGCATTGCGATTTTTTAAATTTGAATGTTTATCATAAAAACTTAATTTATTTAATTTTTTTAAAATTTTGTTTTTTTCAAAAAAGCTAGAGATAATAAATGATAACTCTCGAAATATTTTTGTTTCAGTATTAAATAATGTTGGATTATCAACACCTATAAAACCGTATAAATCTCCTTTTATATCTCTTAATGGAACAGCTAGAAGATTTCTAACATCGTATTTTTCTAGTAAATCTCTTTCTGGTTTTGGTAATATTGCGCTAGAAGAATCTAATAAAACTAATTCATTTTGGGTTTGAAAAACATCAAACCATCTTTGAAATGGTAGGGCGTCAACATTCGTTAAGTCTGATTTTGATGGCTTAGATACTCCATCTGTCCATTCATAATCATTGGAAACAGTTTTTTTATCTTGAGATAAAGTGAATATATAGCATCTTTGTGCCTTATAATACTCGCCTAAAATTTCTAAAATATCTAGCAAAGCCTCTTCTAATTCAAAATCTTTATGTAGATTTTCAATGCAAGAAGCAACAACTTGATGTTCTAATAATTTTTTCTCTAAATTATTAGTTAGAAAATATTGATGAGTTGAATCTATAGCAATCTCAAGCCTCACCATTTTTCCCTCAATTTCAACTAACTTATCTTTTAAGCTGTAGTGGGTTTTAGTTAATGGGTTATAATATTCCCATTCATAAAATTTATCGCTTTTAAGATATTTGTTCGTACAAAATGAGCAAGGCGCATCTTTACCTTGCAAAACTTTATAACATTTCTGCCCTTCCCAAGTAAAATTTTTATCGGCCTTAGAAAAAGCAGAAATAGTGTTTTTATTAATATATAATAATTCGTAAGTTTCTATATCTGCTAGATAAACTAAATCGTTTATAGAATCGGCCACCAATAAAGAAATCTTATTATAGTCCATTTTCCTCCACCTAAACAATAGGTTTGCCGCACACACGGATTATATGATAATAGGGTTGGTAGCTGCTTTAATACCAAAACTACCCTATCTATCAAATTATATTATATACTTATTAAAATGTCAATATGTAAAGATTTACATCGCTTAAAACGCTAATAATTATATTAAACAAAGCGTTTTACCTTAATCGCTTAAAAAAATTAACCAAAATTTCCCTACTTTCATCTTCTAATACACCGAACAGAACTTCTGGCTTATGATTAACTGAATAATTTAAAAGATTATACATCCCAATAAACGCTCCCTGCTTAAAATCTTCGCAAGCTATAACAACTCTTTTTAACCTTGAATGAACTATTGCCCCTGCACACATGCTGCAAGGCTCTAGAGTTACATACAAAGTACATCCCGTTAGCCATTTTGAGCCTAGCTTTTTACTAGCCTTATTAATTGCCACTATTTCTGCGTGAAGTATTGGATTTTTTTTAGTTTCAACTAAATTATGCCCTGTTGCTATAATTTCATTATCTTTAACAATCACAGCCCCAATGGGTACTTCCCCCATATCTTTGGCTTTTTGAGCTTCTTCAAGAGCAATTTGCATATAATCTTTGTGTTTCATATTATTTAAAATTCTCCATAAAAGTTATGTAAATAGTGCCAATACAGCATGCTAAACTAATTATAAGCACTGGGCTAAAAAGAAATAATTTGTAACTATTTCTATCTGAATTTTTATTTTTAAAGTCTTTTATTAAAGGTAATTCTCTTTGATTTTTCAAAGTGAAGTATCCATAAAATCCAAAAATTAATAAAGAAAAATTAATAAAAATCAAAATAAATGGAGCAGAAACACCATGCACATACTGATTTATATATATCATTATAAAGGAATATGAATTATTTAATAAATGAGCTAATATACAAGTTAAAACATTGTTAGTTTTTAAATAAATGCATCCTAAAATCAAAGAAGATAAAAAAGCTGGAAACAATTGCTCGATATTTTGATGCATTAAAGAGAATATAAGCGAGGAAATAATAAGAGCAGAAAATTTGCCATAATTTGAAAGCAAATTTAGAATATATCCTCTAATAAAAAGTTCTTCAAATACACTTGGAATAATCGCAATACTTATAAAATATAGTATAAAAGATTGCAAACTATCAATTTCCAATAAGCTTTGCGCAGGAAATTCAATCTTTAAAATATACTCAATTACATTTATTATAAGCTGATTTAGAACGGTTATTACCAAAAATAAAATTTGAGAGAAGAAAACATAGGGAGCTATTTTTTCAAAATTAGCCTTTTTAAAAATTTTAGGTGTAAAATTTATTAATTTTTCAAGCGAAATAATTGGAAGTATGCAAGCTAAAATAAGGCTAAGTGATGAAAAAATTAAAACCAAATTAATATTTTCATCTAAATTCATTATATTTAAAATTCCCGGAAGATAATTCCTTATTATTAAAAATATTAGTATTGAAAAGCCAATTGCATTGTATATGTATTTATTTTTAGCGTTCATAAAATAAAACGTCCTTGTAAAATTTAATGTTATATATAACCTATTTTACATCGTTATATATTAAAATACAATAAAAATATTTAGTATATGTAAAATTTAATAATTACATGTTGATTTTTTAAAATTTAGGTGATAAAATTTTCTTGCATATTAATTCCATTATTTAAAAGAGGAAACTTATGAATAGAAAAAATCTTAGAATTTTATTATTAATCTCGATAGCACACGCCACAATATATAATATACCTTATCTTCAAACAGTCTATTATGATGCTGTTAAATTAGCATATGGATTTTCCCATATTCAAATGGGCAATTTAATCAGCGTATTTGCTATTTTTAATACTATTGCATACCTTGTGGGCGGAATTGTTGCAGATACTATAAATACTAAAAATTTATTTTTATTTTCTGTTTTTTTAACAGGGCTAACTGGAATTTATAGTGCTACTATTCCTTCTTATGAAATTATGATAATCCTTAGTGCTGTTTGGTCTTTTACTACTACTATGTCCTTTTGGTCGGCAATGATTAAATCTATAAAACTTTTAGCAAGCGAAAGTGAGCAAGGCAGAATTTTTGGATTAAAGGAAACTTTAGTTTGCATTTTAAGTTTTGTTTTTTCTATGATTGGTTTGTGGATTTTTTCTATTAGTGAAGAAAATATTAAATTCATCATTATTTTTTACTCGGGTTTATGCTTAATTCTCGGAATTTTTATATACATTTACTATCCATCATCGCCACAAGAAGAATCTTTATCATTAAAAGTATTTTTTAATAATATTATCACTGTTTTAAAAATAAAAGCTGTTTGGCTTATCGGATTTTTATTATTTTTTTGTGTGTTAACAGCAAGTTTAATCGGCCGTTTCACTCCATTTTTTTCTTCTGTAGGTGGGTATAGCACATCCTTTGTTGCCTTTTTTACTATTTTAGGCTCTAATGGATTTGCAAACATCGGATCCTTTAATGGTGGGAAAATAGCTGATAAACTTGGCTCTTCATCTAAATTCATAGCTTATACCTTAGCTTTTTGCACTATATTCAGTCTGGTTTTGATTTTTATTCCATATAACGGTGTAATGATGCCAATAATATTAATTATTTCAATACTATTTAGAATATTTAACGGTGCCCTTAGAACCTGTTATTTTGCTACGATGAGTCAGTTTAATATTCCTAAAAATTTAATCGGAACTGCTTCTGGAGTTATAAGTGTTATCGGATTTGCCCCTGAGATGTTCACATTTTCTGCAACTGGGATAATCCTAGAAGAATTCACAACTACTAAAGCCTACCAAATTATTTTTACAATTATGGCAGTTAGCTGTTTAGTAGGAGTAGTGCTGGGATTATTTATAGACAAATATGCAAAATCCCAAAAAGCTGTGTTTTTCACACCTTAGTAGAAGATAAACCTTATTTTTATTATATTGGTAACCCCCCTGAAAAAAGAGATTTTTCAGTGTTTTATAAAGAAAACAAAATTACAACTCCAGATGAAGAATATTTATTTGAATTAATTAAAGATGAAATATAATCAAAATAAAAATCTGATAGACTAATCTATCAGATTTTTTATTTTAATATTCTATTTTTTAAATGAAAGTGCTATTAATCCATCTGTATTCTTAAAGAAAGCATTATTTGTTTCTTTAAGTTTTTTATCAATTTCAATCACCTTTTCTTGTGGTAAAATTGAAATTTGCGTTTTAAAATGATTATCTCTTCCATCAAAAATTTGACAGATGCCGCCATTTTTAATGTATTCTATCTTATTTGAATTAACACTAGTGAGCGTGTAGTAAATATCATCTTCGATTATTGTATTAAATATTACTTCCCTATCTTCATACATCATTAAAATATGACGACTATTTTCAAATCTTTCTTTCCCTGATAAACTGTATTTTGAAAAGCTCGGATTCCAGTTAGTATCAAGAGTCAATATTTCACTACCACTAAAATAACAAGTTCCTTCTTGTAATTCTAGCTGAAAAAATTTCGCACCGTGATTAAGCATTTTTTTATATAATTCATCTTCACTAGCAGCCTTTTTTAATATTTCATCTGATGTTTTTAACTCTTTGCAAACAAATTTACCATAAATTCTTTTTGCCATTTTAAGACCTTTGCCATCTTTATCAAAAATTAGTCCTGAAATTTTATCTTCATGAGTAATTTTATTAATCAAACAAGATACACCAACTAAAAGCAGGATGTGTTTTCCATCGATATATTTATAGTTTGCCTTTTCAATTATTGGAAATTCAGTGCCATCATTAATTGCAATCTCAATATTTGCTTGACTTTTGCAAAAATTCAAAACAACTTCTTTCATTTCGCATATTGGTTTTCTATTTTTTATTGCATCTTTTGGATTCATTTTAATTCTCCTTTTTTAGTTAGTTTTAATTAACCAATAATAACATAAACAGCCTCTTTTGTCAAATAATCTACCTAATAATACAAAATTTAATATTGTAAATCATCAAACTAAATGTTATACTTTTAACAATGCTTTTTAACCCTACTAGCATATATAACTTTCTTGCTAAATTTTGCAAATATCCATAATATAAAAAGGAAAACACACTAATATGAAAAAAACTATTACATTAATTATATCTCTATTTCTAATTTTATTCACGCTAACGGCTTGCAGTAATAAAGCTTCCACTGAAACCTCTATTCCAGACAATAATTCACAAGAGCTTGAGTCATCAAATTTAGAAATTATAACCCAAAATGAAAAATTATTCTTCACTTTTAATGATATATCAAAAATAAATCAGGAAAGCTTTATCTCAAAGCACACAAATTCTGCTGGTGTTATATCTGAAGTATCAGTAAAAGGAGTTTCTATTGAGCAATTATTACTAGATAAAGATGTGGTATTATCCAATATATCATCAGTAATTCTAACGGCTTCTGATGGCTATGTGATTGAAATTAAAACCGATGAATATTCGGATAACGGATTATATATTTTAAGCGAATATAATGGCGAGCCTCTTTCAGCCCCTCAAAGCTGTGTTCCTAATGCTCGCTCGATGTATTGGGTTCGTGATTTAATAAAAATCGAATTTGTATCCATCCCAAAAGAAGACAACTCAACTTCCTCTATAAATCCAGAAAATGATTTAACCTTATACCCCGAAGATTTTGAAAGTAAACTTACAGCCCTTAATGAAAACACCTTAACTTCAAATAGCATACTGATAACAGGTGATGTTAAAAATGAACTATTATTAAACGATTTCACATCTTTTCCTGTTCAAATAACAGAGATAAATTCGCAAGAAATTTCCAGCGTATATGTTTTTGATATTTTAAAACTAGCTGGACTTTATACAAATGATAGCTCAATATTATTTTACTCAAATGATGGGGTAATGGCAGAAATCCCAGCAGCAGAACTTAACACAGATTGCCAGCTAATTCAAACCAAGGAAAATAATTGGCAATTAATTGCTCCAAATCACCCACCACAGGCAGGTATGCGCCATATCTCTAAGATAATTGTAATATCAAACACAATTACTGATAATCAGCCATACCTAAGTATTAATAATGCGGATAATCAAATACAGATTTCATACGGAAATCTTTTTAAAGAAGATGCTATTATAAGCTCTGTTTTAGAAGGAAGTGCAGAAAAATTTGAAAACTCTGTAAATGCTTATACTAAAAAAGAATTAATTCCCATTTCAAATTATATCAATGACGGTTCCGCAATCATAGCAAAATTTGAAGATGGGCGTGAGATTGAAATTTCTCAATCTGGTTTTTTAGAATGGCGTGGAACTTCAGCTGATTATATTGCTCCAGATAAAAAAGAGAGGATTGCAAATATCACTAATATCTGGACAAAAGTAGATTAATATCTAGTTTTTATTATTTATAAAATAAACAAGGAGTGGAAAAAAACACTCCTTGTTTATTTTTAATTTAATTATTATTTTTGTATATATATCTCTTATATCTAGTAAATATTCTTATATATAATATTTTTTAAAACTCATTTTCTTTGAGCGTGAACTTACCAACTAAATCTTGAAGCATTTGCGCCTGACCACTTAACTCTTCGCTCGCCGCTGCACTCTCTTCTGCTGTTGCAGTATTTGCATGTATTACAGAAGAAATAGTTTCAACATTTGAATTAACATCTCTAACTGCCCCTGATTGTTGCTGTGATGATAAAGATATTGTATCAACAAATCCACTAACTTCTTTTGTTTCTTCTGTTACTGCTGAGATTGAATAAGCTGTGTTGCTTGCAATATTTTCTCCCTGCTCAATTGCTGATATAGTTTCTCCAATTAAGCTTGCTGTATCTTTTGCAGATTGTGCTGATTTTGCAGCTAGATTTCTAACCTCTTCTGCAACAACTGCAAAGCCCCTGCCGGCAACCCCTGCTCTTGCTGCTTCAACTGCTGCATTTAAAGATAGTATATTAGTTTGGAATGCAATATCATCAATCGCCTTGATTATCTTATGAATTTCTTTTGATTTGTTGCTAATTTCTTCCATAGCCTTAATCATTGCATTCATCTGATCATTTCCTGCCACAAGGCTAGTTATCGCTTTATCAGTTGCCATTTTAGCTTTATTTGAAAGATTAGCAGTTTCTATAACTTCATTTGATATATCCTTTATAGTGTCGGCAAGTGATTGAATTGATTCCGACTGACTAATTGCACCAGATGATAAAGATTGTGCTCCAAGTGCCACCTGTTCACTTCCAATACTCACTTGAACAGACGCTTCACGAATTTGATCTAATGTGTTTGATAAATCATCTACTATTTTCAGTTTTGAATATCCTAATGGTTTATAATCACCTTGATAATAGGATAATGATTTTTTCGTATCAAAACTAAAATTGCCTTTAGCCATCTCAGATAAGCTGTAATCCATATCTGAAATTATTTCTGATAAATTAACCAATATTGTTTTTGTAGCATCTGTTAAATCAAATATTTCGCTTGTTGCATAGCTAATATCTATATCACATTTTAAATTTCCTTTTGAAATTTCACGAATAGCATTTGATGATTTGATAATCGGCTGAACAACAACTCTATTCATTATTACTTCTGTAAAAATAATTAACAATATTAATATTAGTAATAATACTAATGTTATAATACTAATATTAGATAATGTTTGCTGAGATTCTTCTATACTTTGTGCTGTTCTAACTTGTAAACTTTGGTAAAATTCAGCATTTAAAACTGCAATTTCAGCTATAGCTTGTTCGTATTCATCTCCGTAAACACTTTCTAATGCTTCCACTGTTAATTCATTTTCTATTTGAGTCATTGCTAATTCTTCTAGCGGAATCAAAGTGTTTGAAATATTTTGCATCTTTTCAATAACAGCCTGTTCATCCGCAGTTATTCCGATTTCTTTCATATTTTCAATCGCAATATCCCTATTCTTCAAAGTGTTAATTTCATTCCAATAATTATCATAATGCTCTATATTCCCTGTTGCAACATAAGCACGAACTTCATTAGTTAAATATGCCGAACCATCCATAAATCGGTTTGCATTTATAATTAACTCACTTCTGTCCATCATTAATTCATTATTTTCTTTTTGAATACTTAGAGATACCACCGACACAGCCCCAACTACTACTCCCATAATAACAACAACTATTGTTTTTAAATATTGTATGGTGCTTAATTTAGCTGGCTTTTTCATACGATATCACTCCTCTTATATATTAAAATCTTATTCCTAGACTAAGGGATATAATCCCACTCTATCTAATATTCATAATATCTTGTATACAATTTAAATCTGTTAATTTTCTTTTACTCGAATGTAAATTTTTATAAAATTTTAATATATAGAGTTTATTTGATAATATATAAATTAAAATATCTTAATCAAAATTAGCATTTTAGTATATATTAAAACATTTTAATATAAGCTATAATTTTTTAAATATATCTTTTATTTCATCTGCATTAATTTTGATTTTACTTCTATCAAAACTCAGTATTCCATTAATTTCCTGCTCAACGTCGGATAGCTGTGTGTATATACAAGCTGATAATCCTTTCTTTTTTGCTGGCAATATTTCATTATTATATAAGTTTCTAACTGCCTTCACAAAATCTTCTCTAGTTTGCAGATTTTTATAGCTAAAGGCCCTTTTTTTATGCTGTGCATTACTTTCTTTATATGCATATCCTCCAAACTCACTTAGAATAACAGCCCTATTAAGTTTATCTTTTTTATGCTTATATTTTCTAAAATAAATATGTAAACTTTTAAAATCTCCAAGCCCTTGATCATGCCATCCACTTGCGTGGTCTATTAGTCTTGTTGGGTCTTGTTTTTTTATCATATCATATGCAATTTTTGAATCAAATTGCCCCCAGCCTTCATTAAAAGGCACCCACATCACAATCGACGGGCAATTTTTCAATGCATTTATCATCTCTTGCATTTCAATATAAAAATCATTTCTTGCATTTTCATCCTGTCTTGCAAAAGCTTTATAGTTATCATCTTTAATATTAATAGGAAGAAATGCTGGTGCTGTTATCACTGATAATTTGTAATCTCCACCACCATTTATCATATCCTGCCAAACCATCATCCCAAGTCTATCGCAATGATAATACCATCGCATAGGCTCAATTTTAATGTGCTTTCTAAGTGTGTTAAATCCTAATTCTTTCATTTTAACTATATCATATATTAGTGCTTCATCGCTTGGCGCTGTGTATAAGCCATCCTGCCAATACCCTTGGTCTAGCACTCCATTACAAAAACATTCTTCTCCGTTTAAATATAAACGTTTTACACCTTTTGCATCTTCTTTAATACTTAATTCTCGCATTGCAAAATATGTTTTCACATAATCTTTTTCAGCTTTAATTTCAACGTTATATAAATACGGATTATTAATATCCCAGGCTATAAAATTTGGCATACTAACTTCTATCTCTTCATTAGTTTTTGCTATAATCTCTCTATTATCCAAGTTTATCTTGCAATCGATATCTTCATTCGAGCTAACTTTTATAACCACTTTTTCATTTTTAAAACTAGGCGTTATATCAACATTTTTTATAAACACATCTGGAACACTTTCCAGCCACACTGTTTGCCATATTCCACTTTGAGGCGTATACCATATCCCACCACTATTAATTTTTTGTTTGCCTCTTGATTGTTCTTTTGTATCCTGTGGGTCTAATACTTTTACAATTAAAATATTATCTTCTTCTTTTAAATATGGTGTGATATCAAAATAAAAGCTTGTATATCCGCCTTTATGCTCTCCAACCTTATTATCATTCACAAAAATACAGCTATACCAATCCACAGCACCAAAATGTAAAAACACTCTCCCCTTATTAAAGCCTTTTGGCAGATTAAACTCTTTTTTATACCATAGGTATTCACTAGCTTTTGGTTTTCTAACATCTCCTGAAAGTTCGCACTCTGGTGAAAATGGAACTATAATTTTCTCATTATATTCTTTTGGCACCTCTCCAGCGTTTACGCAATAATCCCAAACTCCATTTAAATTAATATAGCTATCTCGCCAAAACTGTGGCCTTGGATACTCACTTAAAATATTATTTATATCTAATTTCATATTAACCCTACACCTTTCTATTCTCATCTATTTTATTCATAATATAAAGAGGAATAAACGCTAATAGTGTACACACTCCTGCTACTACAAAAATTAAATTTGTAGGCAAAAATCCACTATTTCCTTCTACTACAATCGGTGTTCCAAAACTTGAAATTATAAATTGTCCTATATATGGACCTATAATCATTGGGAGTAGCACCCGAAAAACCATTCTTATTCCTTGAAAACTTCCAACTTCCTCACTAGGAGTTAAATCCCTAAGCCATGCCCCACTCACTATTATTTTTGCAACTATACCGAATGCCATAATAAAAATTCCAAGGCATAAAAACGTCATAGTTTTCGCCGTTGTAACAAGGAAAAATCCAATAGTAGATATTATTAAAGCAAAAATCATTGATTTAGTTTTTTGAACTTTATCAACAATTAGCCCAAAAACAACTCCTGCTACCCCTGATAAAAGTGTCATCACTCCAAGATAAAGTCCAACCTCTGTGTAATTAAACCCAAGAGTTTGAGTAAAATATATTATTTGATAAGGTGTTGCGATTTGTTCTGCTGCAGTAAACACTAGTATACAAATTAATAGCCATTTTAATTTCTTATCTTTTTTTAATATTCTAAAAGAGAACGCTTTTATTAATTGAGCTTTATAACTTATGTCACTTTTTTGTAAAAGTGTATTTGAATCTTTCATAAAAAAAGCTCCAACAGCACCACTAATACCAACTATCAGCCCAAGCGATATAAAAAATATGGTATATCCAAAGCTATCTATTATAGCCCCTGATGCAACCGTGGTAACTACTAATGCCACAAGCGGGAAAACTTCTAAAATGCCACTAACTGTTCCTCTATTTGTTGTATCAGTTATATCAGTTACCCATGCATTAAAGCAAGCGTCATTTGCAGTTGACCCAAGAAAAGTCATTATACAGTCAAGAATAATTAAAAGAACAACTGATAAGGCTGTTGATTTTGCAAGCGATGATAACGGAAACGCAGCAGTCGATACTCCCCATAAGATATATCCAGTTAAAATAATCATCTTTCTTTTACCAACTCTATCACTAAAAGTTCCCATTAAAAATGTTGCTAGTGTTGCAGTTATCGCACTCGCCGCCACCATTGCGCTAATTATGCTGGGGTCTGGGGATATTTCATCGTTGACAAATGTATTAAACCACGTGTTTTCAATCGCCCAAGCTATCTGCCCCGAAAGTGCAAGTAACACCATTGCAACCCAATTATTTCTGCTTATCTTTGTCTTAATCTTAGTCATAAATCAATCCACCCTTTCATTATTTATTAGTTAGGTTTTTAATTTTTTATAATTCAATTATACCATTTATTTACATGTATTCAATATATAATTATTATTTAGGAATATTTTCACCTTAATCCTAATTTTTAATTTATTCCCTCTTCAATAAGCACTAACCCCACTCTTTTTAACCACTTCTTCTGTTTTTACTTTCAATTTAATATAAAACAAAAAAGAACATCTTTCGATGTTCTTTTTTATTATGGAGCGGGTGATGGGAATCGAACCCACACGACCAGCTTGGAAGGCTGGAGTTCTACCACTAAACTACACCCGCATAATTCTGTCGCAACTCTTGGCGACAGAATATATTATAACTTATAAACTTTAATTTGTCAATAGTTTTTCATTATAAATTTTCAACTTTTATTTTATCTTCTTCAGCTACTATATTCAGCTTTTCAACCTTTTGATTATCAAGGATAACTTCTGCGATTTCATCTTCTACTTCTTTTCTAATAACACGCCTTATATCCCTTGCTCCAAATTTTCCGCCTTCTGCTTTTTTAGTTATATGTTTTAAAACTTCTTTATCCCAAGTTAGCGTAATGCCTTTTTGAGCCATCGGTTTAACATATTCAGTTAGCATTAAGTCTGCAATTTCTTCTAGCACTTCTTCTGAAAGTGGATTAAACACAACAATTTCATCAATTCTAGCTAAAAATTCAGGACGCAGAAAATCGTTTAACGCACGCATCACTTTTGCTCTTGAATTATCTTGCAAAGTTTTATTAAATCCAGTAATACCACTTCTATCGGTACTGCCTGCATTTGAAGTCATTGCGATTACTGTATTTTCAAAATTTACTGTTCTGCCTTGTGCATCGTTTATTTTTCCTTCATCTAAAATTTGAAGCAGAATATTCATCACATCTGGATGTGCTTTTTCTATTTCATCAAATAAAATAACACTGTATGGCTTTCTTCTAACCTTTTCAGTTAACTGCCCAGCCTCATCATATCCAACGTATCCTGGTGGCGAGCCGATTAATCTTGATACTGCGTGTTTTTCCATAAATTCACTCATATCAAATCTAATCATCGGGTCTACTGTATCAAAAAGCTGAGTTGCAAGCTGTTTTACAAGCTCTGTTTTCCCAACGCCAGTAGGGCCTACAAAGAGAAAACTAGCTGGACGAAGTTTTCCAGAAATCCCTGCTCTATTTCTTTTAATAGCTTTAGAAACAAGACTAACCGCCTCTTCTTGCCCTTTTATTTTTTCTAATAGTTTTCCTTCTAATCCTTGAACCTTTGTTTGCTCGCTCTCTTTAATCTTAACAGCACTTATACCAGTCCATAAATGGATAACTTTAGCTATATCATCTATTTCAACATTGATATTTACCACTTCAGCGAATAATTCACTAACTTTAGTTTCTTTATGGTATATCTCTTGCTTTACCTGTGCAATTTTTTCATAATCTAAGTCTTTATCTGTTGCATTTTGTAGTTCTTCTAGCCTTAAATCTAGTTTTTTTAGTTCTTCACTTTCAGAAAGCCAATCTGAAATTTTTGGATTTCTTAAATTACAGCAAGCACAAGCCTCGTCTAATAAGTCAATCGCTTTATCTGGCAGAAATCTATCAGTAATGTATTTTTCACTCATTCTAACTGTTAAATCAACAATCTGCTGTGAAACATTTACATAGTGATATTTTTCATAGTATTCTTTAATCCCTGAAATAATATCAATAGTATCAGAAATTGAAGGTTCTTCAACTTTAACTGGCTGAAATCTTCTTTCAAGAGCTGAATCTTTTTCAATAAATTTTCTGTATTCTGCAAATGTTGTTGCACCGATAACTTGAATTTCGCCCCTTGAAAGAGCTGGCTTTAAAATATTGCCTGCATTCATAGCGCCTTCTGAATCTCCAGCGCCAGTAATAGTGTGAATTTCATCTATAAATAGAATAATATTCCCATTAGATTTAACTTCACTTATTAGGCTTTTAACTCTTGCCTCAAACTGCCCTCTAAACTGCGTACCAGCCACAAGGTTAGTCATATTAACAAGGTATATTTCTTTGTTTTTCAATTTCTGTGGAACATCGCCCACGCTGATTTTTAAAGCAATTCCTTCTGCAATAGCAGTTTTACCAACGCCTGCCTCGCCAATTAGGCAAGGATTATTCTTTTGGCGTCTTGAAAGAATTTGAATTGAGCGATAAATTTCGTCTTTTCTTCCAATAACTCTATCTATCTCGCCTTTTTTAGCTTTATCAGTTAGATTTTCGCAGTATTGGTCTAGGAATTTTCTTTTAGCTTTTCTTCGTTTTTTATCCTTTTTATCCTCTTCTTCATTCACTGGGATAGTTGAAGAACCACCTTGCTCAAAGTCTTCCTCGTCCTCCTCTTCATCTTCTCCAGCGCCAAAGCCTTGAATTCCTGAAAGCATACTTTTAAAATCCATTGGTTCGCCATCTTCTCCTGTGGCGCCTTCCATCATCCCTTTAAATTGTTCTTCCATTGCTTTTAGCTCTTTTTCACCTATGCCCATTTGTTTCATCATATCATCAATAGGCTTTATATTAAGTTCTCTTGCACAAGTTAGGCAGTATCCTTTACTTTTTGCCTCCCCTGATTCATTGGTTTGAACATATATCATCGCAGGACGCTTATTACATCTTTCACACAACATATACCTAACCCTTCCTTTCCATTTATTTCTCGCTTTATACTAACCCATAGTAATATCGAATCTAGTTTTCAAGCTATTATTCTCATTTTTTCAATAATTAAATATTAATTGACAAAGTTAATTACAAAATTAAGCGTTGTAGAAACTATTTTGCTATCTGTAATTAAATTTTGAGTAACCGTAGGTGAATCTGCAACAAGCCCAACTACGATAATTAAAAATGTTACAAGAGTTGAGTAGATAACACCGATAACCGCACCTGAAACAAGCCCGAATAATTTATTCGCCATACCAATTAACGGTATTTTGTTAACTAATTCTAAGCTTTTTGCAACTGATTTAATTAAAATTCTTAAAATTATAAATAGTATTATAAACGCTACAAAACCAATTAATATCTCAGCAAAAGGTCTAATTATTGTGTCAACGAATACTGTTGCACCTTCCATCGTTGGTGCAATTACATTAACGCCTAAATTTGAAACAAATTCATTTACAGGAATTTGAAGGAAATCTGCATTTATATCAGCCAAAAATTGATTAACTAATGTGCTAACTGGAACATCTGTGGCAATACCTTGAACTGTTGTGTAAAAACCATCAATTAAATCCTGCCTAAAAAATGTGTCAAAAGCAAAAGTTGCTATAATTCCTGCTATAAAATATGATGCGATAAGACTTAAAATACTTGATAAAAACTCAAGCGAAGATGTTGCAAAGCCTTTATAAAAGCCAACGGCTATTGAAATTAATAAAACTGCAATTATTACAATATCTGTAATCATAAAATTATTCTCCTTTAATTTGTTCTTTCTATTTCATTTATACTACCTGAAGACAATACAAATGTCCCCTGGTAGTCGATTAAATATTTTTGGCTTGGATCTGCAACTATTTTTGATAATTCTTCCCCTTGCAGATTATACTCATATATAAAATCCGAGCCTAAAATATAAATTCGCTGATTTGATATAATGGCATCTTTTACTTCTTCTTCAAATTCAATTTCTATTAAAACTTCTAGTTTATCATCTAACATAACTAAAGTTTGAGATAAAGAGGAATCAAAAGTGCCAAAAACTGCTAATATGTATGAACCAGAAAACTCCTCTAGCAGTATATTTTTATTATCCATATTATATGAATATAGATTTTCTCCAGTAGATAAATCCCATATCTCTATGTGATTTGTGTATGTTATTATAGCCTTGTTAGTATTAGTTATATCAATATTAAGTGGATATTCTGTGTGAGAAACCACAAATTTTTCCAAATACTCATTTGTATCTATAACATATATATCACTGCTAATACTTCCATTTTCGCTATTTAAAACAGCTGATAATAAATAATCTCCATTATTTGATAAAACTGAATAAACTGGATACCCCTTACTACAATTCCAAACAAACTGCTCTTCTAGCGAATAATTATAAACAACAACCTGACCTTTATAACTCTCACTCTCTGAGGTAACCGCAATAGTGTTATCTTTAGATATATCTATATGGGTTATCTTTTGCCCAACATCTTGTGTGAAAATCACTTCCGAGCTATGCAATACTTTAAATGATGTCTGCTTTGGATTATATAAAACTATTCTACTTCCAGAAGTATCGATTATTGGATTTTGCATTGCGTGATTATAACTTTGAACCTCGCTAGCAGTTGGCGAATACACTCTTAGTGAATTTTCATCAACTATGCAAAGGGCATTATCTGTGGTTTTCACTTGGGTGATTTTAGAAAATTCGCCTTCAAGTGGCCATCCCTCTCCAATACTTAAATACACTCCAACATTACTTAGAAAATCTCCAAAATAAGCAAGCGAGGCACCGTAAATACCTGTGATATACAAAAACACACTTGATAATAGTAAAACTATTATAAGTCTTCTTGTTTTTTGTTTTCTAATTATTGCCCTGTTTTTTTCAGAGAGTTCTTTTCTAGTTAAACTACTATTTTCCTGCATTTTCCCCTTCCTTTTATTTTATTCATATATAACATCTGTTAAAAACAAACCTTTTGCAGGTGCTGTAACTCCTGCTCTATCCCTGTTTTTTGCTGATATAATTTCTTTAATTTCTTCTGGCTTTATTTTTTTTGCCCCAACTTTAATAAGCGTTCCCACCATTATTCTAACCATATTATATAAATATCCATTGGCTAATATTTTAAATTCAAGCATATCCCCTTTTTTTACAACAGATGCCGAATAAACTTCTCTTGTGCAATCAGTTATTGCTGATTTTTGGCTCATAAAAGATGTGAAATCATATTCTCCTATAAATTCTTTAGCTGCCTTATCCATTAAATTTTCATCTAATTTATATGGCACTTTAAAATAATATTTAGAATTAAAAGCATCATCTATATGGCTATTTTTTATATAATAAGTATATTCTTTTTTCTTAGCTGAATATCTTGCGTGAAATTCATTATCAACTTCTTTAGCTAGGATAACTCTTATATCCATAGGTAAATTAGCATTTAAAGATAGTGGCAATTTAGATAAAGCCAAATCCTTATTTGTTTCAAAGCTGATATAATAGCTTTTTGCATGAACACCAGTATCAGTTCGTGAGCACCCTTTAATATCAACCTTTTCACCTAAAATTTTTATAAGTGCATTTTGAAACACTTCAAAAACACTCACTGCGTTATTTTGAATTTGAAATCCGTGATAATTTGTTCCATCAAATTCTAGCTTTAACAATACTTTCAATTATATCACCTTTTCAAAGTAAAATCTTGTCGCAAAAATAAGCCCAAAGAACACAACGCAAAAAATCGATGTTAATATATCCTGTTTTGTGATTTTTAATTGCTTTAATCTTGTTCTGCCTTCTCCACCATTATAGCATCTACTTTCCATAGCAGTTGCAAGTTCGTCTGCCCTTCTAAAAGCAGATATAAAAAGCGGAATTAAAATTGGTACAAGTGCTTTTACTCTTTCTATAAAACTTCCTGAATCTAAAAGAGCTCCCCTTGATTTTTGAGCATTTATAATTTTATCAGTTTCTTCAACTAAAGTTGGAATAAATCTTAAAGCAATAGTCATCATCATTGCCATTTCATGCACTGGAAATTTAATAATTGAAAGTGGTTTCATTAATCTTTCCATTGCATCTGTTAAATCAATTGGGCTTGTTGTATATGTTAAAAGGGAAGTTCCTGAAATTAAAAGCAGTATTCTCGCAACCATAACAATGCAAAAATAAACCCCTTCTAAATATATAGTTATCTTCCAAAAACTAAAAACCACAACATCGCCAGTTATAAAAAATAAATTCAAAATCACTGTAAAAATAATAAGTGGCAGTATTGGTTTCATACTTTTCAGGAGCATTTTAAGTGGAATTTTACTTAGTAAAAATGCAATCATTACAAATAGTCCAGATAAAATAAGCCCCATAAAATTTGTGCTTAAAAATAATACTGCAATAAAGCCGATAACCATTATCACCTTTAATCTAGGGTCTAATTTATGAACGGCACTATTTCCTGGAAAATGCTGACCAATTGTTATATCACGAAGCATCGCCATTCTCCTTACCTTTATATTTTAAAAGAGTTTTTAATGCGTATGGAATTGTGTAAACGTCTGTGTTTATATCAATTCCCATCTCTTTTAATTTTAAAAACACCTTAGTTATATCTGGAATACCTAGCCCCATCTCATTTAGCTTTTGTGCATCAGCAAAGATATTTTCAGTTTTATCAAAATTATAAACCTTGCCAGACTCCATTACTATAACTTCATCGGCATAATTTGCTATATCTTCCATCGAGTGAGAAACTAGTATAACTGTGCTTTGTGTTTCTTTATGATAATTTTTAATTTGGCTTAGTATTTGCTCTCTGCCCATCGGGTCTAGCCCAGCGCACGGCTCATCTAAAACTAAAACCTTAGGTTTCATTGCAATAATTCCTGCAATCGCAACCCTTCTTTTTTGCCCCCCTGATAATTCAAACGGGGATTTTTGTAGCATATCATCATCAATAAAGCAGAATTTTGCCGCAAACTCCACTCTTTCTTTGATTTCTTCTTCTGATAAGCCCATATTAGTAGGGCCAAAGGCTATATCTTTATAACAGGTTTCCTCGAATAATTGATATTCTGGATACTGAAAAACAAGCCCTACTTCAAATCGAACTTCTCTTATATCAAGATAATCTTTCCACATATCTTTATCATTTAATAAAATACTGCCCTCTTGTGGTTTATTAAGTCCATTAAAATGGCTGATTAGAGTTGATTTTCCACAGCCAGTGTGCCCAATAATTCCAACGAATGAGCCTTCTTGTATCTCTATATTAATATTATCTAATGCCTTTGATTCATTTGGCATACCTTTATTATAGGTGTAGGAAAGGTTATTAATTTTTAAAACTGACACTTATTTCTCCTTTAAAAATTCATATAACTGCTTTGCAGATTCTTCTATTGAAATCTCTTTTGTTGATAAATTAAATCCATGTTTTGATAGTTCATAAGCTATTTCGCTTGTTTGTGGAACATCTAGCCTTAGATTTTTAATCCATTCAACTCTTGAGAATATCTCTTTTGGCTTATCATCTGCTAATATTTTGCCCTCATTCATAACAATAACTCTATCAGCCTGCGCTGCTTCGTCCATATAGTGAGTAATTAGAATTACTGTTATATTAAATTCTTCATTTAAATATTTTATAGTTTTTAAAACTTTTCTTCTGCCTTCTGGGTCTAGCATAGCAGTTGGCTCATCTAAAACTATATAATCTGGTCTCATTGCAATAATTCCAGCTATCGCCACTCTTTGCTTTTGCCCACCTGAAAGCTGATGTGGTGCTTTATCTTTAAATTTTAAAACACCTGTTTTGTCCATTGCATCATCAATTCTTTTTCTTATTTCGTCTGGCTCAACCCCGAGATTCTCAAGCGCAAAGGCAACATCTTCTTCAACAATTGTTGCAACAATTTGATTATCTGGATTTTGAAAAACCATTCCAACCTTTTGGCGAATTTTAAAAAGATTATCATAATCTTTTGTATCCATTTCATCAATAAACACTTCACCCTCGCTTGGAAGTAAGATTGCATTAAAATGCTTTGCCAATGTTGATTTTCCACAGCCATTAGAGCCTAAAACAGCAACAAATTCGCCCTTGTTAATTTCAAGGCTAACCCCATTTAATGCATTTTCTTTATCTTCATCATATTTAAAATATAAGTTTTTTACTGATATCATTTTACCATTCCCTTAATATTTTTTCCAAAAAGCAGTGCTTCCACAGGCAAGTGCCTTATTTGTAGACTGCACTATTATACCTATTTCATCGCTGGAAACTTCGCCTTTATGATTAACTTTGATTTCTTCTTCTATCATATATTCCATAGTGCTCGCCGAAACCCCTGTTGTGTAGCTATTAATTGCAAAAAACAATGGGTCATCGCTTAATAATTCACTACACATCTTAATTAAATCATAGATATTATCTTCTAATTTCCACACTTCGCCATTTGGGCCTCTGCCGTAGCTTGGTGGGTCCATAATTATTGCATCGTATCTATTTCCTCTTCTGATTTCCCTTTGAACGAACTTGACGCAGTCATCAACAATCCAGCGAATTGGAGCTTCTGAGAGCCCTGAAATTTTTGCATTATCTCTTGCCCACTGAACCATACCCTTAGATGCATCAACATGGCAAACCTTTGCCCCTGCTTTTGCACAGGCAAGCGTTGCACCACCTGTGTAGCTAAATAAATTCAAAACATTTATTTCTCTGTCTTCTTTAGCAATCATTTTTGCGTATTCATCCCAGTTAACGGCTTGCTCTGGGAATAAGCCTGTGTGTTTAAATCCAGTTGGCGAAACTATGAATTTTAAATCCCCATAATTTATATTCCATTTTTCTTTAAAGCTTTTTTTAATCTCCCAGTTGCCACCGCCCTTATCTGAGCGATGATAAACTGCGTGAGCTTTATCCCATAAATCGCTTTTGCGATTAGATTTCCAAACCACCTGTGGGTCTGGGCGAACTAGGATAATACCGCCCCAGCTTTCAAGGCGCATACCATCGGTTGCATCTAAAAGCTTATAGTCTTCCCATTTATTTTTATCTCTCATTTTAAAAACTTCTTTCTACTTAGTTTTATATCCCAAGACGTGATTTAATTTTATCAACTATCTCATTTGCAACATTTGTTATGATTTCATTATCCTCCCCTTCAACCATAACTCTGATTAACGGCTCTGTACCACTAAGCCTTACTAAAACCCTACCCAGCCCCATTAATTGTTGCTGTTTTGCCTCGATAAATCCTTCGATATATTCATCATTTTTATACTTTTCTTTTTTCTCATTAGTTGTTTTAATATTCAGTAGCACTTGTGGGAATTTTGAATAGCAGTTATTAAAATCACTAACCTTCTTTTCGCTTTTTTCTTTTGCAAAGTAATTTAGTAAAGATAAGGCTGTTAGCTGTCCATCACCTGTTGTTGATTTTTGGGTTAGAATAACGTGGCCTGATTGCTCGCCACCAAGGCAAGCGCCTTTTTCTCTCATTTCCTCTAAAACATATCTATCGCCAACGGCAGTAGTTAGAGTTTTAATCCCTCTTTTTTGCATATGTTTTATAAAGCCTAAGTTGGACATAACTGTTACAACTGCTGTATCATCAATTAGCTTTCCTTCTGCTTTCATACGGGTTGCAAGGATAGCTATAATTTTATCTCCATCGATTTCATCGCCATTTTCATCAACTGCAAGGCATCTATCAGCATCTCCATCAAACGCAATTCCACAATCAAAATCGCCATCTTTAACAAGTTTTGCTAGATTTTTAATATATGTTGAGCCACATTCTTTATTTATATTAATTCCATTAGGAGAATTGCCAACGTATGTAGCTGTAATTCCAAGTGAAGAGAATATTTTTTCTGCTGTAACGCTCGCTGAACCGTTAGCGCAATCAAAAAGCACTTTCATAGCTGATAAATCAACAGTTGCTGCTGATTTTATATAATCAACATAATCATTTACTGCTGTATCAACAGAACTTACTCTACCAATTCCCTCGCCCACTAAATTTTTCATCTCATCTTGAGTTTTTGATAGTCTTTCAATTTCATCTTCAATTTCATCGGCTAATTTATAACCTTCGCCATTAAAAATTTTAATTCCGTTAAATTCTGTTGGATTATGGCTTGCAGAAATCATAACCCCTGCATCGCACCCGTATTTTTTAACAAGGTATGCCACAGCCGGAGTTGGCACAACGCCGATAACTATAACATCAGCGCCAACACTGCAAAATCCACTAGCTAGTGCATTTTCAATCATATCTCCTGAAATTCTTGTGTCTTTTCCTATTAATATTTTTGGTTTATGTTTTAATTTCCCTGTTAGGGCTATCGCAGTTGCCCTGCCAACATTAAGGCATAATTCAGGCGTTAGTTCTTCCCCTGCAACCCCTCTAATTCCATCTGTTCCAAATAGTCTTGCCATAGTAATACTGTTCCTTTCTTATGGTTTTGTGTTTTTTTCACATTCTTATTTTAAAGTTGAAAACTTTCGCTAATACCTCATAGCGAAAGGCACAAAACCCATAGTTTAAAAATGAATTTTCAAACTAATCTATAAATCTTCTAATGTTTGTTGTGTTATATTATTATTTGTTATATTTAAATGCTTATATGCTAAATCGGTACAAATTCTCCCCCTTGGAGTCCTTGCTAAAAAGCCAAGTTGCATTAAATATGGCTCGCAAACATCTTCTAATGTTATCGCTTCTTCTCCGATAACCGCTGCTAGAGTTTCAAGCCCTACTGGTCCCCCGTTATAAACAGTTATAATTGTTTTCATAACATTTCTATCTAGTGCATCAAGGCCTAGTGGGTCGATATCCATTCTATCAAGTGAAAGTTTTGCAATTTTATTATCAATAACTCCATCGCCTTTCACCTGTGCAAAATCGCGAACTCTTTTTAAGAGTCTATTTGCAACCCTAGGCGTTCCCCTTGAGCATTTAGCCAAGGTTAGCGCTCCTTCTTCATCTGAATCTATTCCTAAAATACTAGCTGAGCGATTTATAATTTTTGCTAGCTCTTCATTTGTATACATTTCCAGTTTTAAGATAACGCCAAATCTATCCCTTAAGGGATTCGAAAGCTGGCCTGCCCTTGTTGTGGCGCCGATAAGCGTAAACTGTGGAAGATTTATTCTAATTGATTGAGCGCTAGGGCCTTTACCAATTATTATATCTAGTGCAAAATCTTCAAGCGCTGGATATAAAACTTCTTCTATCTGCCTTGACATACGGTGAATTTCATCAATAAACAAAACATCACCCTCTTCAAGGTTTGTTAAAAGTGCTGCTAAATCCCCTGGTTTTTCAATAGCTGGCCCTGATGTAACCTTAATATTAACACCCATTTCATTTGCGATAACTCCGGCTAGAGTAGTTTTTCCAAGTCCCGGTGGGCCATATAATAATATATGGTCTAAACTTTCACCACGCATTTTTGCAGCCTCAAGGTATACATTTAAATTATCCTTTAATTTTTCTTGTCCAACATATTCCTCTAAGCTTTTGGGTCTTAGGGAATTTTCATTATCACTATCCTCACGAATTTCGCTTGTTGAAATTAATCGTTCGGCGTCTTGAAAAGCAATTTCATTCATTACTTTAATCCCTTTCTAAGCTTTTGAAATTTGTTTTAATGCTTGTTTTATTAATTCTTGAACATCTAAAGATGCATCTAATTTGCTAACTGCAAGAGCCGCTTGGCTTTGAGAATACCCAAGTGCAACAAGGGCTGATATAGCTTGTGAAATCCCATTTGATGCACTAGAGGTGGTTTGAGAGATATCACTAAGCGAAATCCCACTAGTTACAACGCTATCAAATTTTCCTTTTAATTCTAAAACTATTCTTTGCGCAAGCTTTGGCCCAACGCCAGACGCTGCTGTAAAGGTTTTAAAATCGCCACTTGAAACAGCAAGTGCAATCCTATCAAATGATAAAACTGAAAGAATAGCAAGCCCAACTTTTGGCCCTACTCCTGAAACGCTTATTAATATTTTAAACGCCTTTTGCTCTTCTTTTGAAGAAAAGCCATAAAGCTCCATATCATCTTCTTTAACATTTAGATATGTGTAAATCGTAAAATTCTGCCCAATAGCGGGGATAACTGAATGTGCTGTTGAAGGGATGTGTAAAAGATAAGCAACTCCATTAACATCTATCACAACTTCATCAAGTGATTTTTCAACTAGTTTTCCTGTGAGTGAATATATCATATTATAACCATTCCTTTTTTGAGATATCTATTTTTTTAAAGTGTATTTTGCTGATAGTAGCTTTGATTTATACGAGTGTCCGTGGCAAATTGCAATAGCTAGTGCATCGGCAGTATCATCTGGCTTTGGAGTTTTTTCAAGCCTTAATAAAATCCTAACCATTTCCTGCACCTGTTTTTTTAATGCCTTGCCATACCCTGCAACCGATTGCTTAACTTGCAACGGAGTGTATTCAAATACTGGTATATTGTTCATTTTCGCACAAAGTATGATAACACCCCTTGCCTGCGCCACTTGAATAACCGTTTTTTGGTTTGTTGTAAAAAACAGTTGCTCTATAGCTAAGGCTTCCGGCTTTGTTCTTTTAATCACTTCATCAAGCTTTGTGTAAACCACTTCTAGCCTATCTTCAAAATTCGTGTGAGCCTTTGTTGTGATAGCGCCAAATTCAATTGGATAAAACTTGTTTTTTTCAAGCTCTACTGCTCCATATCCAACTATTGCATACCCTGGGTCTATCCCTAAAATCCTCATTCAATCACCTATTTATATTTTTATTATAATCTTAAACACTTTATTATAACATAATTTTTACCCTTCTTCAACTTCTATAACAAAACTTTCAAACTTACAATTTATGAACTTATACAAAATAATTGTAAATTTTTATTTAAAACACCAAAAATAACTTGATTATATTATAAAAATAGAGTAATATATATAAGGATAAAATAAAGGTATATACTAAATATAGAGTTTGAAAGGAATTTTTCAAGCTTTGGCTTTACTAAATAAATACATTTAAAGCCATCAAGAAAGGATATTTTTAAATGAAAAGAGAAGATTTGCGTAATATTGCTATTATCGCTCACGTTGACCACGGTAAAACAACATTAGTTGACCAAATGCTAAAGCAAAGTGGTACATTCCGTGAAAACCAAGTTGTAAATGAAAGAGTTATGGACTCTGGAGATATCGAAAGAGAAAGAGGCATCACTATTCTAGCTAAAAACGCTTCTTTTAGATATAATGATGTTAAAGTAAATATCGTTGACACCCCAGGACATGCTGACTTCGGTGGTGAAGTTGAGAGGGTTTTAAAAATGGTTGACGGTGTTTTACTATTAGTAGACGCTGCTGAAGGCCCAATGCCTCAAACACGTTTCGTTTTAGAAAAAGCTCTAGCTCAAAATCTATCAATCGTTATTATCATTAATAAAATTGACAGACCTGATGCAAGAATTAAAGAAATCATCGACGAAATTTTATTATTATTAATGGATTTAGGTGCAACTGATGAACAATTAGATAGCCCTATGATTTTCTGTTCAGGTAGAGAAGGTATTGCAAACTATTCACCAGAAGTTCGTGGAACAGACTTTGAGCCAATCTTTAAAACTGTTATGGAATATATTCACCCACCTAAAGTGGAAGTTGAAGCTCCATTCTCAATGCTAATTTCAAACGTTGATTACAATAGTTTCGTTGGTAGAACTGCTGTTGGTAGAATTGAATCAGGCACAGTTAAAGTTGGTCAAGAAGTTGCAGTTTGCGACTGGAATGATGAAAGCGTTAAAAGAAAAGGCAAAATCACAGCTATTTATGCATTTGAAGGAACAAATAGAGTTCCAGTTGAGTCAGCGTCTGCTGGTGATATCGTTATCGTTTCAGGTATCGAAGAAGTTTCAATTGGTAACACATTTTGCGACCCTAATAATATCGCTCCAATCGAGTTTGTTGCTATTGATGAACCAACTGTTGAAATGACATTTGCTGTTAATGATTCACCATTCGCAGGCAAAGAAGGTAAATTCGTAACATCAAGACAAATAAGAGATAGACTTCATAAAGAGCTTTTAAAAGACGTTGCTTTAAAAGTAACAGATTCAACTTCAAGCGAAAGTTTCCAAGTTATGGGTAGGGGCGAAATGCACCTTTCTATCCTAATTGAAAATATGAGAAGAGAAGGATACGAATTCCAAGTTTCACCTCCAAAAGTTTTATTAAAAACTGATGCAGACGGACAACTTCTAGAGCCATTCGAACACGTTGTTGTAGACGTTCCTACTGAATTCCAAGGTAGCGTTATCGAAAAACTTTCAACGAGAAAAGCTGAGCTTGTTCAAATGGCGCCACAAGGCGAAACTCGTATGAGAGTTGAATTTAAAATGCCATCTCGTGGACTTTTCGGATATAGAAGTGAATTCTTAACAGATACTAAAGGCGAGGGTATCCTAAACACTATTTTTGATGGCTACAAACCACATAAAGGTGATTTACCAGTAAGACACACTGGCTCATTAATCTGTTTTGAAAACGGAGTTAGTATCGCTTACGGATTATTTAATGCCCAAGAAAGAGGCGCTCTATTTATCGGACCAGGTGAGCCTGTTTATGCAGGTATGGTTGTTGGCGTTAGCCCAAAAGCTGAAGACTTAGTTGTTAATGTTTGTAAGAAAAAGCAACTAACAAACACTCGTGCTTCTGGTTCTGATGATGCATTAAGATTAATTCCTCATAAAAAAATGAGCCTAGAAGAATGTTTAGAATTCCTAGCTCCAGATGAATTAGTCGAAGTTACTCCAAAAACTCTAAGAATTAGAAAAGC
>CAZGFY010000020.1:0-2422 GCA_964525015.1 uncultured Oscillospiraceae bacterium
CTCACCCACTGAAATTTCTTCTGGAATTTGCACTTTTAATTGAGCTTTTCTTGCTTTTTCAAGATGAAGTCTTTCTAATTTTTGAGCTTCTGTTTCAACTTTCTTTTTAGCATAAGGATTCATTTTTTGGTTATTGTTTTTGTTTTTACCAAACTTTTGTTTTCCGCCAAAATTTGAATTCTTTCTATTGCTATTAAAGTTTTTTGTTTGTGCTAATTTATCGTATTTTTCATTAAATTTATCAAGATTAACATTAGACTGACGTGTATCTACTGTTACAATCACTCTTTCTTGTTTTACAGACTCTTGTGTTTGTTTTGGCTTATGAACTGGTTTTTGAACAACAGTACCATCTGCTTTACGAAGCGGCTCATTTGAAACTTTTCTCTCTTCTTGTTTTTTAGGCTGCATCGGTTTTTTTGCCATTTCTTGATTATTAGTTTGTTTTTGCATATCTTTTTTAGGTTCTTGATTTTTAGAAAATTCTTTTTTCTCTACTGGTTTTTTATCCATCGGCTTTTTGTCCACTGGCTTTTTATCAGCAGGTTTTTTCTCTACAGGCTTTTCTTCTTTCTTTGCGCCTCCTTGTAGATATTCATTTATGTTTTTAACGCTGGCTTTATTTGTATAATGTTCATATAAAGCATTAGCTTCATTTTCTGTTAAAACAGTTGTCTTTTTTAAATCTTGTTTTTTTAATAGTTGTTCTATTTCTCCAAGGCTAGCTTTAGAATCAAGATTAAAATCATCAATTAAATCTTTGATTTTGTATTTTATAACCATTTATTTCTTCCTTTCATTTTCTTAAATTTTATTTCTCAAGTGCATTTTTACATAGTTTTGCTATATTTTCATCCGTTATAGCCACTATCGCCGTTAATCTATTTAAAATTTGTGAGATTTCATATTGTGTAAGATCTATTCTTGTTATATCAATAATATCTTTTGTAAAATACTCCACTCTTTTTAACGTTTTATCGCTTATATCGCTTGCTATTAAAAGAAGATGAACATCTCCTTTTAAAACTAATTCTTTAACATGATCAAATCCATAAACTACTTTTCCGGATTTTCTAGCTAGTGATAATGCAAAACTAATTTTATTGCTCATCTTGAATTTCCCTCTCGAGCCTTTCAAAAATTTCTTCCTCTATTTGAGTAGAAAAAGCTCTTTCAATTCTTTTTGCTTTTCTTGCTTTTTTAAGGCAGTCTATATTATGACATATATATGCGCCTCTTCCGGCTTTTTTTCCAGTTAAATCTATTGAAATTTCTCCAAGATTATTTCTAACAACTCTAATTAAATCTTTTTTATCCTTAGATTCATTGCAGCCAAGGCACCTTCTTTGCGGTATTTTCTTAATTGCCATAAAATTTTCTGTCCTTTCTTTATTATCATTTAAAGTTTTATTAGCTTTCAGCGCTTTCTTTATTAAAGTATCCACTTTGAGGATGTATATCTATGTTATAGCCCGTTAATCTTGCTGCTAAACGTGCATTTTGGCCTTTATTACCTATAGCTAGTGATAATTGCTCATCTGGAACAGTTACCTTACAAGATTTTGGATTTTCTGATAAAATTTCAACACTTGCAACACTCGCTGGAGATAATGCCGCTGATATAAATTCAATTGGATCTTCACTATATTTTACAATATCTATTTTTTCGCCGCCTATTTGATTTATAACTGCATCTATACGGCTTCTTTTAGGGCCTATACAAGCGCCTATAGCATCAACGTTTTCATCTGCTGACATAACAGCCATTTTTGTTCTAGCGCCTGCTTCACGGCAGATGCTTTTCACTTCAACTGTTCCCTCAAATATTTCTGGAACTTCAAGCTCAAACATTCTTTTTACAAACCCTGGGTGAGTTCTGCTTAGCATTATTCTTGCAATTCCTTTATCAGTCATTACAACATCTACAACAAAAACTTTTATAAATTCGCCTCTTTGGAAATCTTCACCTGGAATTTGCTCATCTTTTGGAAGAATAAATTCGTTGTTTCCTATTTGGATTACTAAAGCATTGCTTCTCTCATTTCTTCTTTGAACAACACCTGTAAGTATTTCCTGAGTTTTCCCTTTCATATCATCAAAGAGCTGTAATCTTTCAGCTTCTCTAATTCCTTGACGGATAACATTTTTAGCGGCGCCTATAGCTATATATCCAAATTCTTTCATTTTAAGTGGTATTCCTATTTCTGCGCCCACTTTTATCCTAGCTTTTATTTTTTTTGCATCATCAAAAGCTATTTCTTTATCTGGATCTTCTACTTCTTCAACTACAGTTTTAACAATTGAAACAGCAAAATTATATTTCACTGGATCTGCTATAACACTAACATTTCCCTCAATTCCTAAATCTTTTTCAACAGCTACTTCCATAGCTTTTGTTATTTTTTCTAATAAAACTTCTTTT
>CAZGFY010000020.1:2432-37379 GCA_964525015.1 uncultured Oscillospiraceae bacterium
ACCCTTTTCTTTCTCAATAACATCAAGAGCTTCAAAAAAATCCTTATTCATGTCTTTTGCTTCCTCCTAAAATAAATCTTTATCATCACATAGTTTTACAAAAGAAGTATCTTTTAGTAAAACTTTTAAAACTTCGTCTTCTTGTGTTTTTAAATGGATTTCTCCATCAACAAAGTCTATGAGTATTCCCTCATATTCTCTTTTGTTTTCGATAGGTCTTATTAATTTAATAAGTATTTCTTCACCTATCTTTTTTTGAAAGTGTAGTTCTTTTGTTAGCTTTCTTCCAAGTCCTGCTGAGGAAACCTCAAAATAATATCCTTCTTTTATTGGATCCTTTTCATCGATTAATGGATCAACTCTTCTTGAGAGATTTTCACAATCTTCTATAAAAACGCCTTCATCTCCATCTTTATCAATAAAAACTCTTAAAAACCAATCCGGACCTTCTTTTTCAAACCTTACATCCCATAGGATAAGATTTAATTCATCACAAACAGGTTTTACAATGTCCTCAACTATCTCCGTTGCTTTTTTGCCTTTAGCCAAAATAACTACCTCCTAAAAACATTCTCTAACTCAAAACAAAAGAGTGGGATTTCCCACTCTTTCCTCTCGTTTTCTTTTTACACTATATAATATAACATATAATATATAAAAAGGCAAGCATTATTTTATTTTATATAACAAATTCACCGCTGATAAATATTTGAATTTCTTTTCCATCTTTTGTTATGCCTTTAATATCCATATCTTCTGTTCCTATCATAACATCTTGATGAATTGATGAATCATTAACACCTTTTTCTAAAAGTTCTTCTTTGCTCATTTCTGTTCCTGCTCTAACTGTTCCAGGATAACCTTGCCCTAGAGCTATATGGCAGGATGCATTTTCATCAAATAATGTATTAAAAAATAAAACATTTTCTTTATTTATAGGGCTAGAAGAAGCAACTAAAGCCACTTCACCTATTCTTTTTGCACCATCATCTATTGATAAAACTTGCCCTAATAATTCCTTACCTTCTTTTGCATCATACTCTACTATAACACCATTTTCAAAACGGAACATAAATTCGTTTATAATATTCCCATTATATACATATGGTTTTGTTCCATATACAACACCATTTACTCTATCTTTATGAGGGGCTGTGAATAATTCCTCAGTTGGCATATTTGGAATAAATTCAACTCCCGCCTTTGAAAACTCACTAACACCACCAAAAACATAATCATCTGCAAGGCCTATTTCTAAATTAGTTCCGTTTGATGATTTAAAAACAAGTCTATCTAAATTCATATTATTTAATTTTTCTTTATTAACAGCTTGTCTATTTGCATAATCTTTCCAATTTTTTATAGCATCGCCCTCAACTCTTGAAACTTTAAAAATGGTTTCCCAAAGTTTTTTTATTGCAGCTTTCTCATCTAAATCAGAAAAAACTTTTTTAGCCCAAGCTTCTGATGGCAGTGCTATAACACACCACTGAACTTTAGATGCCATTGTGTATTCGCGGTATTCTTGCAGAGCTTTCATTCTAGCAACATTTGCATCTTTTATCTTTTCCATATCAAGACCTTTATAGATTTCAGGGTTCTGACTTGAAATTGATAAAATAGCAGCACTACCCTCACTTTTTATATAATCCATATAAGAAGATAGTATCCACGGCTTTACATCACACAAAACTTCTTTTTGAGTATTCTCCATTTTTATTCTTGATAATTCTTCATCAGCATAATGCACCACAACCTCTTTTGCACCAAGCTCATATGCCGCTTTTGCACAAAGACGAGCAAAAAATGCTGTGTGTACAGGAGCATTTATAATTAAGGTTTGTCCTTTTTGGATATTAACACCCGCACCAACTGCCATTTTTGCATATTCATTTAATAATTTATCGTTCATTTTTATTCCTCCGATTATGATTTATTTATAATATTATAATATCATTATTTATTATTTTTACAACACTTAATTTAAAAACTTGAAAGAATTTTAATTTTATGCTATACTCAGCCTATAAAAATAGAAAAGGAATGGTAATTATTATGAAAGCAAGACTACCTAAAAAAAGAGAATTTGTTATCTCTATAGACGAGCATTATGAAAAAGCTGATGAGTGCTGGGCAAAACTTCAAGAAATTTTAGATGATTATAAAAAACTTGGAAAAGATACATATTCAAAAACTTTTATTGAAGATAATGAAGATAAAGTAAAAGCACTTCAAGAAATTTACGAATTCACATATACTATTGAAGAAAAATAAACAATAATTTTATCTATCAAAAAGCAGACTTTAAAAAAAGTCTGCTTTTTTTATCATTAAATGCAATATATAATTGACATTAAGCAATTAATATGTTATATTATGTAATATAAGGAGGGTTTATATGAAAAACAAAAAAATGAAAATCGCAAGAATTGAATGCGATATGAAACAAGAAGACTTAGCAAAGGCTGTTGGTGTTACAAGGCAAACTATCGGGCTTATTGAATCTGGCAATTATAACCCTACATTAAATTTATGTGTTGCGATTTGCAAAGCACTAAATAAAACATTAAACGACTTATTTTGGGAGGAAGAATTATGAAAAATAAAATGATGGATGAAAGAGTAATTTTATCAAGAAGAAAAATCCAAAGCGATGGATTTACGATAACTTGGTTTATATTATTAATTTCTGTACTTATACAGCAGTATTTAAAAGCACCTACTTCACAATACATCGTAGAACTAGTTATTTTCTTATCTATGTCTGTTTATTTATTAATTTTCAATTTTGTAAAAGGCAATGATATGTATCCCGAAAACAGCAAAAAAGGCAATTCAATTATTCTTACCCAAAGTATTTTCACAGGTCTTATAATAACAATTATAAACACCACTCAAAATTACTTTAATTATGGCAATATAGTAAAAGATACAATTGCTTTTCATATAGTTTCAGTTGCCGCTGTTAGCTTTATTACTTCTACTACCATGGCATTTCTGACTCTAAAAACCCTAGCTTATTTAAATGATAAAAAGCAGCAAAAAATAATTGATGATTTAGATATGGATGAATAAAATAACTTTAAAAAACAAAGAAGCTATCACTATTAGTGGTAGCTTCTTTAATATTCAAGTTAAATATTTTACACTCTTTGCATTTTTTCTATTTTAATTTTATCATTTTTTAAAACTAATCTAACACAATCCCCTTTTATTATTTTATCATTTATTATCTCATCACTTAAAATACTTTCCACTCTTTTTGATATCTCATTTTTAATATTCCTTGCCCCATAAGGTGTTTTATAACAAATATTGGCTATGAATTTTGCTACATCACTTGTGTATTCAAGTTTTATATCTTGCATACTTAAAATTTTCACTACCTCTTTTAGCATTAAATAAGCAATGTTACTCATAACATTAATGCTTAGCGGTTCAAATTTTATAATATCGTCTATTCTACCTATAAATTCTGGAGGAAAATGATTTTTAATTGCATTTTCTAGCTTTTCTCTTGAAATACTACCTTTTGATTTCTCATCATTTGAAAAACCAATATTCGTATTTTTTGAAACTATATCTTTTGCCCCAAGATTTGATGTCATTATTATAATGGTATTTTTAAAGTTTATCATTTTCCCTTTAGCGGTAGTTAGGTGTCCATCATCCATAATTTGAAGAAGTATATTATATAAATCAGGGTGTGCTTTTTCTATTTCATCAAATAGAACAACTGAATACGGCCTTAAACTGATTTCCTTTTCTAGTTTTCCGATTTCATCATATCCTATATATCCTGGCGGTGCACCTATTAATTTTTTCACATCATTTTGCTGCGAATATTCTGTACAATCTATTCTTATTAGATGATTTTTTGAAGAAAACATACTATCTGCTAAAACTTTACTACACTCAGTTTTTCCAACTCCAGTTGGCCCTAAAAACAAAAAGGATGCAATTGGTTTATCTTCGCTAGAAAGCCCCACTCTCCATTTTTTTAAAGCATTTACCATCGCCCTCACTGCCTCTTGCTGGCCAAAAATTTTAGAATTTAATTTATTTTCTAAATTAGATAAACTTCGCTTTTCTTCTGTTTCGATTTTATAAATAGGTATCCCTGTTTGTGTACTTATGGCATCTTTAATACTCTCTATTGATAAATTATCATCGCCCTTAATTTTGGCTTTTGCACAGGCTTCATCTAATAAATCAACGGCTTTATCTGGCATATATCTTGATGGAATGTATCTTTGAGAAAGTTTTACAACAAGCTCTATTGATTCTTTTTTTATAATTATATTATGATAGCTTTCATAATTTGCCTTTAATCCCTCTAAAATCCTTACAACATCATTTATAGACGGCTCATCAACTATCACTTTTGAGAATCTTCTCTCTAGTGCAGAATCTTTTTCTATTATTTTTGAATACTCATCATTGGTAGTTGCCCCTATAATTTGAACCTTTCCTCTTGCAAGTGCTGGTTTTAATATATTCGCCGCATCAATAGCTCCCTCTGCACCTCCGGCTGATGCAATTACATGAATTTCATCTATAAATAAAATAATTTCTTTATCTCCTGATGCCTCATCTATTATAGATTTCATTCTATCTTCAAAATCGCCTCTATATTTTGTTCCTGCTAAAATACTTGCTAAATCAAGTGCATAAATTTCTATGTTCCATAATTCTTTAGGCGCTTTTTTTGTTGCTATTAAATTTGCAAGTCCTTCTATAATTGCAGTTTTCCCAACTCCTGCAGGCCCCACAAGGCATGGGTTATTTTTTCTTCTTCTTAATATAACTTCTGCTATTCTTAATATTTCTTTATCTCTTCCAATACACGGATCAAACGGATTTAAAAGAGCTGTTCGAGTTAAATTTTTGGAATATTTTTCTATATTTTTATATTCCTTTTTTCTTTCTTCTCTATAAATATTAGTTTGATTAAAATAACAAGTTTTTTTTGCTTTTTCTTCTAAAATGGCAATGTTATCTATATAAGAAGATAGTATTTTATAGCCCATACATTCTTTTATATCTAAAATAGAGGAAAAAATTTCATTTATTCCTGCCATTGTCTTTCCACTTCTTAAAGACATTCTGTATGCACTTCGCAATGTTTCAACTGAATTAACGCTTAAATCCTCTCCAGAAAGCTCGCACATTACACCTGTTCCTAAAGCATTTACAACTAATCCATATAATTTATTAAAATTCACCCCATATTCTTCTAATCTATCTGAAACATCATTTTTCCCTTGAGACAGTATTCCTAATAATAAATGCTCTGTGCCCACTGTGATATGGCCGAGTTTTCCTGCTATTTCAACAGCTGAATTTATACTTTTATTAGCACTTTGTGAAAAATTTTTAAATTTATACATTCTTTAGATATTCCTTTCTATATGACTTTTAATTAAAAGCACACATTAAAAGTATTAACTAAAAAACAATTTATAATCTATAATAAAAACAAAAAACGGGTGATAAATCACCCGTTTTACACATTTTGTAATTAAGCTATTGCTTCTTCGATAGCTAAAGCTAATTGATCAGGACAGCTCGTTGGTCTTGGACCACAAGTGATACCTTTCATTCTTTGTGCAGCTTCTTGTGCTGGCATTCCTTTAATTAAAGAAATTAATCCTTTAATATTTCCAGCACATCCGCCTATAATTTCAACATCTTTTATGATGCCATCTTCGATAACTACAGTTGTGTTTCTTGCACAAGTTCCTCTGTTTGCTCTTGTATGTTGCATTTGTTTTCCCCCATTTTTAAATTCATAATAAAATCATATTTAAGTGATTGTAAAATATATTACAAGTATTCACTTACAAGATAATAACAAAGTTTTTCTTTTTTTTCAACACTTTTGTGAGTTTATCACAATTTTGTATATTTTTTTAATTGACATATACCTAAAAACAATATAAAATTATACCTATACAATTTGTATGCTATATTATAAACACTAAAAGGAGCCACTATATGTCACTTTACACTGTATATGCAGGTCTTGCATTAATTCATGCTTTTATCACCTGCAATTTCTTAATGTTCTTTATGAAAAAAATGAAAATGACTACAAACACAAAACTAATTACAACATTTGTAGTTTATGAATTGCTATCATTCTTTTTAGCAAGTGATATGCAAGGTATTTTAAACTTTGATGTTTCAAAATTTAATGCTATTTTATTTGCACTATATACTTTATCTGGAATTTGTGTAACTTTAGGACTTGCTGCATATCACCACAGAGGAACACTTGCTCAAAAATTCTCTCAAAGAAAACAAAGAAAAGGATAATTTAATGAAGTTTCAGCTACTTAAACAAGAGTTTAAAGGAGTTCAAGTTCCAAAAATTGTATTTGAAAACCTTAAAACAGCCCGTGAAACAGATTTAAAAGTTATTTTATATGTTTTAAATAGTAATGTAACTGACCCCGTGGTAATTAGCCGAGAATTAAACTTGAATATGATTAGTGTTCAATCGAGTTTGCTTTTTTGGACTGATGCGGGGTTACTTCTTTGTTTAGATAAAGACGAAGAACTTAAAAAGATAAAAAAAGTAAAGCTTACATCTCAAGACATTATAAAAATAAAAGAAACTGTTCCAGAAATATCAATATTAATAAAACAAATTCAAGTAATTTTTGGTAGTACTTTAAATGAAAAAAGTATTATAAAATTTGTTGAATTGTTTTTAGAGGAAAATATTCCAATAGATGCAATTATCACACTTTCATATTATTATAATACTATTTATAAGCAAAACCCTAATTATATTGTAAAAGTTGTGTCTTCTGCTAACAAAAAACATAAATTTTCAAGTGGAGAAAAAGCTGAGGAATATATAGAATTAATAGAAAATAGAGAAAAACAACAAAAAGAAATTGCAAATTTATTTAATTGTAGTAGTGATAGCTTTAATACGGCTGAAAAAACTATTATAAATTCTTGGTACGAAAAATTAAATTTTTCTTTTGATATGATAGAAAAATCTTTTGAAGTTGCAGGCAGTAATGCTGATATTAAATACTGTAATGGTATTTTAAAGAATTGGAATAGAAAAAAATACAAGAATATCTCTGATTTAGAAAAAGAAGTTTTAAACAGTAACGGTTTTGATAAACAAACGATAATAAAACCAGAAGATGATTTACTGTTAAAAGCAGCTTTAACAGTGCCAACTTTTTTAGAAGGAGAATAATTTATGGCTGAATTTAATAGTCTTTTTTTTGCAAATGAAGTATTAGAAAAAAGAAAACAGCAGTCTTTTTTTGATTTACAAAAAAGAAAAGAAAAAATTTTTAAATTAATCCCAAACTATCAAGATATAACCTATGAGATAACTTCGCTTGGAGCTTCTTTAGTGCTCGCTAAAATGCATAAAAACGAAACTGAGGCAAAAAAACTAATGCTTGAAATACAAGAGCTTGATGCAAAACAACATCAACTTTTAGAAAAACATGGGTTTACAAAAGAATATTTAAAGTCCCAGCCTTTTTGCAAAATCTGCGATGATACTGGATATAAAGATGGCACCTTATGTAGCTGTATGGTGAAAGAAAATGCTCGCCAAAAACAAAAGTATCTTTCCTCCCTATCACCAATGCCCCAAAAAAGATTTATTGATTTTGATGTAAATTTATATCCAAATGATATAAATGAAGATGGGACTAATTCTTTTAATCATATGAGCAAAATTTTTGAATTCACTAAAGAGTATGCTCAAAAATTCTCACCTAATTTTAAAGGAATTTTAATGATGGGCACTTCTGGGCTTGGAAAAACTCATCTTGCATGCTCAATTGCAAATGAATGTATCGATAGAGGTTTTTCTGTTATATACACTAGTGCGCAAAGCCTATTCAATGTTATTGAGCAAACTAAATATTCTGATAGCGAGCTTTTAGAAAGCATTAGCGAATGTGATTTATTTATCCTTGATGATTTAGGAAGTGAGTATCTAACTCATTATGCAATTTCAAGTTTTTATAATATAGTAAATAATAGAACAATTAAAAATCTTCCTACTATCTACACTTCTAATTTAAAAACTCAAAATGAAATCTATAAAAAATACCCAGAAAAAATAGCCTCTCGAATAATAGGGCAAAACCACACTCTTATTTTTAAAGGCAGTGACAATAGATTAAAATAAAAAACATACTTTCACTTATCTTAGTGAAAGTATGTTTTTTAAATTTATTATAATAATCAAGCTATTATTATTTTATATCTAAAGATATCTTTACTAGTTATAAAATCTAATCATCAACTTTAACCATAGTTATAGGGCTAGTCATTCGGTAGATGGTTTTAGGTGCGGTATCTGGGTCTACTCCATAAACAGGCTGAGATGTAATATAATAAACCCCATCTTCTTCATAACTTTCAAAATGCCTATTATTCATAGGCATCAACATAATTCCTACAAAGAAAATTAAAACAGTAAACATAATCATTAAGACAGATAAGAATCCTGACAATAAAATTTCAAGCAAAGAAGAACGCAAAATAATTAGAATTACAATATTCATAATAAACGCACAAGCTAATGCTAAAAAAGCATTTCTTGAAACAATACCTAAAATCAATACTGGGATTCCAATCACTAGTGGTAGCCCCCAAACTATAATGATTGATTTTTTACCTATTTTTGCATAATGAATTCGAGCTAATTTTATATAGAGTAAGCTAAATAATAATATAAACGAAAAGAAAAACATATCAAAACTAATCATACCACCCATTATATCAAAGTAAATTTCAATCTCAAATAACCACAAAACTGGGCAAATCAAACATATTATAAAAAAAATAATAATTCCAATATTAAGATAAGTTGTGTACTTTTTCATAATTTTCTCCAACAATTTAGCTACTAGATTACAGTATTACTTATTCTTTATCTAACTTTCGCTCTTACTATCCTGCTTTAAATAAGCATTTAAAAAACCTTGGATGGCTCCGTCCATAACCATATCTACTCTTCCATCTTCGTAGCCCGTTCTATGATCTTTAACTAGGGTGTAAGGCATAAATACATAACTTCTTATTTGGCTTCCCCAAGCTATCTCCTTTTGAACCCCTTTAATATCTTCTATTTTTTCTAAATGCTCTCTTTCTTTAATTTGAGCTAATTTACTTCTAAGCATTTTCATTGCAAATTCTCTATTTTGTATCTGACTTCTTTGAGTTTGGCAAGAAACCACAACACCTGTTGGGATATGAGTAATTCTTATTGCACTTTCTGTTTTATTAACGTGTTGTCCACCTGCCCCTGATGCTCTATAAGTGTCAACTCTTAAATCTTCACTGTTTATATGCACCTCTACATCTTCATCTATTTCCGGCATAACTTCACAAGATGCAAATGATGTATGGCGTCTGCCAGAAGAGTCAAATGGAGAAATTCTAACTAAACGATGAACTCCATTTTCACCTTTTAAAAACCCATAAGCATTACTACCTTCCACTGAAAATGAAACTGATTTTATTCCTGCCTCATCTCCATCTAGATAATCAATAACGCTAGTTTTATATCCTGCTTTTTGGCAATATCTTGTGTACATACGATAAAGCATTTCTGCCCAGTCTTGGCTTTCTGTTCCACCAGCACCTGCATGTAGAGTTATAATTGCATTTTTAGCATCATATTCACCAATTAAAAGCGTTGATAATCTTAAATTTTCTATGCTTTTAGCTAGAGTTTCGCTAGTTTGTTTTATATCTATCTCTAGCTCTTCATCTTCAAATTCAGTGTAAAGGTTAATAAGTGTATCTAAATCACTTTGAAGGGATATAATATTATCTACCCCTTCTTTTTTATCTTTTAATACTTTTAATTTTGCAAAAATCTCTGTTTGTTTTTCTTTATTTGACCAAAAATCTTCCTGCTGTGTATGCATTTCAAGTTCATCTATTTTTTCTTGTAAAACCTGATAATCAACTGCATCTTTTAAGTCTTTTATATCTAAAAGACTATCATTTACCTGTTTTTTATACTCATCAATTAAAATCATTATTTACCCCTAATTTTCACATTTATATTTTATTATATTATATATTATACCAAATCTTTCTATCTAGTAAAGAGAAAATAATTAAATCTTTACTATTTTATTAAAATACGATATAATTAAATTTAACAATTTTTTCAAAACATATTTAGAAAGGAACACAAATATATTATGTTTAATTACACAAACATTAAGTGCGAAATATGTAATGAAGCCTTTACAAATGATAGTGATGTTGTTGTTTGCCCTGATTGTGGAACACCTTATCACAGGCACTGTTATAAAGATAAGGGTGAATGTCTTCATAAAGCTGAGCATAAAAAAGGATATGAATGGGAAAACCCAAATAATAAAAAAAATGATGATTCACCTAGTGTGAAAATCGATATTGTTTGCCCTAGTTGTGGATATATAAACACTAGCGAGGCAACCTCTTGTGCATCTTGTGAGCGTGAATTTACAGAGCTCAGTGACGATATAAAAGAAAATATCACAAATTCTTTAAATCCTGAAACAATGGCAAATAATAATATCCCAACTGTTTCAACTCCATTTCCAAAATCTCCTCTTGATTTTATTCAGCAATTAAACAATGATTTAAGTAGCGAGATTGATGGAGTTTTAGTAAAAGATATCGCAATTTATCTCGGGCCTAATTCATATGAATATATAAGAAAATTCAAAAGAATGCAGGAAGATAAAAAATATCGCCCATTCTCACTAGTTGCATTTTTATTTGGCTGGCCTTTCTTTTTCTATCGCAAATTATGGAACTTAGGGCTTATTTCATTTATAGTATCAATGGCATCCTCTTATTTTCTTCGTGATACCCTTATTAATCCTGAATTAGTACAAACTAATCCTATTTATCAGTATATTGCTTTAGGAGCAATTGCATTTTCTGTTATTCTTGGATTTGTGGCATATCCTGCTATTAAAAGCAAAACTATTAATGATTTAAAAGAATACAAAAATTCAACTAAATCTAAAGATGAATATTATCGTATTATCAGCCAGAAAGCAGGCCCTAGCAAACTCGTTTTATTTATTGGACTTTTATTTTGGATTTTTAGCATATTTGGATAAAAATTAATTTTAATAAAAACTTAATATAAGGAGATTTTTTCACCATGATAACAAAAGCCGTTATACCAGCCGCAGGCTTTGGAACAAGAGTTCTACCTGCTACAAAAGCAATACCTAAAGAAATGCTACCTATTGTAGATAAACCTAGTATTCAATATATTATAGAAGAATGTGTTAAAAGTGGAATTACTGATATTTTAATTATAACTTCAAGAAATAAGGCAAGTATTGAAAATCATTTTGATAGAAGCCCAGAGCTTGAAAATTCTTTAAATAAACCTGGCAAAGAAGATATTTTAGAAGAAGTGAAATCCATATCTAATCTTGCAAACATCTATTATCTAAGACAAAAAGAAGCAAAAGGGCTTGGTCACGCTATTCTTTGTGCTAAAGAATTCACAAAAGATGAACCATTCTTAGTTTTATACCCAGATGATATAATTTTTTCAAAAACTCCAGTTGCACAGCAATTAATAAACGCTTATAATGAGCATCAAAAATGCTGTGTTGGAATAAAAGATGTTCCTCTTGAAATGATTAGCAAGTATTCATCTTTAAAAATTGAAAACATTAAAGATAATCATTACAATGTAACTGATATGATAGAAAAGCCAAAACTAGGAAGTGAATTTAGCCTTTATTCTATTTTAGGAAGATGCCTATTAGATAAAGATATCTACCCAATTTTAGAAAACACAGCCCCTGGTGCTGGTGGAGAAATCCAGCTAACCGACGCTATGGCAGTTTTAGCTAGAGAAAACAAAATGGTTGGCGTTGATTTTGAGGGAAAACGCTTTGATATGGGAAATAAGCTTGGAGTTTTAATGGCAAACGTTGAACAAGGACTAACCCATAAAGAAGTTGGAGAAGAATTTAAAACTTACTTAAAACATTTAGCTAGCACTTTATAATATACATAAATCAAACTATTCCTTGATTTAGAATAACTGATATAATGAAAACTAGTTTCAAAACTTAAAATCTAATAAATCTTAGGCTAGCTCGGATTACCTAAGTAAGACCAGATTATATGGTGTTGACATTTTGTGGTTTTGGTGGTATAATAAATCGCTGTTTAAATTTTAGACAGTTCCTTGCTCTATAATAGTTATAGGGCCTAAAGTCCAAAAGGAGGTAAAAGAAAATGAACAAATATGAATCACTTGTTGTTATCAGCACAAAACAAGAGGAAGATGGTATCAAATCTCTTGTTGAAAAATTCAAAACTTTAATTGAAGCTAACGGTAACTTAGTATCTGTTGATGAATGGGGCAAGAAAAAACTTGCATACCTAATCAACAAAGAAGCTGAAGGTCATTACGTTTTATTCACATTCGAATCAAACGCTAGTTTCCCAGCTGAACTTGATCGTGTTTACAAGATCACTGAAGGTCTACTTCGCACAAACATTATTGCTCTTTAATTTTTAGGAGGTATTTAGAATGAATGTAGTTTGCTTACTAGGCAGATTAACTCAAGAACCAGAACTTCGTCAAACACCTAATGGCACAAGCGTTTGCAGCTTTTCAATAGCTGTTAATCGTCAATTTGCTAGCCAAGATGGTACAAGACAAGCAGATTTTATAAACTGTGTAGCTTGGCGACAAACTGGTGAATTTATCTCAAAATATTTCCATAAAGGAAGTATGATAGGTATTAATGGCTCCATCCAAACAAGGCAGTATCAAGATAAAGATACTGGAAAAAACAGAACTGCATTTGAAATTGTTGTTTCAAACGCTCATTTTGCAGAAAGCAAAGGTTCTGGTACTTCTATGGCAAGCCCAAGACCTAATAACACAATGAATGCCCCAAGTTTTGAGCAAAACAATCAACCTTCTTCTTTCTCAACTGGCGATTTTGATGATTTTACAGCAATTGCTAGTGATGAAGGAGATTTACCGTTTTAGTTTTTAAGAAAGAGAGGATTTTTAACTATGGAAAGAAACGATAGAGATTTCAAAAACAAAAATGTTAAACGTGGCCGCAAAAAAGTTTGCAGCTTCTGTATGGATAAAGTTGGCGTTATCGATTACAAAGATACAGCTAAATTAAGAAAATACATTTCTGAAAGAGGAAAAATCGTTCCAAGACGTGTTACTGGCACTTGTTCTCAACACCAAAGAGAATTAACAGTTGCTATTAAAAGAGCTCGTCATGTAGCGCTTCTACCTTATGTAAACAACTAGTTTAACCTTTAAAAGCACCGATTTTCGGTGCTTTTTTATTTTTGTTTATTTTTACATAAAAATTTTATTAAATATTAATTGACATATTCCTCACTTTATGTTATTATCTATTACATAAATAAAAGATTGATAGAGGCGCAGCCAAGATTATTAGTTTACTGAGAAGACATTCGATGATGTAAATGAAAGGCACGGTTGCCGAAATATATAAGTAGGTATACTTATATATTGGTATAATAATAAATAATTATTATACTCCCATTAAAAGTGGAGGAGCTATCGATGACAACCTATTTCTGATTTTTTCAAAAGTTGCATCGATACGATGCAACTTTTTTATTTTAAAAAATCATTCAGAAAATAGGAGAAATTAAAAATGGCAAATCAAACAAACAATCTTCAAATTGAAGATACAAATTTAAGAAGAGATTTAGGTCTTTTTGATGGAGCAAATATCCTTATGGGAATTATGGTTGGAAGTGGTATCTTCTATATCGGTTCTTATGTATTAATTAGAAGTGGTATGTCTTTAGGACTTGCACTTTTAGTATGGCTACTTGGCGGAATTGTAACACTAATTAGTGGTTTATGTTACGCTGAACTTGGCGCTATGATGCCAAAAGCTGGTGGTAGATACATTTATTTAAGAGAAGCATATGGCGAAGGGCTCGCTTTCACTTCTGGATTTTCAAGCTTTATTTTAGGAAGCTGTGGATCTTCTGCTGGTATCGCAGTTGCACTAGTTGGCTCAATGAGCTCAGTTATCACTCTTACAACACTTCAATCTCAGCTTTTAGCTTCTGGAATAATTGTATTTTTAACAATTATCAATATTCTCGGACTAAAACAAGGTAAACTAGTTCAAAATATTTTCACTGTTGGTAAATTAATCCCTATTGGAATTATCCTTTTTGCAGGTCTATTTATGGGAACAGAAACTGTACCACTAACTTTAACAAATGCTGCTACTGAAAATCTACCACTTGGCGAAATTATTGGTATGGTTGGCTTTGGTATTGTTGCAACTCTTTGGGCTTATGAAGGCTGGACTAACTTAAATGTTATCAGCGAAGAAATTAAAAATCCAAAAAGAAATATTCCTTTAGCAATTATTGTTTCAATTGTTTTTGTAACAGTTCTATATGTTTTATTTAACTACGCTATATACAGAGTTGTTCCATTTGATACAATCGCTTCAATGATTGAAGCTGAAAACTTTTATCTTGGAACAGAAGCTTCAAACATTCTTTTTGGAAATCTTGGTGGAACACTTGTTACTATCTGTATGTTTTTAGCAATTTTCGGCTCTTTAAATGGCTGTGTAATGGTATTCCCTCGCTCTGCTCTTGCAATTGCAAGAGATGGAATGCTTCCAAAAATGTTTGCAAAAGTTCACGATAAATACAAAACACCTCATAATGCTATTCTTTTACATATGGTAATTACAATTGCTCTTATTTTTACAAGAGATTTAGGACAATTAACAGCTTTAGTTGTTTTTTCAAGTGCTGTATTTAATACATTCACATTCTTATCTGTTTTCAAACTAAGAAAAAAATACCCTACTATGGCAAGGCCATATAGAGCTCCTAATGTAATCGTTATATTAGCTGCTGTTGTAACTGCATTACTAACATTAAATACTTTTATCGAAGATCCAATCACTTCTTTAATCGGTCTATTAGTTTCTGGCTCTTGCTACATAATCTATTTAGTAACAAAAAAATCTAAAGCTAATAGATAATAACTTATAAATTTTAATTTGTGACTTTTGAAATCTCTTATTTCGAAAGTCACAAATCACATAGAAAGGATTTTAATATTATGCAAACAATTATTTTTAATGGAAATATCTATCTTGAAAGTGGTAACTATGCGCAGGCGATTTTAATTGAAAACGATGTTGTAATTAGCACTGGTACAAATGAAGAAATCTTAAAAATCGCATCAGGTGATGCGATTAAAATAGATGCTAAAGGAAATGCTGTTGTTCCTGGATTTAATGATTCTCACCAGCATTTATACGGCGTTGGAACTTCTTTAGAGGCAGTTCAGCTATACGGCTCTAATTCAATTGAAGAAGTTTTAAATCGCTCATTCGCCTTTTTAGAAAAAAATCCAACTTCTAGTGGAAACTGGATTTTAGGAAGAGGCTGGAATCAAGACTACTTTAGCGAAGGCAGAGTTTTAACAAAAGAAGATTTAGATAAAATTTCAACTGAACACCCTATCCTTTTCACTCGTGCTTGTGGACATTTAGCGTCTTGCAACACTAAGGCTTTAGAAATCTGTGGCGTTACAAAAGATACTATGCAAATTGAAGGAGCTGAATTTTACTATGGTGAAGATGGACTGCCAAACGGTGTTTTCACTGAAAGTGCTATCTCACTAATATCTTCACATATACCAGAGCCAAGCCTTGAAGATATGACAAAAACATTAAATACTGCTATGGATTACGCCTTAACGCAAGGTATCACAACTGTTCAAACAAATGATATTAAAGATTTTAATTTTAATGAGATGTATGCAGCATATGAAAATGTTTACGCTCAAAATAAAGCAAGACCACGTGCTTATCATCAATGCACATTTGCAAATCCTGATGATTTCAATGCATTTTTAAATGCTGGATTTAAAACTGGTAATGGTAGTGATTATAATAAAATTGGCCCATTAAAAATGTTTGTAGATGGTTCTCTTGGCGCAAGAACTGCTGCTATGAGAAATCCATATGCTGATGATTCTAGCACATATGGGATTATCTGTATGACACAAGAGCAGTTAAATGAAATGGTTGGTATTGCTAATAAAAACAATTTACAAGTAGCTGTTCATGCTATCGGAGATAAAGCTATCGAAATGGTTTTAGATTCTTATGACACTGTTATAACAAATGGAGAAAACCCATTAAGACATGGCATCGTGCATTGCCAAATCACTGATAAACCTTTACTTGAAAGATTTAAAACAAATGATGTTTTAGCTTATGTTCAGCCTATATTTATACATTATGATATGCATATAGTTGGAGATAGGGTTGGCGAAGAATTAGCTAGCACATCTTACGCTTTTGGAGATATGTTTAAAATGGGCATTAACCTTTCTTATGGCACAGACTCACCTGTTGAAGATTTAAAAACAATGGATAATCTATACTGTGCAGTTGAAAGAAAGGATTTATCAGGAACACAAACAGAAGGATATTATATAGAGCAAGCTGTTAGCATTAATGATGCAGTTCATTTATACACAGCTGCAAGTGCTTATTCAAACTTTGCAGAAGATAAAAAAGGGAAACTTCTTCCTGGTTTCTTTGCTGATTTAGCTATCTTAGATACAGATATCTTTAATATGGATACTGCTAATTTAAGAGATGTAAACGTTGATTTAACTATGGTTGGCGGTTTAGTTGCTTACACTAGAAATTAATAAAAATGGTATTAGCTTTTAACGGCTAATACCATTTTTTTAGTAATCAACAAAATTTACAGATTTCACAGTTTCTATTTTTGAATACTGCATAACTAAATCTGCCATATTTATATCTCTTTTTCTTTTTTTAGATATTATTGAAAAAATTATTTCATAAATTCCATCGTCTTCTTCTATGTAGATATTATTTAAATAAAAATCATTTTTCTTCATATCAGCATTAAGACTTGATATAACTACTCCAACGTCTTTGCATTTAATTTTTATATTCGCTGAAAACCTAGAATATGCCATTAATTTCTTTTCTACCGAGTTTAAAATTGTTAGTATGAAAATAATTAAAACTCCCCCAAGTACGCCAACTGTATACACTCCTGAGCCTATTGCAAGCCCTATGCAAGCAACAGCCCAAAGAGTTGCTGCTGTGGTGAGCCCTGTTATTGAAAAGCCATCTCTTATTATAGTCCCAGCTCCTAAAAATCCAATCCCTGATATAACCTGTGCACCTAGCCTTGCTGGGTCTAGATTAGTTTGACCTTTAAACATATTATATATTTCAAAACTAGTTATCATAACAATAGCTGCACCTGTACACACTAGCATATGTGTTCGAAATCCTGCTGGATGATGCGATTTTTCCCTTTCCCAGCCAATAATTCCACCGATTAGTAAAGCTAAAATTATTCTAAAAATCATTTCTCTAACTTCCATAAAAATCATAGCTCCTTTCTTTTTATATTTTTATTATACAATATTACCCTATTTATTACAAATTTCATAATTTAATATCTAAACTTTTTATATTTATTAAAATAAAGGTTTAACATATATTATACATAAGTAGTTATTATTTATAATATCATATTAATAAAGATATAAATAAAAAGGATGAATTATTTATGAATAAAAAATTAACTTTAAAAGAATTAGTTTTTATAGGTACAGGTCATGTTGTTGGTGCAGGAGTTGTTAGTATAGTTGGCTCTGCAATAGCTGTTACTGGATATTCTATTTGGATAGCATTTTTTGTTTCCTGTCTGCTTTCCTTTTTTAGAATAATTCCATATATTTTCTTCTTTTCTAGCCTTAGCATGGAAGGTGGTAGATACGCAATGATAACTAGCTGTACTAATAAAAACTTAGGCGGATTTATAAGTGTTGCCTCGCTTTTATCCTGGGCAGCTAGAGGAACGGCTGTCTTAGCTTTATCACAATATATTTTAGATATTTTCCCTGTTTTTAATGCAAAATTAATAACTTTGATTATATGGGGATTTTTTTGTTTTACAAATTTACTTGGAGTTAATATGATGAGTAAAATTCAATCAATCGCAACCCCTATTTTAATTTTTTCCCTACTTGTTTTTTCCTTTACTGCAATACTAAACACTCAGGCTGATTATCTTAATTTCTCTTCACCCAATATGTTTTTAAATGGAAATCACGGATTTTTTACAGCCGTTGTTTTACTTAGCTATTCTTGTGATGGGATAAATTCAATCGCAAACTATTCTAAAATCAGTGAAAACCCAACTATTAATATTCCTAAAAGTATGCTTTATATCTCTATTATAACCTTAGTATTATATGTTTTAGTGGGATATGCAGCTGGTGCTGTTTTGCCTTTGAATCTTACTGCAAATACAACTCTTACTGTTACAGCAAAGCATATTCTATCTCCTTTTTTCTATACATTATTTCTGGTTTCAGGACCTATTTTCGCCCTACTTACAACTATGAATGCAGGAATACCAGATTCTATTTTCCCTGTTGTTGCAGGAGTAAAGGATGGATGGCTTCCTACAATATTAGCAAAGCAAAATAAATACAATGCATACACATTTTCTATATTAATTGTTTTCATCATAGGGTGTTTGCCTATTTTATTTAATTTATCAATAAGAGAAATAGCAAGCTTTACAATGGTTCTCTCAAGCGTTAGCACTGTTTTAGTTTTAGTTTCTGCAATTAAATTTCCTTTTATTTTTAAATTAGAGTGGCAAAAATCTAAACTATATATAAATAATGCTTTATATTTTATTTTAATTTTTATATTTTGTGTCATAGAGTTGTTTATTCTTATAACATCATTACAAAACTTAAATTTAATAATGATAATAATTAATGTAATCTTACTAGTTTTAGCCATTATATATGGGATGTATAAAGCCAAATAACAATGCCTACCACATCTTTTATTCATATAGTAAATCCTTTTGTAATTAACTCACACTTATATATATTGACATCTTAATTTGTCAATAGTATACTATAACTAACAACAATGTTAAAAACTTATATGCAAAACGCGTATATAATATTGTTTATTTACTTATTAGGAGGTTTAGCATGAGAAGTTACACATCATTTGATTTACAATATGCTCACAGATTTTATGGATTTAAAGGCGAAGCTCAATATTTACACGGGCACACCGGCGTTTTAACAATTGAAGTTGAAGATACTGTTAATATGGGAGTAAATATGGTTTTCCCTTGTAATGAAATACAAAAAACGGCTTGGGATGTTTTAAAAAACTTTGACCATGCCTTAGTTTTAAGAGAGGACGACCCTCTTCTGCCAGCTATTCTTAAGGTTTATGAGGATACAGGAATAAAAGATGGAACTCCACAAAACCAAATGAAAGGCGAAGCCTTTAAAACAGAACTTTGCTGTGCTTATCCTGATTGTCGTTTAGTTGTAACTAAAGAAACCATGACTGTTGAGGGTATGATTAAAATTGTTTATGATTTACTTAAAGATAAACTAAATATAGCAAAAATCACCTTTACAAGCGGTGTTAATGCTGCTAGCGAAGAATATGTTACAAAAAATAATATTGAGCGATGTCCTCTTTGCGGAATCAGTCTAGACGAGCATGGTGTTTGTCCAAAATGTGGTTATAAAAATAGTGTTTAAACATATTTAAATATTAAATGAAAAAATTAGAATAGCATATTTATAGCTATTCTAGTTTTTTATTTATTCTGGTATAGTTTCAAGTATCGCCATTAATGTTCCATACGATGCATCGTATATTGCATCATCACTATATGTTAAAGAGTATTCAAGTGGATTCATTAAAAATGAATATTCCATTAAAACTGCTGGTGCTATATCCACCCTTGTTACATAGTAGTACCCTTGTTCACTTCCTCTATTATTTCTATTAGTATAAAGCGAAACATTATCCACTATTGCATTTGCAAAGTTTTCACTTTGCTTTGTGAAATAATAAATTTCAGCTCCATATGCATTATTTGAATTGTATGAATACGCCATACTATTATGGTGAATTGATATAAATAAATCAGGTTTTATATCATTTGTGTAAACTCTTCTTTCTTCAAGTTCATAAAAAGTATCGTCTTCTCTAACTAAATGAACTGTTGCACCATATTGTTCAAGCATAGCTTTTGTAGTGAGTGCTAATGCTAAATTTAAATCTTTTTCCATTGGTCCTAGCCCACCTGCAACGCCTACTGTCCCAGAGTCGGTATCTCCGTGCCCTGCATCTAAAACTATGCTAGTTCCAAGTAACGGCTGTGCACCATCTGCTTTTTGTGGTGCCTTTTTTAGATAAATAGTTGTTGTTGTATCTGTTTGGCTAACGTGGTATCCCCATATAGAATTATTGGTTTCATTAAAAGTTATAACAGCGTTAGCCCCTTCGCTCATTGAATAATCTATCCCTGTAAATAACTCGCTTGTAAGATTAACTGTGTCAGTAAAGGTTGTGTCTAAAAAGGCAAATGATAGGCTATCTTCTTCTAAAAATGAAATAACAGCTGGGGTTCCAGTTGAATTATAAGTTAAAACAACATCCCCCTCATTATCCCCTTCGCTTATTACTTCCATACTTCCACCAGTCAGGGTGCTTTTCGTGTATTCATCGATAAATTCTGCATATTTTGCTAAAACATATCCACCACCACTCAATTCATAAGCATAGGTTGTTTGCCCACTTCTAACGGTTTCAACTGTGCTTTTAACTATCATCTGTGTTCCTGCTGGCACACCTGCTAAAATATCCCCATCATCATCTGGAGTATTTAAAATGCTGGTTAATGCCCTTGTTGCCACTACAACTTGATTTGCATTTGCATATTCTGTACCATCGTGGGAAATTTGCCCCCCACCTGAAGAAGAGTAGGTTTTTCTAGTTATAGTTACTTTATGCGTATTTCCATTTTGAGATATTGTTAAACTATTAGTTCCAACTGCTAAATCATAATATATCCCAAAAGTTCCATCTGTTTGTGATTGATAACTTTTCCCATTCACAACAACTGTCCCATTTTCTTCTCCAACACCTGTTATAAATATTCCAGAATAATATGTTGTTTCATTTTTTAATGGATTTGTAACTTTGAATTCATTCGATACATCGAAATTAAAGCTTGGAAAATCTGTATTTCCTTTTGTGTAGGCTGTGTTTGTATTTAATAAATTATAATCATTTGAAAAGCTTGTAAACACTACGCCGTCTATATCATAAGAGCCTTTAATCATTAGATTATTTCGCTCAAAATCTCCCATAGAGTAATGCATTAAAACTTTGCTAGTTTCATTATTTCCTTCTGATAACAGAATAAATTCATCATTATTTAAAGCTGGATAAATAAAATAATCAACGGCTGTATTGCTAATTATTGTGTTCATATAGCTATTATCAGCACTTTTAATTGCTAGTAAATGACTATCTTTGCTTAATATACTATCCAGTTCTAAAATCTCATCATTTGTTATAGCTGAATTATCAATAACAATTCCTGACACATTTTCATTTCTTGAAATAATATCTAGTGAGTTTATAATTTCATTCATAGAGAATATAGCGTTATCAATTGATAATAATACTTGCACTCCATTTTCTGAGCCTTTTTTCACTATCTCATTTAATAAATCAGTTTCTTTTACAGCGTTTGTATATCCCTCTATATCTATAATTGAATTCTTTTCATTAAATGCTGGAATAATTAGCGTGTTAACTCCAGTTGTTTTTAAATTGAAAAACAATTCATCTAAAGCTGGCTCTATATTTTCATCATTTATATTTTTAGATGTTTCAAATATATTATATTCGGCTGAAATAATATCTATTTTTTCTATATCACTATCTAAAATTTGAAATTTTTCTTTTTGAATAGAAAAAATCACAACTGTTGCCATTGCTGTAAGTGATAAAATTATAATAGCTAGCAAAAATGATAGCAGTTTATTCTTCTTTTTAGGTTTATTGTTCATTTATTTTTCCCTTATATTCATAGTTTTTTAATATCCTGGCGTAAAATACGCATCAAAGATACTAGGTTTTTTCAGTAAGCCTATATGCACTAGAGCTTTATCGTTATTATTCCAGTAATCCTCTTCTTTTATTACATAAAAATGCCTAATCTGTGTAGTATTAGCAAGGTAATCTCCTGCCACTAGATAGTATCCATCCCCAAATACACCTTGAATATTAGTATATCGAAGAAAATCGCCTTTATAATCAATCACTTCAAATGTTTGAAAGCTTGATTCTAGCGTTTCTAAATTTAGCGCATATCTTTCTTCTACATCTGTTAAATAATAATACATATGCGAGTCATCTATATGAAATGAGTTTCCATAGCTCATATCAAAAGTTTTGCCAAGGGCAGTCGCATCAAGGATTAAATCTTTTTCTAGCGTGTAAAGATTAGTTCTGTATATATACATTTCATCTTCAACAGTGTATAAAAACTCATCTTTCACCTGAGCTGATTTTGTATTTGGGGCTAAGTAGCTTGTAAGTGTTGATATTTTATCTGTGTTTAAATTTAAACTTTTAACACTTGTTACCCATTTTGGATTAGTGCTATACCAAGTTTCTTCATCCCTTGTGGATACTGAGTAGATTAAATTATCTTGCACCACTGTAAAAAAGTCGACCACTCCATTCTCCTGCTCCATTTCTATAAGCGTTTTCACTTCTTTTGTTTTGAGATTAAATGCTGTTATATGAGCTTTATATCCATCTTGGTAATCAGAGGCTAGATAAATTAGCCAGCCTTCGTGTATTATCACATCAAGTGAAGTTAACAAATGTTTACTTCTTGAAAAAACTTCGGTTGATTGATTAAAATTCCCATCTTCAAAAGTTTCAATCACAACCCCTGTTCTATATCCATTTTTTTCTTTTTCACCTATTAAATAGTTAACGCCCTCGTAATTTATAATTCTTCCAGAATACATATTGCTATAAGCATTACAGCTTTTTGAGTTATGCTCGCAGTTTTCTAAATCACAAACTGGAGTTAAATTCCCATCTGAATTTATTTTAATTAAAAATGGCATTCCATACTCAAATTCTGGATGTTCTTCTGTTGCGATAATATAGTACTCATTATCTATACTTTGGGTTGTATCAAAAACTAAGCCATCGCTTAAATTAAGGCTTTTTTCATTAAAGGGTTTTTCTGATATTGAAGTTTTTTTGGCACAACCGGTTAAAATCACACTTAATGTAGTTAGCACTGCTATTAGTAATATTCTTTTGAGTTTCATATTATAATTATTCCTTTACTGGTGTTTTTTATATATTTTATTGCAAATTTGAGTGCTGTTCATTATGTATACAAATAAATATATCAGTACTACAAATTTTACCACTAATGCATTTTTAAATCAAGCTAAAAGATTAACTATATATTATTTTTCACAAAATAAAAAGCTAAGAAAATCTTAGCTTTTTATTTATTAGTATTTATTTAAAATTTCAGCTAGAGCTGTTTTTGGTTTAAAGCCAACAATTCTTTCTGCTTCTTCGCCTTTATTAAATAAAATCATTGTTGGAATACTTAAAACTCCGTATTTTACTGCAAGTTCTTGTTCGTCATCAACATTAATTTTTCCAACTTTTACTTTTCCATCAAAGTCAGCTGATAATTCATCAACAATTGGTCCTACCATTTTACAAGGACCACACCAAGGTGCCCAGAAATCAATAAATACTGGCGTATCGCTGTTTAAAACCTCGTTTTCAAAGTTTTCTTTTGTTATTTGCATGCTCATAATTTAAGCCTCCTTATTTCTTTTAAGTTTATTATATCACAGCATTAATATAAATGAAGTGATTAAATCACTTATTTCACCCTTGTGCTCTATCTAATAATTTCTTTTTATCTATAATTTCAATTTCTTTTCTTGAAACTTTTAATATACCTTCATTTTCAAAATATTTAAGCATTCTAGAAACTACTTCTCTTGCACTTCCAAGATATTTTGCAATTTCCATATGAGAATAATGAATAGCTTCCCCATTTTTAACGTATTCATCATATAAAAATATCGCAAGCCTTTTATCAAAGCTGTAAAACAAAATTTGTTGCATTGTCCACATAACATCTGATAGCCTTTGCGCTTTAATTTTATTTGTAAAATTTTCTACATATATATTATTTTCAATTAATTCTAATGTAGCATCGCTATTTAAAACAATTGCCTCGCAGTCTTCTTCTGCATCAACATAAACATCAAAGGTTATCTCTGTTAAAATACAAGATGCTGTTAAAATGCAAACTTCACCTGGAAGAATTCTATAAATAGTAACTTCTTTACCTTCGTCTGACATTATATAAACCCTAAGACTACCAGAAACTAAAAACACAACTCCTATGCAATCAGTATCTGCATTATGTATATTTTGTCTTGCCAAAAACGTTTTATACACTGAATTGTTATTAATAAAACTAATTTCATCTTTAGTTAGTTTTTTAAAATCTTTATCAATATTTAAAATAAAATCTATCTTATTCTTTTCATTCATAACTTTTAAGCTTCCTTTACTTTTTTTATATTCATTATAGCACATATTTCTTTATATTCAAACAAAAAAAATCAAAACCGATAAATTAATATCAGTTTCGATTTATATTTTGATTATTCTTTTTCGATTAAATCAATAAACAATTCATCTAATTGTTTTTTCTCAACTATATCTGGAGAATTAGTCATAACTTCACCTGAATTTTGAACTTTAGGGAAAGCCATAACATCACGGATTGAATCGTGATTGCCCATAAGCATACAAAGCCTATCAAGCCCATATGCCATACCTCCATGTGGAGGTGCACCATATTTATATGCTTCTATTAAAAAGCCAAAGTTTTCCTGCATTCTCTCTTGTGTAAATCCTAAAATCTCAAACATTTTGCTTTGAAGCTCTGGATTTGAAATTCTAATAGAACCACCACCAAGCTCAACACCATTTAAAACCATATCATAAGCCTTAGCATTGCATTCGCCTGGGTTTATTTCAAGTTTTTCTAAATCTTCTTCTTTTGGCATTGTGAATGGGTGATGAACTGCCACATATCTATTATTTTCTTTATCAAACTCAAATAATGGGAAATCTGTAACCCACAGAAAGTTGTATTGATTTTCACAAATAAGCTCGAATTTTTTAGCAATATGAAGTCTTAAAGCAGAAAGTGCTGCAAACACTACTGATTCTTCTTCACTCGCAACAACTAATAAAACGTCGCCCATTTCAACATTCGCTTTACTTCTAATAGCTTTAATTTCTTCTTCTGATAAAAACTTTTCAAAGCTTGAAGTTTCATTTTCAGCTGTTATTCTAGTATATGCAACCCCTTTTGCACCATATGTTTTTGCAACTTCTGTTAGCTTATCGATTTCTTTTCTTGTTAATTTATCGCTTAAATTTTTAGCAACAATACATCTAACGCTACCACCAGCAGTGATTGCATTTTTAAACACAACAAATTCAGTGTTTTCTACTTCTTTTGTGATATCGCATAACTTCATTTCAAATCTAGTGTCTGGCTTATCACTTCCATAGTCTTCCATCGCTTTTTTATAAGTGATTTTTTCAAATGGTGTTGGAATTTCAACGTTTAGAACATCTTTAAACACCTTTTTCATAAAGCCTTCATTCATTGTTTGAATGTCTTCTTCGTCTACATATGCCATTTCTAAATCGATTTGAGTAAATTCTGGCTGTCTGTCTGCTCTTAAATCTTCATCTCTAAAGCATTTCGCAATTTGCATATATCTATCAAAACCTGAAAGCATTAATAATTGCTTATAAAGCTGTGGGCTTTGTGGCAGTGCAAAAAATTTACCTGGCTGAACACGAGATGGAACGATGTAATCTCTTGCCCCTTCTGGGGTTGATTTAACGAGTATTGGCGTTTCAACTTCGATAAAATCGTTATTATCAAAATAGTCTCTTGCAATTTTAGTTATCTTATGGCGAAGAACGATAGCTTCATTAACTTTATTTCTTCTTAAATCTAGATATCTATATTTTAATTTTAATTCTTCATTAACATTAACATCGTCTTTAATTTCAAAAGGAGTTGTTTGTGCTTTTGATAGAATTTTAAATTCTGTAACTTTTATTTCGATTTTCCCTGTTGGAATATTTAAATTCGGCTTTTCTCTTAAAGAAACAACACCTTTTGCCATAACAACAAATTCACTTCTTAGAGTTTTTGCTTTTTCTAATAATGATTTATCAGCTTTATCATCAAAACTTAACTGCATAACGCCCTTAGGGTCTCTTAAATCGCAGAACACCATAGCCCCTAAATCTCTATTTTTTGCTATATATCCAGCAACAACAACCTCTTGCCCCACCATTTCCTCAGTTACTCTAATTGAGTAATGGCTTCTTCTCATACTTCCCATACTTTCCATAATGGTTTAACTTCCTTTCGTTTTATAGATTTATAAACCTAATTGTGGCTTTATCTCTTTTGATAAATCAATAGCTATTTCTTCTCTTGTTTTCATATTTTTTGCTATTGCTTTTTGATTTTTAATCTCATCTTCTCCTAACACAACAGTGTATAAAGCTGATATTTTATCGGCATATTTCATTTGTGCTTTAAGGCTTCTATTCATTAAATCGCTAACTGCTAAAAGCCCTTCATTCCTTGCTTTTTGTGCAATAGCAAAGCTAGAAAGTTTTAAATCAGCTCCGGCATTTGCAAAGAAAATCTGTGGTGATTTATCATCTCCCAGTGATATCCCTTCGGCTTCAAGGGTCATTAATAATCTTTCAATTCCCATTCCAAAACCAACGCTTGGCATACTATTTCCGCCCATTTGCTCAAATAGGCCGTCATATCGCCCACCACCTAAAACAGTTCCTTGTGAGCCGATACCATCATAAACAAATTCAAAAACAGTTTTTGTGTAATAATCAAGTCCCCTTACGATTTTAGGATTTATTTCATATTTTAGCCCCACAATTTCTAAAACTGATTTTAAGCCTTCAAAATGGTCGTGACATTCTGTGCATAAATTCTCAACTGTGCTTGGGGCATCTTTATTTATCTCTTTGCATTTACTTTCCTTGCAATCTAAAATTCTCAAAGGATTTTTTTCTAATCTTTCAAGACAGTCTTTACAAAGATTATCTTTTTTTTCTTCAAAGTATTCCTTTAATTTTTTATGATATAATGGTCTGCATTCAGTACAGCCAATTGAATTAATATATAAATTAATATCTTTAATTCCTAAATCATTTATAATTTTATCACCAGTTAAAATAACTTCTGCGTCGGCTGTGTAATCAGGGGAGCCAAAAAGCTCTATTCCTAATTGATGAAATTCTCTTAATCTTCCTGCTTGTGGCTTTTCATACCTAAAAAAGCTTTGCAGATAGTATCCTTTAAATGGCAAGCCATCATTTAAAAATCCGTGTTGTATAGCACTTCTTACAACCTGTGCTGTTCCTTCTGGGCGAAGAGTTATACTTCTATTCCCTTTATCTAAAAAGGTGTACATCTCTTTATTAACGATATCAGTTGTATCGCCAACCCCTCTTAAAAACAATTCTGTATGCTCAAAAGTTGGCAATCTTATCTCTTTAAAATTATATTGTGAAACTATTTCTCTTAGCTTCTCTTCTAACATTATCCATTTATAACTATCTTTTGTTAGAACATCTTGCGTACCCCTTGGGGCAGTTATTTTTTGTGCCATACTTATAACCATTCCTTTAATAAATTTATATTTACATTTTATAATAACATAATTTTTCTATTTTCGTCAACAAATTTTATCTGTATTATAGATAAAAAATCGCCAATTTCTTGGCGATTAAATACTATTTTTCAAAAAATGCAATACCTACACAACCAGGGCCTGTGTGAGTTCCAACAACGCTTCCGATTTCAGCGTAGTCCCAGTCGTATTTCATATTATTTTCAATTAGCACTTCTTTAAATTCATTTAAAGATTCTTTATCATCAGCATCAACTAAAGTAATTGGTAAATCCGTATCAATTTCAAGTTCGCTAACTCTATTTACCACATCATTATAAGCACCAACTTTTCCTCTTGCTTTTCCTAAAGTGTGAATTTTACCATCCTTTACACAGATAATTGGTTTAACATTTAAAACGCCACCAATAGTTCCTGCTGCTTTTGATAATCTTCCACCTTTAATTAAGAATTTTAAAGTTCCTATCATTGCATAGATATTCGCTTTATATTTTTTCTCTTCTAAAATATCATAAATTTCTTTTGCAGATTTCCCCTCATCTCTTAATTTGCAAGCAAGTTTTACAATTATTCCAAAAGCTGCAGTTGCATTTAAGCTATCAACAATATAAATATCATCATATTCGACCATTGTTTTTGCAATACAAGCTGATTGAAAGGTTCCACTTAAAAGAGAGGCAATACTAATAAATACTATTTTGTTTCCTTCTTTTTTATGCTTTGCAAAAATTTCTGCAAATTTTTCAGGGCTAGGCTGACTAGTTACTGGCATAACATCGCTATCATCTAGCTTGTAAAAAAATTCTTTTTTTGTAATATCAATTGTATCTTGATATTGCTCTGTGCCAAACGTAACTGTTAGTGGCACAATTTCAATTCCTAATTCTTTAGCCTGTTCTTTATCTATATCACAAGTTGAATCTGCAATAATAACTGTTTTCATATTTTATTTCCATCCCTTTATATTTATATAAATCTTTATTTATTTTTTCACTTAACGATAAATATTTTATCATTTTAAGTTTATTAAATCAAGCCTTTTTCTTTTTTATACATAAAAAAGCACTCAATATCTATTATTTCATAATTAAATCTTTCTAAAACCTTATGCTTTTTAGAATAATCAACTAATAAAACCTTTTCTTTATCTTCTGAATACAAAATGCAAATACCAATTTTCGCTTCTTTCGCCTTAGAATTTATATCTTTAAAAAAGCTGTGCTCATCCTGCTTTAAGCTAGCTGAAATATCTTTTAATCTTTTATCAAAAATTTGCAAAAATTTTGGAAGTTTGCCTGTATTATGGCAAATCATAAAATCTTTTGCCATAACATCTCTTAATTCTTTTTCAGTGATATTTTCTTTAGCTATTAAAAAACTATATAAATGGCTTGCATATAAATCAAATGATGGATTTTTTATCCCCTTATCTTTTATATATTCCCCAAAATCTAAAAATAAATCAAAGGCTTGAATTTTTAATTTTTCAAGAGCAAACTCAATAGTAAGTTTAAACTTTTGCGAATTTAAAAGCCTTTCAACTGCATCTTCGGCACTATGCAGCCTTACTAAATCATTATATGATATATATTTATTTTCCATAACCTGATATGGTGAAAAATCTTGAGTTATAAAGCTGTGCTCTTCTTTTTGCGTTTCAAGCGTTGAACCTTTTAACAATTTCAAAAAACCTAATTGGATAACATCGGCGTTAATCTCATATGCTAAGTTAAATCCTTGTTTAAAGCTTTCAAAATCTTCAAATGGTAATCCTGCTATTAAATCAATATGCAGATGTATATTTTCAATTTTTGCTATTTCTTTTAAATTTTCAACTAACTTTTCTATTTTTTCATTTCTGAAAACAGCTTTTAGAGTTTGTTTATTAAAGCTTTGTAGTCCTGCTTCAAATTGAAATAAGCCTTCTGGGATAGTTTTTAAAAACTCAATTGTTTCCTTTGAAAAAAGTTCTGCTTCTATTTCAAAATGAAAAACAACATTTTTAGGAATTAGTCCTTCTTGCAATTTTTTATTAATGAATTTAAATATTTCAAGCGCTCTTTTATCATTGCAATTAAATGTTCTATCAACAAATTTAATCGTTTGTGTGCCTGAATTTGCTAGTTTAATAAGATTATTCATACATTCATCAAAATCAAAAAACCTAACATTTTCATTTCTTCCAGAAAGACAAAATGAACAACTAAACGGACACCCCCTACTTGTTTCAAAATATACAATTCTTCCATTTAATTTTTGAAAATACTCCGGTGTATACGGATTTATATATTTTGAAATACTACCTTGTATTATCTCTTCGCTTATTTTAAAATCAGTATTTAAAAGATTTTGAAAAACCTCTTCACCTTCGCCCTTTATTATAAAATCAATATAATCATTTTTTATTAATTCTTTTGCATCAAAGCTTGCCTCAGGACCGCCGAAAAATATTGTTTTATCTGGATAGAGTTTTTTAATAATGGATGCTATTTTTTTTGATATTTCAATATTCCAAATATAACTTGAAAAGCCAATAACATCAAAATCCTCTTTTAAAATCTCTTCGATTAAATCATTTATAGGTTGATTTATAGTTCCTTCTATTATATTAATTTCTTCGCTTTTATCAATCTCTTTTGCCGCTGCAAAAAGATACCAAATTCCAAGTGAAGAGTGAATGTATTTACTATTTATACTAACTAAGGTTACTTTCATTTAAATAGTTTTCCTTTCTTATGTGTAGACTTATTTTATCATAAATCATAATAAAATAAAACAGTAAAAATAAAACAACACTATTAATTAAAACAGTGTTGTTTATATTAGTTATCCATTTAAATAATCAAATGCAATTTGTGCAAGGGCTGCTGCTCCTACTGATAAGCAATCTTCATCAATATCATATAAAGAGTTGTGCCCGCCGATAGTTATTCCTTTTTCTTTGTTTCCTGCTCCAAGTGAGCCCATTGCTCCCTCGCAGTATTCTAAGAAATACGCAAAATCTTCTCCTCCCATCGTTGGTGCTTTATCTAGTGATAAATTCTCTTTACCAACTATTTTTTCAACTGATGGTGCAATATGATTTTCTAAAAATTTATTATCATTAATTAAAACTGGGTATCCCCTTAAAATTTCTAAATCAATTTTGCAATTAAATGTTATCGCTACTCCTTTGCAAACTTCTTCTAATCTTTTATGCAAAAGTTCTCTAATATCTTTATCTAATGAGCGAATAGTTCCTTGCATTAAAACTTCATCTGCAATTATATTCTCTTTTGAGCCACCGTGAATACTTCCAACAGTGATAACCGCTGATTGTAATGGGTCGATAGAGCGAGAAACAATATTTTGAATTGCAACTATTAAATTTGCAGAAATCACAACTGGGTCTATCGTTTTATGTGGGTAAGCTGCGTGACCACCAACTCCTGTAACCTTGATTTTAAATGCATCTGGTGATGCTTGCATTGCCCCAGGGCCATATGCAATTTTACCACATTCAAGCCCAGTGTTAACATGGAACGCTGTTACAGCATCTACTTTTGGATTTTCAAGACAGCCTGCTTTTATCATTCCAATTGCGCCTCCTGGATTTTCTTCTTCTGCTGCTTGGAAAAATAATTTAACATTTCCACAAAGCTTATCTTTTACACTATTTAATATTAATGCTGTGCCCATTAAAGTTGCCGTATGTGCATCATGTCCGCAAGCGTGCATTACCCCTTCAAATTTAGATTTATATGGTTTATCGTTTAATTCCGGCATTGGAAGTGCATCTATATCAGCTCGAATACCAAAAGTTTTTCCTTCTTTTGCCCCTCTAATTATCCCTACAACAGAATACCCAGAATCTATTGGCTGGATTTCAATATCATTTTCTTTTAAAAAATCCACGATTTTTGCATTTGTTTTCACTTCGCAAAAGGATAGTTCTGGCTCAGAATGAAAATCTCTTCTATACTCAACTAATTTATCTTGGATTGAAAGTGCTAATTCTTTAAAGTTCATAACAGTTCTCCTTTTATTAATATATTAACTTAATTATATATCACTATTTATGTTTTTTCAAGGATAACTGTGTTTGGGTAATAATGTTCTAAAATTTCTTTATATGTTTTGCCTTGTTGTGAAAGCTCATTAGCTCCAAACTGACTCATCCCTACCCCGTGGCCATACCCTTTAGTAGCTATTGAAAACACTTCATCTTCATAAAAGACCATAAATGAAGAAGATGAAAGCCCCATTGAATTTCTAAAATCTGTTCCATTTATAAAATTTTCTCCTATTTTAATAGTTTTCACATAGCCACCAGCAGTATATTCAATATCTGAAAACCACTCCTGTGCTTTACTAATATCAAGTTCTGTGAATCCTGCAAAACTTCCAACTAACCTATCATACATCTCCTGCGCTGGATAAGACATCATATGCATATAATCCTCGCTAACTACATCAAACGAACTATCCACATTAACTAAGTAATCTAGATGCTGCCCCCATTCATCCAAACTACTTTGTGTTGTTCCGGATGAAACAGCATAATAAGAAGCTAAAATCGGTTGATTATTATAAGTAAGAACATCTCCTACAACCTCATTTGCTGCTCTTAGGTATTTTGAGTAATGAGTGTCAAAATCAAGTTGCCAATATTCCATTAATCTTTCTTTAGAAGCATATCCTTGTAAAAGACTTTCATTAAAAGGTACGAGTGAAGTTTCAAGATAGCTCGGATTATCCATAACATATAAATAATAACTATAAGCTGCTATCATTTGTGCTTTTATAGCTTCTGTTTCATAATAGCTTGGCATTTCACACGCTGCTACTCCTATTAAGTAATCAATTATATCCACTTCAACTGCACTGCTTGTTTCTAAGTCATATAAAGTTATTTTATCATTAGAAAAACTTGTATCAATTTTTATCTCCTCTGATATTTCTTCTTCAACTAAAGGTACGTTTAATATCTCGTCTTCTAAATTTTCTGATTGAAATTCTGTGTTAAATAGATAAAATATAGTTGGCGTTAGCAAGTTTACTAGTAATAAAACAATAAACACTGATATAAATTTCCTCATTTGTAATCCTCACTTTAAATTTACTTGTAATTTTCATTAATTTATATTACAATAAAAGATATATGTAATATAAACGATTTATATTAACCTTTATTAAGTCTATTAAAAAGATTTAATAATTATTACAAATCTAAGGAGCAATTAATGACACTATTTTTAAACCTACTTTTATTTACTATTGGGATGGCTAGTTTTTGGGCTAGAATGCTTGAAATAGATTATTTATACAACAACCTTGATTTAAGACTTGTATCAGACCCTATTCTTTTAGGGATAGTTTTTCTTATTATTCTTTGTAGTACAAATATTATAACTGCAAACAAGCATTATGAAGGGTTTCGTGCTACCACTTTAAATAAAATTATGTCACTTCTAGCTGGTGCATTATTTTTAACTTATTATGGGCTAAATTTCGGAAGTACTGTTTACTATGATATGTTTATTCTTTTAGCTGGTATCGGCTTTATTATATACAGCTTTTCAAAAGACACTCTTTCAGCTAAAAATTTACTTTATATTATCCCTTTGAGTGTTTTCACAGTAGGCTTATCTTTACAAACGATAGTTTTTGATGTATCTTCAACCAACGACACTTTTTATCTATTTGAAAGCCTTTCTTCTGCTGTAATCCTACTTTTACTTTTAGCTTTATTTAGAAGCATCAATTTTCCTACTAAAGCAAGTTTTCCAAGCCTTTACTTCTTTGGATTTTCAGCATTTTTATTAATGAATATAACCTATCTTTCAAATCTTGTTCGCTCAATATTAAATAACACTTTTACAACATCTAATTTAGTTTTAAATCTTGGCTTTATTTTCATCGGTCTTTTTGGGCTTACAACAGCTATTGCAGTTTCTAGTTATGGAAAATCTATATTAGAAGATGCTGAAATAGAAGATGAGCTTGAAGAATTAATTGAAGCTGACAAAGAAGAAACCATTGATACATCTAATAATAAAGAATCTGCTGTTTTATCATTATTTTCAATTAGTAATGAAGATGTTGAAAACTTAGAAAAAACTGCAACAATTTCATTGGAAAATAAAGAGGATGAAAAAGTGAAATCAATCAGTGATTTATTCTCAGTTCACACTCAATATCAAGAGGATATGAACGAAAATGATACTAAGCAAATCAGTAGCCAAACGCCTGATAAATCAATTAGTATTAGTGGATTATTTAATTCTACCGACACTTTAGATACTCCTAAAAACCAAGATAACACTTTTGAAATACAAAGCGATATCAAGTTTGCTCCTAATACACAACTTGATAATAGCATCAATGAAGAAAATCTTACTTTGCCAAAAGTTTCAATTAGTAGCCTTTTTTCAAATGAAGAGCTTGAAATCATTGACAATATGAAAACAGCTAATGATAGCGATATAGAAAATTTAGATAATAAAGAAACTGCAATTTCAATCAGCAGCCTATTTTCTTTGGATGATACAGATAGTAATAAGGGTGTGGAGAATAATATTACAGAATCTAATGAAAATAATATTAAAGAACAAAAAACAAGTATTAGCACTATTGTGACGGATAAGCAAGAAAAACCTTTAGAATCTGATAATAGTATACGTAGCTTATTCTCTACAAAAGCAGAAACTAACCCTTCTACAAGTGATATTTCTAAAAGAGAAATAATAGCAGAAGATGATAATTCAGCAAAAGAAATCAGTGACAAAAACCCTGATGCTGTGCATGAGTTATTTAATAATACCACAGACATTGAGCCTTTGAATAATAATTATACTCAAAATGCTACTTCAAGTGCTTCTAACACGTTTTCAACGCCAGCATCTTCAATTGAAAGCGATACTTTAATTCTAAAAAAAGGCGAAAAATTTGTCTTTAAAGCAGATAAATCTTCACCTAAAAAGAAATCTTCTGAAAAGAAAATTTTATTTAAAAAAGATTAAAAAAAGAGTGATTTTTTAAAATTTTTAAAAAATCACTCTTTTTTGTTTAGCCTTACTCACATAATCCGAACCGCCTAAAATCGGATGATTTTTTTCCTAAAACTGCGTTAAATTCACTTATAAGGCGAAAGCATTATTTCGTGAATTTGCCTTGTTTTATAAAAAAATTATTGGATTTTAGGTCGCAGATTTAATAAT
>CAZGFY010000021.1:0-34068 GCA_964525015.1 uncultured Oscillospiraceae bacterium
TTTGGGCATATAATTGTATTAACTCTTTTGCCATCTCACTCGTGGCTTTTTTAGCCCTTTGTTTTGCCTTATTCCAGCTGTCTGATGATAGTTTTGAAAGCTTTACCTTTTCATCATTTCCTGCGTGATTATATCTTGAAATTAAATCTAGCTGAGTTACAGGCACAAACAATGTGTCTTTTCCCATATAGCTAATTTTAAGATAATCTTTAGTTATCCCTTGCATTGAAACAGTGTGTATCCCATCGTATACACCAACGCCGTAATTTTGATGCACCACAAAATCACCTTTTGAAATCTGCTCTAGAGATATAATTGCATCTTTATTTTTAGTTTTTGCTTTTTTATGTGCGCCTATATTTAATTTCTTACTTGTTATTAATGCAAATTTATGCCCTGGCAGAGTAAAGCCAGCTGTTGTGTGTCCTTCTAAAACGCCAACTGCACCAAAATTTATATCGCCAGTGTTTTTAATATATCCAGCTGATATATTTTTATCCTGTAAATCCCCAGCTAAAGTTTTCGCACTCTTATCAGTTCCTGCTAAAACGCAAACTTTATATCCTTGCGAAGTTAAAAACTGCAAATCATCTTCTAGTAAATCATATTCACCATTCCAAACAGGGGTGTGATTACAGCTGATATTTATAATTTGAGAAAGCTCTAATCCGTCTGTACTTCTTATAAAATCTTCGGTTATAACTGTTGGGGTTTTATCTGTTTTATTTTGAAATTTTGAAAAAGGAAGATAAAATTCTTCTAATTCTTTTGCCAAAACATTCTCTTCAAAAAGCTGTTTTATATCTTCATTATTTTGCCAAGTAAAGCTTTCAGCAGATTCTTTCACGTTTATAAATTCATCAAAAACTATCATTGGATTATTTAAATAATCCAGCACTGTTTCCTTTTTTTCATAGCAAAGGGATATGAATTTATCCATACTCTGGGGAATAATATCATTATTAAGACTAATTAATTCTCTTTCACATGCTTTTAAAAACAATTCTTTTTGCTTTACAGTTAAATTTTCGCTCGCCTTATTAATTTTATTAATCGCTGTTTCGCTTTCAAAAAACAGCACTTCTTTTGTTGGAGAAATGTGGATTTTATTTACTGCATCAATTCTTCTTTGGGTTAGTAAATCGAAGGTGTTCATCCTATCAATTTCATCACCCCAAAATTCTATCCTAACAGGATTTTGCATATCGGGAGAGAATATATCTATAATATCCCCCCTTTTTGCAAACTGCCCAAACCCTTCAACCATATCCCTTTTAACATATCCTGATTTAATAAGTTTTTGAGTTAAATCTTGTTGTTTTAATTTTTGTGTATCTTTAATTGTAAAGGTGTTTTCTAAAAAATTTTCCTTTGGCATTGTATACATTAAAGCGCTGTTAATAGGAGCTATAATAATTTTAGTTTTTTTTGCGATAATCCTACCTAAAGTTTTAATTCTAGCATACTCATATTCTCTTGAAAAACTTTCAAGATATCTTAAATTTAAATCCCTTGAAAGAAAAACTTCACAGTTATCTGTAAAAAAAGATAGGTCTTGATATAATTTATTTGCACTTCTTTCATCTTTTGTTATAACTAAGATTTCCTTTTGGCTATCCTTTATAAGAGAAGCTAAAAAAGCTGCCCTTGCAGTATTAGATAACCCAAAAAGCCCTACTGGATTTTTATAATTTAAAATCCCATCTAGTAGTTTTTGATATTCTGAAACCTTTGATATTTCCTTAATTATCATTTAAATCGCTACTCCTTTAATCTTTTGCATATTTTTAATTTTCATAAAACAGCTAATGCCGTAAAACCCCAGACTAGTGGGGTCTTACGGCTGTTATTTACTTACTGTACTTATTCATTGCTTTATCAGCATCTCCGATTATCATAAGCTCTATGCAATCTAAAATATCTTTATATTGCTCACTTAAAATATCTTTTTCACTCTTTGAAAAATCACTTAGCACCCAATTGGCTAAATCGTAGTCTGGATGTGGCTTTTTACCAACTCCAACTTTAATTCTTGGAAATTCATCTCCAAAATAAGAAATTATACTTTTAATTCCATTATGCCCTCCGGCACTTCCTTTATTTCTTATTCTTAATTTACCAACGTCTAGTGATATATCATCATATATTATAATAATATTTTCAGCTGAGATTTTGTAAAATTTTGCTGCCTCACTAACACTTTTTCCAGATAAATTCATAAAGGTTTGCGGTTTTAATAATAACCCCTTTTTTCCTTTAATTTCAATTGTGTTATAAAGGGCCGAGAATTTTACTTTTGAAATTCTTATATTGTATTTATCAGCTATATAATCAAGGCTACGAAACCCAACATTATGCCTAGTATCTTCGTACTTTGAGCCAGGGTTTCCAAGGCCTACAATAATAAAGCTGAAATTTTCTTTATTTTTAAAAAACATAATTAATCAAATAAAGGAGAAACGCTTTGCTCTGCATAAATTCTTTTGATTGTTTCTGCAAAAACATCTGCCACAGTTTCAACTTGGATTTTATCTATTTTTTTCTCTTCTGGAAGTGGGATAGTATCAAGAATAATTAATTCTTCTATCGCACTATCTTGAATTCTTTGAATAGCAGGACCTGAAAGAATTCCATGAGTTGCACATGCTCTAACTGATTTTGCGCCTCTTTCTTTTAAAGCATTTGCTGCATTACATAAAGTTCCAGCTGTATCGATAATATCATCAATAATGATAACATTCTTATCTTTAATATCTCCGATAATGTTCATTATTTCAGAAACATTTGGTTTTGGTCTTCTTTTATCTATAATAGCAATAGGGGCATCTAGTTTATTAGCAAAACTTCTAGCTCTGTTAACACTTCCTAAATCTGGGCTCACTACCACAACATCTTCTAATTTTTTCTTTAAAAAGCTTTTTGTTAATTTTGGCATACCGTATAAATTATCAAGTGGAATATTAAAAAAGCCTTGGATTTGCGCAGCGTGTAAATCCATTGTTAAAACTCTGTCTGCACCAGCTGCTGTTATTAAATCAGCCACAAGTTTTGCACTTATTGGATCTCTTGCTTTGCTTTTTCTATCTTGGCGTGCATATCCAAAGTATGGGATAACCGCTGTTATTCTTCCAGCTGATGCTCTTTTTAAAGCATCAATCATAATTAATAATTCCATAATGTTATTATTAACTGGTGTGCATGTGCTTTGAATTACAAACACATCACATCCTCTTACAGTTTCTTTAATTGAAACAGTGATTTCTCCATCACTAAAAGTTCCAACTTCGCTATTACCTACTGGTACTCCAAGTTTATCTGAGATTTTTGCTACTAATTCCTTGCTTGCATTACATGAAAAAATTTTAATGTCGCGACCTGTGAATTTCATTTTTTTCTCCCTTTTGCCTTAATCATTGTGTTTTACTTTATAGCTTGATAGTTTCTTCTTCGCCCAGTTCAGCTTGTTTTCTTGCTTTGTTCTTGCAACTGCTAGGGCATCGTCTGGTACATCTTTTGTTATAGTTGAGCCGGCTGCTGTGTAAGCACCATTTCCAACTGTTACTGGAGCAATTAAGTTTGTATTGCAGCCAACAAATGCAAAATCACCAATAGTGGTTCTGCTTTTATTTTGACCATCGTAATTAACTGTAACAACGCCACAGCCAATATTACTATGAACACCTATATCAGTATCTCCAATATAGGTTAAGTGTGCAACTGAAGTTCCTTTTTCAAGATTTGAATTTTTAACCTCAACAAAGTTTCCAAGTTTAACATTTTCACCGATAACACAATTTGGTCTAACCTGTGTGAACGGGCCAACTTTTGCACCATTTTTCACAAATGAAGAATTAACTTGTGATGCATTAACTGTAACATAGTCTCCGATTTTGCTATCGCTTATCATTGTATTAGGACCCACAACGCAGTTTTCACCGATAGTTGTATCTCCTAAAAGAATTGTGCCTGGCATAATAGTTGTACCTTTACCTATTGTAACCGTTTCCTCAATCACAATCCCATGTGATGTGTAAAATTTAACGCCTTTTTCCATATGCCTATTTATAATATCTAAATATTTTTTTTCATTAACTACTATTTGCATATAATATTCATTCCTTTCTACACTTTGTAAGTAAAATTTTTGTAAGATATTCTAATAAAATTACCTTACTTTTGATATTTTCACCTAATTATATAATACAGCATTTATCGCTTTTTGCAATAGTAAAAAATGATTTTCAATGAGATTTGTTTGTTTAAATAAAAAATTCTTTAAATTTCACATTTTTTTTACATATTTTGCGTTGATATATGCTAATTTTATCTCATAAAACTATTTATATTTATAAATTTTATGTTATAATATATATAAAAGAGGTGGTAATATGAGCAATCACATTTATTTAGGAAACATAAAAAATAAAAAGAAAATAAAGTTTATATCTAAATTGACCTTAGGTATTTTTATTGTATTTTCTGCTGTTTATCTTTATATGGCATCAACTATTGGAATTTATGTAGATGGAGAATTTTTAAAAAAATCGCCCTCACTAATCACTATAAATTACTATGCAGTAAGTGCTTCGTCACCAATCCAAAATATTCAATTAACCAACAATATAGATGAAAGCTACACTATAATTATCGATGAAGAAACTTTAGTTATATCAAATATTGAATATATAAGCGATTCTAGCACTTATAATTTCGATGTAATCGAGGGAGAAGTAGTTAATAATGAATTACTTGGAATTAACCTAGATGAACTCGCTCAAATTGCTCTGCAAAAAAATGAAATTCGCAGACAGCCTATATATTTATATATAATACCTTTAATTTTATTGATTATTATGGCATTAATTCGAAAATACTCAACTGAAATTCACAATAAAATATTTAAAGGCAAAGTTTTTTCAGATAAATATTTTTCTTTTATTGATTATCTTCCTATCTACACAGCCTACATTGTTATAGCTTTATTAACAATTAGTTTATAAAAAAACATAGCTTAAAAGTGAGATTTACCAAAAATCTCACTTTTTTATTCTTTTTGTTGAAAAAAGGTAAAAGTTGATGTATTATTTGTTATGGTAATAACATCATATTTTTAATTAAAAGGATAGTAAATATAATGATAATCAAAAAATATAAGCTAGTTGCTTTTTTTGTAATTTTTGGTCTTTACGCAGTAGCAGCTGGAATGGTTCACCCTGTAACCCCTTCTTTTATTGAATATATAGGCGCACCAAGTAGCACCTTTGGCCTTGCTTTTACGGCAATGGCACTTGGTCAGTTCTTGTTTTCGCCTTTATGGGGAAAGTTAGTTGATAAACTAGGGTATCCAAAATCAATTGCAATAGGCATGTTTATGTATGCAACATCTGCATTAATTTTTTATTCTTCAAAAACTTGGCATATTATAGTTTTAGGAAGATTTTTAGGTGGCGTTGGCGTTGGTGGCATACTTGTTCCATCTATGGCTTATCTAATCTCGCTAGATGCACCTACCGAAGATAAAAATCAATTATTAGTTATCTATTCTTCTATGCAAAGTATTGGTGCTTCTTTTGGATATTTAATCGGTGGTCTTGCTGGAGATATAAATCTAGCTTATGCATTTTTTATCCAAGCTGCAACCTTATCTATTGCTGGAACTAGTGCTTTTTTAATTATTACTAATCCTACTTCATTTACTAAAAATACAAATAAATTAAATTTTCGTGAAATCAATCCATTCACAAGTATCTTTGATAGTTTAAAACTGATAAATTCAACAGTTGGGATTTTTCTTTTTAGTGTATTTTTAAGTATGGTTTCCTCTTCTGGTTTTGATCAGAACTTTAACTACTTTTTAAGAGTTACTTTTGATTTCTCTCCTTCTTCAGCTGGAGTTTTAAAGGCTGTTATAGCTATTTTATCTCTAGTGTCTAATTTAACTATTAATCTATGGATTGTTAGAAATAAAAACATCGCCACTTCAATGTGCTTTTTCATCTCCCTTGCATCATTTGGAATTATCGCAACAATGATTAGCACCAGCCTTGCTATTACTATTGCATCCTCTCTCGTTTACTATGTTTCATATGCTATCTATCAGCCTTTACAGCAAACTGTTATGAGTAAAAATACTTCAGAAAATATTTCAAAAAGTACTGTTTCCGCTTTATTTAACGCCTCAAGGTCTTTTGGAATGGTTATAGGGCCTTTATTTGCAGGTCTTGTTTTTGATACTAATCCTGATATTGCATTCACAGTTTTTGTAATTTGCTTTTTCTTATCTGTAATTTCAGCTTACACAAACTATAAAAAGCTAAAAAATCAAGGCGTTCAGTTTACTGCTAATAAACGATAATATTATATATTCTTATAAAATAAAGACGATTTTTTTAAATCGTCTTTTTATTTTTTATATTATTTATTCTAAATTATCTTTTTCTTTTTCAAAATATCTAAGCATTGAATAGATAACTTCTATCTGATTATCATTTAAATTGTCAATTGGAATAACATGATTATTCGATACTCCAAGCAAAAAATCAGTTGTAATATTAAAAATCTCTGCTAATTCAACAATGTATTGCGTTGATGGGGCTGAAATCCCCATTTCCCACGCATTAACACTTGAACGAGTTATATTTAATTTTTTTGAAAGCTCGGTTTGAGTAAGTCCCATTTTTTCTCTTAATACTTTTATTCTATCGGAAATCATAAAATTCCCCCTTCATACCTATTATTATCATTATAATTTATCTTTAGTGATAAATAATTATCATCAATGATAAATTTAATTGACAAACTACATTGAAGTTGATATACTGAACTTACACCTTATTTTTTTAAGGAGAGGGTGAGTATATGAAAAAAGACAACCTTAATTACTTCAATTTAATAAAAAACACATTGGATGAGATTAAATTATTTTTAAATAATTCAGATAATAATAACATACTAATAGACACTCAAACTGTAAACAAAATCTTATATCCATTAAACTATAATTTAATTAAATCTGATGAAGAAAAACACGCTATTTCTTTAAAGATATTCAATTTATTTTTCTTAGTTTTTATTTTTATTATATTAGCTTTATTTATTTTTGATGGGATTATCCGAATTATTCTATCTACGATAAGTATTATAATATTTTTAGTTTTAATATTATTTTTATTTATAAAAAAATATATTCAAAAGAAAAAGTTAAAAGGAAAAGAAGATTTACTTAATAATATTGATACTATTATTTTTCAATTAGATATAGAAAAAATAAAGGCAAATAAAAATAAAGAGCGATTAAACTCTTTAGTATTTATAGAAGATATCCTATTTATTATTAAAGAGAATTTAAAATAGAAAAATGATTTTCTAAAACTGACTATTCGTAAAAATTAATTTATATTACAGTTGCAAGGAATGACAAAAGTCATTCCTTGCTTATTATAAAAAATCTTTGATTTTAAAAAGATTATATCTACTTTTTTGCTACCAAAAGTAATAAGAAGATTAGTTCTTTAATTAATCTAACTAATTAAATACACTTAAAACTCTATTTAAAATGCTTAAAAGACGATTTTCTAAAAGAAAATCGTCTTTTATTTTTATAGGAAAGCTTATCTATTTAGTAAAATAATCAACTGCACCTTTAAATATTTTTAGTGGCAGTGGATTTTCTATGTTTTTGAATGTTCCATCTTCATATCTTTCACTATGTAGCATTTTACCAAACACTCTGCCGTCTGGGCTTGTTATACCTTCGATAGCAAGCATAGAATTATTTAAATTAAATCTAATATCGCTAGTTGCCTCGTTATCAAAATCAACATATTGGGTTGCAATTTGTCCATTTTCAATCATTTGCTTTAGCATTTCATCGCTTGCTATAAATCTTCCTTCGCCGTGGCTTAAAGCCGCCAAGGCTGTATCGCCAACATTGTGGTGCATTAGCCAAGGAGATTTACTTGATGAAACCCTTGTTTTCACTATTCCTGATTGATGGCGAGAAATAGTATTAAAAGTTAGCGTTGGCATATCTTTATTTGGTGCCATGATTTTACCATAAGGAACAAGTCCTAGTTTTACAAGCGCTTGAAAGCCATTGCAAATCCCAAGAGCTAATCCATCTCTTTTTTCTAAAAGAGATGTGATTTCATCTGCAATTAAAGGATTTTGTAGCATTGATATAATAAATTTTGCACTTCCATCTGGCTCATCACCACCTGAGAAACCACCCGGAATAGCTAGAATATTCGCTTCTTTTAATTTACTAGCTAATTTTTTAGCTGAGGATTTGATATCTTCACTAGTAAGATTTTTCACAACAAATATTTCAGTTTCTGCACCTTCACGCTTAAATGATTTTGCTAAATCGTATTCTGAGTTTGTGCCTGGGAATACTGGAATTAACACCTTAGGTTTTGTAACTTTTATTTTAGGTGAAAGCTGTTTTGTGTTTGCAGTGTATGAAATTGTTTGTAGTTTTTTAGGCTTTTGCTGGCTTGATTTAACTGGGTAAACTTCTTCTAGTGGGCTTGTCCAAGTGTTTTTTAGTTTATCTAATTTTATATTTTTGCGTTTGTAGATAATAACTGGTTTTTCAATTGTTTCCCCGATTTTTTTACCAAAACGTAAAATAGAATCTGTTTCAAGGATGAATGCACCATATTCTTTAGTGAATAATTCATCTTCTGGAATTTTATTTGATAGTTTAACTCCGATATCATTACCAAACGCCATTTTGCTAATGCCTTCTGCAATACCCCCAAATCCAACTGCCCAAGCAGAAAGAACTCTTTTTTCTGCGATTGCTTTTTGAACTTGTTTGTAAGTTTTTAAAAGGCTTTCTTTATTATATAATCCATTTTCATCTTTTACTGGTTTTACTAAGTATAAATTAGAGCCAACTTTTTTAAATTCAGGAGATATAATATTGTCAACTTCCTGTGTGCCACAAGCAAAAGAAACTAAACTTGGTACAACATCGATATCTTCAAAGCTACCACTCATACTATCTTTACCACCGATAGCACCAATATTAAACGCAAGCTGTCCCTCAAGGGCACCTAAAAGAGCTGCCACTGGTTTTCCCCAGCGAACATCGTCTTTTCTTAATCTTTCAAAATATTCTTGGAAAGAGAAGTAAGTCTTTTTAATATCTCCACCTACTGCCACAAGTTTTGCAACAGAAGAAACAACAGCATAGTAAGCTGAGTAGTATGGGTTTTCTTCTGCTAAATACGGATCAAATCCATAAGACATAATGCTTGCAGTTGAAATTTCTTTTTCTTCGCTATTAATTTTTGCAACCATTGCCTGTATTGGTGTCATTTGATTTTTACCACCTAAAGGCATTAAAACAGTTCCTGCACCAACAGTTGAGTCAAATCTTTGGATAAGTCCATTTTGAGATGCAACATTTAAATCTTTAATTATATTATCAAATCTTGTGTAAACATCGATTTCATTTAAAACTTTTGGTTTATCAGTAGCTTTTAGTATTTTAGCATTTGCAAATTTTTGTGCACCAGAAGTGTTTAAAAACTCTCTTGAAAGGCTAACCACTTTATCATCGCCTGAATACATTTCAAGGTATCCATTATCTGTAACATCTGCAACTTTAGTTGCTAATAGATTTTCTTCTTTGGCAAGCTTTATAAACTTTTTAAGATTTTTCGCTTCAATAACAACTGCCATTCTTTCTTGGCTTTCGCTAATAGCAAGCTCAGTTGCAGTTAGTCCTTCGTATTTTTTAGGAACAGCGTCAAGATTTATCGCAAGGCTATCACATAACTCGCCAACAGCAACACAAACGCCACCTGCGCCAAAATCGTTACAGCGCTTAATCATTTTTGTTACTACTGGATTTTTAAATAATCTTTGGATTTTTCTTTCTTCTGGAGCATTACCTTTTTGAACTTCTGCTCCGCATTCTTCTAAAGATGATAAATCGTGAGCTTTTGAAGAGCCAGTAGCACCACCACAGCCATCACGCCCAGTTTTCCCACCTAGTAAAACAACAACATCGCCCTCGCTCGGCTGTTTTCTTACAACATTTTTAATTGGAGCTGCCCCAACAACTGCGCCAAGCTCTAATCTTTTTGCTTTAAATGATGGATGATAAACTTCTGAAACAAGCCCTGTTGCAAGTCCGATTTGGTTTCCGTATGAAGAGTAGCCAGCTGCTGCTGTTTGGCAGATTTTTCTTTGAGAAAGTTTGCCTTTTAAAGACATATATAAAGGCTCAGTTGGATCTGCTGCGCCTGTTACACGCATAGCTTGATAAACAAAACTTCTGCCTGAAAGTGGGTCACGAATTGCACCACCAAGACAAGTTGCAGCGCCACCAAATGGCTCAATTTCTGTTGGGTGATTGTGTGTTTCATTTTTAAACATTAACAGCCATTTTTCTTTTTTACCATCAGCCGTAACATCAACTTTAACACTGCAAGCGTTTATCTCTTCACTTTCATCAAGATTTTTTAATTTACCAGTCTTTTTAAGGTATTTTGCACCAATCGTTGCCATACCCATTAAAGTGTCAGCTCTGCCGTTTGGATATAACTCATTTTTAATTTCTAAATATTTCTCAAAACTCTTTTTAATATTTTCATCTTGAATGTCTATTTTTTCTAAATTAGTAAAAAACGTTGTATGACGGCAATGATCAGACCAGTATGTATCGATAACTTTGAGCTCTGTTAAAGTTGGATTTCTTTTTTCTGTATTTTTAAAATAATTTTGGCAGAATAATAAATCATCAGCGTCCATAGCTAGAGAATAATCTAAAATAAACTGATTGATTTCTTCCCCTTTTAATGAGTTAAACTCTTTAATTATCGGAGTTTTCTTTGGCTCTTCATATTCTAAATCAAGAGTTGTAGGTAAATCCATTGAAACAAGCCTTGCCTCAACTGGATTTATTAAATAAGCTTTAATTTTTTCAATATCATTTATTGAAAGATTGCCATGCAATTTATAAATTTTTGCATATCTTACAGTTGGCAGATTTTTCGCTGTGATAAACTGAATACATTGCTGTGCACTATCTGCCCTTTGATCGAACTGACCTGGTAAAAGTGCTACTGCAAAGGTGTTTTCATCACTTGTGATACTAAAAGTTACATCATCAACAACTGGCTCTGAAAAAACAGAAGTAACAGCTGTATTAAAATCATTTTCTGTAATATCACTTACATCATATCTATTATAAATTTTCACTTTTTGAAGTGTTGTTATGCCTAGTGTGTTTTTTAAATCAGAGAAAACAGCCTTATCTTCATTATTATATCCTGTTTTCTTTGACACATAAACTCTATATACCATTAGCGTTTGCCTCCAATATCTGTTCTGTAAAAGCTGTCTTTGAATTTCACTTTACCCATATTATTATAAACATTGCTTTGAGCTTCTTTTAAATCTTTTCCAAGGCTTACAAGACCTAAAACTCTTCCACCATTGTTTGTAAATTTATTATCTTTTAAAAGAGTTCCTGAATGATAAACATATTCAAAATTTTCATTTTGCCCATTTTCATCCAGCCCTGTTATCTCATAGCCTTTTTGATAGCTAGTAGGATATCCACCAGAGCAAAGCATAACGATAATTGCATTATCATCACTATTTACAACTTCTATATCTTCTAATCTTTCATCGATAACTGCACTGAAAATATCTAGTAAATCTGTTTTAAGTAGTGTTAGACAAACCTGCGCTTCAGGGTCCCCAAAACGGCAGTTATACTCGATTACTTTTGGCCCTTCGCTAGTTAAAATAAGCCCAAAATATAAAACTCCTTTAAAAGTTCTGCCTTCTTTTTTCATAGCATTTATAGTTGGAATAAAAATTTCATTAAATGCTCTTTCTTCTAATTCTTTTGTGTAAAATGGGTTTGGAGCGATAACTCCCATTCCACCAGTGTTTAACCCTTCATCATTATCAAAGGCTCTTTTATGGTCTTTTGCGCTAATCATCGGTTTTACCACTTTACCATCGGTAAACGCTAAAACTGAAACTTCCACTCCAGTTAAAAACTCTTCGATAACTATCTCAGCACCACTTTCACCAAACATTGAATTTTCAAGCATATCAATAGCTGTTTCTTTTGCTTCTTTGAAATTTTGAGCGATGATAACGCCTTTTCCAAGTGCTAAACCACTCGCTTTTATAACAATAGGGTATCTATCATTTTTTTCTAAGTATTCAACAGCCTTTTTTGAACAGGTAAAATTCTCGTATTTTGCAGTTGGAATATTGTATTTTTTCATTAAATCTTTTGAAAAAGCTTTACTTCCTTCAATTATTGCCGCTGCTTTATTTGGGCCAAATGTTCTAACTCCTGCTTCTTCTAAAGCGTCAACCATTCCAAGGACTAAAGGCTCATCTTGGCTAACTACTGCTAAATCAATATTATTTTCTTTAGAAAATTTAACGATACCTTCTAAATCATTTATTTTTATATCAACGCAAGTTGCAATTTTTGAAATACCAGAATTTCCAGGTGCACAAAAAAGCTGTCTGTTTTCGCCTTTTAGATTTTTTAATATGGCATGTTCTCTACCGCCACCGCCAACGACTAATATTTTCATTTTAATTTCCTTTATAATTTAAATTTAGTGATGGAATAAACGAATTCCAGTAAAGCTCATAGTTATATCAAATTCATCGCAAGTATCAATAACATTATCATCTCTAACGCTTCCACCAGCTTGAGCGATGTATTTTACTCCGCTTTTTTGTGCTCTTAAAATATTATCGCCAAATGGGAAGAATGCATCTGAAGAAAGTGCCACTTCACTAACTTTTGAAATAAACTCTTTCTTTTCTTCTTTTGTTAAAACTTCTGGCTTTGTTTTAAATCTAGTTTCCCAAATTCCATCAGCTAAAACGTCCATATATTCATCTGAAATATAAACATCGATTGCATTATCTCTATCTGCTCTTGAAATTTTATCAACAAACTCTAAAGCCAGAACTTTAGGATGTCTTCTTAAATGCCAAATATCAGCCTTATCCCCAGCTAGGCGTGTGCAGTGAATTCTTGATTGCTGTCCTGCGCCAACTCCTATGGTTTGTCCGTTTTTTGCATAGCAAACTGAATTTGATTGAGTGTATTTTAAAGTTATCATAGCTAGAAGTAAATCCAGTTTTCCTTGCTGTGAAATCTCTTTATTTTTAGTTACTATATTTTCAAAGATACTATCATTTATAATAATATCATTTCTTTTTTGTTCAAACGTTATCCCAAAAACTTCTTTTGTTTCCATTTCTTTTGGAGTGTAGTTTTCATCAATTTTAATAACTAGGTATGTGCCTTTTCTTTTTGCTTTTAGTATTTCTAAAGCTTTATCTGTGTAGCCAGGAGCAATAACACCATCTGAAACTTCTTTTGAAATTAATCTTGCACAAGCTTCATCGCAAACATCGCTTAGCGAAATAAAATCTCCAAAGCTCGACATTCTATCAGCTCCCCTTGCCCTTGCATAAGCTGCGGCAATTGGAGATAACTCCATAGCTTTATCAACAAAAAAAACTGATTTATCTTCATCACTTAAAGGAATTCCAAGTGCTGCACCTGCTGGCGAAACGTGCTTAAAGGAAGTTGCTGAGGCTATACCTGTTGCAGTTTTTAATTCTTTAACTAGTTGCCAGCCGTTTAAAGCGTCCAATAGATTTATATATCCAGCTCTGCCATTTAAAATTTCAATAGGCAGACTGCTTTCATCTTTTTTATAAATTCTAGCAGGATTTTGATTAGGATTACATCCATATTTTAAAGTTAATTCTTTCATAATTACAACCACTCTTTCTAAACGTTTTTATTGATTATCTTAACTGTGTATTCATTTGTTTTCATATCAATAAAGTTTACATATAAGGAAACCTTGTTTTCTTCATTTAAGCTATTCCATAAATTATTTGAAAATTCATTAATATCTCCATTAAATGAAACTTTCACAGGCTCACCTATAAAAGATGGAATTGGATTTCCATCATCAAAATATGTGTGAATAATTCTGCCAGTGTTTACAGGAAGATTATTATATTCATAAAAATATCTTAGGCAGTGGCTATCATTTCCATCATCTGATTTTAAAATGCTCATTTTAAATGAATAATTTTTATTATTAATAATAGAAGAAATACGCGGAGTAAAGTTTGGTGCGTCTGGCTCAAATTCTCTAGTTTTTAGTGCACAGTTAAAGCCTTTATCTTTTTGCAAAAATTCATAGATTGTATTTGTCTGGTCGCCATTTGTTATAATTAAGCTATCTTCATATTTAATAACTGGATTATATATAATCAAAGACGGGTCAACTAATTTTGTTTCATCAAAAGCCATTGTTTTTATTCCCATATCAGTGGCTTTAAAAATTCTATTTCTGCTGTTTTCACTTCTACCCATTATAAAATAAGCTGCCACTAGATAGTTTTCATTTTTTCCAATAAAAATTCCACGCCCTGGATATGATTTATTTTGTAAGTATTCGTTTAAAGTTATCATTTATGATATTCCTTTCAAATTATAGCTTTCTTTCATCTGCTATTTTTTTAATAGCCTTTGGCAGAATAACCCATTCAGCATTTTCTAAAATTCTATTTTGCAAAATTTCAGGCGTGTCATTATCTAAAACTTCAACTGCCTTTTGCATAATAATTTTACCAGTGTCAACTCCTGAATCCACATAGTGAACCGTTGCCCCTGAAATTTTAACCCCTTTTTCAATAGCAGCTTTATGAACTCTTAAGCCATAAAACCCATCACCACAAAAGGCTGGAATTAGCGAAGGATGTATATTTATTATACTATTTGTAAAATTTTCAACAAATTTTTCAGAAAGTATAGTTAAAAATCCTGCTAACACCACAAGTTCAACATTTTTTTCCTTTAAATATGAAATCAACGCATTTTCCCATTCTTCTTGATTTTGATAATCTTTTTTTAGAAAAACCTTGTTTTCAATGCCGTGTTTGTCTGCTCTTTTAAGTGAATAAACATCAGCTTTATTCGAAACTACGCAAGATATATTCACATTATCTAAATTGCCTTTTAATTTTTCATCGATAATTGCTTGTAAGTTAGAGCCCGAGCCTGAAACTAAAACTGCAATATTTAGCATAGTATAACCTCGCCATTACCCTTAACTACATTTCCTAAAATATATGCATCTTCGCCATTTTCTTTTAAAATAGCAATAGTTTTCTCTGCATCTTCTTTAGAAACTATCATAACCATACCAACGCCCATATTAAAAGTTGAATACATATTATCATCAGGAATATCTGCTGTTTTTTGAATTAAATCAAATATAGGCAAAACTCTAACATCCTTTTTATTAATGCTAACTGATTTATCTTTTGGAAGTGCTCTTGGAATATTTTCATAAAATCCACCGCCAGTGATATGTGCAATAGATTTAACATTGATTTCTTCTAAAACTGCAAGTGCTGGCTTTACATAAATTTTAGTTGGCGTTAAAAGAGTGTTTAAAACAGTGTCTTTTAATTCTTCAACATATATATCATTAAAGCTTTCTGAATTAATATTAAAAACTTTTCTAACTAATGAAAATCCATTTGAATGAACTCCACTTGAAGGAAGAGCAATTAAAACATCCCCTTCATTTACATTTTCATTATTTAAAACTTTGTTTTCGTCAACTACACCAGTTGAAAATCCTGCTAAATCATATTCTCCCTCAGAATAAAACCCTGGCATTTCAGCTGTTTCTCCACCAACTAAACTGCACCCAGCTTGAAGACAGCCTTCAGCTACACCACGAACGATATCTGCAATTTTTTCAGGATAATTTTTATCACAAGCTATGTAATCTAAAAATAGTAACGGCTTTGCGCCACAGCAAACAATATCATTAACACACATAGCAACACAGTCAATACCAATAGTGTCGTGTTTATCAGTTAAAAAAGCAACCTTTAATTTTGTTCCAACACCATCAGTGCCTGAAACTAAAACTGGATTTTCAATTCCTTTTAAATCTAGTTTCACCATTCCACCAAATCCGCCAAGTCCATTTAATACAGCTTTTGTGAATGTTGCCTCAACGCTTTTTTTCATTAGTTCAACTGATTTATATCCAGCCTCAACGTCTACACCTGCATCTTTATAAGTTTGATTGAAATTCGACATAGTTTATCCCTTTCGGCTCGGCAATTTTGCCTAAAGCACTTTTTATTTATAAGAATTATTTATTATTTAAAGCCTTGTCTTTTGCAATTACTGCATTTTGCATATCTTCTTTAGCTTGTTTTATTTTTTGTGCCATTTCAGGAGATGCAACGCCGATAATTTGAGCTGCTAGTATAGCTGCATTTTCAGCACCATCAATCGCAACAGTTGCAACTGGGATACCGCTTGGCATTTGCACAGTTGATAAAAGAGCATCAAGGCCATCTAAAGTAGAAGATTTGATTGGCACACCGATAACAGGCAGAGTTGTGTGAGCGGCTAGTACTCCTGCTAAATGCGCAGCTTTTCCTGCCGCTGCAATAATTGTACTAAATCCATTTGTAGCAGCATTTTCAGCAAAATCACAGGCAATTTTTGGAGTTCTATGAGCTGACATAATTCTCATTTCATATTCAATTCCAAAACTAGTTAATTTGTCTGCAGCTTTTTGCATTACAGCCAAATCGCTGTCACTTCCCATAATAATCGCAACTTTTTTCATAATAATAACCTTTCCTTTCTTTGAGTTTTGTGTGTTTTTGTCACATAAGGACAAAAGGCACAAAACCCATAGTTTGAAAATTTATTTTCAAACTATTAATCATCCTTTTAATTCTTTAATTCGCAAAACAAAAAACGGAAACAGCATAAAAATCCTAGTTTCCGTCTTGATATAAATAAAATATAATTTATACTAAAATTAGCATAAATATCTCTATTTAATCAATAGTCAAACCATTTACGGCAGTTTGGTAGAAACGCTAAGGCCATATCCCTTAATTTATATTGATTTTTATTAAATTTTGTTTTATTTTGCAAAAAAATGTTATATTTTTTTTACAAGTTAATTGTACTATATAACACCATTTATTTTCAACTGTGATTAGTTATGAAAAAAGAGAGTATTTTTTATGATTTTCTATAACAAAAGTAAAAAATCACCTAATTTACAGGGTAAAATTTAAACCTAGATAAACTTAAATAAGCTAAAATCGATATTATTAAAAAAGTGTAACCTGATATTTCATCAGATTACACTTTAATTATATTAGTATTTTTTAATATAAGCCACAACGATTGTAAGTCCAGCCCAGCCAAGAGCTAGAAGCTGTATTGATAGTAGTGGAATTTTAGGAATAGTTAGCGAATAAGAGAATAACAATGCTAAAACCGCACCAGTTGCAACAGATAGGTTTTGAACCACTAAGCAGATAGTTTGTGCTATTCTTGCTGCCTCAGACGCTGAAAAACTTTGAGTTAGCGAATGAAGATTATCTAAATGTGCAACACATGCCTCTGTTTCAAAGGTGTAGTCAGTGTAGCTTTGCATTAATAAAAACTCTTGCTGTGTTAAAACTCCAACACTTTCTAGTGGCAAATCATATATTTTTTCAACCAGTCTTGCATCAACATTGAAATCTCTTGAAGTTAGGATAATATTCCTTGAATGTTTAACAAAGACATCTAAATTTCTTTTAACTTCGTCATCTCTATGATAACTAACTATAAACACGCCGTATAATTGACCATTTATAGAAATATAAATTGGCTTTTGATTTTTTTCCATTAAAGCAGTTTCGCCGTTTAATGGTGGTAGCGATATATCGTATTTTTCCATTAGCTGACGATTACCAACTAAAACTCTGCTTTTATTTACCCAAGCTACATAGCCTTGATTTTGTGTATATTCGCAAGACTCAACTGGATATAAAATATCAGTGTTATTTTTAATAACCTTCATAAATATCGGCTTTAAGTTTTCACATTCTGCAATCAATACGCTAGAAGCATAAAGTATAGCAGTATCTAATTTATCAACTTTTACTGGGCGAATACTTTGAAGAACAACTGAACTTTTTGGAAATAGATGCTTTGCATCAAAGGTTACATGAGTTGTTTTTGATAGTTGATCTATTCCTTGCCAACCGTTAACTAATGCCCCAACCTGCTTTAATTTATTTTGCATTAATAAAGATGGAACGCTAACAATCATTGAATGTGCTAGTGGAATTTGCATAACAGCAGAGCCTGCTGCACAGGAAATTGCCGTTGTTATACTTTTTGATAACACTAATGATAAAAGGAATGATACCCCTGTTACCACATAAGAAACTAAAACAACTTTTTTTGATACAATATCACTTTTACTTATTGAAAATCCTGCTTGTAAAAAGTTTGTTATATTGCTTGTTTTCCTTGAAAGAAGTATGTTTGGCATATTACTATCTAAAGTTCTTGAAAGCCTTTTAACCGCTTCTGTATCTTTTAATATATATCCAACATTTATTCCCTCAGGTGCATATGCCAATTTTAAATTTCGAATAATATTATCAGTAGCTATTCTTTTTCCTATTGCATTAAATGCAAGAGCAAAACAAACTATACTTGCAAAAATAGTCATTTCATTCGGCGGCAGTTTATCTGAATTAAATGTGAAAACAAGTAATTGAATTAAGGTTAAAACACAGCCTAAACTAATAAAGCTATCAGGTGTTGGCTCTTTAAATAATCCTTTAAAGCCAGAAATAATCGTTGGAATAAAGGCTAAAAGTATCACAAAGAATATAACTAAATTCACAAGATAAAAACTCATTGGCTGGGATACTGGATTAATAAATGATGGAAGATTTATAGAGCTTGTTGCAAAAATAGTTAGCATGCTTAGTAAAAGTGCTCCTATAAATCCAGCTGCTATTCTAAAAGAAAGCGTTGTTTTAAAATTTTGAAGTTCACTTGTTATATCTTGGCTTTCATCAGTTGCCTTTTCAAATATCTCACCAAAAGCAAGATACTCCTCAAAAACTGACTCCTCTTCCTCTTCTTCATAATCAAAATTAAATTCAATTTTCTCATTATCATCTTCTTCGCTAGACGAATTTAAATCAGTGATAGTTTGTGTTTCAACAAATTTTGTGTAAAACACATCCTGTGTATCTTGATTTTGTAAAGCAGAAAAAACATTTTCAGCAGTGTTTGATAAAATTTTATTATCAATATCTTCTTTGATATCTTCTTTATTATCTTTACTATCTTCTTTTATATCAGCTCCCATAATGCTATTTAAAGCAATTTGAGTGTTTGTTAAAGTGCTTTCATCGCCATTTTTACTAGGAGAAATAATTTGCGAAAGCAAATCTTTTTTAGGCTCTGTTTTAATAGCGTCTATTTCAAGTGTTTTTGAACTATCTATATCATTTTTTATATCTTCTTTTATTATTATTTCTTTAGGCGTTTCTTTATTATCTATTTCATCATCTTTATATTTTTTATAAATAGGCATAGAAGATGTATCAAGTTTTTGCTTTTCTTTTTTAACCTTCTCTTTTTTAGGAGCTGGGATTTCTAATTCTTCTGTAAGCTCCGCTATTTCATACTCTTCATTTTGCATTTCTTCTATATCTTTATCCGAGATAGAAAAAAGGCTTTTAAATCCTAATTTTTTCTTTTTCTTTGGCTGTTTTTGTATGATAGTCTCTTCTATTATTTCGCTATCATCAAAAATTTCTTCTTTAACTTCTTCTTTTAAAAGTTCTTCTTTTTCTTTTATCGCATTTAATTTTTGCTCTTTTTTTATTTTTTTAGAAAGCTTTTTATCCTTATTTTCATCTTCAAAAAAATATTCGTCTGGAAGATTTAATGAAAGGCTATCTGTAACATACTTCTTTTTAAAGAAACTTGATTTTTTCTTACCTGTGTTTACTTCAAGCTCTTTTGGCTGTTTTGTAACAGCAACAGTTATCGTGAAAAAATCTTTGAACTCATCATCCTGTTTAGACAGCGTTTCTTCAATTACCTCTTCCTTTTTTTCTGCCACTTTTTTAGTTTCGGTATTTAAAAAGGTTTCAAGTGCTGGATTTGTAGCCGTTAAAACAGATGTTGAGGCTTCTTTTGTGGTTGGTTTTACATCTATTTTTTTCTCACTAGAAATAGGGGAATCATTAATTCCCCTTTCTTCTTTTCTCTTTTTTATGCTTTCTAAAATGCTATCAATATCTTTTGAAGAGTTTGGCATAATAGTTTTATCCTTTTTATATTTTTAATTATAGGCTTCTTTGGCGGCTTATTTCATACATTAATATCCCAGCTGCAACAGAGGCATTATAAGAATCAACACCACTATCGTTTGCAATCATTGGAATAGTAACTATATCATCGCATAAACTTTTAACTAAAGGCTGAACACCTTTGCCTTCATTTCCAATAACTAGTGCAATAGCACCTTTTAAGTTTTGCTTATAAACTGGAACTTTTGAAAAATCTGCACAGTATACAAATATATTTTTTTCTTTTAAAAGTCGAACTGTTTGAGCAATATTGCTAACTTTTGATATTGGCATATGCATTGAGGCACCAGCAGAAGATTTGTGCACAATACCTGTTATACTACTAGAGCCCCTTTTTGGGATTATCACCCCGTGTGCTCCCATTAAATATGCACTTCTTATAATCGCTCCTAAATTATGCGGATCTTCTATACTTTCACATATAACTATGAATGGAGCTTCATTTTTCTCTTTTGCTATTTCTAAAATTTCATCAATTTCTAAATAAGTAACAGTGCTTGCAAAAGCAGCCACTCCTTGGTGATGTTCGTTTTCGCAAAGGGTGGTTAATTTTAAAGGATGCACTTTTTTAATAACTGCACCACAATCTTTTGCAAGAGCAATATAAAAATTTTGAACGCTTGGGTTTAGGCTTTCAGAAATAAAAACCGTGTCTACACTTGATTTTGATTTTAAAAGCTCAGTAACAGGGTTTTTGCCGTATATTATTTCATTTTTGTATTCCATTAGATAATCAGTCCTTTTAATATAATTCTTATTTTAGTAAATTATATCAAATTTTTTGTAATAATAAAAGGCTTTTTAGCTAAAAAAATAATATTTTAAAAAATATTTATAATTATAGAAGCTAAAAAGAATACTGATAAGAAAAAAACAAAAAAATTAAATGGTGTAAAGAGTGATTTTTCTTGTTTTTTAATATTTAAATTATCCAAAATTTCTTGTGCATCTTTTCTAGTGTTTGCAACATTTACACTATGCTCTCCTGGCTTTAAAAAAACTAATATTTTTTCTATCTCTTTATTTTTTGTATCTTTAATCTCAATTACTTTGTGTTGAAGTCCTCTCATAAATCCACCTATCTTCCTTTCTGTCAACTTTTGTATAAAATGCTGATTTTTTTATCAAAAAAATCATATAAAAAATTACAAATTGTAGATAAAAAAAGCTTGACTTAGTTTTCAACATCGAACAAATAATGTTGAAAACTATGTTGAAACTGTTGAAAACTATGCATAAAAACTATACTTTTATAAGATTTTTTGTCGAGTGAAGTGGATAGTTTTCAACATAGCGTTGAAAACCCTGTTTAAAACTATTTGTTATATAAATTTTTGTCAATAGGTTAATTTAACAAATTTTATATAGTAATTCTTGAGTAAAACTTATCCTTTTAAACAATTAAAAAAATAATATTTTTTGCATATTAAGTTAAAATATGGTAAATTATATATATAAGAAAAGTTTAAGGGGAAAATGTTATGTATAAAATTAATAATGATTTAATTATATTTAAAAATATTAGCGATTATAATTTGGATGAAACATTTTTATGTGGTCAGGCATTTAGATGGGATAAGTATAAAGATGGATTTTCAGGCTTTATTGATAATAAATTAGTCTATGTTTATTTTGATAGTAAAGATTTAATAGTTAAGCCATTAATTAAAGTTGAAAATCTTGATGAATTTGCTAATAAAGCAAAAAAATATCTTGCTCTTAATATCGATTATAAAAAATTAAAAGATGAGTTTTCAAAAGATGAAGTTATGAAAAAATCTATATCATATGCCCCTGGAATAAGGGTATTAAATCAAGATTTTTTTGAAACCTTACTCACTTTTATAATAAGTCAAAACAATAATATACCAAGAATCAAAAAAATTGTTGACTCATTATGCGAAAAATATGGAGAAAAACTTGGAGATTTTTATACTTTTCCAACTCCAAATGATTTAAAAGATGTTTCAGTGGAAGAATTCTTTGAGCTTAAAATGGGATTTCGTGCAAAATACATCTATGATGCTGTATTAAAAATTAATTCAGGTGAAATAAAAAAAGAAATTCTTTTGTCCCTTTCTTATGAAGATGCTCAAAAAGAATTATTAAAAATCAAAGGGGTTGGCCCAAAAGTTGCAGATTGTGTTTTATTATTTTCGCTTGAAAAATACGAGAGTTTTCCAAAAGATGTTTGGATAAATCGTGCATTAGAGCAGATGTTTCCAGATGGTTTACCAAAGGAAATTAAAGGCTATGAAGGGATAGCTCAGCAATATATTTTTCATTATGCAAGAAATAACCTTGAAAAATAATTAAAAAAGGAGTATTATATTAATAGTGTGAAATATTTAACTAACATTAAATATTTAAATAATCAACAAAAAGAATTTTAAAGGAGTATATTTATGCTAGTAAACGCAAAAGAAATGCTAAAAAAAGCAAGAAATGAAGGATACGCAGTAGGACATTTTAACATTAATAACTTAGAATGGACAAAGGCTGTTCTTCTAACTGCACAAGAGCAAAACAGCCCAGTTATCCTAGGTGTATCAGAAGGTGCCGGCAAATATATGTGTGGCTATCCAACAGTTGTTGCTATGGTTAATGCTATGATTAAAGAGTTAAAAATCACAGTTCCAGTTGCACTTCATTTAGACCACGGTAGCTATGAAGGTGCTAAAGCTTGTATCGAAGCTGGTTTTTCATCAGTTATGTTTGATGGTAGCCATTACTCTATCGAAGAAAATATTGAAAAAACAAAAGAAATCGTTGCTCTAGCTAATTCAAAAGGAATTTCAGTTGAAGCTGAAGTTGGCTCAATTGGTGGCGAAGAGGACGGCGTTACAGGTAAAGGCGAAGTTGCTGATGAAAAAGAATGTGCATTAATAGCAAGCCTTGGCGTTGATATGCTAGCTGCTGGTATTGGTAATATTCACGGACAATATCCAGAAAACTGGCAAGGTCTTGATTTTGAGGCGCTTGATAAAATTAATGAAGCTGTTGATAAACTTCCTTTAGTTCTTCACGGTGGTACTGGTATTCCAGAAGAAATGATTAAAAAAGCTATCTCTTTAGGGGTTGCAAAAATCAATGTTAACACTGAATGTCAATTAGTGTTTGCTGCTGCAACTAGAGAATACATCCTAGCGGATAAAGATTTACAAGGAAAGGGATACGACCCAAGAAAACTTCTAGCACCAGGATTTGAAGCAATCAAAGCTGGCGTTAAAGAAAAAATGGAGCTTTTTGGAAGTGTAAATAAAGCATAATAAAAATGCGATGAGAATTAAAATCTCATCGCATTTTTTATTTAATAAATTATTAGCCTAGTTCAGATTTTGCATCTTCAAGAGCGTATAAAAGTGATGAAACATCAATAGTAACGCTTGCTTTTAAATCTTCAACATCTGGAATCATTGGATAGTCTTCATTTTTTTCATATGTTGGCATACCGATAACTTCATCAATTGTTTTGCCCATAGCGTAATCACCTAAAGCTTTATATTGCTCAAATAATTCTTTTTCAATTGGTGATGCTATTATCATATTATAATCTGGCCCTTTTTCAACCTTTGTTCTTAAATCAATTTCGCCTGTTAATTCGCCGGCTACATCAAAATTAATCTTTTGCTGTGCTGCATCAAACATAATTCCGATAATTTTTCCATCAGCATTAGTTGCAAGCCCTACAAATGTTGCAGTGATTTCAACGCTTGCCCCTTTTTCAGCCCCATCGCCCTCTTGTGGCACAACTAAATTACTAACGCCAAGTGCAACGTCTGCTGGCATTTCAGCTAAAGGCATAGCATTATCATATGCTTTTTTAAGATTTTCAAAATAATCAGCTGTTGCGATTGTAACGCCTGATTTTAAATCTTCATCTTCGCTCATATTCATAGCTTCATCAACTGTTTTTCCTATAGCCCAAGCTTTAAAGCTTTCTATTTGCTCATAAAATTCTTTTCCAATTGGAGAATAATCTTTCATTCCATACGCATCGCCTTGCTCAGCTTTTGTTTGTAAAACAGCTTCTTTACTCACTGTTCCATCTTCTGCAAATTCAACTATTTGCTCTGTTACATCAAAAGAAATATCCATAATTTTGCCGTCCATATCAAATATAACAGCCATTAGAGAAGTTTCCATTTCTGCTTTTAGCGCTTGGCTATATGATTTTGGCACAGCTGCAACACCTAGCATATAGCTAGCTTTTGTAGTTTCTTCCTCTGTGGTTTCTTCTTCCACCGTAGTTTCCTCTGTAGTGGTTGTTTCCTCAGCCGTTTCTTCTTCAGTCGTAGTTTGGGTGCAACCAGCTAAAGATAAAACCATAAAGATTGATAGTAATAATGCAATAAACTTTTTCATAATAAAAATCCTTTCTTTTATGTGCATACAAGCTCTTAAATAAACTATTAAACTTTATAAAATGCACACATATATTAATTTAAGTTTATCATATAAACTATATAATATCAACTCTAATATATATATTAAAAATTAATAAAATATTAACAAAATAAAAAAATTGATGCCTAAACATCAATTTTTTTAAGTTCACTTATCGCTATTTATCCAACATTTTCAAATTGTGAATTGTAAAGTTCTGCATAAAAGCCATTTTGAGAAAGCAGTTCCTCGTGATTCCCTGTTTCGATAACATCGCCATCTTTCATAACTAAGATTAAATCTGAGTTTTTAATTGTTGAAAGTCTGTGCGCTATAACAAATGAAGTTCTGTTTTCCATTAGTTGGTCCATTGCTTTTTGGATTTGAAGTTCTGTTCTTGTATCGATTGAGGATGTTGCTTCATCTAATATTAGCATTGGCTTATCAGCAATCATTGCTCTTGCAATTGTAATTTGTTGTTTTTGTCCTTGTGAAAGCTCTAATTTATCATTTAAAATAGTGTCGTACCCATGCTCTAATGTTTTAACAAAGTGATGAAGTCCAACAGCTTTTGTTGCTCTTTTTAAATCTTCTTCTGAAACATTTTCAGTTGCATAAATTAAATTTTCACGAAGTGTGCCATCAAACACCCAAGTGTCTTGAAGTACCATACTGAATTTTGAGTGAACTTCTTCTCTTGTAACATCTTTAATTGAAGTTCCATCGATTAATATATCACCTGAATTAATTTCATAAAATCTCATTAATAGATTAACCATTGTTGTTTTGCCTGCACCAGTAGGACCAACAATTGCAATTTTTTGTCCATTTTTTGCTTTTGCACTAAAGTTTTTAATGATAACTTTATCTTCATCATATCCAAATTTAACATTTTTAAATTCAACATCACCTTTTGCATTTTCAAGCGTTTTTGTTTTAGCTATTTCATCGCTCATTTCTTTTTCTTCTAAAAATTCAAAAACCCTTTCAGCAGCAGCTGTTCCTGATTGTAAATTTTGCATAGCCTGTGCAATTTGACCAAGTGGTTGAGTGAATAATCTAATATAAATCATAAACCCAACTATAACGCCGAATGTTATATGTCCATTTAATGCAAGCAATGCACCAACTATACACACACTAACATATCCAAAGTTTCCAATAAAAGTCATCATTGGCATCATAAGCCCTGATAAAGCTTGTGCTTTAAAAGCACTATCTCTTAATTCATTATTAATATCATCAAATATTTTAATTGCCTTTTCTTCGCCATTATATACTTTAACAACTGTGTGCCCTGCATACATTTCTTCGATATGACCATTTATCTGTCCTAGATGTTTTTGCTGATTTTTAAAGTATTTTTGAGAAGTTTTCATAACCACCATCATAAATACAAAGCCTAAAAAAGTTGAGAGAATAGCTGTAATTGTTAGCGTTACATTAGTTAAAAACATCATTACAACTGAGCCAATTAATAAAGTTATAGCTGAGATAAATGTTCCAACTGATTGTGATAACGCTCTTCCGATTGTATCAACATCGTTTGTAACTCTTGAAAGCACATCACCTTTTGAATTTTTAGAAAAATAGCTCATCGGTAATTTATTTATTTTTTCTGATATGTCTGTTCTAAGTGTCTTTGCAGTAGTTTGCATAACTGTTGAAATAATAACCCCTTGTGAAGTTGAAAGAATGTAGCTTAATCCGTATACACTAGCTAAGAATACACCAATTGATGTTATTGCCTCCATATCAATTCCGCCAGCCCCAGTCATTGAAGCTTGCAGGCCTTTTGTTATTTCATCTGTTAACTGAGATAGATTATCCGGCCCCATAAGAGTTAAAATAGAGCCACCCATAGCACAAATAATAGCAAAAATCATCACTGCACGTTTTTCTTTAATATATGCAACTAATTTTTTTACAACAGCTTTCATGTCTTTTGCTTTTTCGCCGCCACCCATTCTTCCGCCAGGCCCACCACCTGGACCTCCTGGGCCTCTTCTTTGGTTTTGTTTATCATTAGAGCCTAATTCATATTCATTTTTAGCCATTTTTTAGTTCCTCCTCTGAAAGTTGTGATAAAGCAATTTGCTTATAAACATCGCATGATTCAAGCAATTCCCTGTGTTTTCCTATTCCTGCAATCTCGCCGTCTTCTAAAACGATGATTTTATCAGCGTCTTTAATTGTGCCTATTCTTTGGCCAACAATTAGCATTGTTGAATCGCCACATTCTTCATTTAATGTTTCTCTTAATTTTCTATCTGTTTTATAGTCTAGCGCACTAAAAGAGTCATCAAATATGAATATTTCAGGATTTCTATATATTGCCCTTGCAATTGAAATTCTTTGTTTTTGTCCACCTGAGAAGTTTCTTCCTCCTTGCGCCACATAGCTCTCATATTTATTATCTAAATTCGTTACGAATTCTGACGCTTGTGCAATATCAATTGAATCTGCTAAATCTTCCTTATCTTTTGCAAATCTATCGCTATCGCCAAACACGATATTTGATTGAATTGTTCCCGTGAATAAAACTGAACGCTGTGAAACATATCCAATTAATCCATTTAAGGCATTTTTTGTGTATTCTTTAACATTTACACCATTAACTAGCACTTCCCCCTCTGTCACATCGTAAAAACGAGGGACTAGATTAATAATCGTACTTTTACCACAACCAGTTGAACCAATAAAGGCAACTGTTTCGCCCTGTTTTGCAGTAAAACTAATATTTTTTAATACATAATCCTCTGCCTCTGGGTATTTAAAGCTAACATTTCTAAATTCAATTTCACCTTTTAAATCTTCTGTGCCTTCTTGTTTTTTGCCTTCAACTACTGTATCTTTAGTGTCTAGAACTTCGTTTATACGTCTTGCAGAAACGCTCGCCCTTGGAAGAAGCATAAAAACCATTACAAGCATCATAAACGACATAATAACCTGCATTGCATAAGAAGAGAAAACTACCATATCTGAAAACAGCGTTAGTTTATCCATTCCAACTGCTTCATTTATAAGTGAAGCACCAACTAAATAAACAGCTAAAACTAAGCCACTGCTAACTAGTTGTATGCTTGGCATTAAAAAAGACATTGTTCTTGAAGTGAAAACATTAACTTTTGTTAAATCATTGTTTGCTTCTTCAAATTTTCCCTCTTGATATTTTTCTGCATTATACGCTCTTACAACGTTAATCCCATCAAGGCTTTCTTTTGCAACTCTGTTGATATTATCAGTTAGAGTTTGCAGAATTTTAAATCTTGGAATTGCAAGTGATAAACAGACTGAAACAATAGCTAGTAAAACAACTAAAGCAATCCCAGTAACAATTGTCCAAGATGCATTTTTATTTGCTATCTTTGTAAGTGCCCAAACAGCAGTTATTGGTGCTTTAATTAGCATTTGCAGACCCATAACAATAAACATTTGAACCTGTGTTATATCATTTGTTGTACGAGTGATTAAACTAGCAGTTGAAAAAGAGTTCACTTCTTTCATTGAAAACTGCATAACTCTTGTAAACATTTTACTTCTTGTGATAAAGGAGAAATTAGCTGCTATTTTCGCTGATATAACAGCAACTGTTACAGATAAAATTAAGCTTCCCACTGCACAAAGTAGCATACTAAATCCAGCAGCGTAAATATCACTCATCTCACTGCCTTCAGTTTGCACAAGCATTGTTATCTCAGACATATAGTCTGGCAGGCTTAAATCAAGTGATACCTGCATACATATTAAGGCAATCGCCACTAACACTAAAAAGAAATCTTTAGTTGTTAGATTTTTAAATAATTTAAACATTCAGTTCCTCCATCTGTGTTGGTCTATTTTGGTATAGTATTTCACTAACTTTATTTAGCCCCTCAACCAATTTTTTTATTTCATCTATTCCCATTTCATCCAAAACTTTTTCCATAGCATTAAACATTTCACTTTTAATATTTTGCGAAATATCTAAGCCTTTTTCGCTAAGTTTTATCGTAACGGCTCTAGCGTCGACTTTAGAATGTGTTTTAATAATTAATTCTTTACTCTCTAGCTTCTTTAATAAAACAGTCATTCTTGCTGTGCTCAATTTTAAAGATTTACTAATATCAATTGATTTGGCTTCGCCTTTTTCACTAAGATACATTAAAACAGCCATAGCGCCAACTTTATGCTTACTAACATCTTCAATCCCTTTTCTATGACGGTGTGAAAAAAACAAATCTAAAGCTTCATATACATCCTCTTTTGTTGCCATAAGTTTGAATCCCTCTATTTGATTTTACTAAAAATCTTCTGCCTTTCCTTTTATTTTAGCTAAATAATAATTATTACATCCATTTTACATAATATAAAACTATTACTAACTAGGTTAATTACTAACTGGGTTAATTACTAACTTAGTTAGCATTTTAACATAGCTAACTAGGTTAGTCAAGTGTTTTTTCAATTTTTTCACAATTAAAAATAGGCTTTGATATTATTATATTTTTAATACCAAAACCTATTTTTTTTATTCTTTATATTTATAGCTTATTATTCTCATTGCATTTAATATCGCTAAAACTGCAACGCCAACATCGGCAAATATAGCTTCTAAAAGACTCGACATTCCCCCTGCTGATAATATTAAAACTGCCGCTTTTATAATAAATGCAAGTGCAATATTTTGTTTTACAATCTGCATTGTTTTTTTAGAAATATCAAGAGCCGTTACAGTTTTTGAGATATCATCATTTAATATAACTATATCAGCCGCTTCAATAGCCGCTGAAGAGCCAAGCGCTCCCATAGCTATTCCTATATCAGCCCTTGCTAAAACTGGGGCATCGTTTATACCATCGCCAACATAAACTATCTTTCTTTTTTCATCCAGTAGTTTTATTTCTTTTTCAAAAAGTTCAACCTTTTGATTTGGTAAAAGTTCAAAATGAGTGCAGTCTATTCCTATATTAGCTGCTATTTTTTCTGCTACTTCTTGTTTATCTCCTGTTAGCATAACAGTTCTTTTAATTGAGCGAGATTTAAGATTTTGAATAGTTTTGCCTGCGTTTTCTTTTATTTCATCTTCTATAACTATATATCCTAAAAATTCATTATCTTTTGCTATATATAAAATACTTCCTGTTTCATTATTATTAAAAACTTTTAAACCTTGCGCCTGCATTAGTTTTTCATTTCCAACATAGATTTTTTCATTATTAATTACAGCAACAACGCCATTGCCTGCTATTTCCTTAACATCTGCTATTAAATTTTTATCTATCTCATTATTATATTCTCTAACAACTGCCTTTGCTATTGGATGATTTGAATAACTTTCTGCATAGGCTGTTATTTTTAATAGTTCTTCACTTTTAATATTCACAGGCACTATTTTAGAAATTTTAAATTCGCCTTTTGTGAGCGTTCCTGTTTTATCAAAAACAAAGGTATCTACTTTTGATAGGCTTTCAATATAATTACTCCCTTTAATAAGTATTCCATTTTTTGAAGCTGCACCAATTCCCCCAAAAAAACCTAGTGGAATTGAGATAACCAAAGCACAAGGACAGGAAACAACTAAAAATGATAATGCCCTATAAATCCACTCCTGCCAATCTCCAGCAAAAACAAGTGGTGGGATTATAGCTAATAAAAAGGCAAGTACAACCACAACTGGAGTATAATATCTTGCAAATTTAGTTATGAATTTTTCAGACGGCGATTTTCTAGAGCTTGCATTTTCCACTAAATCTAAAATTTTCGCAACCATTGATTCATTGTATTCACTTGTTGTTTTAATAGTTAGAACACCATTTAAATTAATGCACCCAGATAAAACTTCTTCTCCCAAAAACACATCAACTGGAATAGCCTCGCCTGTGAGTGCCTTTGTGTCAATACTGCTAAATCCATCGATAACCACTCCGTCTAAAGGGATTTTTTCCCCAGGTCTTACTATTATTGTTTCCCCTTTTAAAACTTCGCTTGGTGATACCACAATTTCTTTATCTTCTCTTTTAACTGTTGCAGTATTTGGCATAATATCCATTAACTCAGCTATGGATTTTCTAGATTTATTAACAGCATAGCTTTGAAAGGCTTCTCCGATTTGGAAAAACAGCATAACCACAACTGCCTCAAAATATTCACCAATAATAAAAGCTCCAATTGTTGCAATACTCATTAAAAAGTTTTCATCGAATAAATTGCCATTTAAAATATTTGAAATTGCATCTTTTAAAACATCGCCACCTATAATTAAATATCCTATAATTATTAAAGCTAAGTTAATAGGAAATGAAAATCCACCCCATAAGCCAAAAGATGCAAACAAACTGCCTAATACTATCTTTTTTATTATTCTTTTTATAGCCATAGTGATTAAACACCTTTCATAACTATATTTTTATCAACTTTTTTAACTGCTTTTTCTATTTCTTCTAATAATTCTTGGCTTTCATTTTTTATATCAACCATCATTTTAAGGGTCATAAAATTAACATTGCAATCTTCCACCCCTTTAATTTTCCCAACATTTCTTTCAACCTTTGCAGCACAATTTGCACAATCAAGTCCTTCTAATTTTAAAATTTTTGTCATAATATTTTCTCCTTATTAATATACTATATATGGTTTATATGATTAAACCCTTGCGTTATCACATCTTTAACGTGGCTATCATCTAAAGAATAAAAAACTGATTTTCCTTCTCTTTTAGATTTAACTAATCTACTAGCTTTTAAAACCCTTAACTGATGAGATATAGCCGAATCGCTCATCTTTAAAATGCTTGCAATATCACAAACACATAATTCTTTTTTTGAAAGTAGGTGAAGTATTTTAACCCTTGTTGAATCTGAAAACATCTTAAAAAAATCTCCAAGCTTTTCAAAAACATCCTCGCTCGACATTTCAAGCTGTAAACTATTCATTTCTTCTGAATTTAAATGCAAGCAAAAAACTTCGCATTCACTTTTATTAATTTCGTTCACTATTTTTATCTCTTTCTTTAATATATACAAACAATTGAACAACTGTTCATATGTTCATATTACTCCTAATTTTTAAAAAAGTCAAGATTATTTTAGAAAATTCTGATTAATTTTCTTCTTTTTTCCTATAATTCCTATATATCGCAAACTGTTTGTATGCACAAAAAAACAAGGTGTTTTAAGATTTCCTAAGCTCGAATAATCTCATTTTCTCACTAGTTTTTGGTTATTATGACAAAAAACAGCGTTTTTTTTTGACAGCCAATATTAAAAGTGATATAATGTTACAGTCTTTTAAAGAATGTTTCAAAACTATCAATATTACAAATTAACTAAATATAGCGAGCATTTTTTTAATAAAAACTCTTCACAGCTCCTATATTTATTTTTGAAAGGAACAAATATTTGTATGAAAAAAACAATCTTAAAAGTTATAAATGCATTTAAAAGTATCCCTGTTAGAATTTATGGGGCAATACTTTTTACAGCTATAATGTGTGGCTGTATGGCATCTATATTCTTTTCAGTAAACGTTGCCTATATTGAAGACGAAAACGGGGATGAACTCGTAGTTAGTCTTTTTCAAGAGGAGGCAGACATATTAGCCCTTGCAAACAAAGAAGTTGGGGCTGATGATAAAATATTATACACTAGTTTTTCAGGCGGAGAATCAAACTTAACCATATCAAGAGCATTCACTGTTACTGTAACGGCTGATGGCGTTAGCACACAGGTTGCACTTAGCGAGGGAACTGTTAAAGATTGCCTTGATAAAGCAGGCGTTGTTTTAGGTGAGCACGATTACACCGAGCCATCTTTAAACGCACCAGTTATCGACGGGGACGAAATCAGAGTTTACAGAGTGGTGTATATGGATAATCAGTATTCAGAGCCTATTCCTTACGAAACTAATTATCGTTCAAACAGCCTAACTTTTAGATTCCCAAGTAGCACCTATACTCTAACCGAAGGAAAAGAAGGCGAAAACCTTGTTACATATCGTGAAAGATATGTCGACGGCGAGCTTGACTATGCATTAGTTAGCAATGTTGAGCTTGTTAAAAAGCCAGTTGATGAACTGCTTTTAACTTATAAAGCAGGTGAGGCTATTTCACCACTTCCTGCACCAAATGGAATTACAATTGTAAACAATGTTCCATCAAGCTACAAACAAGTTATATCAAACGTTGCCGCTACCGGCTACTATTCAGCCACTGGTAAAGGCTCATCAGGGCTTGGGCTATTTTACGGCTCAGTTGCCGTTAATCCGAATGTAATTCCATATGGCTCACATTTATATATAACCAGCCCAGACGGCAAATTCGTGTACGGCTTTGCTATTGCAACCGACACTGGAACAGCATTAATGGAAGGCATTATCGGAGTTGATTTATTTTACGAAACATATTTAGAAAGCTCTCTAAACTGGAAAAACACAGTTAATATTTATATTTTATAACAAATAAAAACAGCCTTACGGCTGTTTTTTGTTTATGTATTAAAATATTTTAATTTTGTATTGCTAATATAAATTTAACACTTATTCTACATATTAGTTCTTTTCCCAGAAAAATGATATTTCTTTATTAAACACTTTTTCTAACAGCATTTCTTTAAATGCAAATTCAACTTGCATAATTGATAAATCCATTTTCACGTTTATAAAATTTTCATCTTCCTTACAAGGATATAAGCAAATATTTTGCCCGTAGTAACCAAGTTGTGAGCTATTCATATCTTTAACATAAGGTATCGTTCTCCATGTCGCATCAGTTTCATATTGAACTTTAAGGCATGATAAAAATGTAAGCTTCCAGCTTGTTTCATCATCATTATAAATAAACATACTGATTTCATCGCCAAAATACTTTATATTGAAATTTAAAATATCCATGTCCCAATACTCAGTTGCATCAATTTTTTCTTGCATTAATTCAATAGCTTTCATGAACTAACTCCCTTTTAGTTTTTAATAAACTTTTAAATATTCTTCCCATGAGTTGGGGTAACGATTTTTAATTGTATTTAATACCATAGAGTTTGGATTATCTCTAACATATTCCCCACCTTGGCTTTCAATAACTTCTACTATTTCCATCTTCTTTTTATATTCTTCGCTATCTAGGGGATAAACAAGAAATCTCAACGGTGTGCTTACAGTAATCTCTCTAGCAGAGCCATCATCTTCATACACTATATATCCTTCTGCAACATCTACGCTTAACTGTTTCTGTCATATTGTTTTTTATGTCTAATCTTTTACAAGTTCTATCAAGGTCATTTTCATTCATTGGTAGGTAGACATATTCTTTTTTGTTTTTTGTTTGAATATTTAATCTCATTTAATTTTATTCCTTTCTTTTTTCATAGCTGTTAGTTGATTATTTTAGTGCATTATTTTCACCGCCTTAAATAAATTTTTGAAATAAAAACCTGCTAAGAAAAGTCAAGACTTTTTTAG
>CAZGFY010000022.1:0-33943 GCA_964525015.1 uncultured Oscillospiraceae bacterium
TTTCCAGATTTTTGAGCCACAAGGTATGGATAGCATTTTCTATACATCTTGCTGCGTATGTTGAAAATCTTGTGTTTTTTTCGTATGAGAAATTTTGAACGGCTTTTATTAAACCGATTGTCCCTATCGACATTAAATCTTCATTTTCAACGCTACTTTGGTAGTATTTTTTTGATATATGGGCAACTAATCTTAAATTATGTTTGATAATTTTATCCCTTGCCGACATATCCCCTTCTTTATATTTTAAAAATTCCTCTTTTTCTTCTTTTGCTGTAAGTGGTTTTGGCAGAATTCTGCTTTCTAAATGAAGTGCTACAAAAAGCATTTGCGAAAGTATAAATCCAATTAATGCACTAAACATACTATTCACCTCTTAAATTTTATTACTAAATATTTATGCTATATATTTATAAAATATTCTATTAAAAGATTTAAATGTTGTAGATTTTTCAATGTATGTGTATTATAATTTTATTAGAATTAAATTGAAACTTTTTTATAAAACAAAGGCACTACATTAATGAAAGGGGGATTTTATATGAGCGATAAAGAAAACTTTACAACACTGTATAACAGCACTTACACTAGCTGTTTAAAATTCATTTTATCTAAATGCTGTGATATTGATAGCAGTAATGATATTATCCAAGAAGTGTATATTGATGTTTACAAAATTATTTTAAAAAAAGGTTATGATAGCATTAAAAATAGTGAGGCATTTGTTATACATATAGCCAAAAAGAAACTTGCAAAGTATTTTAAATCATTAAAAAAGCAAAGGACTATTTTAGAAAGCAATAGTTTTGATAATGACGAGTTTAATTTTAATGATTTAAACCTTTACGACGCTGATATTGATAAGTATATTTTCGATAAGTCAAAACTTGAAGATATAGCTAATTTTATCAAAACAAAGCCTAAAGATAGTCAAAATATATTTTTTATGCATTATTATGCTGAAATGACTATAAAAGAAATAGCAGAAAAACTTAAGATAAATGAGTCAACTGTTAAAAGCAGATTATATCGACTTATTAATGAAATCAGGGAAAAAGGGGGTTATTTAAATGAACGAGAAAAAATTAGTGAATGAAATATTTGAAAATCATATAATTAATAAAGATAAAATCTTTTTAAATACTATAAATTCTAAAAATGATAAGTATGATAAAAAATATTTTAGAATTGTTGCAAGTTTTTTATTAATTTTGCTTTTACCTATTAGTGTTTATGCAGTTTCTATCTTTTTATCTCCTGCCAAAGCGTCTGAATTTTTAAATAATGAAATGCTAAAAGCTGCTTTTGAGTCCGATAGCTCAACTTTAATAAATGAAACCAAAACAGATAATGGCTATATTGTATCGTTTTTAGGGATGACTGATAGCGAAAACCTTACTAGTTTTGAAGATATTAAAAAAGATACTTCCTACTTTGTTTTAGGAATAAAAAGAGAAGACAACTCTCCTATATCAGCTCAAGAAAACTTTTTTATAAGCCCTATAATTAATGGCTTATCCCCACTTGAATATAGCATTATGACAATGAATGGTAGTTTTTCTAAAAATGTTTTAGACGGGGTATTATATGTGATTATCGATATTGATTCTGTTAAAATCTTTGCCCATAGAGGGCTTCAATTAGCCGTTATAGATGATTCATTTTATGATAGTGATGCCTTTATTATGGATAATAGTACAGGCGTATTCTCAGAAAACCAAGATTATGATGGGTTAAATGTTCTTTTTGATATTCCCCTTGATAAATCACTTGGTGATGAAGATGCTGTTTTAGATTATATGGCTGATTTAAAAGAAGCTCAAAGTCCACCAAGTGCAGAAAGCAGCGAAATCACAGTAGAGTATTTTGGCGATGTAACAATCGACTGGTTTATGCACCTAACACTCACTAATTTCGAATACAAGGAACAATTTGACGAATATTCTACTACTGTAAGTAAGATTGCAGTGGATTTTTCAGACAATTCACCTCAGATAGTTTCAGTAGAATTTAGCTACAAATTCGAAAATGATGAAGATTATAAGACACAGCAATTAATTGATTATACTTTAGATAAAGAACACGCTCTTAATATTTTAAATAATGTTTATATCGGCGGTGGTGGAATGACATTTTTTGATGATGATAAAGAAGGACGCTATGTACTTGAAAAAAGAGAGTATATATTAGAAAATGATAAAATCTACTTTAAAACATCAGTTGTAGGAGTAATTGTTTATGATTATGAAACTTACGAATTCCAAAAACTAATAATAGAATAACTTTAAATTAAAAAGCTCTCAAAACTGAGAGCTTTTTAAAATTTTAGTATTAAATATTAAATATAATTTCGGATTTAAACAAATCTCCATCAACTGTTATATCAAGCTTTGCACCTTGAACATTTGCAAGGCTTTGTGCTATTGAGAGCCCTAGTCCATTTCCTTCTTCATGCCTTGACTCATCACCCCTTACAAACCTTTGCATTAAATCTTCGGCAGCAATGTTTAACTGCTGTTTAGATGTGTTTTTTATTGCTATAACTGCTTTATCTTCATTAATTACAGCGTCAATATACACCCTTGTATTCTCTAGTGAATACTTTAAAACATTAATCATCAAATTATCAATAACCCTATTTAAATGCTGTCCGTCAACCTGAATGCTCACATCTTTTACTGGATATGACACTATTAAATTAAAATTCTTGTTTTCTAATTTTTCTCGGTATTCCCCTTCAATTTGTTCCATTACAACAGTTAGAGAAACTTCTTCAAGCTTTGCATCAATATTTCCTGAATTTATCTTAGATGCATCAACTAAATCAGTTATTAATCTTTTTAATTTTTGGCTTTGCCTATCTAAAACTTCTATATATTCCCTTGTTTCTTCATTAAAACTATCCTGCTTTTTAATTAAATCGACATAGTTTATTATTGAAGTTAGTGGCGTTTTTATATCATGGGAAACATTTGTTATTAATTCGGTTTTTAATCTTTCACTTTTTATTTTCTTTTGAGTTGCTTCTTCTAGCCCTTCATTTATTTTATTTAAATTTTCTGCCATTTCTTTAAAATCCAAAACCATATATTTAGTATCGGTTTTATAATCAAAATCTCCCTGAGATATTTTTTTAATTGAAAATTTCAAATTCGCAAGATAGATATAGGTTATTATAAATAATGATGCAGCTACAAATGATGCTAAGAAAAACTCAACACTTGAATAATATCTACTCATAAGTATAATAAACCCTAAAACTAAAACAACTACCACTGCTTTTAAAACAAGTGGGATTTCTAAAAATGCATATCTTACAACACCTATAAAATATCTAATCGGCGATACTGCCCATATAATAAATTTATAGGTAAAGCTATTTTTAATAAGTGTTTTTGATTTTATTCTTGCGATAATACTCACTATTGTTAATAATTGAATTAAAACTATAAAGAAGAGTGATAATATCATTAATTCATAAGATATTTCATAAAAAAAATACCCATAGCCCCACACTAAAGATGAGAAAGCAATATTAATAGCCCCCATTATTTCTAATGGCATTTTATCAATAAATGAAAGAGAAATCTCTTTACTGTTTTTAGTTTTCCCTACATAAATAGTTAATACACAAAATGAAATAAAGGCTATAAAACTAGAAATTATTATAATTTCATCTGCATTATAGCTTATATGATATGCACTTTGTAATAAATCATATGTCCCTTTATCAAGTATCACTGCACTAGATCTGAATGCATCTTCTTCGTAATACACATCAAGTGTTACCGTTTGATTTTCTCCAATATTAACTTCCGTTGTATAAACCTCAAAATAATCATCTTTGTCATATACAAGGCTATTAAAAATTTCTCTACCATCTTTAGTGGTAACTATTAAATCAGCTTCATACATATGCGTGCTAGAAAGTAATTCTACATATTCTTCTTCTGTTTGCACATCTACACTAGTGATGTAATAGGTAGTATTTTTAATATAGCCTTGTTTATATTCTTCACTTTGCTCTTCAATAAGTTCTCTAAAAGTGCTATACTCGCTAAAATTATATTCGTAATCTAACCCTTTGTATGTTGAGCCTATTATAAATATGCAAAGAGAAATTAACGTTAAAATAAAGGCTATTATTCTAATAATAGTATTTCTCATTTTTACACACCACCTTTTTTGCAATACATACCCCGCTAATAATTGCTGATATTATAAAAACCAATTTAACTGCTTTTTTCATTTTAATAATCATTCCTTCCTCAAAGCTTTTGCTTACTTTAGAGAATTTTCAATTTTATATCCTTGACCCCATACAACTTTTATATATCTTGGCTCGGCTGGATTAATTTCAATTTTCTCTCTTATATGCCTTATATGAACAGCAATTGTATTTTCTATACCAATTGGAGAGTCGCTCCAAATATTAGTGTAAATTTCTTTTGGAGAAAAAACTTTATTAGGATTTTTCATTAAAAGCTTTAATATATCATACTCAGTTGGAGTAAGTTTAACGTTTTCGCCATCTACCGTTAAGCTTTTTGCTTTATCATCAAGAACTATTCCTCCAATTTGTATGCTATCTTCATTTAAAACTTTTGCACCTAGCTGTGTATATCTTCTTAATTGCGATTTAACTCTTGCAATAACCTCAATTGGATTAAAAGGCTTTGTAATATAATCGTCAGCCCCACTATTAAGACCTTTAATTTTATCACTATCCTCGCTTTTAGCCGTTAGTAATATTATTGGAACATTTGAAAAATTGCGCAGATTCTCCATTGCATCAATCCCATTCATAACAGGCATCATAACATCCATTAAAATTAAATGGATTTCATTAGTTTTAGCTATCTCTATTGCCTCTTTGCCATTGTAAGCTTTAAAAAAATTGTATTTTTCCATACTTAAATAAATTTCTAAGGCATTAACGATATCTTTTTCATCATCACAAATTAAAATATTATACACTTTTCATTCTCCTTGCTGTTTACATATATTATGCCATAATTTATATTAATTATAAATAGGGTAAATAATTAAGATTTTCTTAATATACAAACTCCACTTTATATAATTATTTTAGCGATTTGCCTGCTATACTCTTTGCAGGCAAATAAAACTCGAGTAAATAATCAAAGCGAAGTGAATATTATTTATATAATAAACACATTACCGACGTTTTATGTAATCGCTTTAGCGATTTGCCTGCGATACTCTTGGCAGGCAAATAAAACTCGAATAAATAATCGTAACGAAGTAAAGATTATTTATATTATCTTGCGATAATATAAATCGAAGTTTTCCTTGCGTGCATAATGGATTGCACGCAGTTTGATAAATCAAACACTGAAAACTACAATAATGTAGATTATTTATATTATATCATAAAAAATCAAAAAGCATAGATAAATCTATGCTTTTAAATATTAATCTATTTTCGTGTCTTGACTTTCGAATTGGCTAAACTCTAGCACCCTTGGTGAAATAGATATTTCAGGCATTAACTCTTTTGATATCGCATCTAATAAGCCTTCTAATTTCTCAACGTCTTCTTGTGGAAACTTATCTTTAATTCTTTTCATAACAACTGAAATATATTCATAGGTAATTCCTGTATATTTTAAATACTTATCACTAACTTCAAGATAAAATTCTCTTTTATCCTCTTCATTTTGTATCTTTTTAATATATCCCTTTTTTATTAAACTATTAATTTTATATGCTGCATTTGGCGAAGAGATTTGAGCAAAATCTGCAAATTCCTTAACGGTTGGTCTGCCTAATGCATAAATAACTTCAACACAAAATGTTTCAACAACAGAAAGGCTCGCCTCTCTGTTCTCAAAATTTCTAAAAACAGATTGATAAAATTTTAATTTAAATTTTGTATATACTTCAGCAAAATTTTTCTCTAACATACTTAAAACCTACTTTTTACTTATTTAATCTACTACCACAAATGATAATTCGCCTTGTGCTGCAACCTTGCCATTAACCATAGCTTTAGCCTGACCATAGCCAATAGGACCACGTCTTTGAGTTAAAACACATTCTAGTTCTATAACATCACCTGGAGTTACTTGCTGTTTAAATCTAGCATTTTTAATTCCACCAAATAATACTTTTTTACCTTTGTATTCTTCTAATGAAAGAATCGCAACAGCGCCAACTTGCGCTAATGCTTCAATTATTAAAACACCTGGCATAACTGGATATTCTGGAAAATGTCCTTGGTAGAAATATTCAGTTGCCGTTGTTGTTTTAATGCCTTTTGCAGACTCCCCAGGCACCAATTCAACTATTTTATCCACTAATAAAAATGGATATCTATGAGGTATAATCTCTTGAATTTGCATACTATTTAATTCCATATTAACACTTACTCCTTACACTTTTTTAAATATTAATGTTGCATTATGTCCGCCAAATCCAAGTGAGTTTGACATACCATATTCAGTATTAACTTCAGCCGCTGTATTTTTAACAACATTTAAATCGCAATCTTCATCTTCTACTTTAAATCCGATTGTTGGAAGTGCAATACCAGTGTTTATTGAAAGCTGTGTCATAATCCCTTCAACAGCTCCTGCTGCACCTAGTAGATGGCCTGTCATTGATTTAGTGCCAGAAACCATAACATTTTTAGCTTCATCTCCAAATGCAAGTTTCACGCTCATTGTTTCGCCTTTATCATTCATTGGTGTACTTGTTGCGTGTGCGTTGATATATCCAACATCTTTTGGAGTAAGGCCTGCATCATTCATCGCTTCAACCATTGCTCTTGCAGCACCTGAGCCATCTTCTGATGGAGCTGTCATATGATAAGCATCGCAAGTTGAGCCGTATCCAACGATTTCTCCTAGGATTTTAGCACCCCTTTTAACTGCGTGCTCGTATTCTTCAATAACTATAACGCCAGCACCCTCGCCCATTACAAAGCCATTTCTTTCTTTATCAAAAGGAATAGATGCTCTTTTTGGGTCTGTGCTTTCTGAAAGTGCTCTTAAAGAAGTAAATCCGCCAATTCCAAGTGGAGTTATGCTAGCTTCTGTACCACCACAAACGGCAGCATCTGCATATCCATCTCTTATCATTCTAAAAGATTCGCCAATTGAGTTTGTAGCTGATGCACAGGCTGTTACAATACTAGTACAGCTGCCTTTTAATCCGTGGGCAATAGCCACAGCCCCAGCTGCCATATTAGAAATCGCCATAGGGATAAAATAAGGCGAAACTCTATCAAAGCCTTTATCAAGCCCTTTTGAGTGTTCTCTTTCGATATCGCTAATTCCACCAATACCACTAGCTATATTTACAGCACATCTTGTTTTATCTGTGTTTTCATCTGTCATTTGGCTTTGTTTAATAGCTTCATCTGCTGCTATTAAAGCAAATTGAGTGAATTCTGCATATTTTCTTAAATCTTTTTTATCAATAAAATCTGCTGGGTTTAAATTTTTAATTTGTGCAGCTATTTTAACTTTGTTTTCTTCTGTGTTAAATTTAGTGATTAAATCAATGCCACAAACTCCGTTTTTAGCATTTTCCCACATTTCATTAACGTTATTTCCAATAGGTGAAACAACACCCATTCCAGTTATTACAACTCTTCTTTTCATAATAGTTTTAAAATCCTTCCTATTTTGCTTTTAATGTAGTTTTCTAAAAAGAAAATTACATATGCATTCCGCCATCAACAGATAAAACTTGCCCTGTTAGATATTTTGAATCTTCGCTAGCTAAAAAACTAACAACTTTTGCCACATCTTCACTTTGACCAAATTTATTTAATGGTATTTGAGATAACATTTTTGTTTTTACTTCTTCTGGAAGAGTAGCTGTCATATCAGTTGTGATAAATCCTGGTGCTACTGCATTAACATTAATGTTTCTCGCTGCAACTTCTCTTGCAAATGATTTTGTCATACCTATAACGCCAGCTTTACTAGCACAGTAGTTAACCTGACCTGCATTTCCTAAAAGTGCAACAACGCTTGCCATATTTATAATTTTACCAGCTTTTTGTTTTATCATAGTTCTTGAAACTGATTGCATCATATTAAATGTGCCTTTTAAATTAACATCTATAACTGCATCAAAATCTTCTGGCGTCATCTTCATTAATAAGCCATCTTTTGTAATTCCAGCATTATTAACTAAAATATCAATAGTTTTAAATTCTTTAACTGTTTCTTCAATTAGTTTTTGGCAATCTCCATAAGAAGAAACATCTGCTTTTACTAAAAGAGTTTTCACTCCAAACGCTTCGCATTCCTTAGCTGTTTCTTCTGCTGCATCTTTACTTCTAGAATAATTTATAACCACGTTAGCACCTTTTTTAGCAAGCTCTAGGCAAACTGCCTTTCCTATACCTTTACCACCACCGGTTACAATAGCTGTTTTATTAAGCATAATAATCTCTCTTTCTCTTTTTAAAAATCTATATATTTTTAATTTCGTTTACCACTTGAGTGTATGATTGCATATCTTCAATATTATAAACTTTTATTTCAGGCGCTGTTTTTTTGATAAATCCAGCTAAAGTTTTTCCTTGACCTATTTCAATAACAGTGTCTATTCCTGCATTTTGCATATACTTAATTGAAGATTCAAAATCAACTGGATTTTTAACTTGAAGTGCTAAAAGAATTTTCAGCCTTTCAACATCGCTAGTTGGCTCGGCTATTGTGTTTAGTACAACTGGAATAGTTGGAACATTAAAGTTTTCAGTTTCAAATCTTTCTTTAAGAGCCTTATGAGCTGGACTCATTAATGATGTGTGAAAAGCCCCTTCTGTTTCTAAAAACACAACTCTTCTTGCGCCTTTTTCCTTGCAAAGTTCAGCTGCTTTTTCTACTGCTGCTCTTTGTCCTGATATAACTATTTGCCCTGGGCAGTTTATATTTGCAACGCTTACAATTCCTTGTGTATTAACTGTTTTGCAGCATTCTTCGATAGTTTCTTTATCAAGTTGTAGGATAGCTGCCATTTTACAAATAAGCCCATCTGCTGCCTTGGTCATTTCTTTTGCACGATAATTTATTATATCAATAACCTGTTCTTTATTAAATACACCTGCTGAATATAACGCTGAATATTCACCAAGACTTAAACCCATAGCCATCTCTGGATTTATTCCATCAGCTTTTAGCATTTCAGTAACGCCTACTGCAAACGCTGTCATTATACCTTGTGTATTTATAGTTTTTGATAAATCTTCCATTGGTCCATTAAAAGCTATCTCTTGCTTTTCTTTAGATAATAAATCAAATACTGATTTAAAAATTTCATTTTCAGCATATAAATCCTTACCCATTCCAACCTTTTGACTTCCCTGTCCTGAGTAAACAAATCCTAATTTCATATTAAGTACTATCCTTTTCTTTATAAATTAAAATAAGCTATCTATAACCTTTTTAACTGTTGTAATTTCATTGTATTCTCCTGCATTTGCCCCACAGAAAAATAGTCCGTTTTCCCAGTCGCCATTGAATGCATCGATTAATGCACCTGTTATACAGTATCTTGTTGTTGCAGGGTTACATACACCCATACAATTTACGCATCTTGTTGGGGCAACTCTTTCGCCTGAAATTATCTTTTCTATCAGTGGACTTTTTAAAGCTCTACCTGGAAGGCCAACTGGGCTTAAAACAATTTCGATATCCCCTTTTTGAGCTTTTAGCATTATTTCTTTATGCTCATTTGAAGAATCGCATTCTTCTGTAAAGATAAAGGCTGTTGCAAGTTGAACTCCTGCTGCACCTTTGTCTATTAGAGCTTTAACTTCTTCTTTTGTAAATAATCCACCACCAACAAATAATGGAATTTCTCCATAAGGCTGGCATACTGCTTTAACTTCTTCTAAAAGCTCAAGCAAGTTTTTATATGTTTTATTAACAACTTCTTCTGATTTAAATCCTAAATGTCCACCAGCTTCAGCACCTTCAATAACAATAAAATCTGGCTTTCTATCATATCTTTTTTTCCAGCTTCTAAGTATCATTTCAGCCGCTCTTCCACTTGAAACGATTGGAGCGATTAAAATATCGCTATCTCCAACTATTTCTGGAAGTTTCATAGGAAGGCCTGCTCCTGAAATAATAGCATCAGCACCAAAATCAATGCAATCTCTTATTATTTCTTCATAGTTTGCTGCAACTGTCATTACATTAATTCCAATTAAGCCATTTCCATTTGAGATTTCTTTTGCTTTTTCGATTTCATTTTTAAGCCCAACTTTATTTGCTGCTATTGCATCTTTCCAAAAGCCTTCTTCTTGAAAGCCTGGGTGAGCCGCTGAGATAACTCCCATTCCACCCTCTTTTGCAACTGCTCCTGCTAATTTTGAAAGAGATAGGCCTACGCCCATTCCCCCTTGAAGTATAGGCTTTGTTAATTTGTTTAAAGATTTCATAATACTCTTACCCTTTAATTAGTTAAATCCTAGCTATTTAATAGCTTTTTTTGCTTCTTCGTATTCTGACATTAAGTTTTCTAATATATCTTTTAAAGGCTTAATTTCTTTAACAAGTCCACTAACTTGCCCAGACATTAATGAGCCTCTCATTATATCACCTTCAAAAACTGCTCTTCTAAGTGAGCCTAGTGTAAACTGCTCAAGTTTGTGCTTATCTGCACCTTCTTTTTCAAGTTTTAGATATTCTCTAGTCATTTGATTTTTTAATACTCTAACTGGAACACCGCTGCTTCTTCCAGTTACAACTGTATCACTATCTTTTGATTTGATAACTGCATTTTTATAATTTATATGAATCGGGCATTCTTCACTAACTAATAGACAAGTTCCGATTTGAACTCCAACTGCTCCTAAAATTTCAGTTGCTAATAATTGTTTACCATTAGCAACACCACCCGCTGCAACAACTGGAATATTAACAGCTTCGATAACTTGTGGTACTAGTGCCATTGTTGTAAGTTCACCAACATGTCCACCACTTTCAGTTCCCTCTGCGATAATTCCATCTGCTCCTGATTGTTCCATTCTTCTTGCAAGAGTTGCACTTGGAACAACTGGGAATACAACAACGCCATTTGCTTTCCATTCCTGCATATATTTTTCAGGATTTCCCGCACCAGTAGTTACAAATTTAATCCCCTCTTCAACAACTATTTTTGCTATTTCATCAATAGCTGGGTTCATAAGCATTAAATTTAGTCCAAATGGTTTATCTGTTAAACTCTTGCATTTTTTTATTTCTTCTCTAACTTGCTCTGGTTTCATACCGCCTGTTGCGATAATTCCCATCATTCCATTGTTTGCACAGGCTGCAGCAAATTCTCCATTTGTGATATTTGCCATCGCACCTTGGATAATTGGATACTTTGTTCCTAAAATTTTATTTAATTCCATATATTAAAATCCTTTATATTTTTAATTCTAAGTGTTTAATAAAACAGCCCCATAAGAAAGACCTGCTCCAAATCCAACACATAATACTTTTTTATTTTCTCCTATTTTAGCTTCATACAAAGCCATTGGTATGCTCGCTGCTGATGTATTTCCGTATTTATCTAAATTCAAAAAGAATTTAGAATAATTGCAGTTTAATTTTTTTACAGCTAAATCGATAATTCTCTTATTCGCTTGATGTGGAATGATGATATCTATATCATCTAAAGTTAAGTTATTTTCTTCTAAAATAGTATTTATCGCTCTTGTCATTTTATCTGTTGCAAATCTAAAAACTGCCTGCCCATTCATCTGTAATTTATTATTACTTGTAGACATTGAAAGAACATCTTCATCATCAGGCACAAATCCTGATGTAGCACCAAAAATCAAATTTTCTTCTTTTTTTAGAATAACAGCGCCTGCACCATCTCCAAATAATATAGCTGTTGAACGGTCGGTTATGTCCATTTTTCTTGATATTATTTCACTGCCGATAACTAATGCGTATTTGCCTTTATACTGCTCTAATAGCCCGTTTACAACACTGCAAGAATAAACAAATCCCGAACACGCTGCATTTAAATCAAAGCAGATAGCATCTTCTTTAATTCCAATTTCTTTTGCCACATCACAGGCTACTGAAGGGGTTTCTCTATCAGGCGTAAAAGTTGCAACGATAACAATTTTTACATCTTCTATATTTATATTTGCATTTTTAATTGCTTGTTTTGCACTTTGTGTTGCAAGAGAAACATTCGTTTCTTTTTCACCTGCAAATCGTCTTTCTTTAATGCCAGTTCGAGTTGTTATCCATTCATCGCTCGTGTCCATTATTTTTTCAAAATCAAAGTTCGTAAAAACTTTTTCTGCTTTTGAAATTCCATAAGATAATATTTTTAATCCTGCCATTTATATCCCCTTTAAATTTCTGCCAATATCTCTTATTTTTTCATATCTCTGACTTTTAATTTTTTCAGGCTTTAGTTTTAGCGTTTCATTTAAATGCTTACTTAAGCTTTTATCTATATCACGAAAAAGTTTTGATGTATTTAGCTCTTCATTATTTATTTCTTCTCTTATAACTTCATCCGCAATATTATATTCCTGTAAATCATAAGAAGTAAGCTTCATAATTTCAGCCGCTTCCTGCCATTTAGAGGAATCTTTCCAAATAATTGAAGCAAATCCTTCTGGGGATAAAACTGAGAAAACTGAATTTTCTAGCATTATTATTTTATTTGCAGCTGATAGTGCAAGTGCACCGCCTGAGCCACCTTCCCCTGTTACAAATGAAATCACAGGAACAGTTAGACTACTTAAAAGTGATAGACATTCTGCGATAGCTTCCCCTTGTCCGTGCTCTTCTGCTTCCATCCCAGGATATGCACCTGGTGTATCAACAAAAGTTATAATTGGTCTATTAAATTTTTCTGCTTGTTTGATTAATCTTTGAGCTTTTCTATATCCAGCTGGATTGGGCATACCAAAATTATATTTAATATTTTCTTCTAAAGTTTTTCCTTTTCTGTGTCCTATTACAGTTACTGGTATACCTTTATATATAGCAATTCCACCTAAAATACTAGCGTCTTCTTTATATTGCCTATCTCCACAAAGCTCCACAAAGTCAGTGAAAATATTCTTTATATATTCATCTATATTTGGTCTTTTTGGATCTCTAGCTAATGAAACCCTTTGTGCTGCTGTTATACTATTTTTCATATTTTAAATTTTTCCTTTCAATTATAAAGGATTATTTATTTAAAGAGTGAATTTTTAAAACACTAGCTAATGTATCTCTTATTTCATCTCTTTTAACAATCATATCAATAAATCCAGAATCTAAAACATATTCAGCCGTTTGAAATCCTTCTGGAAGCTTTTGCCTTATAGTCTGCTCAATAACTCTAGGTCCTGCAAATGCAACTAGAGCCTTTGGCTCTGCGATAATAATATCTCCTAAAGATGCAAATGAAGCTGTAACTCCACCTGTTGTAGGATTTGTTAAAACTGTTATATATAATAGTCCTTTATCGCTATGAGCTTTTAGCGCCGAAGATGTTTTTGCCATTTGAAACAATGAATAAATGCCTTCCTGCATTCTAGCACCGCCAGAAGCTGTAAAAATCACCACTGGCATTCTATTTTTAGTTGCATATTCAAATAAAAGTGTTATCTTTTCGCCTGTTGCACTGCCAAGACTACCCATTAAAAATCTAGTATCCATAACTGCAACAGCTGTTTTAACTTTATTTATTTCACCAATAGCACAAATTACCGATTCACCAAGACCTGTGTTTTCTCTTAGTCCTTCTATTTTTTCTTCATAATTTGGATACCCTAGTGGGTCTGCTGTTACAATATCTGAAAAAATTTCTTTATATTTTTTATTATCAAACACGCCTTCCAGCCTTCTTCTTGCTGAAAGTGGATAATAATAATCACATATAGGGCAGATATTATTATTGTTTCTTATATCTGTGTTTTCAACTTCATTTTGACAATTCTTACAAACTATCATCTTTGAAGTAACTTTAACTTTACTAAAATTAGACGGTTTTTGTTCTGCTAATTTATTTAAAAAAGTTTTTCTATTTTGAAATGGATTCATAATATTAGCCATTCCTTTCTATTTATTATACAATATTTTACTAAACTTCGCTTGCTGCTTCATTATAAGCTTTTAAAATATCATCTATATTTTCACCAACAAAAAAAGTGTTATAATCGCCTTTTAAAACTTCTTTGTGATACATTAATAAATGCTGAAATTCTAAAGTTGTTTTAACGCCTAGTATAACAGTTTCTTCAAGTGCTCTTCTCATTTTTCTTACCGCTTCAAGACGAGTTTGCCCATGAACTATTATTTTACCCACCATTGAATCATAAAAAGGAACTAGTTGCATACCATTATAAATACTGCTATCAACCCTTACCCCATTACCTCCTGCAAAATGTAAAAACTCAATCTTACCAGGTGATGGCGCAAAATCATTTTGTGTGTCTTCAGCATTTATTCTACATTCAATTGCATGTCCATTAAATGTTACTTCTTTAAAGCTTAAAGCTAAATTTGAAGCAATTCTAAGCTGCTCTTTAACTATATCAATACCTGTTATCATCTCTGTAACTGGATGTTCAACTTGAATTCTAGTGTTCATTTCAATAAAGTAGAAATTGTTATCTTTATCTAATATAAATTCAATTGTTCCAGCGTTTGTATAATTTGCAGCAATAGCCGCTTTTACGGCAGCATCACCCATTCTATCCCTTAAATCTTTGCTTAAAGCAGGGCTAGGTGCTTCTTCTAATAGCTTTTGTCCACGGCGCTGAATAGAGCAATCTCTTTCACCTAAATGAAAAACATTTCCAAAATTATCAGCTAGAATTTGAAACTCAATATGCTTTGGTGCGTATATATATTTTTCCATATATAAACTGCCATCGCCAAAGCAATTAACAGCTTCAAGGGATGCTGAATTATAATTATCTAAAAGTTCGTCTTTAGTATTAACAATTCTAATGCCTCTACCGCCGCCACCACTTGACGCTTTAAGTAAAACCGGGTATCCAATTTCTTCTGCCATTTTTTCTGCGTGATTATAATCACTTAAAATACCCTCAGAGCCTGGAACAACCGGTACTCCTGCTGAAATCATTAGAGATTTTGCTTTTGCTTTATTTCCCATATTATCAATAACTTCTGCTTTTGGACCTATGAATTTAATTCCGTGTTTTTCACACAGTCTTGCAAAATCGGAATTTTCGGATAAAAATCCATATCCTGGGTGAATAGCATCACATCCAGTTGCAAGAGCAGCTGAAATAATATTATTCATATTCAAATAACTATCTGCCGCCTTGCTCGGACCTATACAAACTGCTTTTGTAGCTGTTTGTATATGAAGTGCATCTTTATCAGCAACTGAATAAACAGCGACTGTTTCTATATTTAATTCTCTACAAGCTCTAATAACTCTTATCGCTATTTCGCCTCTATTGGCAATTAACACTCTTTTTAACATTTTTAAATTAATCCCTTTCTAAAATCCTTGATTTATAAATCAAGGCATTTAGTTTTGATAATATTAAACTAGAATTTCAAATAAAACATCATCAAATGCAACAACATCTTCATTTTTAAATTTAACACTTTTAACAACACCGCTAACTGGTGCAGTTATCTCGCTCATCATTTTCATAGCTTCAATTAGGCATAGGATTTGACCTTTTTCAATTCTATCGCCAACTGAAACAAAAGGAGCTTCTCCTGGTGCTTTTGCCGCATAAAATACTCCAACTAAAGGTGCTTTAACCATTTCAGTATTTTCATTTGAATTTGCTACTGCTGGTGTGCTCATTTCTGATACAACATTAGTATTAATTGTTTGTACAGCTGGTGCTGAAACAATTGCTGGTGCAGTTTGTGTATATTTTTCTAAAACTATTTTTTCATTATCAACTGAATAGCTTAATTTTGCTATGCTACTTTTTTCAAAAAACTCCGCTAATTTTATCACATCTATGTTTGCCATTTATTTATTCACCTTTCAAATTTTAAAAATTTCAATTTCACTAATTATATTCTAAATAATTAGCACAATTAAATCTTTAAAGTTTATTTTACTACTATTACAAAACTGAGCTTAAAATTATAATAATTTTAAGCTCTAATTTCATTTATTATTTAGTTAAGTTTTTCATTAACAGTTTTAACAATGTCACCGATTGTTTTTAGATTTGCTAATTCTTCATCAGAAATTTTAATTCCGAATTCGTCTTCAAGTGCCATATTTAACTCAACAGCGTCTAAGCTATCAGCCCCTAAATCGTCCATAAGTGTTGTTTCTTCAGTTAAAGTTTCGATATCGCAGCTTAGTGTATCTGCAATTACTGTACATACTTTTTCTAACATAATTAAATGCCTCCGTAAATTTAATATTAAATATTTAGTTAAAATATTTTAAGTAAAATATTTAAGCTAAGTATACCCTTATTTTGATAAAATGTCAAGCATAGTGGCTCTAATTCTTAAATATTTCACAACTGCACTTATTTTATCCTAATTATGCTTTATTTTTTGTCGAAAAAGGAAAAATCTAGCAATCTTTTTAATTCCATTGCTAGATTTTATATTAACTATTCAAATATTTCTTTAATTTTATTTTTAATATTAACTAATAAGCTTGGCTTTTTCTCTTTTGTGACAATCTTATTTTTATTTGTGTAATACTCCATAAAATATTCTTGGCTATTTAACTTTTCTCCAATATCTGGTTTTTTTATATACACGCCATTAGATTGCAAAAGCCTTGCTTTAACATTATCTTTTTGAGTTATTTCTAAAATATGATTTATCTCTTTTTTGACATCTATATCTTTGATAGGGCAAGCTACCTCAACTCTTCTTTGAGTATTTCTAGTCATTAAATCAGCTGAAGAAATATAAATTTCCTGCTCTTGCCCCTCGCCAAAACTAAATATTCTTGAGTGCTCTAAATACCTTCCCACAACACTTATAACTTCTATATTATCAGTTATACCTTTAACTCCTGGAATAATACAACATATCCCACGAATAATTAAAGTTATTCTAACTCCCATTGATTGTGCCAAAACTAAGGCATAAATAAAATCTGTATCAGTTAGAGAATTCATTTTAATAATAATTCTGCCCTTTTCTCCTTTTTCTCTTTCTTTATTAATTTTATCTAAAAGCTTTGGCTTTAAGCCTTCAGGGGCAATTAATAAATCTTCACTAACCCCCGTAACGCTTCCAATGCTCATATTTTTAAAGAATTCAACTGAATCTCTGCCTATTGTTTTATCTGCTGTTATAAGGGATAAATCAGTGTATATTTTAGCAGTTTTTTCATTGTAATTGCCTGTTGCTACTTGTGTAATATATTTGATTTCATTTTTATCTTGATATGTTATAAGGCATAGTTTTGAGTGTGTTTTATAATCGTCTATTCCATATAAAACCCTACATCCTGCCTCTTCTAATCTTTCTGACCAGTCTATATTATTTTGTTCATCAAATCTTGCACGAAGTTCCATTAAAGCCGTAACTTCTTTTCCATTTTCCGCTGCTGCACATAAGTATTCAACAACTTTTGCCCTTGACGCTAGTCTATAAATGGTAATTTTAATTGACACAACATTTTTATCATACGCTGCCTCTTTTAATAATTGCAGAAAAGTGTCCATACTTTCATACGGATAATGCAGTAGTAGGTCTTTTTTCTCTATCTGTTTTATAATACTCTTTGAATGGTCGATTTGAGCTGTTAATGGTGCCTTATATTCTTTATCTAAAAGCTTTGTTATCTGTTCGGGCTTTATTTTACCCATTAATTCAAATGCATATCCCATATTCATTGCTGTATTTGAAACATATATTTGATGCTTTTTAATATTAAATTTTTCACAAAACATTTTTTCAAGTTCTTGTGAAAAGCTATAGTTTGCTTCAAGGCGAACCACTGCTAGTCGTTTACGCTTTTTTAAAACCTTTTTCATTTGAGCTTTAAAATCTTCTGATTCGCCTTCTGAAAGCATTTCATCATCAACATTTATATCACTATTTCGAGTAACACAGAATGTGTTTTTATCTAGTATTTCATATTTTGAAAAAACATCCTGCGAATGCTCATATATAACTTTTTCTATTCTTATAAATCTAAGTTCATTTGTGTTTGGCAAAATAATGATATCGCTTTTCATTTTAGGCATAGGGATAAGGCCTAATATCGGCTTATCTTTCCCTTTTAATAAACATGCAATATGTATTTCTTTATTTTGTATATGAGGAAAAGGATGATGCGCACCAACTATTTGTGGTGATAAAATAGGCTTTATATTTTCTTTAAAATATACTTTTATATATTTTTTCTCTTCTGATGTAAGCTCATTATAGTTTAAAGAAAATATGTTTTCTTTTTTCAAATCTTCTTTTACTGAATTATAAGTTATTGTTTTTTGATCATACAGCCTTGCAACTTCTTTATAAATTTCATTAAGTTCTTCTTCTGCTGTAAGTCCTGAACGTCTATCCTTTGCTTTTTCACCTGTTGAATACAGCTCAAAAATACTTCCCACTCTAATCATAAAAAATTCGTCTAAATTTGAAATAAATATTGAAATAAATTTTAATCTTTCTAAAACTGGAACAGATGTATCCCTTGCCTCTTCTAAAACTCTTTCATTAAATCTAAGCCAAGACAGCTCCCTATCCTGCATAAAAAATCTTTTATCAAATGTAAAATCTGGCATATTTCCTCCATAACTATATAAAATAACTAATTTTCAATAAAAAGTTTACTATATAAATATCCCTCACGCACTCCGTAATCACTAGTTATGATTTTTTCACAGTTATATCTTTTTGCTATTGTATCAAGTATTGTTATTCCTGGCACTAGTGTGTGTATTCTATCTGGTGATACTTTTAAAATATTTCTAGTGCTCTCTTTTTTATTTTGAATAAAATCTTTTGTCATCAATCTTAAATCACTTATCTCTATTTCTCTATTAAAATGATTTAATTTTCTAATCTCATTATTTAGTTTTCTAGCGCCTCTTATACTTCCCCCAACACCACATATAACCTTATATTTATTTTTCACTTTAACATCTTGGATATAGTTTTTAACATGTTTTTCTATTTCCAAAATTTCTTTTTCTTTTGGGAAAATTCCTTTGACAAATCTTGAATACATATTAAGTGAGCCAATTGGAAGTGATAGGCTTTTTTCAATATTTCCATTTTTATAAAAAACAAGCTCAGTACTGCCCCCACCAATATCAATAACTATACCTGTTGGAATGCTAATAAAATGAGTAACTCCTAAAAAGGCATATTCCGCTTCTTCTTTACCTGTTATAACATCAATATTAAACCCTGTTACAGTTTCAATTCGGCTAACTGCTTCATCTGTATTTGTAATATTACGAAGAGAAGCTGTTGCAAAAACAAACACATCTTTTACCTGCATATTATTTAAAATAATTTTAAAATCTCTTAAAGCATCAACAGCTTTATCAATCCCCGATTGATTTAATGCTCCATGCTTATTTACTTCCCCTGCTAGTCCTGCCATATTTTTTTGATTTAGTAACAATTTTATACTATTTTGAGTTTTTTGATATATAGATAATCTAATAGTATTAGAGCCTATATCTATTACTGCGTACATATTTTGCACCTTCCTTTTTAATATTTAAAACATCCTAAATACATTTGTTTAAAATTTTAATTTCTCAATTCTATCAAATGCTTCTTTTAAAACTTCAATACTAACTGTACAAGTTATTCTAAAATTATCGTCTCCACTTTCACCAAAGAAAACTCCTGGAATTGCTAAAATGTGTGCTTCTTCTAATAGCTTTTTAACAAATGCCTCACTTTTCATTCCTGTTTTTTTAATACTTGGAAATGCATAAAAACTAGCATATGTTTTAGTAATATCCAAAAATTCAATTTCATCTATTCTTTTATAAATATATTCTAATCTTTCTTTAAATATCTTTTGTATATCTTTTTCAATTTCATCAAAATTATTCAGTCCGTGAAGTGCTGCCCTTTGAGAGAATGATGGCGCAGAATACACGACATGATCATTTATATCTTTTATAACATTTATTATCTCTTTTGGTGCAACGATATTACCAATTCTAAGCCCTGTCATAATTAAGTTTTTAGAAAAACTATTTATTGTTATGCATCTTTCAAACATTCCTTCTAAAGAAGAAATCGGGATAAACTCATCTTTGAAGCTAAATGAAGTGTAAATATCATCAGCAATAACTAATAAATCGTGTTTTACAACAAAATCTCTAATTTTTTCTAAATCTTCTTTTGAGTAAGTAACACCTGTTGGGTTGTTTGGAGAATTAATTATAATCGCTTTTGTTTTATCAGTTATAATCTTTTCAAGCTTAGTAAAGTCGATTTTATAATCATCTTCCATGCTTGTTTTAAACGGCACTACAACCCCTCCATTCATTTCTATTTGAGTAGAGTATGGGAAAAAGTATGGCTCAATTAGTATCACTTCATCACCTTCATCTAAAACAGCTGAAAGCGAAAGATACATAGCCACCGTTGCAGCAGTTGTCACTAAAATTTCATCATCATTTACATTTATTTGATATCTCTTTTTATAAAAACCGCAAATCGCTTCCCTTAGTTCTTTATAGCCTCTTGAGTCTGTATATTTTGTGTGTCCATTCAGAGTGTCTTCGTAAGCTTTTGTTAAAATAATCTCTGGCGTTGTCACGTCAGGGTCGCCAATGCTTAAATTAATTAAATCATCATATTTATTTAAATTTTGTGAAATCCCCGCTTCTAAATTCTCTAATTTTTGATATTTTTTTGCTAAAAATCTTTTCATATTTATACCTATTCCCATATCTTATAATTTTATCTATTTTTATTCACTTTCAAGTGCCTCAGAAAGCTGAGCCCATATATCAAATTGTTCTTCATTTTCAAGTTTTGCTTTTTCAAGCTCTTTCCATAAGTTTTGCATTTTAACAGGGTCCGTTGTTATTTCTGGATTTTGCATATCATTTTCGCATCTATCAATAATAATCTGCAATTCTTCCATTCTTCTTTCACATTCTTTAATTTTCAGCCTATCCTGTGCTGCTTTTTTTCTTTGCTCTTTTTGATTTATATTTTGAGTTTTTGGCTTTTCTTGCTCTATTTTAGTTTTACCAAAAAAACTTCCAATAGATTTTTTATCCATAAAACTATTAAAATCTTCATAAAAAACAGCTGTTTGATTTTCAATATTCATTATTGGGCAGGATAATTGCTGCATTAAATATCTATCATGAGTTACAACAATTAATGTCCCCTCATAACTTGATAAAGCCTCAGTTACTGCTGCTCTCATATAAATATCAAGGTGGTTCGTAGGCTCGTCTACAAATAACAAGTTAGATTTATCAAGGCTAATTTGACAAAATCTAAGCCTTGCTTTTTCTCCACCTGAAAGCCCCATAGCGCCTTTAAAAACTTCATCATTTCTATATCCAAATTTTGCAAGATAACTTCTAACTTCAAATTCTGTCCACTTTGGCCTTAATCCCCAAATATTTTCCATTACCGAAGTGGAAGAAACGGCAACATGCTGATCGTAAACCGACATTTTAACTCCATTTCCAATCTTTACTCTTCCACTTAACGGGCGATGTTTTCCATATAAAGTTTTTATTAAAGTCGTTTTGCCTGTTCCATTTGAGCCTGCTATTATCAGCCTTTCGCCTCTTCTTAAATCTAAATTAAAATCTTTTAATAAATCTTTTGTTCCAGCACTGATAGTTAAATTTTCAGTTTGCAAAACTTCTTCATATGGCTGTGACTCAACTGTGAATTTAAATTTCAGTGGAACTCTTGGGCTCCTTGGCTTTTTAGTCATCTCCATTTTTTCAAGAGTTTTTCTTCTTGATTTTGCCATATTCGAAGTTGATGCACGAACTAGATTTTTATCAACATATTCTTGGAGTTTTAAAGCTTTTTCTAAATCCTGCTCATACATTTTTTGCTGAAGCTTTAATTTTTCTTCCTTTTGAATTTCAAAGGCTGAATAATTGCCTTTATATTCAAAAAATTCTGTATCTTCAAGCTCCCATATTCTATTGCATATCTTATCTAAAAAGAATCTATCGTGGCTAACAGTTATAACACTGCCTTTATAATTTATTAGATAGTCTTCTAGCCAAACTAAAGTATCAAAATCCAGATGATTTGTAGGTTCATCAAGGATTAAAATATCTGGATTTTCAAGTAAAAGCTTTGCTAAATTGAGCCTAGTTTGCTCACCACCAGACAAAACCCCAACCTTTTTATCCCATTCATTTTGATTAAATCCCATACCATTTAGCATCTTTTTAATATAAAAATCAATATTATATCCATCTTTTGAATGAATTAAATTTTCTAAATCGTGATGTTCTTTAATTAAATCTTGATTGTGTGAATCTTCAATTAATAATTTTTCAATTTCTTGCATTCTTTTTTGAGCTAGAAAAACATTTGAAAAAACTGATTCCATCTCTTTATAAATAGTGTTTTCATCAGTTAGTTTTTCCATCTGTTTTAGATATCCAATCGTTACATTATCGCCTAAAATTATCTTGCCTGTATCGTTTTCTAAAACACCCATTATCATACTAAGAAGTGTTGTTTTTCCTGCTCCATTTTCGCCAATTATTCCAATTCTATCTTGATAATTAACCGAGGAATTCACTCCCGCAATTATAACATCTATTCCATAGCTCTTTGAAACATCTTCAAGGGTTATTACCATATATCCTCCGATATTTTATACTTTATTATTTATCCAGTTTAATACATTACTATAAACTTCATCTTTGTTAATTTCATTAATCATTTCATGCCTTGCATCTTTATATATTTTTATGCAAACATCTTTTACGCCTGCTTCTTTATATTTATTAAAAACCACTAAAGGAGTTTTCCCAAAATCGCCAACAGGGTCGTTTTCACCTGAAAAAATATAAATAGGTATATCTTTACTTATATTTTTATATGTTTTATCACTGCTTGATAAGCTCATTATTGTAAATAAATCTTTATATGCACTTAGAGTGAATTTAAAATTACAATATTCATCTTTTGAAATTCTAAGTTCTATTTCTTCATCTCTTGTAAGCCAAGCTGCGCCTGTTTTTGGATTTGTAACTCCAGACATAAATTTTTTACTAGTTAAATTTGAAACTGTTTTTGAATAATTTTTCTCACCTTTAAAAAAGCTTATTGTATCAACTAAAAATTTTGCACCAATTAATTCTTTTCCGCTTTCCCCAGTTCCTGAAATAATTAATCCATCTATTGTGTTTTGATATTTTTCTGCAAAAACTCTTGCAAAAAATGAGCCCATACTATGTCCCATAAGAAAAATCTTTTTATCTGGATTTTCTTTTTTAGCAAGTAGAAAAACCGATTTCATATCTTCTAAAAGATTTACATAGCCATCTTTATGATTAAAAAATCCAAGTTCATCTTTTGTTTTAACGCTGTTTTTATGCCCTAAATGGTCGTGTGCATAAGTGGCAATATTGTTTCTTGCAAGAAAACTCATAAAGTGCTCATATTTTTCAGAATGTTCTATCATCCCGTGAACAACTAATAAAACAGCTTTCACTTCATTATTTTCTGGAATGATTTTAAAGCCCTGTATAACACTTCCATTTTTATTTGAATTAAATAAGAATATTTCTTTTTTAATTCCATTCATAAAGCACACCACCTTTAATAGTACTATTTTTGAATTTCTTCACCTAGTATAATGCTTTTTAATTCAGTAAAATCTCTTGCTGTAAATTTGGGTTTTATATTAGTTGTATTTTCTTTGTTATCAATATTAAACCAGCAGGAATCAAGCCCTGAATTAATCGCCCCTTTAATATCTGTTTTTAAATTATCTCCAACAACTAAAACCGTTTTAAAGTTTTCAATTCCTAAAGTTTTTAAAGCAGTTGTAAAGGCTCTTTTATCTGGCTTTGATACTCCCATTTTATCTGAAGTGAAAAAACCATCAAAAAAATCTTGTATCCCTGAATGTTTAAACCTTGATTTTTGAACATAATCAATACCATTTGTTAAAATGCAAAGAGTTACGTGTTCTTCTATATCAACTAAAAACTCATTCACTCCATCATATAAAATACTGCTCATTTTCAAAAAACCTAGATACTCTTTATTAATCTGCTCACTCGTAACATTTGGAATACCAAATGTTTTAATAAAATCACGAAATCTATGTTTTTCAATTATATTCTTTTTAATTTTCCCCTCATCAAAATCGCTCCACAGCTGCCTATTAGCATTTCTATAAACATCTAAATTTTCATCTGTTATTTCGATTTGGTATTTATTATATAATTTTTTTAGGCATTCCTCTTCACTTAATTTAAAATCAACTAATGTATCATCAAAATCTAAAATCACGCAATTATATCCCATAAAATATATTTTCCTTTCAGTCTTATTACTATAAAATTTTACACATACATATATTATATAATATTTCCAAAAATAAATCAAAGAAAAATACTAAAAGTTTTACCTTTTAGTATTTTTTATTTATAATAATTCTTTAATTTTTTCTTCAACCGTCGCCATATCATCAACCGGCTCAAATCTATAAACAACATTGCCTTTTTTATCAACTAAGAATTTTGTAAAATTCCACTTAATATCAGGGCTGTTTGCATAATTTTTATCTTTTTTGAGCATCATTTCATGCAAAAGTTTACTTCTATCATCTTTTTCATTATTAAATCCTTCAAATCTTTTTTGAGATTTTAAGAATTTATAAAGTTCTGATTCATTATCCCCATTAACATCAATTTTTTCATACATAATGTAAGGAGTATTAAATCTTAAAACGCACTCCTCTTGAATTTCTTCGCTACTACCAGGTGCTTGCTCTCCAAACTGATTGCAAGGAAAATCTAAAATCTCAAATTCATCTTTATGAAATTTCTCATATAAATCCCTTAAATCATTGTATTGAGGAGTAAAACCACATTTTGTTGCAGTATTAACAATTAAAATAACCTTTCCTTTAAAATCCGACATTGATTGAAACGAGCCATCTTTTCTTGTAACCTTAATATTATAAATCTCCATAATAACCTCCAATTAAAACTATAAATTATTTAGTTAGTTAATTATTATATTGTAATATAAATCTATTTTAATTCGTTAATATTATAACATATTAGTTGTGGTTTTTCAATAATGGTTTTGGTTTATAAGCTAATTTTAATATATTCCACAAAGTCTGCCACTGAGCCTTGTTCAAAATCACACATAATCTTATCTGCAAACTTTTTAACTTCTAGTTTTGCTGTTCCTGTTGCAGCAGAAGTTCCTGCTATTTTCATAAATTCTATATCATTAAAACTATCACCTATAAAATAAGTGTTTTTAATATCTATGTTATTTTCCTTGCAAATCTTTAAAAATGCCGTTCCCTTATTTATCCCCTTTGGAACAATTTCAATCGAACGCTCCCCAGTTTGAACAAAATCTGTATATTCTAAATTAAATTCTTTTAGGTCATTTAAAACTCTATCCATTATACTGCTATTCACAACTAAAAGGATTTTATTAAAGGGTAAACTTATATCTTTTAAATCTCTAATGTCATATCTATCGTGAAAAATCGGTCTATCAATTTCATCAAAAACAGCTGAAATATATCCATCCTTATTTACAATTAAAAGTCCTATATCAGTGTTAACTTTTAAAAATTCATATACTCTATTTATATCTTCTTCGTTTAATGTAACTGATGATATCTCCTTTTGATTTTTAAAATCATAAATACTAGCACCATTATTAATTATGGATAATCCGTTTATATTCACATCTTTAAGTAAATCAAAATCGCCGATGTATCTGCCTGTTGCAATAGAAAAGCTACCTCCATTTTTAGTAAAGTAATCTACCGCATCTAAATTCTTTTTTGGTATAAAATTCTCTTCCGAGGCAAAAGTTCCATCAATATCTGAAAACAAATATATTCCTTTAAAAATATCATTTTTCATTTTTTATTCTTTCCTTTAAACATAGTTTTTATATAATAAACTTATCACTCACGTTTTATGTTATCACTTTAACGATTTGCCTGCTATACTCTTTGCAGGCAAATAAAACTCGAGTAAATAATCGTAGCGAAATGAAGATTATTTATATTATACTATAAATATATTCTTATTTTCAATTTAAATTTTATAAAAAATGGCACTGAATTTATTCAGCACCATTTTAATATTATTGATTTAGAATTTCATTCATTTTTGCTTCGTAGTCTGTTATTGCTGTTTCCATATCTATATCATTAACCCAAACCGCTTCTAAAAATTCATTTAAAGTAAGCCCTGCTTGTGCGTATGATGGGTTCATTGGTCTGCCGTAGCCATATTGCTCTAATTGATCTAGTGCAACTTTTGCTTGTGGATATTCTGCAAAATAATCTTGAACTTCTTGTGTTTCTACACAGCTTTTTCTTGTCATAACATATCCAGTTGCCATACTATTTGAAATAGCTTGATCAGTTTCTGTTACCCATTTAATAAATTCCCAAGCAGCAGCTTCTTCTTGTGGAGTTAGTTTTGAAGTCATAACAAGGTTGCATCCACCTGTTGGAACGCCGTATTGTTCAGCTGATGGAATAAAGCAAGTTCCAAGTTCATATCCAGCTTCATCAGCAATTGCTTTATTTCCAGCTAGTGAACCAGTAGAACCCAGCCACATAGCCGTTGTTTGATTTGCTTGAGCAATGCTTATTTGATCGCCTTGTGAAGATGCATATAAATCAATATACCCCGCATCACTTAAATCTTTAAAGAAAGAAACGATTTCTCTAGTTTCATCTGTGTTTAAATTAACAGCTGTTTGCTCATCGTTTAATATTGATGTGCCGTGCTGGAACATAAATGCTTCATACATCCAGTCGTAAGCAGTCATTGAAAGACCGGTAACTCCTGTTTCTTCTTTTATAATTTGTGCATATTCAGCCCATTCATCCCAAGTTGTTGGTCCTTGAGTTAATCCAGCTTGTGTAAATAAATCAACATTGTAGTACATAATTGGTGTACTTCTTAAAAACGGGATAGCATAGTATGATCCGTCAACTTCGCAGTTTTCTAAAAGTCCAGCGTAGAAATCATCCATATTAATAGAATCTTGCTCTATTAATCCTGATAAATCTTTAATAACTCCACTTTGAGCATATTGTTTTGTTGATGCAATTTCCATAACACTTACTGCAGGTGCTTCATTCGCAACATATGCAGCTTGAAGTTTTTGGTGAGTTTCATAATAGTTTCCTTGATAATAAGCCTCAACGATTATACCTAATTCTTTACCCACTGTTTCATTAAAAGTTTTTGCTTTTTCTTGGTTGTTTTCTTCTATCGCACCATCCCAAGCATACCAGAATTCAATTGTAACTGGATTTTCAGGATCTAGTAGTGATGCATCAATAGTTGTTGTTTGTGCTTGTGTTTCCTCTGAGGATGAGCAAGCAACTAGTGAAAAGCTCATTGCTCCAGCTAGTGTTAATGCGATTAATTTTTTTAAGAAATTGTTTTTCATCATTTTACTCCTATAATTTTAATAATATCTCTACAATACAGATGATTATTTATCACCCATATAAGTAAACGCTTGAATAATTTGTTTTTGTGCAAAGAAAAATGCAATTATTATTGGTATTAAAAGTAATACATTTCCAGCCATCATTATATGATATGGAACTCCAACTTCTTCAACCATACTAAGGCTTGCAATCCCAAGTGGTAAAGTTCTAACTGTGTCGTTAGTGGTTAAAACTAACGGCCAGAAATAGTCATTCCAAGTTCCTATAAAATTCAAAAGTAGCATTGTTACTAAAGTTGGTTTTGCTATTGGTAGCATTATATTATATAAAATATTTAATTCGCCAGCTTTATCAAGTTTTGCTGCTTGAATTAATTCTTCTGGCACTTGTTTAAATGTTTGTCGTAGCATAAATATTGCAAAGGCACTTGTTGCCGATGGCAATATTAATGATAGGTGAGTATTTAGCAATTCTAATTTACTAAGTAGCAAAAATACTGGTAGAAATATTAATTGTGCTGGTATCATCATTGTTGCAAGAGTTGTTCCAAATAAAATATTTTTACCTTTAAATTTAAATCTTGCAAATGCATAAGCTGCCGGTACAACTGTTATTAATTGGCACAGCATAACTGAAATTGTTACTATTAAACTATTTCCAAGCATATGCATAAAATCAAATGATTCAAATGCTATTTTAAAATTCTCCCATTTTGGATTACTAACCCAAAATAATGGCGGTTGTTGAAGAGCTTCTGTAACACTTTTAATAGATGTTAATGCCATCCAGTAAAAAGGAGTGAAGAAAATTAAAATCAACAAAGTGTTTATTATAACTTTAGGGATTTTTTTAATTACTTTTTGTGCAGTCATTTTTTATATATTCTCCTTTTTATTGATAATGCACTTTTTTATCTAGTGCTTTAAAGTATATAACTGTGAATACGCTTAAAATTACCATTAGTACAACGCCGATACTTGAAGCATAACCAATTTGATAAAATTGAAATCCATATTCATATAGCATATGAACTATCGTGCTTGTTGAATTTAAAGGCCCGCCACCTGTCATAAGGTTTATTGACTCAAAAGCTTTAAATGCACTAATTGTGTTCATTAAAGTTAAGAAGAATAAAGATGGAGAAATCATTGGAAGTGTTATCTTAAAAAACACGGTAGTTTTTGAAGCTTTATCAAGTTCTGCCGCTTGATAAAGATACGTTGGAACTGTTTGGAGTGCTGCTAGAATAATTATTGTGTTATATCCCATTCCTTTCCAAACTGATAGTAGAATAAGCGACCACATTGCAACATTTGGATCGTCTAGCCAGCCTATTGGTTCTATTCCAAAATTCCCTAAAACCCAGTTTAATAAGCCGTATTTTGTATCCATAAGCCACATAAATATAAATGATACAGAAACCATCGAAACAATATGTGGGGCAAACATAACACTTTGTAAAAAAGTGTTAACTTTTTTATCACCTTTTAAGTAAACTGCAATAATTAAGGCTAATACTATTGATATTGCTACTGAAAAAAACACATATTGAAATGTATTTCCTAAAACTTGTATAAATTCTTCATCTGCTATAAGTTTTGTAAAGTTTTCAATTCCAACAAATGTTGGACTAGGCGCTAGTAAATCCCATTTATGAAAACTTAAATATATCATATAAAATATTGGATATATAACAAATGTTGCTAGTATTATCATAGCTGGAGCAATAAGTAGATATGGAAATAATTTTGCCATCGTCTTTGATTTTAAAAACGAAGTGAATTTTTCTTTAATAGTAGGTTTTGGTTTATATCCAGTATCTAGCACTATAGCATTATTAATTTGCGACATGGGTTACCTCCCCATCAATTTCCACTCTGTTTTCATTAACATCAAAATAATGAATATCAGTTTTTCTTACATGAAATTTTATTTTCCCATATTCTAATGGGCTTTGATTAAATGTTTTTATATTAACTATTTCATCACCTAAATCAACTCTGTACTGCACTTGATCACCTAAAAGCTCTCTAGCTAGAATATCTCCCTCAAAAGTATGTACTAAATCCATATCACCAGTGTAAAATAATTCAACTTTTTCTGGTCTAAACCCAACAAACGCTATATGTTTATACTCTTGATTATCTTTATAAATATGGTGTGATTTTAAAACATTCATCGGAGGAGAACCGATAAATTTTGCAACATAAACATTTGCTGGCTTTTCATAAATTTCAATCGGTGTTCCTATTTGTTGAATTTCTCCAAGTTTTAATAAGATTATTTTTGTACCCATAGACATTGCCTCAATTTGATCGTGGGTTACATAAACAAATGTTGTTTTTAATTTTCTATACAATTCAATTAAATCTGTTCTGATTTGTGTTCTAAGTTTTGCATCTAAATTTGATAAAGGCTCATCCATTAAAAACACTTTCGGTTCTTTAACTATAGCTCTAGCTAATGCCACCCTTTGTCTTTGACCACCTGAAAGATTTTGTGGTTTTCTTTCTAAAAATTCAGTTAACCCAACAATAGAGGCAACTTCATTTATTCTTCTCTTTCTTTCAGCTGGTGGAACTTTCATATTTTTTAATCCAAATTCGATATTTTCTTTAACTGTCATGCTTGGGTATAAAGCATAGTTTTGAAAAACCATCGCTATTCCTCTATCCCCAGGTGCAACATCTGTCATATCTTCTTCATCAAAATACAATTTTCCATGACTGATATCTTCAAGCCCTGCTAAAGCTTTTAATAAAGTGCTCTTACCACAGCCTGAAGCACCTAAAAGTACTGTAAAACTACCATTTTCAATTTCTAAGTTCATATCTTTTATTACAGGTGCATTATTGCCATAAGATTTTGTTAAGTTTTCAATTTTAATTTGAGCCATTTTAAATTCTCCTTAATTTCTGAGCTTTGCGCCCTTACTTGTCTAAAAACTATTTTACCTTTTTCAATGTTAAATCTAATATCAGTTAAATGTAAAATATATATTTCATAGTTTTTTTATTCAATAATAATAATCAAAATACTTTTTAATACACCTATTTTAGTTAAGTTATATATTTTCTAAGCAATTATTCTGATATTTATATCTTTATTTTAATATATTTCAAAAATACATAGTAAATTTATTGTAAACTTAATTTTTAATAAATATATTTTTGGTAAATAAAACCCTATAAACATTTTTTATAATTTACTTGACTTTTTTTTAATTCTAGCTTATTATTTATTAGTAGAGAAGTTATATATACATTATATATATAAAGATAAGGAGAACAATTATGGAAAGAATTAAAACTATTGAAGTGCGTGATTTAAAAGATAGCGTAGCAACAGGCGGATGTGGAGAATGCCAAACTTCTTGCCAATCAGCTTGTAAAACTTCTTGCGGCGTTGCAAATCAACCTTGTGAAAAGGAATAATAAGCAAACTGCTTTATTGTGTCGCCTTTTAAGGCGACATTTTTATTTTATATACGACTAAGGGGAATATAATGATTCATCAATATAAATTAAACGGCTATAATATAGTCCTTGATGTTATAAGTGGCTCAATTCATATAGTGGATGATGTGGCTTATGATATAATTTCTTTGTTTTTAGATAATACAAGCGAAGAAATCGAAAAAATAATTTTAGAAAAATACAATGATATAACAAAAGAAGATATCAAAAATTGTATTGAAGATATAAATTATTTAAAAGATAATGAAAAACTTTTCACTAAAGATACATACGATAATTTAGTGTTTAAAAATGAGAGTGACGTTGTAAAAGCTTTATGTCTACACGTTGCACACACTTGTAATTTAAACTGTGAATACTGCTTTGCTTCGCAGGGCAAATATCACGGTAAAGATGCTCTAATGAGCTTTGAAACTGGTAAAAAAGCTTTTGATTTTCTAATAGAAAAATCAGGAACAAGACAAAACTTAGAAGTTGACTTCTTTGGTGGTGAGCCACTTATGAACTGGCAGGTTGTTAAAGATTTAGTTGCCTATGCTAGAAGTATTGAAAAAATGCATAACAAAAAATTTCGTTTCACTTTTACAACAAACGGAATGCTTATAGATGATGAAGTTATTGATTTTTGCAATAAAGAAATGCACAATGTTGTTTTATCTTTAGATGGCAGAAAAGAAATTCACGATTCAAAAAGAAGTGATTATAAAGGAAATGGTAGTTATGATGTGATTATTCCAAAATTCAAAAAGCTAGTTGAATCAAGAAATGGAAAAGGTTACTATATTCGTGGTACTTTCACCTCTCAAAATCCTGATTTTACAAATGATATCCTTCATATGGCTGATTTAGGGTTTACTGAGCTATCTATGGAGCCGGTTGTCTGTGATGAATCTGAAAGCTATGCTTTAACTCAAAAACATTTAGAGAAACTTTATAGTGAATATGAAAAACTTGCTCTTGAAATGATTAAAAGAGAAAAAGAAGGTAATCCATTTTCATTTTATCATTATATGATTGATTTAAAAAATGGCCCTTGTGTTCATAAAAGAGTTGTCGGCTGTGGCAGTGGCACTGAGTATATGGCTGTTACTCCTAGTGGTGATTTATATCCTTGCCATCAGTTTGTTGGTGATGAAAAATATAAACTGGGTGATATCTTCTCAGGCGTAAAAAACACTAAAGCACAAGATGAATTCAGGACAACTAATATTTATTCGAAGCCAGAATGTAAGGTTTGCTGGGCTAAATTATACTGTTCAGGTGGCTGTGCTGCTAATAACTATAATTCAACTGGAGATATTAATGGTATATATAAATTCGGCTGTGATTTATTTAAAAAGCGTATTGAATGTGCTATTATGATGCAACTTGCACTTCAAGAGAAATAATTTTTTATATGGGCGAATTTTATTTCGCCCATAATCTATTTTATCTAGTAAGGATTTTATTTTATGAATACTCCAATAAATGATTTTATTAAAAAATATACTAACTCCTCACCTATTCGCCTTCATATGCCAGGGCATAAGGGAGAAGATATTTTAGGGTTTGAAAAATATGATATAACAGAGATAGCGAGCGCTGATGATTTATATTCTGCTGACGGAATAATTTTAGAAAGCGAAAAAAACGCAGCTAAAATTTTTAATACAAGGCACACCTTTTATTCAACTGGTGGTTCTTCTCAAAGTATTAAAGCAATGATTTTTTTAGCAAAACTATTTTCTAAAGATAAATCAGCACCAATACTTGCAACAAGGAATGCTCATAAAGCTTTAATTCATTCAGCTAGTCTTATGAATATAAATATTGATTGGATTTATCCTGATGAAAACTCTGATAATTCATCAATTTGCTCTTGTGATATTTCTTTAGAAGATTTAGAAAGCAAAATAAAAACATCTAAGCAAAAGCCAATGGCAGTGTTTATAACTTCTCCTGATTATCTAGGGTATATTTCTGATATTAAATCTATTTCAAAAATATGCAAAAAATATGGTATCTTACTATTAGTTGATAATGCTCACGGTGCCTATTTAAAATTTTTAAAGGAAGATATTCATCCAATAGCTTTAGGTGCTGATTTAGTATGTGATTCAGCGCATAAAACTCTTCCTGTTTTAACTGGTGGTTCCTATCTTCATATATCACATAATTCACCTTTTAATTTTGAAGAATACACAAGGGATGCACTTTCATATTTTGGTTCTTCCAGCCCATCTTATTTAATTTTACAATCTTTAGATATAATAAATCCTATATTAAATTCTGATTTTCAATCCGATTTAAATAAAACTATCCTTAAAATAAATAATTCTAAAAAATTTTTAAATTCTAAAGGTGTAAAAACAATAAATTCTGATCCACTTAGAATTGTTATAGACTGTCTTTTATCTGGATATTATCCAGAAGAAATTAACTCTATGCTTCTTAGAAATAATATATTTTGCGAATATATTGATAATAGATATATCGTTTTTATGTTTACACCTTATAATAAAGACAGTGATTTTATAGCTTTAGAATCTACTTTTAATAATTTTAATGCTAAAAAAAGTTTACCAATTACAAAAAATAGTTTTATTAAAGGCGAAAAAGCTATTAATTTTAATCAAACAATCTTTTCTCTTTCTAAATTAGTAGAAGTAGATAAAGCTTTAAACAAGGTGTGTGCGTCAATGGTTATATCCTGTCCGCCTGCTATTCCAATTGTTTTAAATGGTGAAATAATAACAAAAGAAATGATAGATTTATTAAAAAAATATAATATAACACATATAAAAATTATAAAAGAATAACACAAAAACAAAAAACTTGAAATCCTACTAAAGATTTCAAGTTTTTTTATTTTTAAACTATTTTTTGATAATATTTTTCTTGATATTCAGAATACTTAT
>CAZGFY010000023.1:0-33237 GCA_964525015.1 uncultured Oscillospiraceae bacterium
AATTAAATCTTTTTTTCCTTCATTATTGTATTTAGCATAATTTTTTTTAGAATCTGTTCGAATACTTTTAATATTCATTTCATCCATAAGTTCTGCAACCATTTTATCACTAGTTGCAACACCACGACTTTCTAATACTGCTTTTATTTTTTTTGCACCATAAATCTGATTACTATCTTCATAGATTTCTAAAATTTGCTCTTGCAGTTTCTTTCTACGCTCTTTATAGCTAGTGTTTTGTTTTTTATTTCTAAGAATATGGTTATAAAATGTACTTCGATTAACCTTGAGTGATTCACAAAGTATATTTATAGGGAATTTGTCGTTTAAATTTTCAAGTGCATATAGTCTTTCTTTTAGAGGTGAATTAGCAGTACACTCCACTGTCTGCAGCACTTCAATTATTTGCTCTAATTTCATTACTTTTTGTTTTAATTTATAAAACTCAGTTACAGTTATATCACACTCAAAATTTGATATTTTGGTATTGTATGATTTTATCCATGTGTAAAATGTGCTTCTAGGAATTCCTTCTTTTATGCAAATATCAGTTGCAGGCTCACCATTATAATATTGGCTGATAAAATAAAGTTTTTGATTGTCTGTATATTTTTTATTCATAATCAAGTACCTCCTATAATTATTGTAGCATTAAATAGGTGGATACACTAGTAAGGTAGCGATTAGCTTGAATGTATATAGAAAAATAAAATTTGCAGATATTATATATAAAAAGTCGTTAGCAAATTGCTAACGACTTTTGTGTTAAAACAAATATAATTAGATTTAATTTTATTTTCTAAAGCGAATCTGAAATCGATAAACTGGCTAATATTCATAAAATAACATAGTAAATTATTCAGTAGGAAAAACTCCAATAAGTCCTTTAGCATGACCATATCTCTCTTTTAAATTAATGAAATTACTTTTTGTAATATGAATTTTTCCTTTATTAATAGTTAAAAAATTGTCTTTCGCTAGTTTACCTACGCATCTATGAAGTGTTCGCAAATTCATATTAAGTGATAATGCAAGCTCGTTTCGTGTTAGCGAGTATACACATTTTTCGCCATTTCTTAGAGCGTAATTATACATAAAATGTCCTAGAATATCTCGATGACTTGTAGTGACGTTTAGTTCGTATAAATTCATATTTGAAATAGCTACTTCACCCAATAACTTAAGGCATTGATAGCATATATCATTATTATTTTGTAAAATTTTCGAAAATTTATCAATTGGAATTTTTAAAAAAGTGCAATCAGTTTGCGCAATTATATTTGCTGTATATATAGGGCAATTAGCAAGCATCTCAACAAACCCTAAAATATTAATAGGTCTTAAAGTGTCGAAGCTTGTTTCATCACCCCAAGTTATTCCGCTATTTACCAAAACTACACCTTTTAAAAGAATAAAAACATCACAAGCATTATCGTTCCGGTAAATTATGGTATCGTTGGCTTTGATATGTATAAAATGATTAGACGTGTCCATGTCTACACTCAGTAATTTATAGTTATCAAATTTATTTATTAGTATATCTCGCAATAAATTAGTAATATTGTACATAAATTCCTCACAAGTGTTATATATTATTATGAAAATGAAATAAAAATGACAGTTGTCATTTTTATTTATTATACCTTTATGATAATATAAAGTCAATAAGTGAAGGAGGAATGTATATGCATATATTTAACGATATAAGTGAAGCTAAAAAGCAAGCACTTGATATTATTAAAAATCCAATGTTAACACATGAGCAAACTGTGTTTTCTTTAGCAAAACTCGCTGAAAATATTCTACCATATCCAGAAGGTACGCCAGTTGAATTTACCGAATTTTATTCAAAAGGATATATTTGTGATGTAAGCGAGGGTCACGCACCCTACGCTCCTAGATATATTCTACCAGACTACGAAAAATTTATGCGTGAAGGCTCAAAACATCTTAGATTAGATCCACCGAAAACTTTATATGAAGCAACAAATGCACTACTTATATTTTATAGAAGTACACCATCTGTTACACATATGCCTGTGTATATGGGAGAAATAGACACATTACTAGAGCCGTTCATCGATGATTTGAACACCGCAACTGAGATTATTAGAGGTTTTTTAATCCATTGCGATAGAACTTTTGGAAGTAGTTTTTGTCATATGAATTTAAGCTCAAATGATACAAAATCAGGTAGAATAATACTAAAGTTATTATCAGAACTTCAAAATGCAGTGCCAAATTTTACAATATTATATGATCCCAATGTAACGCCGGATGATTATGCAGTTCTTGCGATTTCTGCAGCTTTAGAAAGTGCAAATCCTGCTTTTGCTCTAAAGCAGAAATATCTAGATGACTATAATCAACAGCCATTTGGGATTGTAAGCTGTTATAATGGTTTGCCAGTAGCTGGTGGGGCATATTCATTAGCAAGAATTAGACTTAATAAAATTGCAGATGACAGTGATTCAAAAGAAGATTTTTTCAATAATAAACTTCCGAAAGTTGTAGATGTTTTTTGTGAATTTATGGAGGCTAAAATAGCTTTTTTAGTAGATGAAACACCATTTTTTGAACATAATTTCCTATCAACTGAAGGGTTTATTAGAAAAGATAATTTTGTTGGACTTTTCGGTTTAGTTGGTCTTGCTGAATGTTGTAATAAGCTACTTTCTTTTGAAGGTATTGATGGTAAATTTGGAGAGAATTCACGCGCAAATGAAATAGGTGTAGAGGTTTTAGATAAACTTCAAGAACTTGTAAATAAGTTTAAATCAAACTACGGGAAAGAGCATAATTGTCGTTTTAAACTTCACTCGCAGGTGGGGGCAGAAAATGATGAGGGAACAAGTCCGGGTGTGCGTATCGCTATTGGTGAAGAAATTGAACTATATAAGCACTTAAAACAAGCTGGGCTCTATCATAAATATTTTCCAACAGGTGTTGGAGATATATTCCCTTTTGACAGTACAGGGGTTGATAATCCAGAAGCTATTTTAGATATTTTTAAAGGGGCTTTTAAAGTTGGAATGAGATATATTTCAACATATAAACAAGATGGCGATCTTGTTCGTGTTACAGGATATCTTGTTAAGCGATCAGATATTCAAAAGCATATAGAAGGCAAGCAACTTATTAATGATACAAACTCTGGCGCTTATACTACTGGTGAGTATGAACTTACTTTACATAGGAAAGTTCGTAGCTTATGATAGCCCCGATTAATAAAATAATTCATAGCTCATTTGTAGATGGACCTGGAAATCGAACCTCAATTTTTTTTCAAGGTTGTAATTTGAATTGTGTGTATTGCCATAATCCTGAAACGATAAATATTTGCAATGCATGTGGTGATTGTTTAAAAGTTTGTAAATCGTCTGCACTAAATATTGAGAATTCAAAAATGTATTACGATAAAAAAGAATGCATTGAGTGTGATGAGTGTATAAAAGTTTGTAAATATAATTCTTCACCTAAAATTTCATGGCTGACAGAAGAAGATGTATATAAAATTGTATTAGAAAACAAAGATTTTATACGTGGTATAACGTGTTCAGGTGGAGAATGCACTATTTATAGTGAATTTTTGGTAAATCTTTTCACACTAATCAAAGCACAAGGATTAACCTGTCTTATAGATACAAATGGTGCGTATATTGACTTTTCTAAGCATCCAGAGCTTGTGAAGGTGACAGATGGTGTAATGCTTGATATAAAAACAGTTGATGATAAAAAACATATAAAACTTATAGGATCAAATTCTCATTTAGTGCTAAAAAATGCTGAATATTTAGCAAGTGTTGGTAAGTTGTTAGAAATACGCACAGTGATTTGTGAAAATGAGTTTGATAATGAAAAGACAGTATTATCAGTGTTGAATTTATTGAAAAAATATGATTTAAAAAACACCACATATAAACTTATAAAATATCGGCATTATGGGGTTAGAAAAGAGTTTGAACAATTAGGTACACCAAGCGATGAATATATGCAGAAATTAAAAAGACTTGCAGAAAATTTGAAAATTGGGCAAGTGATAATAATATAGAATTGAGAATAAATGCAAAAGAATATTAAATTTATAAACACAGTGTTGTGTAGTGTGTTTTTTATTAATGGTAGTTTTTATGGAATGAATCAACTTTTGGTAAATAATATAACGCGTGCTAATAATGCAACAGATAATCAAATGGCAATTATGATTTCTGCTTTATATGCAGGACCAATGTTAATGGTTTTACTATTTGGCATAATGGCAGATAAAATAGGTAGAATAAAAAGTTGTGTTATAGCTATTTTGTTTATGGTGATAGGGTCGTTTTTAGTGGCGAGTATGCCAAGCATATATATTATAACATTTGGGTTTTTATTATATGGTATTGGTGTAGGTGGGATGGAAAGCGTTATTTTTACTATAACATCAGATGTAAATGGAGATAAAGCTGGACAAAAACTTATATTTTATCAGGCAGTTTTTAGTATTGGTGCTATGATATCTCCGATTATATGTACCCGTGTGTTGGAGTTAAATCAATATAAATTAGCGTATATGTTAATGTGTGTAATATGTATGATATTATCTGTTGTTGTATTTAAACTTCCATTTAAAGATAAAGCAGTTCAGATAACAGAATCAAATATAAGTCTTGTAAAAATGATATCAAATCCATTTCTTATAGTGCTCATAATATCAATTATAATATCAACTGGTAGTGAAAGTGCTTTCACATACTGGACAGGTGTGTTTTTTGATTCTATAGGTGCTATTGAGATAGGTGCAGTAGCCTTGTCAACATATTGGCTTGCAAGCATTATTGGTAGATTATCCAGTAGTTTTATTAAAAATGTAGAAAAGCTAGTTTTTCCATGTTTTTTATTAGCAAGTATAGGAACACTCTCGTTTATTATAATACCTAATCCATATGCAAAGTTAGTTGGGATGTTAGTGGTAGGAATTTCGTTCGCTCCGCTATATCCAGCATTAGGATATTTGAGTAGTAAGGTTTTTCCTGAAAATACAGGTAAGGCTTTTGCAATTATAACATTTTCATCCAATTTAGGGGGCGTTGTATCCCAGCCGATTATCGGTGCTTTTGGTGAAAATATTGCACACATATATATACTAATATGTACGTTATGCTTATTAATGGCAATAATGCTTTTTATAAGCTTAAAAAAATATAATTTTAAGGAGAATTTAAAATGATTAAAAAATATTCAATTAAAAGCGATTTTTCAATGTTGGCACTTCTTATTATTCCAGTAGCAGTAGCTATTAATTTTGTCGGCGGACAACTTGCAAGTTTATTAAAACTTCCAATGTATCTTGATGCAATAGGAACTATATTTGGTGCTATGTTATGCGGACCATGGGTTGGAGCTGTAATTGGGACACTAACTAATATTGTAACAGGTATTGCGAACCCTGTAAACTTTGCGTTTATTCCTGTTAGCTTAACGCTAGGATTGGTAACTGGATTTTTAGCACGTAAAAATATGTTTAATACATGGATCAAATGGATAATCTCAATGGTAATTATGGCACTTACCTCAATTATTGTTGCAGCACCAATAATTGCTTATGTTTTTGGTGGTATTACAGGTAGTGGACCTTCTGTTGTTACAGCAACATTACTTGCAGCAGGAGCTAATATTTGGACATCTATTCTAGGTAGTGATGGTATTTTTACTGTTGTAGATAGAGTTATTTCATTTCTTATTTCAATAGCAATTATTAAAGTAATTCCAGCGAGAAATCTTATAAAATTTAGCTGTGGGGAATTATACATAAAGAAAAAATAAAGTAAATCGCTTGCAACTATTATAGATTATTATAGTAGTTGCAAGTATTATATAAATAATCTTTACATTATTATAGTTTTCAGTGTTTGATTTATCAAACTGAGTGCAATCCATTATGCACGCAAGGAAAACTTCGATTTATATTATCGCAAGATAATATAAATAATCTTCACTGTGTTTTGATTATTTAATCGAGTTTTATTTGCCTGCAAGATGTATAGCAGGCAAATCGCTAAAGCGATTACACAAAACATCGTTAATATGTTTATTATAAAAATAATAAGGGGAGTTATGTATGTGGATAGAAAAATTTCAAGTAGTAAAAACAAATAAGATTGCAGCACTTTACCCAATAACAAAGTTATGGCTTGTAGCACTTTATTCAGTGTCAGTATTAATTTTAGCATCAATTGATATTTATGGTATGCCACTTTTATTATTTCCTGCATTTATTGCGTTAGTATTATTTGCTGCTGCTAGTGGAATTTCAAAAAAATTTTTAAAAGCTATTAAGAAGGCTTTTTTTATTGCTAGTATTATATTTTTAGTGCAAGCATTTATTGTTCCAGGTGGTGAGATAATATTCCGCTTAGGTTTTTTAAGAGTTTATGAGGATGGGCTAAATACTGGGGTTTATTTAGGTATGTCTATTATGACAATAGCAGGTGCGTTTATTTGGCTGTTTCAAACAACAGAAAACAAGGAAATATCAAGAGCTTTAGAAAAAAGTGGTATGCATTATAAGGCCTGTTATGTATTCATTTCTACAATGCAAATGATAGATATTTTAGGAAGAAATTCTAAAACTATAATGAATGCACAACAAGCGAGAGGCGTTGAAACAAATGGAAATATATTTGTAAGAGCTCAAGCGTTTATTCCTTCAATGGTTCCTTTAGTGCTTGGGGCTATAATCAGTAGTGAGGATAGAGTGTTAACACTTGAATCAAAAGGATTTGATGTTAATGGCCCTAAAACTCATATTTTAGAAGTTAAAAAAACTGGCAATGAAGGCATAGCTTTAACACTAGGAGTTATAATGCTTGTTGCAGTAATAGTATTAAGGGGAGCGCTATGGATAATATAATAGAATTCAAAAATGTAACTTACTCATATCCATTAACAGATGTGCCATCTATAAAAAATGCAAGTTTCAATATAGAAAAAGGTAAATTTTATGGGATTATTGGACCTAATGGGGCAGGAAAAACAACACTTTGCACTTTGATACGTGGCTTTGCACCTAGTTTTTATAAAGGGGAACTTACAGGAAGTATCTTAATAGATGGGAAAGCTACAACAGATTATGCAGATGGTGAACTTTCACTAAAAATCGGATATGTGTTCCAAAATCCTTTTACGCAGATTAGTGGTATAAAAGATACAGTTTTTGAAGAAGTTGCTTATGGACTTGAAAATTTTGGTGTACCAGTTGAAGAAATAGAACGTCGCGTTTTAGCGATCATGGAAAAAACAAATATTATGCACCTTGCTATGAAAAACCCTTATGATTTATCAGGAGGTCAACAGCAACGTGTTGCACTTGCAGCAATATTAGTATTAGAGCCAGATATTTTAGTTATTGATGAGCCAACATCACAACTAGACCCAGAAGGTACAGAGAGCGTATTTAAAATTATTGAAGATATGAAGAAAGATCAAAAAACAATAATTTTGGTTGAGCACAAAGTTGATTTACTTGCAGAATATGCTGATGAAATTATTGTGTTAAAAGAGGGTGAGGTTATAGCAAAAGATGAAAAGGAAAAAGTTTTGTCGAATATCGAGCTTGAAAAAAAAGGGGTATTATTACCACAGATGACTATTTTAGGAAATGAACTTAGACGAAAAGGCGTTAATATTGATATTCCTATTACACACGATGAGGCTATTAAACAACTTTCTGTAATCCTAAAAAAGGAGGGTATGTAACTATGCCATATATAAATGTAAAAGATGTATCATTTGAGTATCCAAATGGATTTTTGGCAGTGGATAATATAAATATTACCATAGAAAAAAATGAAAATATTGCAATTATAGGTCAAAATGGTGCTGGTAAGTCTACGACAGTTAAAATGCTCAATGCATTGGGATATCCAACTAAAGGCGATATATTTATTGGTGATATGAACACAAAGGACTATTCTACGGCACAAGTTTCAAGAGTGGTTGGATATGTTTTTCAAAATCCAGATGATCAAATTTTTCATTCAACTGTAAGGCAAGAGATTGAATATGGGCCAAAAAAGATGAAACTTTCTACAGAGCAGTTTGAAAAACAGGTAGAATATGCTTTAAAAATCACTGGAATGGATAAATTTGCTGACGAGAATCCGTATGATTTACCACTTTCTACAAGAAAGTTTGTAACTATTGCATCAATTATTGCAACAGATTGCCCTATTATGATTTTTGATGAACCTACTGCTGGGCAAGATCTTGAAGGAAATATTAAGCTTGCAAAAATTTTTAAAGAGCTGAACTTGAATGGAAAAACGCTTATAACGATTTCACATGATATGGAATTTGTAGTTGCTAATTTTGAAAAAATTATTGTTATGGCAAATAAAAAAGTACTTAAAATCGGTACGCCAAAAGAAATTTTCTGGGATGAAGAAGTTTTAAATGAATCTATGCTAAAGCAGCCGTATGTAAGTAGAATTTGTAAAGAACTTGGGATTTGTGGAAATATTATTACTATTGAAGAAGCTGTAAAAGCTATTTGTGAGAGGATATAATTATGAAATGTAAGGAAGTACTAGACAGCAAAGGTAAACAATATCATATTAAATGTGAAAAAGGAGATATAGGTAGATACGTTATTCTACCAGGCGATCCTTTTAGAACAGACTTAATAGCTAAACATTTAGATAATCCGGTTTTAGTAGCTCATGCTAGAGAGCATAAAACGTGGACAGGTTATTTAGATGGAGTGAAAGTTTCTGTATCATCAACAGGAATGGGTGGACCTTCAGCTGCTATTGCTGTGGAAGAACTTATAAATTGTGGTGCAGATACATTTATACGAGTAGGTACTTGTGGAAGAGTTTGTGATGAAAGCTGGGATGAGAGTTTGGATGTAGCTATAATTACTGGCGCAGTAAGAGACGAGGGCACAACACTTCACTATATTCCAGTAGAATATCCAGCAATAGCTGATAGACATATCGTAGAAGCATTAAATAAATCTGTAAATGAAGCTAAATTGAAATATTTAGAAGGAATTGCTCAAAGCAAGGACTCTTTTTATGGGCAACATGATCCAGACGGTATGCCTGTTAGCAGACGTTTACATGAACGCTGGGAAGCTTGGAAAGGCGGGAATGTTGTAGCTTCAGAAATGGAAACAGCAGCACTTTTTATTGTAGCATCAATTAGAAAAGTAAGAGCAGGTGCTATAATGGCGTACGGTTCTATGACCACAGAAGCGATTGAAGTTACTTGTAATGCGATTCGCAAAATAATTGCACAAGATAAAAAAATGTAAGGTGAATATTATGCAAAAAATTGTATTTGTAGCCCATTGCGTCTTAAATACTGCATCTAAAGTTGTAATGGATGAAAGTGAAGATATGTTAATTGAAAGTATGGCACGAAAAAACTTTCTATTAAAAATGATAGAAAAAGATGTGCAAATTGTTCAGCTTCCATGCCCAGAGTTTACAGCTTATGGCTCGAATAGATGGGGACACGTTAGCAATCAATTTGATAATGTTTTTTTTAAAAATCATTGTGAGAAATTATTACATAATCCTATATGTGAGATACAAGAATATATGCAAAATTATGAAAAATTTAAGGTAATTGGAATCGTTGGGATTGATGGAAGTCCTAGCTGTGGAGTTTCATTAACTTGTACTTCAAGTGAATGGGGTGGCTCTAAAGCTGATTCTTCTGAATGGGCAAAAAAAGTTGATACTTGTAAAACAGAAAGCAAGTCAGGTGTTTTTATAAATGTCCTAAAAGAGCTATTAAAACAAAAAACAATTTCTGTGAATTTAACTTCTATCACTGATCCTGAATTATATTTGAAATTAGGTGTTGAATAAAATATATAATTTATTAAATATAAAAAACTTATCAGATTTATAGAGATATCAACAGTTCAAGTCCTTCATGAAAACCTGAAAAAAGTGCGTGAGGGTTCAGATTAGGTTACCCCCACACGTAAGTAACCCAATATGATTGTACACGCGAAAAAGTTCAGTGTTTATCAGTCATATTGGTGTTTTTTATACCGAAATAGGCGGTTTTTAGATAAGCGATTTTAATACTGTGATTTGCTAGTTTTAGCATAAAAATTAGACTTGAACTCTTGTTTAAGAAAAACATATCAAAAAATATTAAAAAAAAGATTAAAAGGTATTAGTTTTAAATTAAAAAACTAATACCCTTTATCAATTATGAATATATTAAATTTATAATAAATCCTCGTCTGGTTGTTGACCTTGATGCAGTTCCCACTTACATTCAGTCATTTCAAAATTTGTGAAAGTGGCTTTAAATGAGCCATTTTCAGGGCTACAAGCATACAATCCAAAGTTAACTGTTTTTCCTAAATTGAATATATGGCAAATTCTAATATGCTTAAATGATATACCGTCAAAAGAAGTTTCTATACAAAAATCACTATCTCTACGACTTAATCTAAACCATATTGACTTAATTTTAGAAGAAATTTGACTTGTAGACCAGTCAGAATAACCATTATTAGTAACAACAGCACCAAGATAACTAGAATTTTCATCCCCGTATTCGATGGAAGATTTTATCCAGTTTTCACTATCTAAATAAACTACAATACCTGCTTGATCAAAATTACTATTACTATTAAATTCAACTTTTGTAGTAAAAGAAAATTCTATTTCATCTGTTTTAGTTTGCAAAATAGGCGCATTATCGTTTCTGAATTTGTAATATGTTCTTTGCCATAAATCAGTATTATTTTCAGTGACGAATTCAATCCTACTATCACTAATAAAATACTCTTTCGGCTCATTTGTCCACTTTAAATTGTTTACATCAAATTTCATAATTTTATCCTTATTTTTTTTAATATTACATATGTAAAGGTTTATTAAATTACTAAGTCTATCTAAATATATCATTATAAAAAAATGTTGTCAATTAGTAATTTTCTATATTTACTATTAAATTGATATAACAACTAATATAAAATAATATTTTCTATGTGAATTTAACTAAAATTAAAGTTTATTGTTTGATTAATATGTAGAAAATGTGATTTTATGGTTGACAAATGAGTGTGAAAAATGATATTGTTTAACTACAACGATAAAGTTGAGTGAAATTCAACTCGTGCAATAAGCTAAAAAAAGTAAATTTTATTCATAAAAATGCAAATTTTAAGGGATAAAATTAATTTTATCCAATTTTACTTTAACGTTAAAGTAAAATAAAATTTTAGAAAGGGAATGCGGAAAATGGTGACAATTAAAGAAATAGGAAAAGTTTGTGGCCTTTCTGCAACTGCAGTAAGTAAGGCTTTAAGAGGTGAAAAAGATATAAGCCCAGCTACAATAGAAAAAGTAAAAACTGTTGCAAAAGAATTAGGGTATGTTAAAAATTCAGCAGCAGTTAGATTAAAAACTAATCGCTCATATAACTTAGGCGTTTTATTAGAAGATGGAACTCAAAGCGGTATTACTCATGAACTTTTCGCTTCTATTTTAAATAGCTTTATGAAGCACGCAAGAGAAAAAGGCTACACAGTAACATTTTTAAGTGATAGATTTGGAGAACAAACTTTAAGTTATCGTGAATTTGCAAATATGCAAGGGTGTGATGCTGTTTTAGTATTAGTACATAAATTCGATGACGTTGATGCAATTGATTTAGTTGAAAGTGATTTGCCAGTTGTAGTTTTAGATTACACATATGCAAACTGTAGTTCAGTTCTTTCTGATAATGAAAGAGGAATCAGAGAAATGGTTCATTACGCTTATGAAATGGGACACAGAAAAATGGCATTAATTCATGGTGAGATGACAAAAGTTACTCGTATTCGTGTGGCAAGCTTTTATAAATCATGTGAAGAATTAGGAATAGAAGTTAGAGATGATTATGTAAAAGAAGGAACATATCATGACCCAGATTCAGCAGAAAAGATTACATATGAACTACTAGATTTAAAAGATCCACCAACATTTATTTTCTATCAAGATGACTTTGCCTTTATCGGAGGAATGAACGCTTTTGAAAATAGAGATATTGAAATTGGAAAAGATATAAGTGTTGCTGGATTTGACGGGATGAATATTTCTCAAGTTATACGTCCACAGCTTATGACATGGAAACAAAATGCTAAGGAAATTGGAAAAGAAGCAGTTACACTACTGCTAGAAGCAGTTGAAAAACCAAAAAGTTATATCCCAAGGGTGGTTGAAGTTAAAGGACAGCTTTTAAAAGGCAAGTCAGTTAAAAACATAAATAAAGATTCGTAATAAAATCTTTAAAATAAATAAAAAAATCGGAGGAACTTTAAGCAATGAAAAACAATTCTTTAAAAAAAGCACTAAAATTTATTCTATGCGCAGGTCTTTCTCTTGCAATCTTAGCTGGATGTAGCTCATCTAGCAGCGAAACAACACAGTCAACTACGACAGAGGATGCGCCAAAAGCATTAACTGTACTTTTTGACCAAACTGATGGATGGGTAAATAACTTTAGTCCACTAACATCAGGAGCATATCAATTTGTTCAAGGGTTTATGTATGAGCCATTAATTATTTTTGATGCATACAAAAACAATGAAGAAACAATGTGGCTAGCTGAAGATATTATCTCACATGAAGATAATAAAACACTAACAATTCACGTTCGTGAAGGAGTTTTATGGAGTGATGGAGAAACATTTAATGCAGATGACGTGGTATTCTCATTTACTTATTCACAAGATCATCCAGAAATAGATAAAACAGGCGACTGGGATAGAGAAGGCGTGGAAGGTAAAATTGAATCAGTAACAAAAATTGATGATTACACAGTTGAAATTGTTATGAAAGAAGAAAACAGATTCCACAGAAACACAATTTTTACAAACAAATGGATGATTCCAGAACATATCTGGAGCCAAATAGAAGATCCATCTACACATATTTATGATGTTGCAGAGCCAGTAGTAACTGGTGCTTTCAGCACAGTGAAATCATTTGCACCTGAAATGATTGTTTTAAGTAGAAATGAAAATTATTGGAAAGGCGATGAACTTACTGTTGATGAATTAAGAGCTCCACAGTTTAATTCAAACGATGCTGCTCTATCATTATTACAAACAGGTTCAGTAGACTGGGCACATATCTTTATTCCAAACATTGAAGAAACATATGTGCAAGATAATGTTAATAACAAATATTGGTATGGTTCAAACGATGGCGTTAGACTATCTATGAACTATATGACTACAAACGAAGGAAACTTAGAAGCATTTAATGATCCTGATTTCAAACGTGCATTATCAATGGCAGTAGACAGAACAGCTATTATTGATTCAGCAGTTTATGGATACTTAGATGATACTGTACCTCCAAACACAGGACTGCCACCAGCACTTTTAGGTTATGCTGATGAAACAGCACAAGCTGAAATGGAAAAATACACAGAATACAATTTAGACGCTGCAAAAGCATTACTAGCTGAAGCTGGATATGTTGATACTAATGGCGATGGATTTGTTGAAACTCCAACAGGAAAAGAAATTGTATTTGATATTGTTTCTCCAGCAGGTTGGACAGACTGGAACGATGGCGCTGTTATATCAGCAGAAGGCATGAAAGCAATTGGCGTTAACGCAACTGCAAAAGCAACAGAACTTTCAATGGTAACTCAATTATGGGCTAGCGGTGAATGGGATATGCTTTACACAGCTAATGGTCAAGCTGGCGATGTTTACAAATTCTATTTTGATACAATCGCAGATAGCACAAGAGCTTTAACAGATACATGGTGGTCTGTTTGCCAAACTAACTACATTAACGAAGAAATTAACGAATTAATTGCACAACTTCCAACTGCACAAACAGAAGAAGAAGTTTTAGCTATCACAAGCCAAGTTGAACAACACTTTGCTGAAAATATGATAAATATCCCAGTATTATACAATGGTAACTGGTTTGTTTATAGCGATGCAAGATTTACAGGTTGGTCTACATCAGTTGAAACAGGTTTCCCTGCATTAACTTTACATGATTCTAAAATTTTAAGACTTTTAGAGCTTGAGCCTGTAGTTTAAAATAATATAAGAGATATATTATAAATAAGCCTTCTACACCTCGAGAAAATGAAAGGTGTAGAAGGCTATTATTTTATCTTAAAAGAATTTAAACTTCCGATTAACATAGATATAGAAAGGAAATAAATATATGAAGTATATATTGAAAAGATTAGGTTTTTATATAGTAGCTTTTTTTGGCGCTGTAACGCTTAACTTTTTCTTACCAAGAATGATGCCAGGGGATCCCGTTCAGATGTATTTATCAGAGCTTGCTCGTGGTGGCTCAAAAGTGGATCCTGCTGTTATAGCCTCAGTTGAAGCTATGTTTGGATTTAATTCAAACGAGCCTTTAATTGTAAGTTATTTTAATTATATAGTAAATATTTTAACAGGCGATTGGGGGATATCTTTTTACTACTACCCTTACCCAGTTTTAGATTCAATTTCACGCGGACTTACATGGACAGTATTTTTAATGGGCTCAGCACTATTAATTGGATTTGTTGTAAATAACGTTTTAGGTATATTAGTTGCTTGGTATCGTGGAACTAAATTTGATACATTTTTTACAGTAGGCGGACAATTTTTAGCAAATGTACCTTCTGTTGTAACGGCTATAGTTTTATTATTTAGCTTATGCTACACAGGCTTTTTTCCACTTGGATATGCAGTAACTCCTTTATTTATTCCAGAAACTCCAATGGATTATGTATTAGACGTTTTATACCATGCTTTTGTTCCAGTGACAGCTGTTGTTATAACAGGGCTTGGTGGAATTATGGGTATGCGCGCTAATATGATAAATCAGCTAGGCGATGATTACATAACAATGGGTATTGCAAAAGGTTTACCAGATAAAAAAATAATGTTTTCTTATGCAGCTAGAAACTCACTACTACCAGTTATCACCTCACTTGCAATGCAAGTAGGGTTTTTATTAGGTGGCTCGATTATAGTAGAGCAAATATTCAACTATCCAGGACTTGGAACAGTAATGGTTGCGGCTATTGGTGCTCGTGATTATCCATTAATGCAAGGAATACTACTAATTACAACAATATTAATGCTTTCAGCAAATTTAATTGCCGATATTGCTATATTATTCCTAGATCCAAGAACAAGACGTCAATCAAGTAAATAATAATTACTAACTAGAAAGGAAGGAATATTAATGTCTAATAAAAAAAGTAAATTATCAAGTGTAATGACTTTTTTAAAAAATAGTCCGAAATTCACTTTAGGTATATCTTTAATTTTAATAGTGCTTATATTAACAATGTTTGCACCTGTTTTTACAACATACGATCCTTTAACAAGATTTGAGGGAATGTATCACACACCTCCTTCAGCAGAACATATTTTAGGAACAACTAGCCTTGGGCGTGATGTTTTTGCACAAACCTTATATGGTGGCAGACAATCAATAATGGTTGGCTTATTAGCTGCAACTATAACAACTTCTCTGGGTATGCTAGTGGGTATTAGCGCTGGTTATTTAGGAGGTATGTTTGATAGTGTGGTTAGTACTTTAACTAATATCATGATGGTTATCCCAACAATTGTGTTACTTTTAATTATAGCATCAATGATGGACGGCGTTTCGCCACTACTTATAAGTATTATTATAGGTTTAACATCTTGGCCTTGGAACTCAAGAGTTTTAAGAGCACAAACAATGAGTATTAGAAATCGTGACTTTGTGCGTTCGGCTGAAACTTTAGGTGAAAGTAAATTTAGGATTTTATTTTTTGAAATAATGCCAAATATGCTTTCAATTATATCTTCTGCCTTTGTTGGAACATTAATTTATTCAATTATGGCGCACGCTACGTTAGAATTTATAGGATTTGGTAATCCGGATTCAGTAACGCTTGGAACTATTTTATTTAATGCACAAAATTCAGGTGCATTTAGAAGTGGATACTTCTTTGAAGTGTCGGGTGCTATTGGGCTTTTAGTTATGATAGGAATGGGGCTTACACTTATAAATTTTGCAATTGATGAAATTTCAAATCCTAAATTAAAGGCACAAAGAATAATGAAAAACTATTATAAAGCTAGAAAAGCAGAGCTTAAACGCATTGAAAAATAAGTTTAGCTACCAAATATAAAAGGAGTAAATGATATAAATGAAAACTGTTATTGAAGTGAAAAATCTTTGCGTTGATTATATTACAGGTGATGGCTCTTATGTAAGAGCTGTTGATAATGTTAGTTTTAAAATAGGGGAAGGGCAAAGTTTAGGTCTTGCTGGAGAATCTGGCTGTGGAAAATCAACAATTGCATATTCTCTTATGCGTCTTCACAGACCTCCTGCGATAATTTCAAATGGAGAAATACTATTTAATGGCGAAGATATATTAAAATATAATGATAAAAAACTACAAAACTTTAGATGGAAAGATACAAGCATGGTTTTCCAATCTGCAATGAACTGTTTAAACCCAGTTGCAACAATGGAAACTCAGTTTTATGAAATATATAAATACCATGGTATAACTAAAAATAAAGCTGAAGCTAGAAAAAAAGCTGAAGAATTATTAGCTTTAGTTGGAATACCAAAAGAAAGATTAAAAGATTATCCACATCAATTTTCAGGCGGTATGCGCCAAAGAGCAGTTATTGCTATGGCACTAGCATTAAACCCAAAACTACTGATTTTAGATGAACCTACTACAGCACTAGACACAGTTGTTCAAAGGGATATATTAAAAAGAATATACGAATTAAAAGCACAATTCGGCTTTTCAATTTTATTTATTACGCATGATATTAGTTTGATGATGGAATTTTGCGATGAAGTTGCTATTATGTATGCAGGGAAAATAGTTGAAAAAGCAAAAACACAAAAAATTCTTCATACTCCAAGCCATCCATACACATTCGGGCTTAAAAACTCATTCCCATCACTAAAAGGCGAAATTGAATATATGGAAGGTATTGAAGGCTCTCCATTGGATTTAAAAAATATTCCTGATGGATGTAGATTTGAAGAAAGATGCTTTAACAGATGTGATGAATGTAAAACAACTGAGCCTACTAGAACACAAGTGGACACAGATTTCTTTTATTGTCACAAACCTTTATTTGTAGAAAATAGTGAGGTAAGTAATGGATAACACAAACAAACAAGTAATATTTAAAGTTGAAAATTTAACAATGGATTTTGATGTTAGTGGAAAAAGCTTGTTTTCAAAATCTAATAAACTACGTGCTTTAAATGATATATCTTTTGATTTATATGCAGGCGAGGCGCTAGCAGTTGTTGGTGAATCTGGCTGTGGTAAATCAACTTTATGTAGAATAGCTATGAGATTTCATAATCCATCTAGTGGACATATGTATTATAATGATGAAGATGTTCATGCATTAAAAGGCGATAATCTTAAAAATTACAGACAAAAAGCTCAGATGATTTTCCAAGATCCATTCTCAGCTTTAAACCCACTACATAGTATATACTATCATTTAGAGCGACCTGTACATCTTTATCATAAAAGCACACCAGAAGTTATGAAAACAAGGATAGACACAGCTCTTGAAATGGTTGGGCTAACTCCACCAGAAGAACAAGGTAAAAAATATCCTCACCAATTATCAGGGGGACAAAAACAAAGAGCTTATATAGCTAGAGTTTTAGCAGCTGGTGCAGAAGTTATTTTTGCGGATGAGCCTACTTCAATGCTAGACGTTTCTATTCGTTTAGGTGTATTAAATTTAATGAATGATTTAAAAAGAGAGCACAAAAAATCATTTATTTATATAACTCATGATATTGCAACTGCAAGATATTTTGCAGATAGAATTATTGTTTTATATGCAGGGCATATAGTTGAGCAAGGTGATGTAAATAAAGTTATAATAAATCCAAAACATCCGTATACTCAGCTATTAGTTGCAGCAGCTCCGGATCCTGAAAGAGAAGGCGAAGTGACTCTTCCTGTAAAATCAAGCGAAGAAACAGAAATTAGCATGTGGACTCCTGAAAGTAAAGGTTGTCCTTTTAAACATAGATGTCTATATGCACTTGATATCTGCCATACTGAAATGCCAAAGGAAACTATGGTAGACGAAGGACAATTTATTAAATGCCATAATCCACAATAAAGTATATGGAGGAATAGAATGTACACATTAGACTATAAAAAATATGCAAAAAAAATAAGAGAGGCAGCGGCAGAGTCTGTTGTTCTTTTAAAAAATGAAAATAATACTCTTCCTATTAAAAAGGAAGAAAAAATTGCGATATTTGGTAGAGCTCAAATAGACACATATTACTGTGGTACAGGCTCAGGCGGAATGGTTAATATTCCATACCTTGTGAATATAGTGGATGGGCTAAAACAAAAAAGAGAAATTAATAAAGAGATCTACTCTTTATATGAAAAATTCGTAGAAGAAAATCCGTTTGATAAGGGTGCTGGCTGGGCAATGGAGCCATTTTCACAGGTTGATTTAAAATTAGAAAATGATATAATTGAAAATGCAAGTAAAAAAAGTGATGTGGCAGTTTTTGTTATAGCTCGCTCGGCTGGAGAAGACAAAGATTGTTTAGCCGAGGGTGGTAGCTATTATCTAAACGAAACTGAAAAAGATAATTTAAAATTAGTAACTAAACATTTTAAAAGAGTTGTAGTAGTTTTAAATATCGGTGGAGTTATGGATTTAGAGTTTATTAATAGCTGCAATCCATCTGCTATATTAATAGCTTGGCATGGAGGCATTGAAAGTGGTAATGGTTATGCAGATGTTTTATGTGGCGATGTTAATCCATCTGGGGCTTTGCCTGATACAATTGCTTATAAATTAGAAGATTATCCTTCAACCGAAACTTTTGGCTCAGAAACTGAAAATATTTATAAAGAAGATATATTTGTTGGTTATCGCTATTTTGAAACTTTTGCAAAAGAAAAAGTTTTGTATCCATTTGGGTATGGCCTATCTTATACAGATTTTGTGATTGAAAACGCAGATTTAAAAGAAAATACAGATAGCGTTGAAATAAAAGTTACGGTTAAAAATACTGGTAAAGTGAGTGGTAAAAAAGCAGTTCAAATATATGTAACGGCACCAATAGTAAAACTTGCAAAACCAAAAATAGTTTTAGCTGGGTTTAGTAAAACAAAGATTTTAAAAGAAAATGAAGCTGAAACTTTAACTATAATAATTAATAAAAAAGATTACTCATCTTTTGATGATGAAGTGTCAGCTTTTATTTTAGAAAAAGGAAGCTATGTTTTTTCAGCTGGATTTAATAGCAGAGATTTAGAAAAAGTAGCAGAAATTAATTTAGAAAATGAAGTTGTAATTGAAAAATGTACTCCTGCATTAATGCCGATAATAGAATTTAGTAAAATGAGTGCAGTTTTAGAAAATGGTAAATATAAACTAGTTTATGATAAAGCGAAAACTCGCCCATACAATATATCAAAAAGAATTAAAAATGAAATGGGTAGCTACGGCGAAAAAACTAACAATGGATACACATTTAATGATGTAAAAGCTGGCAAAATAACAGCGTTAGAACTTGCAAATGATTTATCTTCACTTGATTTAATTCATCTATCAAGAGGCGAGGGAATGTGCTCACCAAAGGTTACATCAGGTACTGCTGGCTGTTTTGGTGGAGTTACAAATAGTTTATTAAATGATAGAAAAATTCCTATTGCTTGTTGTTCTGATGGCCCTTCTGGTATTCGTATGGATAGTGGAACTATGGCAATAAGCATTCCAAATGCAACTGCTATTGCATCAAGTTTTAATGTGGATTTAGTTAAAGAAATATTTGATTTTCTATCTATTGAAATGCTACATCATAAAATAGATACGCTACTTGGGCCTGGAATGAATATTCATAGAAATCCACTTTGTGGTAGAAATTTTGAGTATTATTCAGAAGATCCATTTTTAACTGGAAAAATGGCGGTAGCTCAAATTCAAACAATGAATAAATACAACATCACTGGAACAGTAAAGCACTTTATTGCTAATAATCAGGAAAAAGCAAGAAAAAATGTAAGTTCTGTTATAAGTGCAAGAGCTATAAGAGAAATTTATTTAAAAGGCTTTGAAATGGCTGTAAAAGAAGGAAATGCGTATTCAATTATGACAGCTTACAATCCGATTAATGGTATTCAAGCGGCATCAAACTACGATTTAAACACAACAATTTTAAGAAAAGATTGGGGATTTAAAGGAGTTGTTATGACTGACTGGTGGGCTACGATGAATAAAGAAGGCGGAGAAAGTAGCGAAAGACATACAGCTGATATGATAATTTCTCAAAATGATGTTTATATGGTTAATGCTAACGCATTTGAAAATAGCGCTAATGATGATAGTGAAACAGAATATGAAAAAGGAAATTTAACTAGGTATCCATTAGTGAGAAATGCTGAAAATATTATTAATACTCTATTGAAATTTAACTGCTCAAAAGAAGAAGTAAAAATTGAAGTTGAAAATGTTCCTGAAAATAAATTAGTTAATATAATTGATTTAGGTCAATACGATTTAGATAATGAAGCAGTTATCAATCATACTTTATTAGACACATCAAAAGGCAGCAGTAATAATTTTGTTTTAAATTTAAAAGAAAAATCAAAATATAAACTAGAATTTAATATGTTTGGAAATGCAGTTCCATTAGCGCAACTTCCAATGAGCATTAAAGTAAATGGGGCACTTGAAAAAACAATAACTTTAAAAGGGCAAGACAGGGGCGTTTATGAGTGTACACTTCATTTGTTTACTGCTATAAATGCTTATGTTGAATTGTTCTTTGGTGAAAGCGGCCTTGAAATCGATTCAATAACTATTAAAAAAATATAAAAATGATAAAATGAAAGGGATACAATATGCAAGTTAAAGGCAGTTTTACAATAATTGATGGCATAGAATACTATAAAATTAGTAATAGCGAAAAACTATCTCCGTTTTTTATTCAAGTTGCATCTTCTACTGATATCTGGATTTTTCTTTCTTCAAATGGAGGATTAACTGCAGGAAGAAAAAACTCAAGCGGTAATATTTTTCCGTATGAAACAGATGATAAACTACATATAGATTATGAAACAGGTTCAAAAACTATCGTTAAAATAAAAGATAAAATTTGGCAGCCATTTGAAATAAATGGAGCATTAAAATATAATGTTTCAAGAAATATTTATAAATCCTGCTTTGCAAATTCTGTTATTTTAGAAGAAGTAAATCATGATTTAAATATTAAGTATTCATATAAATATCAACCTAGTGAAAAATATGGCCTTGTAAAAACGTCGAAGTTTAGTAATTTATTAGATGAAACCATAAAAATTGAAGTGTTAGACGGGCTTATGAATATTATGCCTTATGGAGTTAATGCTGATTTACAAGCGAATTCTTCAACATTAGTTGATGCTTATAAAGCAGCAGAACTTGAAGGAGATAATTTAGCCATTTATTCTTTAACAACTACAATAAACGACACTCCATCAGCTGTTGAGATGTTAAAAGCAAATGTTACTTATAATACCTTAGAAAATAGAAAAGTTTTTCTTAATACAGACGTTATTTCAAAATTTATAAATAATGAAAATTTAGAAAACCTATCGCCTGAATCTTATGGAAAAAAATGTGGATATTTCTTAGTTTCAAGTTTTGATTTAGAAAAAGAAAAAGAATATTCATTTATTTTAGATAATGGATACGACCATTCAAAAATCGAAGAAATATTAGACTATGTAAAATCTGAAGATTTTAGTGATATTTATTTAGATATTAAAAAAGGAACAGATGATTTAGTTAAAATAGTTAAAGATGCAGATGGAATTCAAAATACAGGCGATAAAATAGCGTGTGCTACCCACTATTTAAGCACTTTATATAATGTTATGCGTGGTGGCACTTTTGAAAATGGATATGAATTTAAATATGATTTATTTATAAAGTTTGTAGAAAAAAGAAATAAGGAAGCACTTAATCAAACTGATTTGCTTTTAAAAATAAAAGAGTGCAAAACAATTAATCAGTTAAAAGAAATTGCAAGTGAAAATGATGTAATGTATAGATTAGCATTAGAATTTATGCCGTTATCATTTTCAAGAAGGCATGGAGACCCATCTCGCCCTTGGAATAAATTTAATATTGCAATTAAAGATGAAAACGGCAATAAAACAGTGAGCTACGAGGGTAACTGGAGGGATATATTCCAAAACTGGGAAGCACTAGGTTTATCATTTCCTGCATATTATGAAAACATGGTTGCAAAATTTGTTAATGCATCAACTATTAATGGATATAATCCATATAGAATAAATAATGATGGTATCGACTGGGAAAAACCAGAAGAAGATAATCCATTTAGTGGCCTTGGCTACTGGGGAGACCATCAAATAATTTATCTATTAAGATTATTAAAAGGCTTATCAAACCATTATCCTAAAAATCTTGAAAAATTTATGCAAGAAGAAATCTTTAGCTATGCTAATGTTCCGTACATAGTTAAAGATTACAGTGAAATTTTAAAAGATAGTAAAAATACTCTAGTTTTCGATTTTAAAAGAGATAGAGAAATTGAAGATTTAATATCCAATTATGGAACAGATGCAAAATTAGTGATTCAAGATAATAAAGTGTACACAGTATCTCTAGCTGAAAAATTATTAGTTCCTGCTTTAAGTAAAATTAGTAATCTTCTACCTGGTGGTGGTATATGGATGAATACGCAGCGCCCTGAATGGAATGATGCAAATAATGCTATCGTTGGGATTGGCTTATCAATGGTTACTGTTTATCATTTAAAAGCTTATCTTGAATATATTAAAAATTTATTTAAAGATAGTGAATATAATTTATCTATTGAAGTTGTAAATTGGCTAAAAGAAATCACAAAAATATTATCAAGCAATGAAAACTTTAAAGGAAATGAGAAATCAGTGCTTGATAAAATGGGATATGCTTTTAGTGCATATCAAAGTAAAGTTTATAATAATGGTTTTAGTGGCAAAGAAATAGTTAGTAAATTTGAAATTGAAGCATTACTAAATGAAGCAATAAAGCTTGTTGATTATACTATAAGCGAAAATAAAGGCGATGTTTATTCAAGCTATAATCTATTAAGCCAAGATTTTTCAGTAAGCAAAATGAAACCTATGCTAGAAGGACAATCTGCAATAATTTCAGCTGAGTTATTATCAGCAAAAGAAGTTGTTGATTTAATTAGCTCAATAGAAAATGATTTATATTCTAAAAAAGATAAATATCACACTCTATATCCTATTAAAAAAACAACTAGATTTATAAATAAAAATATTGCAAGTAGTGGTTTAATCGAAATAGAAGGAATTACAACAAAAGATAAAAATTCTAAAATTCGCTTTGATAGCAAAATAATAAACGAAGAAACCTTAATTAATAAGTGCAAAGAGCAAAATTTATCTAAAGAAATAACAGATAAATTAGTGAATGAATATGAAGCGGTTTTTGCACATAAAAAATTTAACGGTAGAAGCGATGTAATGTATAAATTTGAAGGAATTGGCTGTGTTTACTGGCACCAAAATGCAAAATTTGCATTAGGTATTTTAGAAACAGCACAAAATGCAATTTTAAAAGGCGAAGACATAACTGAAATTTATAAAGCGTATAATAAACTTTTAGAAGGCTTTATTTATAGAAAAACGCCAGAAGAGTGTTCAGCTATTCCAATAGAGCCATATTCACACACATCGTTTAATAACAAGAGTGAACAACCTGGTATGACAGGGCAAGTGAAAGAAAGCGTTATAATGCGCAGGGGCGAAATGGGTGTTCGAGTTTTAGATGGCAAAATTTCTTTTGAAGAAAAATTCTTAAGGCCAGATGAATTTTTAGAAAACAATGAAATTAATTTTACTTGCTATGGCGTTAAATGTGTTTATAAAAAATCCACTAAAAAAGGAATAGTAATAAACGGCACTGATAAATTTAATTCATACACTATTAATGAAGCTGTAAGCGAAAAGATATTTAATCGCACAAATGAGATTGAACTTATAGAAATTTATATTTAGCGATTATTGGACGACCCTATGGAATTGGAACATCTTGTCTAAAATGTTTCAATTCGAGAGTTGTTTTAAATGCACAAACCTTGTAGTAGCTGCTTTGGGCGGGTTAGGGTTGAATTTATACAGAAAAAAGAAAACTTAACTTGTTTTTGTAAAAACAGCTTAAAATCAAACCCCTACTATCACACAAGGAAAACATATCAAAATTTAATAAAAAAGTCAGTAAAAGGCGTTAGTTTTAAATGAAAAACTAACGTCTTTTTGTGTAAAAATATAAACAACAAGGCGAATGAAAAATGATTAAAGAAAAAATTGAAAGAGAAAAAATAAGATGCAAATTCTGTGTTAACTTTGAGGAGGGAAGGTGTAATTTAAAAGAGTGTGAATATCTATTAGATATAGCACTTGAGGGTGAAATGGCTTTAAAAGATATGATTATCCCAATGTTCAAAGAATGCGATGATAAAAAATTTAGAATGAGGCTGAAAAAAGTGTGGAAGAGTTTTACAGGTGAATGGTTCTTATCAAGTTTTCATAAAGATAGATTTTATCACTATTTTGAAAATGTAAGAAAAAGTAAACGAAAAGATAAGAAATACTTTGCAGCACTCTACTTATTAACCTCGCAAGAAAAAATATGGCAAAGGGCAATTAATGGAGTAACAAGAAAGGAAAATGATTTTAATAAAATTAATATTAAAGGAGTGAATGTAAATTCCTATGCAATATATTGGTATGCAAAAAATATATATCAAGGAATTGAAAGTTTAGATTGGAATGAAATTTCAGATGAAAGTATAATTGGAGGATTTACTTTTAAAATGATTATTAATAGGTTAATAATCGAAGAATATTCAGGACAAATTATTAAAGCATTAGCTTTCGATAACTTGTCCATTTTTATTATAAATATTTTTAATAGTTGAATATTCAACCGTCTTATTAAGCTCTCTACCATATGAATCAAATTGTTTTTTCAAATTAAAAGGCGATACAATTTCTATAACTCTATTTAAATCATCATAAGTATATTCTGTTACGTTATAATTAAAGTCGGTTGAAAGTTTTTTTGATTTAGTGAATTATATCTGTTAATTAAATAAATTTCTTTTGAATTCTCTATATCGCCTTCGATGCTAAAAAAATAACGAGTTGTTTTAATGTTATTATTTGCATAGTCATATTCAAATTTAGTTTGAAGATTTAATCCGTCTGCTAATAAAACTAAGTTAATTTAAAACTAAATGAGGTGAAAAATATGTGTAAGGATAATAAAATATTATCAGTTATTATTATGATGGTTATAATGTTAAATTTAAATACTGTTATATATTTCATATCTATTTTCAAGGGGTGTTTTTTCTTTTATTTAATAAATATTTCTGATTTTAATTATCTTAAATTATAATTTTATAATATAAATATCACGATTTAATATTTGATTTTATAAGTAATTAAAATAAAAAAACTATAAAAATTAAGTTAAATTTTTAATTTACTTCTGGTTATTTTGAAAAAAATACTAATTCACAAAATGTTCACAAATAAAATTATTGAAAAATTTGTTACATTGACGTGAAAAATGTTGAGTAAGGCAAGTTTGAAAAAGTTGTTTTATTAAACTAATAACAGTTTTTTGATTAAAAAAGTGTTATTTTGTATAAAATTGTTTTGATTTAGTCATTTTATAAGCTTAAAGTTGTTACATCAAAAGTGGGGTTTTGTGAAAGATAGATTGATACTTTTTGAACAGAATATTGACTTAATATGAATAATATGTTAACATTTGGGATATTTGCCAAATAATAGTAAAAATACTTAAAGAATTTTAGTTAAAATTTTATAAATTTATACATATATTGATGGCAAATTTTAGAGGAGAAATTTTTGTTTACAATTTAAAATGTGAATGAAAATAAATCAGGGTGTATGAATAGTACACAAAGAAAGGAATTTATTTTTATGAAAGTAAAAGAATTTAGTGCTTATAAAAGAATTATATCTTTATTATTAGCACTAACAATGGTTTTTAATTTAGCTTTATCATCTACATCAGGATATGCAATTGATGTGGAAAATGAAGTTAACTGGTTTGAAGACCCTGGATTTGATGATGCAAGCAATACTCAGCTTGCTTGGTATAAATCGTGGGGGAATGATTCAAGCTATTCAAGAGAATATGTTGTGATAGATGAAACTAATAATGTTTTAAGTATTTCAACTATAGCTAATGGCTCTCAGCGCTTTGATATTCAGGGATTAAGTAAAAATACAGATTATACTTTTTCTTTTGATGCAATGAAAACAAGCGCACAAGAAGTAGAAATTTATGTTAAAAGCATAGCAGGGAGCAATCCAGATTTAACAAGCAAAGCTGTTATTACAACAGATATGCAAAATTACGATATGGTTTTTAATACTGGTGATAACACAGGAGTTGTTATAAGTGTATATTTGAAAAACCCAGGTTCTCAGGTGTATCTTGATAATATGGAATTAATGTATACACCACAAGAAGAATCAAATGAGCCAGTATACTCATATAATATGAAAGGCTCTATTTCAAATGTTGAAACTTTAGAGGCAAACCCTAGTGTGTTACCAATGTCGGATACAGAAAATGCTGGAAATTGGCAATTGAGCTCAATGTCTGATGAGTTTGATGGGGAATATCTAGACCCAGATATGTGGCTAAATGATCATAGAACTTGGGATGGTAGAGATCCAGGGCCTTATAGCACTGAGAATGTTAGATTAGAAGATGGTAAATTAGTTTTAACATCTCATCACGATGGATATCAAGAAAATGGAGATCCAAAATATACAACAGCTTGTGCACAGCCAGTGTACACAACAGGATATGGATATTATGAAGTTAGCGCACGTTCAGCTCCGATTAGTATGACTAGTGCATTTTGGTTTAAAGTTCATTCAGGGCTTGATGAAATAGATGTTTATGAACAAGTGGGCCGTGCTGTAAAAGACCCAGGATACGAAACAATGTATCCTATGAACTATCATATCTCAAATGATGCAACAGAAGATCCACAAGATACAATACATCATTTATATGTTCACGACACAGAAATTGATTTAACAGATACATACAACACTTACGGCCTTGAATGGGGTCCTGACTATTTATATTTCTACTTTAATGGAGAATTAGTTAGAAGAGTTGAAAATAATTACTTCCATGAAGAGCAATATATCTATTTTGATATGGAGCCATTTGTTTGGAAAGGATATGCGCCAGAAGATAGCTTTACAACATTTACACAGGAAGATGGCGAAGTTAGATACACTGGTGATTATCATATAGAATATATGCGTGTATGGCGTAGTGATGAGCCACAAGCTTATTATCCAGACCCAAATATCAGCTTGCCTGAAATTGGTGAAGTGAAAACAGCTCAAGCAGTTTACGGAACACCAGATGCACTTTTAGAAGATGGTACTTTTGATGAAATATGGAACACAGCTCAAAAATTAGAAGGATATACTGCAAAAGGTAATGGCGCTAGCGAAATTATGGACATGCGCACTATGTGGGATGAAGAAAATCTGTATGTTTTTGCAATTGTTGAGGATACTGATGTTTTTGTAAATCACACAGTAAATGAAACTGGAGTAGAAAATTCTCACTGGAAAGGCGATAGTATTGAGCTTTTATTTGATTTTGGTAATCAAAAGAGAGATCATCTAGATAGCGATGATTTATTTATTCGTATTCTGCCAGATGGACACGGCTATAGCGGTGAGCTTGATGCAATGCCAGAGGGAACTAGTTATGAAGCAAGTATTAATGAAGATGGATACTATGTTATTCAGCTAACGATGCCACTTAATAGTAGTAATAATCCTTTAAACGCTCAAAACGGAACGACAATAGGATTTGATGTGCAAATAAATGCAGGTAGCACGACTAGTCAAAACAGATATGCATCAGCTAACTGGAATGATATAAGTGGTAATATATATCAAATGGCATACGGCTCAGGAAATCTTGAATTAGTAAATACTTTAGATACTCAGCCAAGCGATATTGTTTTACCAAAATCACCAGTAGTTACACCAAATACAACAATGCCAACAGATAGACCTGTTCATGATGTTCAATATGGAACACCAGCAGATTTATTAGAAGATGGAACAATTGATGAAATTTGGAATACAGCAAATGCTGTCGATGGATTTTTCACAACATCTCAAAGCATAGAAGGTATGCAAGAAAATGTTGATGTAAGATTATTATGGGATGAAGATTACCTATATGTTTTAGCACAAGTTGAAGATGATGATAGGCATGTTTCGCAAAATTCAAATGCTGAATGGAATGGAGATGCTTTAGAATTATTTATTGATATGGGTGATGAAAAAGGCGCTTCATATGATGAAAATGATATTTATATATCACTACTTCCAGATGATAGGAACACAGATATTTACACATCTGTAGATTTGGGAACAAAGTATATTATTCAAGCAGCAGTTCCTTTTAATAGCGTTGGAAAATCTTTTCAAACAGAAAAAGGAATTGTAACGTATAATTTAACACCTGAAAATAATGTTGTTTTAGGTTTTGAAGCTCAAATCGATGTTGCAACTCAGGAATCAGCTGGGCGAATAGGAACTGTTAACTGGTTTAATGATGATAATAGTGCTTGGCAAAAGATGGAGAAAACGGCTAGTGTAAGATTAGTTGGTGCTCCAGAAAAAGAAGAAGCTGTTCAAGGCGTTTATGTTGAATATTTTGATAACTACGATAGAAGAACAGATTACACAGGCTCATACCCATACGCAGAGCCACAAGCAAATACTCCAAATAATTACCCAACTGAAAATAAAAATCACGAAGGTATTCCTGCTAATGTTCCATTAACATATACCACTATTACACAAAATATTGATGAGCATTATCCAACAGGGGGGCGAATTGATGGTCTTGATGGTCCAGCTTATACTTACGAAGGAAATGTTTTAGTTGGTGCAGAATATTATGCAGTAAGATATACAACTGTTTTAACAAATTTAGAATACACAGGCGAATACTATTTCCAAATCAATGCAAATGATGCAAAAAACTTTATTATTTATGAAGAAGAAGAGTATCAATCAGCATTAAAATCAGAAACTCAGCCAACTCCGATTGCATCTTATCTAAGATGGAATGGTGACCCTAATAGTACACAGGCTATGGTTAATAGTAATGCACCATATGCAACTAATTCTGTAACTGATGGGTACACAGGATTCACTGTTTTAAATGCAAATGATGATATAGTGAAAATTTCACTAGATTCTCAAAAAGAATATAGAATAGTTTATGAAATGGCTGAAGGAAAAGACACAGCGGTTTCACAATTAGCTTGGACTTATAATACAAGTGATAGCGAAGCTTTAAAGTATTTAGAAGTTGCAACAAATGCTGATGTTTCAGATAAATTAATTCCAGAAAATAATTTAAGACTTCCTAAGGAATATACAGGTAATCTAGTTAGAGGGTATATAAAACCAATAGAAGAAATTGATATGAATAAAATTTCAGTTTCTTCAAATAGTCAAAATACCACAGTGGAAGCTAATGGTTTCTTCTCGCTATTTACACAAAATGGCGAAGAATCTATCACTGTAAAAACAATTGACGGTGAGTTTGAAACTACTTTAGCTGTTTTATCAGATGGTGAAACAATAGTACCAACAGTTGATTTAACTAAAGAGCCAGAACAAGTAAAAGAAGTAGAGCAATGGGATGTTTTAGATATTGATTTCAAACTAGAGGTTCCAGCAGGCTCAAATCCATATATGGATACAGCAGGTAAAGTTGATGTAGTGTTTACACATACAAGTGGAGAAACGATAGAAACTCGAGCTTTTTATAAAGATAATGGTGTGTGGGCAGTTCGCTTTACTCCATCTTTAATAGGTGAATGGAATTACACTGTTTCATATAACACTCAAAATCCACTTCCAGGTGATACATCATCAGAATATAATGATGATTACACAGCATTATTTAATGGCTTAAATGGAGTGATAACAGCAGTTGAAGGAACAAATCCAAACCTAAAAGGTGCATTAATTCAAGATACAGAATATTCAAACCATCTACAATATGAAAATGGTGAAGATGCATATATTATGGGATATGAAGTTGACTGGATGGGGATTATAGCTCAAGGCGATGATGCAGCTTTAGAAAATGCAAAAACATTAATTGATAATCTTGCAGCGGCAGGCGTTAATGAAATATTAATGAATTCATTCGGCTGGGATACTGGCTGGGCAAAAGGAACTGGCACAGAAATCACTAATGGCGTTAAAGATTATAGCGAAAGCGATATTGCAGGATATAACTGGGGCGCAACAGATATAATTCCTTGGGAGTTTAATGGAGATGTAAACTCATCTCAAAGCAATATAAACTTTGAAGAAATGAATGAAGAATACTGGGTAAGATTTGATGAAGTTGTTGAATATATGAATGAACAAGGCATAACAGCTCATATATTCTGGAAAGTTTATAATAAAAGCGTTCAATGGCCAGATGGAAATAAAAACACTGATATAACTGATATCGACACAATGTATGCAAGATACTTTGTTGATAGATACAGTGCATATAATGTTGTTTTAGATTTAGGTAAAGAAAGTTATGGTCTTGAAAATGTGCAAAAATCTTATGATTATATAACGGCTATGGCAGAAGAATTCAACGAAGCTAATACATATAATCGTATAGTAACTGTTCACGATTATGATGGGTACTATGAAAGTATAGATGAATTGCCAGATGCAAAAATTGAAGAAATGTATTCAATGTTTACAGATCAATACCATGGAACATCTTCGTATAATGAAGCTGTAAAATGGATGGAAAAATTCCCAACCCTTCCATATTATCAATCAGAAACAAACTACCAATGGGCAAATAATGGACACTACCAAACATATAGAGCAAACACAAATGAACATTCACCAGAAGCATCTGTGTGGGAATATGCTGATTTATTTATGGCAGGTGCATATTCAGCTCACTACTATACAGTTCATGCATGGGACGTTGTAAAATATGATGAAATGCCAGAACATATGGAATATTTTACGAATCTTACAAATTTTGCAACTGAAGTAGTAGGAATTGATACTTGGCAACAAATGACTGCTGATAATTCTATTGTAAATCCACTTTCAAATGGTAAATATGAAATTCTTTGGGAAAAAGGAAATACAAGTGAATTAAAAACATGGGTTTCACAAGGCGAAGCTGGTGGGATGAAAGGTCAGGCTAGCCGCCGTGGTATGACAATTAGTGGAGATGGAAATCACTACTTAGTGTTTACAGGGTTTGGTGATGATAGCCAAAACGTTACTTTAGATTCTACAAATCTTACACAGCTAAAAGAATTCACAGTTAATTTTACAGATGTATCACAGCCTTTAGAAGCAGTTTTCTATAATGTTTTAACAGGCGAAAAAGTGAACGCTGGAACGATTACTGATACAGGCTCATTTACTAAAGAGTTTACATTACCAGAATTTACTACAACAGTATTAGAAACTAATGGCGTAGAAAAACATGCTTCAGGAGAATCAATATTCTTATATGTTTATCCAGTAGATGAATTACCAAAAGAAGATATTGAAATTGTATCAGTTGAAAAAATTGCTGAAATCAAAGTTGAGGAAGGCGTTTTAGCACAAGATTTAGAACTTCCAAAAACAGTTTCGGTTACACTAAGTGATAACACAGTAGCCACTGTTAATGTTAATTGGGATTTATCAGGGTATAACCCAGAAATCGCAGGAAACTACACAATTACCGGTACGTTAGTAGATATTCCAGATGGACTGCTTAATACAGAACTAGTGTTTGCAGAGCTTGAATTAGTAGTTGGAGAAATTAATAATGATGATGTTCATGCAATTTTAGATGTAACTGTTGATCATGCAACAGCGGCAAAAGAAGGTATGTCTTACTTTGATATTAATCTTGAAAAAGCAACTAATATTCCGGCGCTTGAATTTGATATAACTCATAATGGAACTGATATAGAAATCACTACACCTGAAAACTTTATATTACTGCCAAAAGTATCAGAAACTAATGAGAATACAACAAATGTTGTTTTAGTTTACACTGGTATTATGGGCGAAAGCTTTAATACAGTTGAAAAAACTCCGATAGTTAAAGTTTCAGTAACAGGAACAGGTGCAACTATCGATGTATCAAATACTGAAATAACTCATCGCCCAGAAGATGGCTCAGGCGAGATTATGGCAAATGTTAAATATGGCAATTTAACAGTTACTTATAGTTTAAACTACGATGTTAATAATGATGGCGTAATTAATATACTAGATTTAGCAGAAATTCAAAAATACTATGGTGCTCGTAAAGAATATGAAATATGGGTACAAGCACAACAATACGATTTCGATTTCAATGGTGCAGTTGACATAATGGATGTTATGGCAATTTATATGAGAATGGAATAGTAGTATATTAAAAAGGCTCAAAGACATCTCTATGTAAAATAGAGATGTCAATGCCTTATTAAGAGTAAGGCAATTTAGGAGATTATAGATGAAAAATATAGGGCGAATACATAAAATTATAGCTTTAATGCTTTCTTTAAGCATAATATTTAGTTTGCCAACTTATGCAACAAATGAGATTGATTTAAATCAAAGTCAAAGTACTGCACAAATAAATCCAACAAGTATACAAACAGATGAAAATGGAAAATTTTCATTTGACTTAATAATTGATGCATCTGATTTAGCAAGTATGGTTGAAATTGAATTCACGTCAAATACCGAAGGCGTTGATATGATAGATTTAAAACTAAAATCAACAACCAATAAAGAGTTTTCAAAAGATTTTATTTCAATGCAAACATACAATGGTGATAATTATGAATATTTAATGTGTGGTTTTTTATCTCTTAAAAATGTAGAAATAAAAGATGCTTATTTTGCAACTTTTACGGGAGAGTATCACGGCGATATCCCACTAGAAATAGCAGTTACAAGCGTACAAGTTTGTAAAACAAATACAGATTTAAGCATGAGCTACGATATTATATATGATCATTACAATTCACTAGACGATGTTGTAATTTATATTAATCAAAATGTTGTAAAAATGGGTGAAGAAATCACAGG
>CAZGFY010000024.1:0-31875 GCA_964525015.1 uncultured Oscillospiraceae bacterium
AATACATGAGTAAGTTAGAAGTAGGTAAGGTTACTCAGGTAATGGGCGCTGTTATTGATATTCGTTTTGAAAACGAGCATCTGCCAGCTCTTTTAAATGCTGTAAATGTAGACCATAATGGGGAAAACCTAGTGGTTGAAGTTGCACAGCATTTAGGGGATAATGTTGTTAGATGTATTGCGATGGCATCAACCGACGGTCTTGTTCGTGGTGCAAAAGCAACAGACACAGGCAGCCCTATTACTGTTCCAGTTGGCGAAGTTACACTTGGAAGAATTTTTAATGTTCTAGGTGAAGCAGTTGATGGAAAAGAAACACCAAAATCTGAAAAATATATGCCAATCCACGCAAAGGCTCCAAGCTATGAAGAACAAACAACAACGGCTGAAATACTAGAAACTGGTATTAAAGTTATCGATTTAATCTGCCCTTATACTAAAGGTGGTAAAATTGGTCTGTTTGGTGGTGCTGGCGTTGGTAAAACAGTTTTAATTCAAGAACTTATAACAAACGTTGCTAATGAGCACGGTGGTTTATCAGTTTTTGCTGGCGTTGGTGAAAGAACTCGTGAGGGTAATGACTTATTCCACGAAATGACAGACAGTGGCGTTATTAAGAAAACAGCCTTAGTTTACGGACAAATGAATGAGCCACCAGGGGCAAGAATGCGTGTTGCATTAACTGGTCTTACAATGGCTGAACACTTTAGGGATGAAGAAAACCAAGACGTGTTATTATTCGTTGATAATATTTTCCGTTTTACACAAGCTGGTTCTGAGGTTTCTGCTCTTTTAGGGCGTATGCCTTCTGCGGTTGGTTATCAGCCAACACTTGCAACAGAGATGGGTGCACTTCAAGAAAGAATTACCTCAACTAAAAAAGGGTCTATTACATCTATTCAAGCAGTTTATGTTCCTGCCGATGACTTAACTGACCCAGCTCCTGCTACAACATTCGCTCACCTTGATGCGACTACAACACTAGCTAGGGGTATTGCTGCACTTGGTATTTTCCCAGCAGTTGACCCACTAGATTCTTCTAGCCGTATTCTAACTCCAGAAATAGTTGGAGAAGAGCACTTTAATGTTGCAAGGGGCGTTCAAAGTATACTTCAAAGATATAAAGAGCTTCAAGATATTATCGCTATTATGGGTATGGATGAGCTTTCAGAAGATGATAAACTAATCGTTAACCGTGCAAGAAAAATCCAAAGATTTTTATCACAACCATTCAACGTTGCAGAACAGTTCACTGGTATGCAGGGTAAATATGTTCCTTTATCTGAAACAATCAGAGGATTTAAGGAAATTATGGAAGGTATGCACGATTCACTTCCTGAATCAGCGTTCTTATTTGCAGGCGGTATCGACGATGTTGTAGAAAAGGCAAAACAAAATAGCTAATTCAAAGGAAAGGAATGATTATAATTATGCAATCCTTCAATTTAGAAGTAATCACAAATGATGGCGTTCATTATAAAGGTCAGGCAAATAGCGTAACCGTTAGAACAACAACAGGTGATGTTACTGTCTTAGCAAGGCATATTGATTATATCACAGCTATTGGAATTGGAAAGGCTACAATACAAACCACTGAAGGTAAACGCTATGCCGCTTGTATGGGCGGGCTATTAGCTGTTACTAATGGTGATGTTAAAATACTATCATCCACATTTGAGTGGAGTGATGATATAGATGTTGATAGAGCTCAAAAAGCATTAGAGGCTGCAAGAAAAGTTGTAAATGCAGGCTCTGATGATTCAAAAGCTGTGGCAAGAGCAAATATTAAAATCCAAAGGTCTTTAGCAAGATTAAATGTTAAACAATCAATAAACGACTAATTAAAAAAAGATAATCTATTTTTAGATTATCTTTTTTTGTGCAGAAAAATAAATTTAGTTATTTGAAAATATTTAAAAGAATAGATGTGCAACTTGCATAAATAGAACTAAAATTGTGTGGTTAATATAGAGAAAAGAGCAGTATGCTATTGAAATCTGTACGCGTATAGGATATACTGAAAACATAATTTGTACACGTACAAAGAAGACGAAGTTATTACCACAATAATATTTTTAATTAGGAATATTATAAAAGAAAGGGACAACGATTTATGCTAGTTATTAAAAATGCAAGACTGATTAAAGAACTTACAGAGGGGTATGATGGGGCAACTGGAGATGTTGTTATTAAAGAAGATAAGATAGTTAAAATTCTTTCAGCTGGTACAGCAGAAGTGGAAGAAGGAGCAAAAGTTATCGATGCAAAAGGGAAAACAGTTATGCCTGGGATTATGGATTTACACGCCCACGCTTCTATGCTATACACCTTTAAAATGGAAGATCCAAGACTGAAATCCTCAACTAAAGATGTTTTAGATGCTTATAGCCACGTTAAAGACTACCTAACACAAGGCTATACCTTACTAAGAGAACTCGGCTCGCATAAAAACATTGCGCTAGATTTAAGAAATCTAATTAATGCTGGCGTTATAACAGGGCCTAGAATGCTTTCAAGTGGTGAAATATTAACTCCAACAGCACCGGGTAACTCTTATTTTATGGATTTATATCAAATAGCAAATTCACCTGATGAATTAAGAGCTGAGGCGAGAGAGCAAATCGAAAGAGGAGTTGACGTTTTAAAATATATGGCAACTGGTGCTATGCTAAATAAAGGCGGACTGCCAGGAGCGAGAATTTGCACAGTCAAAGAGCTTGAATCTTTACAAGAAGTTGCAGAGCTTTCTAATATTCCAACAGCAGTTCACTGCCACGGAACAGAAGCTATTGAACGATGTGTTGAAGTTGGGATTAATACAATTGAGCACGCTTCTTTAATAAATGAAAAAACTATTCAAATGCTAGTTGATAATGGAGAAAAATCATACCTAGTTCCAACTATGGCAATCGGATACACTATTTTAGGTGGTCCTTCAAATAAAAGAACAGGTCAGAGAACAGGTGTTTCTGCAAATGTTAGCGAAGATAAAATATATGTTAACGACCAAAGTCACGCTTGTATTAAAAATGCTTATAAAGCAGGGCTAACACTAGGATTTGGCAGTGATATTCCGTATGATTCATTTATGGAAACCCCAGGGCTTGAATTTATCGCAAGAAAAGAGTGCTGTGATATGGAGAATATAGATATGCTAAAACAAGCAACTATAAACAGTGCAAAAATTATTGGATGGGAAGATAAACTTGGAACTATTAAAGAAGGTAAACTTGCTGATATTATAATAGTTGATGGTAATCCAGACGAAGACCATTTAGTTATGGCAAAACCGATGATAAACGTTATCGTTGGTGGGAAAGTACTTATTGAAAATGGCGAGTTCACTAAATAAAAGTATATATAAAGGCAGATAGCTAATTTGCCTTTTAAATAAAAAATAAAACAATCGCAAGATTAAAAGGAGAAAATTATGAAATTTCTATTCCAGAAAAAATACTTAGTGCTACTACTTTTATCCCTAACGCTAAACCTTTCTACAATCGTTTATCTCCCTACAATTTACTACATTCCATTCCAGCAATTATTCGGCTTAACAAATGAGCAACAAGGAACACTTTTATCAGTTTACGGCACGCTTTCCTTTTTTGCATATTTCTTTGGTGGATTAATTGCTGATAGAATAGGCGTAAAAACTCTGCTTGTTTGGTCGTCTATTATTACGGGATGTCTAGCTTTATACACGTCCACTGTTCCAAGCTATGAAATTATGCTTGTAATCTATGTTTTATACGCAATAAGCTTTATATTCCTTCAATGGCCAGCATTTATGAAGGCTGTTCGTATGCTAGGTGCTTCAGAGGAAATGCCAAGAATTAATGCATTTTGGGGCTTTACAAGTAATATGTTTGGTATGGTTCTTTCTTATGGATTATTATTCATATTTGCAGACGCAGTTAATGGTGCAGGCGGATTTGAATGGGTAATTGTAACATACGCTACTATTTCAATTGCTATTGGAGTTTCAATTCAGTTGTTCTATAAACCAGATGAATTCCTAACAAAAGAAGCAAGAGAAGAATTAGAAGGAACAAAGAAAAAAGGCGGTATAGACTTCTCATTAATGGGCAAAGTTTTAAAAACTCCTTCAACGTGGTTTTCTGCTTTGTTAATCCTAACTGGATATATGACAACAACAGCGGCTTCATACTTTAGCGTAATGCTTAACAGCGTTTATCTACTACCCGTTAGTATAACTGTTGCTATGGGTATAGCTATAAAATATGTTTTCCGTTCAATTTCAGGGCCTATGGCAGCTGTAATTATTGAAAAATTAGGCGTTTCACACAAGGCTGTAAAATTATTTTCCTCTGTGATAATTTCTGTTTTACTAGGAATGATATTCCTTCCAGTAGACCCTGCTATTGGAACAATTGCCCTAATTTTAGTTGCACTATTTAGCTTTGTTATCGGATTTAGTGGCTCAGCTGGTATGCTACCACTTGCTGAAACAAAAGTTCCTATGATGGTTTATGGAACAACAGCTGGTATAGTTTCAGCTCTTGGATATTCATCAGATATGTGGTTATTTAGTGTTTTAGGTGGCGTTTTAGATGCAGACCCAACAGGTGGATTTAAAACAATAATGTGGATATTACTTGGTGCACAAATAGTAATGCTTGTAACTGCTTTTGTGTACGGGCAATACCTAAATAAATTAATCAAACAAGATCCAGAAAAATACACACCTAAAAAAGTTAGCACAACAGAAATAGCTTAATAAAAACACAGCACTAATTTACTAACTAAAGTTGCAAAAAACATGGCATTATGCTAGAATAAATGTATTTTATATTCGAAAGTGGTGCTTATAGTGAAAAATAAAAACTTAAGTTTAAAAGAAAATATCTTAAAGAGTGCAAGAGAATTATTTTTAGATAAAGGATACGAAAAAACATCGATGCGTGATATAGCTAAAAAAGCAAAAGTTAGCCTTGGCTCGGTAGTTTATCATTATAATTCTAAAGATAATTTAATGTATGAAGTGAGCGAAGGATTATTAAAAGAACTTCGTGAAAGTGAGTATGATGAAAAAATTCTTGTGAGCAGTTCTCTAGAAAGACTTTTTTTATACCAACTATTATTGCAAGTGGGATTTAATCAAAATCCTAAGATAGAAAGATTCTTCAATCAACTTTTAGCAAGGAGTGAAATAAAAGTTGCGCCTTACTCATACACAGTTAAAATTTATAGGGATGTTTTAAAAGAATTTTCAATTGATGCAAGTGAGGATGATATATTTAAATATATGCAGATTGCAAAATTTGTGGAGATTGGATTTACTAGAATGAAATTAAGTCGTGATATAACTATTTCATATTTAGATTCAATTTATTTAATAATAGAGTCGAGTATTTTACCGCTTGGAATATCTAAAGAAACTTTAATAGATGCCTATAATGCTGCTCTGGGGAAATTATCAGATAAGGATATTGAAATTTTAAAAACTGATAGAATGAAATTAGTTTAAAAAATATAACTTTAATAATTGGTAAACACCACATAAAAGGTTATGCAATGAAAAAAAGACTTGGTTATGTGTTTTATAACATATACTAAGTCTTTTGTGTTTTTACTAGCAAATAATTTTAATCCATTTAAAGGAGAAATTTAATTATGCAAAGTAACACTATGCAAAAATCTCTACCTAGTAAAGTAAAGTGGCTATATGCCACAGGGGAAACAGGACAGCAGATTGTTGTTGGAATGTTTGGAATGTTTATGCTGTTTTTTTACACAAACGTATTTGGTATAAGTCCAGCAGCGGCAGGGACGATGTTTTTAATTGCAAGAGTTTGGGATGCAATTAACGATCCGATTATTGGAGCTATAATAGATGGAACAAATACAAAACAAGGAAGATGTAGGCCTTATTTAATCAAAGGCGCTATTCCGCTTGCTGTTTTCATGATTTTAACATTCACAGCTCCAGATTTATCACCAACTATGAAATTAGTTTGGGCGTATGTAACTTATATAGGTCAAGGGATGATATATACAGCGACTAACACTGCATATATAACTTTAATGTCTAGAATTGCAAAAACAGCCGATGAGCGTATTGATATGCGCTCTAAAATAGTTATAGTTGCAACTATTGGCACATGGGTTTCAACTAGCCAAACTATGAATTTAGTGAATTTTTTTGGAGATTCAGGAACTAACTTACAAAAAGGATTTTTTATAACAATTTGTATTTACTCTTCGATTATAGTGGCAGGGTATTTACTAGTTGCACATTCAGTTCGTGATTATGATAAAACCGAAACATTTGAAAAACAAAAAATAGATATAAACACAAAAGAGATAAGAAAAGATTTATTTGCACTATTTAAAAATCCAATGATGATTTATGTTTGCTTAATGAATTTTTTATATGTTTTATTATCTTTTATTCCTATGGGTGCACTAGTTTACTATCTAACATATAATATTAAAAAACCAGAAGCAATAGCGATTGTTCAAACTATTGCAACGATTTCCTATCTAATAGTAGGCTTTACTATAACTAAATTAAGCCAAAAACTTGGCAAAACAAATCTTGCAATTATGGCTATATCAATGGCAATTATTTGCTATATAATAAGATATATTACAAATGATTCATCATTTATTTTAATGCTAATTTGTGGTGGATTAGTTGAAATGGGATTTGCTTATTACGGAAATTTAAACTCGCCATTTTTGATGGATGCAGTTGATTATAATGAATATATGACAGGCAGGAGAACAGATGCCTTGATTATTTCAACATTTAATTTTATAACAAAGCTATGTATTGGTATAAGTGGTGCAGTGGTAGGGTATTTGCTAGGGCTTACAGGCTTTGACCAAACTTTAGAAACTCAACCAGATTCCGTTTTATTAGGGCTTAAAAATATGATGTTTTTAATTCCAGGAGTTTTAGCAGTATTTTTTGTTGTTATTTTATTAAAATATAAAAAACATCAAAATAAAATGCTGAAAATACTAAAAGAATTAGAAATAAGAAGAAATCAAAAGCAAGAAAGCATTTAAAAGAATTATATTATCTTTAAAAAGTGACGCTTTTTAGTCACTTTTTAAAGATAGGGTATAATGAAAATTAAAAGCTTAAAAATATTTAAAATTTTTATGAAAAAAGTATTGACAAATGAGCGATTATGTATTATAATTTAATTCGCACTAAAGAAACAGCTTCTTTAGAAAATATATTGGGATGTGGCTCAGTTTGGTAGAGCGCCTGGTTTGGGACCAGGATGCCGCAGGTTCGAATCCTGTCATCCCAACCAAATAAAAGAATATCGAAAGATATTCTTTTTTTATTTACTAGAGAAGGATTCGAACCTTGAGAAGGTGAGAGTTGTTAAGAAAACAGTGCAGTGCACTGTTTTTAAACTTGAAGGGTGAAGAGCGAAAGCTCGAGGCTGGTAAAAATTTTAATTTTTACATCCTGTCATCTAAGCCAAAGAAAAGAATATCGAAAGATATTATTTTTTTATTTATATAATTGTTGTCTTTTTATAGATGTTATGATAAAATTATAATTAATATTAAATACTTAAAAGAATATAAAGGAGAATACTTATGCCAGATTATAAATCAATGTACTACCACTTGGCTGGTAGAATGGCTACTTCAATTGAAGTATTAGAAACAACAACTAAAATTCTGCAAGATACCACTGAGAATTTAGCACAGCTAACTGAAAAATTAAAACTAGCGCAACAAACAACAGAAGAAATGTTTATAAATTCAGAAGACGAATAATATATTAATTCAAAAAGCATAAAATATTATCACAATGGTAATATTTTATGCTTTTATATATTTTTAGTTAATATTTAGTTATTATGCCTATTGAATTACAGCTTTGTATCTGATATTCTATATATTAGAATATCTCAATTAATTAAGATTGTAAAAAAATTAACCTAACGAATTTTTATGTAATAATAACATTTAATCAAAACCTTTTAATATGTCAAAGTAAAATAGATATTTGTGTAATCTTTTAAAAATATTAAAAAGGAGTAGGTTTATGAAATATGAACTACACGCAAATTTATTAACTGGCAATTCAATGATTGATTTACAGCATAAGGAGCTATTTCGTCGAATAAATGACTTAATGCAGGCTTGTTCTGAAGGTAGAGGAAGGGCGCACATTAAAACGATGTATTATTTTTTGGAAAACTATATAATTGATCACTTTAAAGATGAAGAGGATTTACAAGAAATAGTTGAGTTTAATGAAATTACATTTCATAAAAACACACATTTGTACATTCATAAGTTGTGCAAAAAAACAGGCGAAGATTTAATCAAAGAAGGCGCTACGATTAAAACTTTATCAGGGCTTAATAATCTAGTTAGCACTTTGATTAATCATGTTAAATATGAAGATAATAAAATCGCAGTGTTTATAAAAGAAAAAAATAAAGAGTATGAAAGTTTTAAAATTATATGTGATTAAAAAAGTGGGGACGAATATAAAATTCGCTCCCACTAATTTTTTTATTAAAACGAGTAAACCGTAAGCCGGGTTCTGTATTAAACGACGATCTATCTAGGCCAAACATTACTGTATGGCTCATGCCACCTCCTGAGAGCTGCAGGACACATATGCTCTACTGTCGGGTGTTGCTTTGGATAAGGTTTACATAGCCATATTATCTCTAATATGCTGGTGAGCTCTTACCTCGCCTTTCCATCCTTACCTAATAAATTAGGCGGTTTATTTCTGTTGCACTATCTCTAAGGTCGCCCTCGGCTGACGTTATCAGCTATCCTTGTCCTGTAAAGCCCGGACTTTCCTCATAGCCTTAAAAAAGACTACGCCGCCGTATGGTTTACTCGTGTTAATTGTAATTTGCATATTGCAAAGCTAATATGATAAAATAAAATGATTAGCCTAAGTATTATACTACATATTAACTTAATTTACAAATAAAATTTTTAAATATTAAAAAAGGAGGATTTTATGTATTTAGAATATATAGTGAAAAAAGAAGAAGAAAACACTCGACTTAATATTTTTCTAAGAGAAAAAGGAATTTCCCTAGCTCATATAAAAAGAATGAAGTTTATTGAAGATGGAATTCTAGTTGAGAATAAAAAACAAAATACAGATTATATTTTATCAGAAAATCAAACGGTAAAAATCCTTTTAAATATAAAAGAAGAAAAAGAAACAACAGTTATTTCAGAGGATATAAAATTAGAAATTCTATATGAGGATGAACATTTGATAGTTATTAATAAACCTTATGGTATGCCTATTCACCCATCATTAAATCATCCAAAGGGAACTTTAGCAAATGCATTCGTTGGATATTTTGAAAAAAAAGGAGAAAAAAGAATAGCAAGGATAATTAACCGTTTAGATAAAAACACATCGGGTCTAGTTTTAATAGCTAAAGATGCCTATTCAGCGCAGTGGTTTAAACATAGGGTGGAAAAAAGCTACTATGCTATTGTAAAAGGAGAAATCGGAAACAATATGGGCGTAATAGAAGAGCCTATTGCAAGAATGGGGGATAGTATTATAACAAGGTGTGTTGATAAAAATGGGCAGTGGGCAAAAACTGAATATCAAGTGATTGAGAAAAATAAGGAGTATTCCTATCTTAAAATAAAACTACACACAGGCAGAACGCACCAAATAAGGGTTCATTTTAGCTATATAAATCATCCTTTAATTGGTGATGATATGTATGGAGAAAAAAGCAATATAATCAATAGGCACGCTTTGCATTGTAAAGAGCTTATTTTTACAAAAGTTAACAGCGAGGAAATTATAAAAGTTGTGAGTGAATTGCCAAATGATATGAAAAACTTATTAAATGCGTTTAAATAGTTACAAAGATATAACATTACAAAGGGGATTTTGTGAAAAAAACTACAATTGCCTTGAAAAAAATGCCGAAAAACTGTATAATCTATTGATGTAAGCATTTTGCTTATTACTAACTAATTAATAATTTTTATAAATTTAGATACTGAAAGGGGAATATTCAAGGTCAATGAGGTTTTTCAATATACTAAAACATAGAATAAATACAGATATTAAAGATAAAGTTGAGAAAAAAGGCTTGAAAAAGTTTTTAGAAGATTTTTTTTATAAAACAGGAACAACGGTTGAAGTTTACTTTATAGATATAATAAAAATGCTATTTAGGCTTTTAGGAAAGGGATTAGATTTTCTTATTTTAGGCTTAAAAGGAATTAAAAAATTCTTTGGAAGATTTTTTGGAGCAATTTTAGACGATTTAGGAGAGCCGATTGAAAAAATAGGTGCTACAATTAGAAAATTCAAGGCTACTTTTGCAAGGGAAAAAGAACAAAGTAATAGCTTTAAAGGCGTTTTTGCAGCTATTAGCTATATCTTTAAAGGTTTTTTTAAGAATAAAAAACTTGTAGGAAGATTATTTGGATACATAGTTCCAACGCTAACTATTTGCATATTTTCAGCTGTTGTAATATCAGAATTATCAAATGATTATGCTATCGATGTTTTAATGGATGGCGAAATTATAGGAAGGGTTGAGAATTATTCAACTATTGATAAAGCAGATGCGATTATTCAAAATCAATTAGTTTCAACTTCTAATCAAGAATGGAATCCAGAAACAGAAATTAAATTAATCACTCTTTCAAACGATGGCACGGATGAAGTTATTACAGAGAGAGAGCTTGCAAATAACATATTAAACTCTTCATCTCAAAATATAGTTTCGGCAACAGGGCTTTATGTTGACGGAGAATTTTATGGGGCAACCGAAGGTGGAGAAGAATTAAACCAAACAATTGATAGTATGCTAGAGCCATATCAAAATGGTGCTGAAAATAGAACAGTTAGCTTTGTTCAAGATGTTTCGATTGTTGAAGGGGTATTTTTCCAAGATAGTATAAAAGACGAAGGCGATATGCTAGAAATGATAACTGGCGAAGTTAGTGGTGAAAAATGGTATTACGCAGTTTCAGGAGATTCCCCATCAGCGATGGCACAAAAAAATGGTATTACACTATCAACTTTATATCAGTTAAATCCACATCTTGAAAATGGTGGAAGTCTGCAAATTGGAGATGCAGTGCTAGTTGGAGCATCTGTTCCATTTTTACAAGTTAAATACGTTGAAACAGAAGTTCGTGAGCAGATAGTTCCTCATGATAGTGTTAGAGAAAACAATAATACTATGAATTTTAATACTTCAAAAATATCTCAAGCAGGTGTTGATGGAGTTAATGAGCTTTTAGTTGAAGTTGAATACATAGACGGTATAGCTGTTAAAGAAACAGTACTAAGTACAACTGTTATAAGTGAGCCAGTAACTGAAATTACTCAGGTAGGTACATTATGGAATGGCGTTGTTATGGAGCCAGGCAGTGGCGTTTATCTATGGCCAACTACAAACTTTAGATGGTCAAGAGGATTTACAGGACAGTATCCAGCACATAATGGTATCGATTTAGCGGCTCCTTATGGAACTCCGATTGTTGCAGTTGACTCAGGTATAGTTGTTGATGCCGCTTATTCAGCTGGTGGCTATGGATGGCACGTTGAAATTCAGCATGCAAATGGATACCAAACTCTATATGCTCACTGTTCATCATTAGCAGTTGGCGTTGGCCAAAGCGTACAGCAAGGACAGATAGTTGCATATATTGGCTCAACAGGATGGTCAACTGGTAATCATATTCACTTTGAAGTGAAATCAGGCAGTTATAGATACGATCCATTAGCATTTTTACCATAGATATAAATAAAGTATATATTATTAGTTTTTAGTTATTGCAAAGCAATATTTCGGCAATACTTCTTGCCGAAATAAAAACTAAAATTTATATTATTATAAAGATAATATAAATAAGTATTTACAAAACTATAAGCTGTGGTATAATATAAGTTGGTTAAATATTAAATTATATGTTTATTTAATAAAGATTTGTGTATAATACAAAATATAGATAAAAATAAATGCAAAAAAAATTGTGTTTAAGGAGAAAAAATTTGGAAAAATTTATTATAAATGGGGGAGCTCCTTTAAAAGGAGAGGTTACAATTAGTGGATTTAAAAATGCTGCTGTTGCAATTCTTCCAGCTACTGTTTTAGCGAATGATGTTTGTATATTAGAAAATGTACCAAATATTAGTGATATAAATCAAGAAATTGATATTTTAAAGGCTTTAGGAGCTAAGGTTAAGAGATTATCTTCGCAAGCATTAGAAATTGATACTTCAACAATTGATATCACAGAAGTACCACTTGATTTAGGTATTAAAATGAGAGCATCATATTATTTTCTAGGTAGTTTATTATCTCGCTTTGGCGATGCTACATCTCCAATGCCTGGTGGATGTGATTTAGGAGCAAGACCAATTGACCAGCATTTAAAAGCATTTACAGCGCTTGGGGCTGATAATTCAATGGACTATGCAATGATTAATATTAAAAGCGAAAAACTAGTCGCAGCTCATGTTTTCTTTGATACAATTTCAGTTGGAGCGACTATTAATGCTATGCTAGCAGCAGTAATGGCTGACGGCACAACTGTTCTGGAAAATGTTGCAAAAGAGCCACACATCGTTGACGTTGCAAACTTTTTAAATACAATGGGTGCAGATGTTAGAGGCGCTGGCACTGACGTTATTAAAATTCACGGTGTTAAAAAAATGCATGGTGCTACCTATTCAATAGTTCCAGACCAAATTGAAGCTGGAACATTTATGATAGCAGCAGCTGCAACAAAGGGCGATATTACAATCAAAAATGTTATACCAAAGCATTTAGAACCTATAACTTCAAAACTTAAAGATATGGGTGTTAATATAGAAGAATTCGATGACTCAATAAGAATTTCAGGCGATGGTGTGTATCAAAGCACAAATGTAAAAACGATGCCTCACCCAGGCTTTCCAACCGATTTACAGCCAGTAATGGGGGTTTTACTAAGCCTTGCTAACGGAACATCAATTGTTACAGAAGGCATATGGGATTCAAGATTTAGATACTGTGATGAGCTTATTAAAATGGGTGCAAATATCCAAGTTGAAGGTAAGGTTGCAGTTTTTGAAGGTGTTGAAAAATTAGGTCCTGCACCAGTTATTGCAACCGATTTAAGAGCAGGAGCAGCCCTAGTTATCGCAGCTTTAACAGTGAGTGGACAAAGTGAAATCAGTCAAATTTCACATGTTGAAAGAGGATATGTTGATATCGTTAATAAAATCAAATCTTTAGGTGGGGATATGCAAAAGGTTGTTATTCCAGATAAAACACAATTAAAATCAGCTTACTAATAAAAACAGGCAAGGGAGGAACTCTTGCCTGTTTTAACGATTAAAATGAATCTATTGTTAAAAATGGATAGAAAGGCAGTATAAATGGCAAATTACATTTCGCTTTACTCAGGCTCTTCTGGGAATTGCTCAGTTATAGAAGAAAACGGAAAATTTATTTTAATAGATGTAGGAAAATCTGCACGCCAAACGAATACTGCATTAAAAAGTATTGGGCTTGATAATAAAAATTTACAAGGGATATTTATAAGCCACGAACATCAAGATCATATTGCTGGATTAAAAGTGTTTTTAAAAAATTTAGATGTGCCAGTGTATTCAAATGCATTTTCCCTAAACTACATACAAAAAAATGATTTAATACCCCCGCATATAAAAACATACGACACAGTTTTTAGTGGAGTTGAAATAGGGGATTTATTTATTAAAGGATTTGAAACTCCACATGATTCAGATGCTTGTACAGGATTTCGTGTTTTTTCAAAAAAAGGCAGTTCGATGGCACTTGCAACAGACCTTGGAAGTGTTACAGATGAAGTTTATAATAATTTAAAAGGAAATGATTTAGTTGTTTTAGAGTCTAATTATGATGAAAATATGCTTCTAGCTGGGGAATATCCATATTTTTTAAAAAGAAGAATTTTATCAGATAACGGACACTTATCTAATTTGCAAGCAAGCGAAACAGCATTAAAATTAATTAAAGATGGATTATCAAATTTAAGATTTTGTCATCTATCCAATAATAATAATTTGCCCTCGCTTGCACTATCTCAGCTTGCAAGCCTTGCACATCAAAAAGGAATAAAGATAGATAATGAGATTAAAGTTTCGGTGAATATTAGAAATGATATATCTTTAAAAATTGAATTTTAAAAGGAAGATTTAAATGCTGAATATTACAATAATTGCAATGGGAAAAACGCATAAAGGATTTATGCAAGATGGCTGCAATGAATACATTAAAAGACTAAAATCACTTTGCAATTTAAAAATTATTGAAATAGATGATGAAACCAATCTTAATAAAAATATAAATGATACGATAATTGAGAAAACTTTGGAAAAAGAGGCGAAAAAAATAATAGCAAGTATTCCAAAACAAAGCTATGTTATAAGTCTTTGCATTGAAGGCAAACAAATTTCAAGCGAAGATTTAGCAGAAATTTTAAAAGAAAAGCCAGTTCAAGGATATTCTAATATAACTTTTATTATTGGCTCTAGCCATGGACTAGCTAAAGAAGTGAAGAATCTTAGCGATTTTAAAATGTCGTTTTCAAAAATGACATTCCCACATCAACTAGCTAGAATGATAGCTCTAGAACAAATTTATAGAGGGTTTTGTATAAATAATAATATCAAGTATCATAAATAAAAAATGCAGATTACGAAGTAATCTGCATTTTTTTAATCTGTTAATTCCACAATATGAAAATTTAATTTAAATTTTGAATTTTCTGGGAAAGAGTAGTAAAAACTTTGAACTCTTTTCATTACCATTCTGCCAGCTTCATATGTTTCAATGCTAGGAAGAATTAATGTAAATTGATTTGGGCTATATCTTGAAATAGTATCACCAGTACGAAGATTAACTTGAAGAAGATTTCTTAGGTTTTTCATCGCCTTATCCATTTCAAAAGGATCAACACTTTCAGGATCTACATCAAGCGTTCGAAGATTAACTATCGCTAAAAACATTTTTATATTTAATCTTTTTAGATTTCTTAAATATAAGCGATATATATCTTTGAAAATAGAGTATTCACAAACAAGAGCACCACTATAACTATCAACATTGCGAAGCTCGGTGAGAATATCATCTATATTCGCTTCAATAGGTTTTTCAACAGTGATTAATTTTTTATAAAAATCTAAAATTTCTTCATTTGGCTTTGTGCCAAGATGATTAAAATGTAAATCTGTAACATTTTGATACTGCGATAAAGCTTCGCGATTTTTTCCTTGATTTAAAAGTGATTGCATTAATTCAAGATTTAAAGTGGTATCAAATGGATCAATTTCTAAAGCGATTTTACAAACTCTAATAACTTCAGAAAGGTTCTCACTAGCCTTTAAAAGCTCAATATAAGCATAAACAGCTTTAAGGTATAGATTATGATAGTAATAAACTTTTGGTGTAAGCCAAGGGTTTAAAGAGGAGTTAGAAAGAAGGTGATCCCTATACATATAAAGGATATCTTCAAAAAGTGCTACGGATTCTGCTGTAAGCTGAGTTATATCATCAACTCTATTACATAAATCCTCAACATAGAAAATATCAATTTTACAATTTAATTCAGGATTCCAAGTATATGTTCCTTTTTTAGATAGAATAGCATTTTCAAGGCCATGATCTAGTAATTCTTTTCTTAAACGGCTAACTAAAGTTCGAAGTGTTCCCTCTAGACTAAAATCATCTTTTCCGTTCCATAAAACATCTATTAAATTGCTAGTTGGTATTTGACGATTTTTATTAACTAAAAGATATTCAAGAAGCATTAATTTTTTAGGTGAATGCTTAATGTTTTGTGTTATATCTTCGCCATTAATAAGTATTTTTAATTCGCCAAAAAGAAAAATTTCTGCTTGATACACGGATTTACTCACAAAGTTACTCCTTTTATTTATAATAATAGTCTTTAAAACTATAATACATAGTTTGTTATACTAGATAATTAAGTTGCATATAATTATGTTACCAAATTATGTGCGAAAAATCAAGGGGGTAATTACAAAATGTAACAATTTTGTTTAAATTGATTGCAAAATTTTTAATATATGGATAAAATAGGTTGAAAAATTATCACTAGTAAATATAAAGTGAAAAAACAAGTGAAATTTATAAAAAAAGGTTTATTTTTTCATATTGATATGATAAAATGATTAATGAATGTAGAGAGGTGTTTTTAAATGAGCAAAAAAATATTACAGAAAATATCAATCTTCCTTTCAATTGTGTTATTATTAACATCTTGTTCAAGCACCAAAGAAGTGAGTGTATCGGTGGACGAAAGTTTGCCACCTAGAGATTCAACCCCTGTGGTACTCGTGCCAACTGCTGATGGGATAGATGTTATGAATGGAAATGCTAGTTCTCTTGATATATCAAATCTTTCAAAAGGCTATTTTATGTTAAAATATAGCGGAAGTAGTCCGAAAGTTATGATGCAAATACAAAAGGCAGGAGAAGATAAATATACCTATGAAATAACTGATGTTAGTGAGTATACAGCTTTTCCTGTGGCACCCGGAAGTGGAGATTACACAATTACAATAAATGAAAATATACAAGGCACAAGTTATGCAACAGTGGACACATTTCAAATATCCGTTGCTTTAGAAAATGAATATCAAGGATTTTTATATCCTAGCTATTATGTTGATTTCAACGAAAATTCCTCGGCGATTAAATTAAGTCAGGAACTTGTGAGTGAGGCTAGAAGTGAGCTCGATGCAGTTGCAATGATATATGAATATGTTACAGAAACAATTGAATACGACTATGATTTTGCAGCACAAGTTAGCACGTTTTACATACCAGATATTGAAAACACATTAAATACAGAAAAGGGACTATGTTTTGACTATGCTGTTTTAATGACTTCGATGCTAAGAGCACAGCGTATTCCAACAAGATTAGTTTTAGGATATGCAGGAGATGTTTACCACGCTTGGATAAGTGTGCATACAGAGGAACATGGCTGGATAAATAATGTTATAGAGTTTAATGGCGAAAGCTGGGTTAGAATGGACCCAACATTTGATGCCTCAAGTGGTGGACGTTCAGACGTATTAGAGTATATAGGCGATGGCGAAAACTATAACGCAATGTATTATTATTAATAGGAGAATGATGTGTTATGTCAAAAAAAATAGAAAATAAAAATGGAAAATTTAAGGAACTACCAGCTTCACAGCTTGCCTACTTTTTTGAGCAATTAGCTATGTTTTCTAAAAACGGAATTCCTACTTGGGAAAGCTTATACATAATCTCAAGCAATGCCCAGGAAGGGATGGATAGAGAGCTTTTTAATCGATTATATGAATATGTAGCTGATGGAGATTTTTTCTCAGAAGCACTAACTAAGTGTAATTGTTTTCCAAATTATGTTATCGGTATGATTGAAGTTGCTGAGCAAACAGGTAGGGTGGAAGAAGTTTCGGCTTCTTTGGCAAGCTATTATAGAGGAAAAGATAGATTATCTCAAAGTCTTCGCTCAGCTGCATTTTATCCAATGGTAATGGCGAGCATGGTTTTTGTTGTAATATTTGTAATTTTAGTAGAAGTAATGCCTGTATTTGAGGGAGTTTTTGCTCAAATGGGTCTTGCTCTAAATCCTGTTTCAACACTGCTTTTAAATATAGGGTCTTCTTTGAATCAGTATTCAGCTATTGTTTTGGCGATATTTGCAGTAATAATTTTAGTATATATTTCAATGAGAATGACTACTGCTGGAAAAGCAAAACTAAAAGATTGGTATGACACCTTCTTTTTAACAAAAAATCTTTCAGAATCTGAAAATGCAAATAGATTTGCCTTTTCTTTATCATTAATGCTATTAAGTGGTGTTGATTTAATTAATGCACTTGAATTTTCTAAAATGATTGTCGATAGTAAAAAAATGCATAAAAAAATTGATTTAATTATTAGTGATGTTGAAAAAGGTGGGGCTTTATCAGAAGCGATAATAAATAGCAGTATTTTTAAACCAACTTACAATGGTATGATTTCAGCTGGTATGAGAAGTGGCTCTGAAAGCCAAATGCTTATGGCAGTTTCACAAAGATATCACGAAGAAACAGAATACAATGTTCAAAAATTAGTAGGTGTAATAGAGCCTAGCTTAGTTGCATTTTTATGTATAATGGTTGGGGCAGTAATGCTTTCAGTAATGCTTCCAATAACAGGTATACTAACAGGAATGTAGGAAGGGGAGAAGGATTTTGAAAAAAAAGACTTTTTCAGATAGAATAAAAAAATTCTTTTTTAGTACAACCACACTTTCAATTGTGCTTGTTTTAGCAATAGTGGCCTTTGCAAATAGTGGTGTAGCGAGTATTTCAAAAGATGTTATAACTCAGCAGCAAACATTATTATTAAATGCCGTTACAAGAAGTGCAGTTCAGTGTTATGCAATTGAAGGGGTATACCCAGATAATGTTGAGTATTTAAAAGAAAATTATCATTTAGTTTATGATGAAGAACAATATGTTATTCATTATGAATTTTTAGGCGGAAATTTACTTCCACAAATGTCGGTTTTTTATATTGGCGACACTAGTTTTAAAGGATAATAATATATTAGATAAAAAAGAAAAGGAGGATTCTAAATGCAATATAGAGGTTCAAAACTTGGAATAATTTTTACACTAATGCTTTTTTCTGTATATACGTTTAGCGCACTATTTTTAGCGATTATTGGTGTAGATGTATATGAAAGAAATGTTCAATCCTCCAATGAGAATTATAATATTAGAACATCAGTTTTGTATTTAACTGAAAAAATTAGACAGAATGAAACTAATGGTACAGTTAGAATTGATGATACATATTCTTCACAAGCTATTGTTTTATCTCAAGAAATAAATGAAAAAATTTATGAAACTTGGGTTTATATTGAAAATGGGTATCTTTGTGAAGTCTTAGTTCCAGAAGGATATGAAGTGGCTGAAAATTCAGGACAACAAATAATGCCAATGTCGGAATTTAAGTTTTCTTTAGAAGAAAATGGATTATTAAATATAGAAGTTTTAGACGAAGATGGAAATCATTATAGTACTTCAATATTTTTAGAATCTTATGAAAGTGCAGGTGTCTAAAAGTATGATAGAAAAAAAAGGGAATTTCTTTTTAGTTGAATTAGTTGTGAATTGCTTAATTTTTGCTATTTGTGCTGCAGTATGCCTTAGTTTATTTGTTTTAGGATTTAATAATAGTCAAAAGAGCAGAGAGTTATCAATGGCAACTTTATCAGCACAAAATATAGCAGAAGTTATAAAAGCTTGCGATGGAGATGAAGAAGAGATATCTTCCCATATTGCACTAGGAGAAAAAGATGGAGTAAGATGTGTTTACTATAATAAAGATTGGGAAGTAGTAACCTCGCAGGAAGAATCTGAATTTTACGCTTTAGTTTCAATTGAAGAAGAAAACGAATTTGTTTCATCTTTTATAGAAGTTATGGATGAAGAAAATAACATGGTGTATTATTTAGAAGTGGCAAAGTATGTAGGTGATAACGGAGGTAGTGGTAATGAATAGTAAAAAACATTCAAGCACTAGCCTTGGAATAACCTCTTTGATAACATTTTTTACAATATTAATTCTAGTATCTTTTTCTTTATTAGTGACCACTACCTCGCAAAACGACGCCCAGCTATCAGATAGGGCAGCAGGCTCGGTTACAGAATATTATAAAGCTGATTATTTAGCTGAAGAAAAACTAATGGAGCTACATAATATTGTGTTAGAAACAGTGCCCGAAAACTTAATTGGAGTTTTAGAAGATAGCAATTTTGAGATAATAGAAGAATTTTCAGATAATGAAATTCAGATAGGATATAAAATACCAGTTAATGATAAAAAAGAATTACAAGTGATAATAGGGATAAACTTAAATCAGCCAGAAACTTTAAATAGACTAAGCTGGCAAACTATAATTATATAAATTACAAGAATGGGAGTGCTTAAAAATGGAAAATATGAATAATTCAGCAAATAATAGTTTAATTTCAAATGTAAAAGACCTTTTAAAAGATATAGGTGTTGAAAAAGATAATATTACAACTAATGTTAAAAATGCAATTAACGATATTGTTACAATAAGTGAAAAAAATAGCATAACAAATAATGTTAAAGAGTTATTAAAATATGCAGTAGATAGAGGAGCAGTAGATATTTTTCTAATCACTGGTCGTCCTGCAAGCTTTAAAGCAAAACAGCAAATTGAAGTTGTGAGTGAAGAGAGATTAATGCCAGATACAACAGATAATTTAATAAAGCAAATTTATGATTTAGCTCGAAGAGATATAAATATTGTAAAAGAAAGAGGGGATGATGATTTTTCTTTTGCAGTAAAGGATGTATCTCGTTTTAGAATTAATACCTACAAGCAAAGAGGCTCAATTGCAGCAGTAATTAGGGTTATTCCTTTTTCACTTCCAACGGCTGAAGAATATCATATTCCAAAAGATATTTTAGATTTAGGTAAAACTAAAAGAGGACTAGTTTTAGTAACAGGATCATCTGCAAGTGGTAAAACAACAACATTAACTTGTATTTTAGATGAAATTAATAAAACATCTCCATCACATATTATAACTCTTGAAGACCCAATTGAGTTTTTACACGCACATAAACAAAGTATTGTAAGTCAAAGGGAAATATCTCTTGATACAGGAAGCTACCCAGTGGCATTAAGAGCAGCGCTTCGCCAAAGTCCAGATGTTATACTAATCGGCGAACTTCGCGATGCTGAGGCTATTAATATATCTCTAACAGCAGCTGAAACAGGTCACTTAGTTCTTTCAGCTCTTCACACATTAGGAGCTGCAAACTCAATTGATAGACTAGTAGATACATTCCCACCAAACCAACAAGACCAAATTAGAATGCAGTTATCAATGGTGCTACAAACTGTTGTTTGTCAGCAATTAGTTTTAACAAAAACAGGGGAAATCCTACCAGTATTCGAAGTTATGCATTGTAATAATGCTATTAGAACTTTAATTCGTGAAGGAAGAACTCACCAAATTAATCATATTATTCAATCTTCATCTCAAGAAGGTATGATTAGTATGGATAATAGCATTGCAAAGCTGTATAAAGATGGTAAAATCGATAAAGAAACAGCATTAAAACACAGCCTAGTTCCTGCATACCTATTAAGACAAATAGGAGAAGAACCAAAAACAACAGGTTTAAGAAGATAGACTAAAAAAAGACTACAAATTTGTAGTCTTTTTTGTTTGTAATATTATTATTTTAGCAATTCATCACAGGAAATGTTGAAAAAATCAACTAATAATCTAACTTCGTAATCAGGAACAAATCGAAGTCCGTTTTCTATTCGAAGTATAGTTAAATCAGTGAAATCATAGCCTTTAATTTGAAGTTTAGCTGCCATATCTTTTTGCGTTAGCTTATTTTGAAGTCGGAGCTGTTTTATTTTAGCACCAATTATATTTTTAGATACACCATTCCAGTAAATTTTCATAATATTCCCCAATCTTCTAAAGTTGAAATATATTATTGATTTTACCCTAAAAATATAGCACAATACTTCTAAAGATGAAGTTTAGGGGTGGAGTATGGAAAATTATAAAGAAATATATTTAATTTTGTTTAATAGAATAACAGATATAATAAAAGAATTAGAAGATATACAAAAATCAGTAGAAGAAAAATTTATAAATTATGATGAAGAAAAAGATGTAAAATAAAATGAGTTTCCAAATTTTTGGAAACTCATTTTTTGTGATTTAATTATTTAAATACTTATCTTCAAATTCATTTACTGGAAGTGGTTTTGAGTAGAAATAGCCTTGTATAGCATCACAGTTTGAATTTTTTAATAATTCTACTTGCTGTAAAGTTTCAATTCCTTCTGCAACTACATACATCCCGAGTCCGTGGGCCATTTTAATAATACTATTAATAACATGCTCGCTTCTAGTGCCTTCTTCTTTTTGAAAAAAGAAACTTCTATCGAGTTTTAAAGTGTCTACCTGCATATCCTTTAAAAGTCCGAGTGAAGAATATCCAGAGCCAAAATCATCAATAGATATTTTAAATCCAAAATCGTGAAGAGTTTTAAAGAAAGATTCGATTATCTCTTCATTTTCAATTGCAGCAGATTCAGTTAATTCAATTTCTAAATATTCGCAAGGAATATTGTGTTGATTAGCTATATCGGCAATTTCTTTTGCAAAGTTTGGGTTTTCAAGATTTAGTCTTGAGCAGTTTACTGATACAGATAAGGCATCAAATCCCTTATCAATCCAGCGCCTTAATAAAATACAAACATTTTCGATTATGTATTTATCTAAATCAACTATAAACCCATTCTTTTCAAATAAAGGTATGAAATCATTAGGGAAAATCATAGTTCCATCATCTTCAATCCAGCGAACAAGAGCCTCTGCACCAATTAACTTGTCTTCTTTAACGCTGAATTTTGGCTGAAGAAACACTTTGAATTCGTTGTTTTCAAGTGCTGGCTTCATATTTCTAGTTAGCAGTGCATCTGATAAAAGCTTGTTTCTATACTCTTCATCATAATCATATACAACTGTGTTTTTATTAGATTTTGCCATATTATGAGCGAGTATAACCTTGTTTATAATTTCGCTAACATCGGTTTCTCCAATAGGGATATTATATCTTCCGTATTTAAATGATAGGTTGTAGTTTTCAAGTTCTGGAATAAGTTTTTTATAAAATGATTCATAAAAAGATGCTGTTTCATCTATTGTGCTAAGAAATTCCCTAGATACAAAAACTAAATGCTCATCAGTTCCAACTCTTGCGATTATAGCAGTTGGCTCATTTGCTTCTTTTATGATATATTTTGGAGCAGTGATAACCTTATCTCCTATATCAAAGCCGAAAATTTCATTGATAACTTTAAAATTCTCAACATCGAATTTCATAATAGCATAACTTTTGTTTTTATTTTTCTTTAAGATAACCGACATATCGTTTGCGAGTTTAAGCTGATTTGGCAGTCCAGTTAAGGCATCGTAATATGCTGCATTTTCTAAAAGCTTTAATGAGCGAGATTGATTAACAGCAGTGTATGCAAGCACAAGTATTAAAAACCAATATATCCCAATACTGATGTATTCAAGCTTTTGAACAGCATTAGAAAGCTCAATATTCATTTCATCAACATTTGCATTTAGTGCAAGTGCCAAGTTGGTATTATCGATATTTGAATATACCATAAGCTTAGAAACACCATAGTAATCATAATAAAAACTATTGTCAATATTATTGCTAACATTATTTTGAGCAGCAACTAAATTAGCATACCCCATAGCCTCAGAATCTTTTTTTGGGATAGTTGATTGGTTTATATGATTTTCACTAGTTGAAAAAATTAGATTTAAATTAGTGTCAACAATAAAGAAATCAGAGCTGGGATTTATAGAATTTGATAGAGAGTTAGTAAAGTTTTCTATATTTATTTCACCAATTAAAACAGCAATAATATCGTTGTTTTCTTTAATGGGAACGCCAATTCTGAAGATTATATCATGATTATTTTCATGTAGATATGGATTACTTAAATAAAATTCATTTGCTAGTGAATTAATGAAAACTTCATCATTTGAAAAATCATTAACTTTACCAGAATTTGATATACCATTTCCTAAAAGGTCTATATAGTAAACATTGCTAAACTCGCTAACTTGAGATTGTGAATTTAAAAATTCAACAGCTGTTTCATTTGATATATTAAATTTTGTAGCAAAACTGGAAATAGAAGATAAATCCTCTATTCCTTCTTCAATATGATTTTCTAAATTAGAATTTAATTGCTCAACAATTTTCACTATTTCATTTTTAGTGGCATTAGCAATGGCATCATCAGCTGTAAATTTAAACCAATTTGCCAGAGCAGCGAGAATGATAGTTACTAAAATAACACCAATAGTAATTTGTTTTTTAGATGTTGCCATATAATACATATAAGGTTATCCTTTTAATTATGTTGGTTTTTTAACTAATATTTTTAATTTATTAAAAGTAAAAAAATATTAAACATTGCATATAATTATACACGTTAAATAGTGTTGTTGTCAATTGATTTTAAATGGTAATATACAGAAGTAAAGTTATAATAAAATATATTTGGTTTATAATATTTACAAAAAAGCCACGCTGGTTAAAATAACCATTCAGGTTGTTTTCAAGAGCCAGCTTTCGAATCCACATAAAAAAAATCTATCCGATAAAATCGAATAGATTATTTTGGTTGGGGTAGATGGATTCGAACCAACGAAATGACGGAGTCAAAGTCCGTTGCCTTACCGCTTGGCGATACCCCAATATTTGATTTATAAGGTTTGTGGGGTGAATGATGGGATTCGAACCCACGATCTCCAGTGCCACAAACTGGCGCTTTAACCGACTAAGCTACACTCACCGTGTATATATAATAAATCATCTAACAATTTGGTGCGCTTGAAGGGACTCGAACCCCTGGCCCACTGCTTAGAAGGCAGTTGCTCTATCCACCTGAGCTACAAGCGCTAATCTCATTGCTTGAAAATAATAACATATAATTCGCAACTTGTCAAGCATATTTTAAAAAAAATCTTAAAAATATGAAAAATTTGATTTAAATAAGTTTTTAGTTTAGTGCTTGTTAAAAAGGATAATAATAAAATAAAAAAGGAGATAGGCTGATGACTAAGAATGAAAAACAAGAGTTAATTAAAAAAATAATAGAGTATACGGATGAAAATACTGATGAAGAACATTTTATTCATCAATTAATGAGTGACAGTTCTTTTTATAATATAGAAAATGAAGAAAAACTGTCTTTTTCTCAAAAATCAGCAGATAAAATAGCAAAATTTGCAGGATCGTGGTTTTTTATTCTTTGCTTTTCAATAGGTCTTGTTTTTTGGATAATTCTTAATATATATCTTGCCAATGTTTCAGTAGCATTTGATGCATACCCATTTGTTTTATTAAATTTAGTGCTTTCTTGTATTGCAGCAATTCAAGCACCACTGGTTATGATGAGCCAAAATAGGCAGGAAGAAAAGGATAGGCAAAGAGCAAAAGAAGAATATAAAATAAACCTAAAAAGCGAAATCATAATAGAGGATATGCACTATAAACTAGATAAGATAATTGAAAATCAGAATATTATAATAAATAAAAATATAAATAAGTAAAACCAAGTGTTATTTAATTAACATAGAAAAACCTTGCTTTTATATAAGTGTATGATATATAATTATATAAAAAGATATTTATGAAAAGGCAAAGGAGCTATTAAAAATGACAAATATTTGGCATGATATATCACCAAAAAGAATTACAGCAGACGATTTTATCGCTGTTATTGAAATTGAGCAAGGCTCAAAAAATAAGTATGAACTTGATAAAGAAACAGGGCATATTATTCTAGATAGAATATTACACACATCAACTCACTATCCTGCAAACTATGGATTTATTCCAAGAACATATGCAGATGATAATGACCCACTAGACGTTTTAGTTTTATGCAGTCAAAGCATTATTCCTTTAAGTCTTGTAAGAGTTTATCCAATAGGTGTTATCACAATGCTTGATGGTGGTAAACTAGATGAAAAAATTATCGCTATTCCTTTTGAAGATCCATCGTATAACACATATAAAGATATCTCGGATCTTCCAGCACATGTTTTTACAGAAATGAGCCACTTTTTCTCAGTTTATAAAAATCTAGAGAAAAAAGATACTGTTGTAAATGAAGTAAAAGGCGCAGAAGAAGCTAGAGAAATTATCAGAAAATGCTGCGAAAATTATCTTGAGAAATTTTGCAAATGAAATGCAGACGATAAGAAAACATCGTTAAAAAAGAAAAGAACTAGCAAAAAACAAACTAAAAAAGCTTAAAATTTATTAAATATAAAAAGCGATTTCTATTAATAGAAATCGCTTTTGCTTTATTAAAAATAATTTCGAAGTTCTTCTTCTAAAAGGCTTTCTTCTTCATATCTTGATATTTTATATTTTAATCTTTTTAAAACAGCTTGTTCGTTTTTAATACGCTCTTCTAATAAATCTTTTTGATTAATTAAAATAGCTTTTCTTTCATTAAACGTGTGATTTCCCGTTTTAAAAAGCTCAACATATTCTTGAAGTGCTTCAATAGGGAGTCCTGCATTTCGCATACAGCGAATAAACTGAACCCATTTACAATCCTCAGCAGTGTAATTACGAACTCCACTACTAGAGCGATTAACATGTGGGATAAGTCCGATTTTTTCATAATATCTTAATGTGTCAGAAGAAATTTCATATAGTTTACTAACTTCGCCTATAGTCATAGATATATCTATTCCTTTCTTGGTGTTTCCTGCCTTTTATAATTTGAAATATTTTTCAGTAGCCTTTACTATCATTGGAACGATTATTAATTGTGCGATAATTCCAGGTATTGCTGAAAAAATTGCACCTGATAAAAACATTTCGAAAGTGAAAGCTGAGCCAGTTGAAGTGAGAAGTAGAAATTGAACACTACCCCAAACAATTCTGCCTGCTATCATAGATATTATAAGGCTTATATATAAATTAGCAAGTGTTTTTTTAGATTTTTTATAAAGAACTCCTGCAACAAGCCCGTATGCTGCCATCTCAAAAGCCATTGCAATAGAAACTGGAAATAATGGAGGCATACTAAAAAGAAGAGAACGAAGAATAGGAGATATAAAACCTACAGCAATTCCATAAGGTGCACCTAAAAGTAGTGCGCAAATATAAACTGGAAAATGCATAGGTGAGAGCATACTGCCGATTTGTGGGATTTGGCCTGTTAAAAATGGAAGAAATAGCGCTAGAGCAAGAAAAAATCCTGCAAGAGTTAGATTTCTAGTTTTGTTTTGTTTCATAAGTAGTTTTAATCCTTTTTTATAATTATTTTATATCATCTAAAATGATACGATATAAAGTATACACCTTGGAGTGCACTCTAAGTCAAGTGTGACTTGACTTTGTAGTTATTGATATAGTATAATCTAATAGTTAATTAATGAAAAGAGGCTTGTATGATCAATAATATAAAAAAACTGTGGAAATTAACAGTTGATAAAACCATAGAGGAAAAGAATAGCCTAGATCTTTGCAAAAAAGAAATTCAAGATAATAATGCATTGATACTTCAAACTATGCTTTTTGCTGTTTCTTTAATTCTTGCAGTTAATTTTTGGCAGTATTTATCATTAGCTATTTCAACGGGTGAAAAACTCAATATATTAGGGGTGATTTATCTTGGCGCAATGATTTTAGCTATGATTATGTTTACATACATTAGATTTATATCAAGAAAATATGTTTTGCAAGCAATATATATAGTTTACACTCTAGCTTTTGTATATTCTTTTATGATAGGTGTTTCGGTACCAGATAATGTAACGGTAACCTTCTTACTGGTTTTATTTATGGTGTCAACTCTTTATATTGATAAAGGTATGAGAATTCACTTTTTTATGACTATTGCCGTAGTTTTTTATGTTAATGCAATAGCGCCATACAAAAACCCAATCGTTTTACAAAGTGAAATAGAAAATGCATACACTGTTTTATTCCTGCTTTTTATTATTGGTACAATAGCTAGAAATTCAAGACTAGACGCTTTTGTTGCGCAAAATAGATTACACAAATACGCATATATTGATCAGTTAACTAATGTTAATAATAGAAGAAAGCTATTTGAAGATTTTGCAAAGCTAGAAAATATGGAATCATCAAAAAGGGTTACAGCGATTTCACTTTTAGATATTGATAATTTTAAATTATATAATGATACATATGGACATGGGCTAGGAGATGAAGTTTTAAAAAAAATTGGAGAAACATTTAACAAGCTCCAAGAAAAAGGGGAAATTGTTTGTTATAGATATGGTGGAGAAGAGTTTGCGATAAAATTTATAGATTTAAATGAAAAACAAATTTATGAATATGCAAATAAAGTTTTAGAAGAAGTAAGGAAATTAAACATTGAACACAAGACAAGCTCACATAAAATAGTAACGATTAGTGTTGGTGTTGCACTTATGCTAGAAGATTGCGAACCCAAATTTGAATACGCCTTAAATATTGCAGATAAAGCATTATATAAAGCTAAAGAAAAAGGCAGAAATAAAATAGAAATATTAAATGCTTGCGAAGAAAATGAGTTAATGGAATATAATAAAGTTCGTCAAAGATAAATTGCGAAAGAAGGTAGGCGATATATGACTGAGTTATCAAATAATATTTTAGAAAATTATAAGATAAGAAAATCAAAAAGGCAAAAGGATGAATTCATTAATTTAATTAAAGAGAATTATAATGAAGCAAATATCGAAGTGTCTAAAGGGATAATTAAAAGTAAAAATATAGTTATCGGTGATGTAAAAAAGGCGAAAACTATTTTAGCAGCACACTACGATACACCAGCAAATATGCCTTTTCCAAATTTTCTAGCCCCCAAAAATATATTTATAAGCGTTTTGTATCAGTTTTTAATAGTTTTTATAGGCCTTTTTATTATGGGAGTTGTTGCTTATTTAGTTTCGATAATAACAGATAATGTTTTGATTATTTTAGCTGCTGAATATATAATGCTTTTTGGTTTAGTTTATCTATTAATGGCTGGAAAAGCAAATCCTAATAATTTAAATGATAACACTTCTGGCGTTATCACTTTAGTTGAAACTATGAATAAGCTTTCAGAAGAAGAAAGAGAAAAAACAGCATTTGTATTTTTTGATAATGAAGAACTTGGTCTTTTAGGCTCAAGAGCATTTAAAAAGAAATATAAAAATGAAATGAAAGAAAAACTACTAATAAATTTTGACTGCGTTTCAGATGGGGATTACTTTTTAATTATATGTAATAATAAAACTGAAAAAATATATGGTGAAAAAATTAAAGAGAATATTACATCAAGCGAAGAAAAAACAGCGATAATAGATAAAGCGGCAAAAGCGCTATATCCATCTGATCAGATGGGGTTCCCTATAAATATAGGTGTGGCGGCTTTTAATAAAAAACCGATTATAGGATATTATGTAGATAAAATCCATACAAAGCATGACTTAGTTTTTCAAAAAGAAAATATTGAATTTTTAGCTAGTAGGTTTGCTAGATTAATAAAAAACATATAAAATTAATAGGGACAACAAATTAGTTGTTCCTATTTTTATATATTAAAAAGAAAAAACTTTTAATTTTAATTAATGTGTGGTAAGATAATAAGGATAACAACCAATTTTATGGAGGAATACACTTGAAACAAGAAAATATACGCAATTTTAGTATAATTGCTCATATAGATCACGGAAAATCAACACTTGCTGATAGACTTTTAGAAAAAACAGGAACAGTTGAAAAAAGGCTTATGGAAGCGCAGCTATTAGATAATATGGAAATCGAAAAAGAAAGAGGGATAACCATTAAAGCAAGAGCCGTAACGCTGAATTATAAAGCAAATAATGGCGAAACTTATGAATTTAATCTAATTGATACCCCAGGTCACGTTGACTTTGGGTATGAAGTTAGCCGTAGCCTTGCTGCTTGCGAGGGTGCAATATTAGTTGTAGATGCATCGCAAGGAATAGAAGCTCAAACTCTAGCTAACACATATATGGCAGTGGAGCACGGGCTTGAATTACTTCCAGTTTTAAATAAAATCGACCTGCCATCTGCAGACCCCGAAAGAATAGCGAATGAAGTTGAGGATGTTATAGGTATTCCTTGCCTTGATGCTCCTCGTATTTCAGCTAAAATGGGGATAGGTATAGAGGAAGTTTTAGAAAGATTAGTAACAGATATACCAGCTCCAAAAGGCGATGAAACAGCACCACTACAAGCTTTGATATTTGATAGCTACTACGACACATATAAAGGTGTTATTGTATATGTTAGAGTTATGCAAGGCTCTGTAAAAGCTGGCGATAAAATTAAAATGATGCAAACAGAAGCTGTTTTTGATGTTGTAGAAGTTGGGAAAATGGGTGCAAGTGATTCTGTTCCAACTAAAGAATTAAAAGCAGGCGAAGTTGGATATATAACAGCCTCTATTAAATCAGTTAAGGATACAAGGGTTGGCGATACTGTAACACTTTTTGCAAATCCTGCTCTGGAAGCCCTACCTGGATATAAAAAAATAACACCAATGGTTTACTGTGGTATCTACCCAGCTGATGGCGCTAGGTATACAGATTTAAGAGAAGCTCTAGAAAAATTACAATTAAATGATGCCTCATTAGTGTTTGAGCCTGAAACATCGGTGGCTTTAGGATTTGGCTTTAGATGCGGATTTTTAGGGCTTTTACATTTAGAGATTATAAATGAAAGGCTTGAAAGAGAATTTGATTTAGATTTAGTTACAACTGCACCAAGCGTTGAGTATAAACTTTTATTAACAGATGGTACAGAAATGTTTATAGACAACCCAACAAACTATCCAGACCCTGTTAGAATAGATAGAAGTGAAGAGCCAATCGTTGACGCTCATATCTACACTCCAAAAGACTATGTAGGACAAATTATGGATTTATGTCAGGATAGACGTGGCATTTTTAAAGATATGAAATATCTAGATGAAAATAGAGTTGATTTACACTACGAACTGCCACTTGGTGAAATAGTTTACGATTTCTTTGATGCAATTAAAAGCAGAAGTAAGGGATATGCAAGCTACGAATACGAATTTAAAGGCTTTATGCCGTCAAAATTAGTTAGATTAGATATCTTACTAAATGGAGATTCTGTTGATGCTCTTTCTTTAATCGTTCACGCTGATAAAGCGTATGAGAGGGGAAGAAAAATGGCAGAAAAATTAAAAGATAATATTCCAAGACAGATGTTTGAAGTACCAATTCAAGCAGCTATTGGAGGAAAAGTTATCGCTAGGGAAACAGTTAGGGCTATGCGTAAAGATGTTTTAGCAAAATGTTATGGTGGCGATATTACAAGAAAGAAAAAACTTCTTGAAAAACAAAAAGAAGGTAAAAAGAAAATGCGTCAGCTAGGAAGTGTTGAAGTTCCAAGTGAAGCGTTCACAGCAGTTTTGAAATTAGATGATTAATATAGATAAGATACCATTTTATAAAACTTGGTATCTTATTTTTTTAGGGTGAGCGATATAATCCAAGCCAGCCTAAAATCTGATAAATTTTTCCTAAAACTGCGTTAAATTCACTTATAAGGCGAAAGCATTATTTCGTAAATTTGCCTTGTTTTATAAAAAATTTATTGGATTTTAGGTCACAGATTTCAAAATTAAAAAATCCTTTATATCAAGGCAAAGGCTTGAAATAATACTTAATGTCTTATGAGAGCCTTTAACGCAGATAGAAAGAGATTTTTTTGTTTTTGAAACTGGTTTGGACTATATCGTTCACCCATAGAAAATCAATTCCAAAAATAGGATTTCACAAAATTCACACATTTAAATTTTAATGTAACAAAAAAACATAGCAAATGTAACGTTTTTTTTGTCAAGCAGTTTGAAATGTAACTATCATGTAACAAAAAAATGGTATAATATTCTTAAATTAAAAATGATTTAAGCAAAAACTTACCAAATAATTGTAAATTATACAGCATAAATTGAAAATATATTTTAATAGTTTTAAGGAGATGAATTAAATGAAAAAATTTTTAACACTAAAGTTAAGCAAAAAAACAATAAGTTTAATTTTAGCAGCAGCTATGACGATTAGCGTGGCAATGCCAGCTTTTGCATCTGTTACAGAAGGCTTACAAGGGGGAGATGCACAAATAAACATCGAGCAACTTCCTGATCCTGCTGAAGTTGAACCAACACCAGAGGTGACACCAACACCAGAGGCGACACCAACACCAGA
>CAZGFY010000025.1:0-29078 GCA_964525015.1 uncultured Oscillospiraceae bacterium
TTTTATATGAAAATATGCTAAATATTATAAGTGTTTGATTTATTGTGAATTCGATGGAATAAAAAGAAATTGATAACTATATGTTAAAATGTACAAAAAATATTAACTATATTTATACAAATGCACGTTTTTGTGAATTCAAGGTGAATTTATATAGACATCTGTTAATTAACATGCTATAATTCATTCATAAACAAGCAACGTTATACATCCTACAAGTAAGCCTAAAATATAACATAAGGAGAGAATATGAGTAATGACTTTTTAACATCTTTAGAAATGAAACCAATTTCTAGCAGTTCAGTGGTAGATCAAATACTAGCACAAATCCAGCAAGCAATTGCAACGGGTAGATTTAAAATGGGAGATAAACTTCCATCAGAATATGAATTAATGGCTGAGCTGAATGTTGGTAGAAATTCGATAAGAGAGGCAATAAGAGTTTTAACAACAATGGGAGTTACAGAGGTAAGACGTGGCGATGGTACATATTTTTGTACGAGTATGAAGCCTTCGAGTATGGATTTTATAATATATAGCATGCTACTAGATAGTAGTAGTGCTAATGAAATTATCGAACTTAGATACACTTTGGATAAAGATGTATTAAATTTAGCAATTGAACATGCAACACCTGAAGATATTGAAATATTAGAAGACTACATACAAAAAATGCGAAACTATTTTAAAGAGGGTGAATTAACCCTTGCAGCAAAATACGACTATGATTTTCACTTACATCTTGCAAAAAGCACTAAAAATAGACTACTTGAACGAATTATAATAGGTATTTATCGAATATTTGAAAGTTCAATTGAAAGAAATATTAGAACTGAAGAAGACTTTGCAACAGCTGATACTCATCACCAAGAAATGATTGAATGTTTAAAAACAAAAAATTATGATAAGGTGAATGAAGTTGTTAAGAAAAGTTTAGAAACTTGGTCGATAAATGTTAGTAAAAGTTCAAATGGTAAATAAATGTTTTTAATATTCGCAAAAGAATATTGATATATTTTAGGAGGTAAATTATGAAAAAACTACTAGCGACAATTTTAGCAGCATCTTTACTATTATCCACAATGGCAGGGTGTTCTTCTACTTCAACAACAGAAGAAACAACAGAAGAAACAACCACAACAACAGAAGCGAGCACAGAAGAAAGCGGATACCCAGAACGTAACATCAATATGACAATTCCATTTGGTGCAGGCGGCGGTACCGACGTTTGGGCGAGAATTATGGCTCAATACATGGGTGAAGAACTTGGCGTTCAAATTATCGCAAACAATGTAACTGGCGGTTCAGCTGGCTCAACTGGTATTAAATCAGTTTGGGATGCACCACATGATGGATACACTTTAGCAGGTACTTCAGAAACACCACTTACAATTCCAGTAATGACAACTGACACACAAACAACTAAAGATTGGGAATACTTTATCGCAGCAGGCTCACCAGGTTTACTTTGTGTAAGTAAAAACACAACAGAGCAAACTATGGAAGATATTGTTGCAAAATTACAAGCTGAACCAGAATCATTATCAATCGCTGGTACAACTGGTGGTTTATGGTTTGCACTAGCTTCATTATTCGGCGAATACGGAGAAACTCCATTCCAATGGGTTTCATATTCAGGCTCTGCTGATGCTATAAAAGCTGCTCACTCTGGTGAAACAAATGCAGTTGTTGCTTCTGCTGGCGAAGTTAAATCTTATGTTGAATCAGGAGATTTAATTCCAGTTGCTGTTATGGGAACTGAATCTTGGGAATTCCCAGGCTATGGAGAAATCCCAGCTGTAACTGAAGCTATTCCAACTTTAGAAGCATATCTTCCACTAAACCAAGTTTTAGGATTTAAAATCCCAGCAGATACAGACCCTGCTATAATTGCAAAGCTTGACGAAGCATTTAAAGCTGCTATGCAAAATCCAGAAGTTATCGCAGCTGGCGAAGAACAACTTTGCGTACTATACGGATTATCAGGCGCTGAAGCAAAAGAAATGATGGAAGGCATTGAAAAAAGCCTAACATGGATATTATATGATATGGGTCAAACAACATTTAGCCCAGAAGAAAGAGGAATTGAAAGACCATAATATTAGCATTTGTCTAATATCCTCATAAAATTAAGGGGATGAAACTTATTAGTTTTCGTCCCCTTTTTATAAAAAAAATAAACATCCTACCTTTAAAAGGAGAATATTATATGAAAAAATCTACATTACGTAGAGCAGATTTAGTGTTTAGTTATGTTTTAATGATAATAGCTATTTACACGATGATTGAATCAATCAGTTTATTCTTTAATCCTTTCGGAAGAGATTTTGAACTTGTGGAAGGCGATACAATTAAAAGAACTATTGAAAAGTGGTATGAATCACCTGCTCTAATGCCATTTTTACTATCTTTTATCATACTTTATTTAGCGTTTGCTCTTAAAAAAGTTGCTGTAAAAGATGGGGCAAAACTCGACTTTATTAACTTAGAAAACTTTAAAAAATTCATTAATTTGAGAGAAACTAAAGTTGCAACAATTATTATTGCAATTTTATCATTATATGTTTTTGTTTTAATTCCAGTGTGCCGTGATACGTTAAATTTCTTCCCGAAATTTCAAGGGTTTCCTTTTATGATTGCAACCTTTATTAGTATGTCACTTCAAATGGTTATTTTCAACAAAAAAACACCAAAAGCAATTTTAACTTCACTTTTAGTGGCTGCCATTGCCTCAGGCGCAATAACATATGGCTTTGGCGTTTTAGCACTAATCCCATTACCATAAGAAAGGAGAGAAAATTATGACAGGCTTACTTAGTTTAGGGGCAGAGTTTATAAAACTTATGGACCCAGTTGTTCTGCTTATACTTTTAGGCTCTACTTTAATGGGAGTTATAATCGGTGCACTTCCAGGCTTATCTGCAACAATGGGTATCGCACTACTCACCGGACTTACATATTCATTTCCAATTGAATACACATTCGCTGTTTTAATGGGGGTTTATGTTGGGGCTATATACGGTGGTAGTATGTCGGCTATATTATTAAATATCCCGGGTACAGCTTCCGCTGCTGCAACAGCTTTAGAAGGATATCCTTTAGCAAAGCAAGGTAAGGCAGAAACAGCTATTAAAATTACTCGTGCAGCTTCAATTATCGGTACGTTTATCGGTATTTTAGCACTAGCGCTAATAGCGCCACCAATGACAACAATTGCACTTATGTTTAAAAGTCCAGAATATTTTATGCTTGCTTTATTTGGCGTTTTAATCTGTGGGTCTATTGTTACAACTGATATTCCATTAAAAGGATGGATTGGCGGTGTGCTTGGGCTATTAATTGCGATGATAGGTGCAGACAGAATTGCAGGGGCATCTCGCTTTGATTTTGGTATTGGAGATTTAATGGGCGGTGTTTCAATGGTACCAGCTATGATTGGATTTTATGCTGTTCCAGAAGTTATTAAAGCTTTCTCAAAACTTGGAACAGAAGATATCAAAGTTGGCGAAGCAAAAGACTCAGTTAAAGAAAAAATCCCAGTTTGGGGAACAGTTTTTAAAAATATCCGTTTAGTTGTGCAATCAGCACTTATAGGCCTTAGCGTTGGTGCATTGCCAGGCGTTGGCGAAGATGTGGCAGCTTGGGTAAGTTATGATGCAGCTAAAAAAACAAGTAAAGAACCAGAAAAATTCGGAACAGGCTCATATGAGGGAGCAATAGCACCAGAGGTGGCGAATAACTCAGCTATTGGTGGGGCGATGATACCAATGCTTACATTAGCTGTTCCAGGTTCTCCTCCAGCTGCCGTACTTCTTGGGGCACTTATGATACATAACATAAGACCAGGCCCAATGATTATGACTGATAACCCAACGTTTATCTACTACATTTCAGCACTTTTATTCCTATCAGTTATCGCACTTTGGATTTCAGGAATTATATTATCAAAACCAATGACACAAATTCTAAAAATCCCAACAGTTTATTTAATGCCAATAGTTGGTTCATTATCAATTGTTGGTGCTTATGCGATATCAAATAGATCATTTGATATAATTATTGCTTTAGTGTTTGGGGTTTTAGGGTATTTCCTTGATAAAATGAGCTATTCACCAGCACCAATCGTTTTAGGGTTAATCCTAGGTGGAATGATAGATGAAAACTTCCGTCGTTCTTTAATCGTTTCACAGGGCGATCCTATGGCATTCTTTTCTATAACAGAACATCCAATCTCTCTATTTTTCTTTGTTATCATTATTTTAACAGTGGTAAAAAATGTTTTACCTAAAAAAGATAAAAAGAATAAAAAATCAAAAGAAGTTTTAGAGAATCAAGAAATTGCTAGCTAATTTTTTTAGCTAAGCTTATGAAATGTGAATTATTAATATTTTTAGGAGGGCATTATTATGTCAAAAAAATTATATACAATTAATACAGTTAATAACTTTATGGATATTATTTTTAATCCACACGTAAAACCTTACACTGATGAAAAAGGGATTACAGTTTATAATATTTTAGATGATAGCCTACTTCGTGCAACTATTGATGATGGAGGAATGACACCTACAACTGCTTCACGCATGCTAAATTATGCAAAAGCAGCAGAAAATTCAGGTGCTGATGGAATTATCGTAACTTGTACTTCTGTAAATGAAGCTACAAAATCTATTCGTCCGTTTTTAAATATTCCAATTTTAAATATTGAAGAGCCAGTTGCAGAAATGGCTGTTAATGCAGGTAAAAAAATAGGTATATTAGCAACACTTCCAACAAGCCCTGGCGCTATTGAAAAGGTTATTCGCCAAAAAGCGACAGAGCAAAATAAGGAAATTGAAATAGTAACTCGTATTGCTGAAGGTGCTTTTGATGTTTTATGTGCTGGCGATAGAGATAAACACGATGAAATGATTTGCGAATGCTTATATGAGCTTGCAAAAGAAGTTGATTGCATTGCATTTGCACAAATTTCAATGAGCCTTTTAAAACACGAAGAGGTAGAAGTGCCATTATTTAAAATCGGTCGTTCAGGTATGGAACGTATTGATGAATTAATGAGTAAATAAAGTGAGCGTTTGAAAAAATTCAAACAGAAAGAAAGGATAGTAATTATGGCTGATAAAAATTTAGTTTTAGAGCTTGAAAAAAAGGCAATAGAAGTTAGATTAACGGTGCTTGATATGATACATAAAGCAAAATCAGGGCATCCAGGGGGAAGCCTTTCAGCAACAGATTTTATGACAGCTTTATATTTTAATGAATTAAATATAAATCCAAAGGAGCCTAAATGGGCTGATAGGGATAGATTTGTTTTATCAAAAGGCCACGTTTGCCCTGTTTTATATTCTTGCCTTGGATTAAAAGGGTATTTTGAAAAAGAAGTACTTAGCACTTTAAGAAAAGAAGGATCAATTCTTCAAGGGCATCCAGATATGAAGCGTTGCCCAGGTGTTGATATTTCAACAGGCTCACTTGGTCAGGGGATTTCAGTTGCAGTTGGTATGGCTATTGCAGGAAAACGCGATGGCAAAAATTACAGAACTTTTGTTTTACTTGGTGATGGTGAATGTAATGAAGGGCAGGTTTGGGAAGCAGCTCAATCAGCTTCAAAATACCAGCTAGATGATTTTGTTGTTATCGTTGATAATAATAATCTTCAAAATGATAATACAAGTGATATAGTAATGCCAACTTTAGATATTGCTAAGAAATTTGAAGCATTCGGATTTGATGCAATAACTATTGATGGACATAATATGGAAGAAATTCTTGATGCATTAGAATGGACAAAAAATAAAAACGGAAAGCCAAAATGTATCGTTGGAAAAACTGTTAAAGGTAAGGGCGTTTCATTTATGGAAAATGTTGTTGTTTGGCACGGTCAGGCACCAAATGATGAAGAATATGAAAAAGCTGTAAATGAAGTTAAAGGGGGATTATAATATGAGTAAAGTTATTGCAACTCGTGAAGGCTATGGTGATGAAATTTTAGCACTAGGCAGAGAAAATAAAGATATCTATGTTGTAGACTGTGATATCGGAAAATCTTGTAAAACTGTTCCATTTAGCAATGAACTGCCAAATCAACACGTTAATGTTGGTATAGCAGAGCAGAATGCTTGTGGAGTTGCTGCTGGCCTTGCAACAACAGGTAAAATTCCATTTGTAACTACATATGCAGTTTTTGGCTCAATGAGAATGAGCGAGCAAATTCGTCAAGAAGTTTGCTATCCTAATTTAAATGTTAAAATAGCTTGTTCACACGGTGGATTTACACCTGCGAATGATGGTGCGAGCCATCAGTGTATTGAAGATATGGGAATACTAAGAACTATTCCAAATATGACAGTTTGTATGCCGGCTGATTATTATGCAACAAGAAAACTTGTGCGTGCAGCAGCAGAAAAATACGGGCCAGTTTACTTAAGATTTACTCGTGATGGAATTCCTTGTATTTATGATGAAAATTCAACATTTGAACTTGGAAAAGCGAATAAATTAATGGATGGTACTGATATTACTATCATTGGTAACGGCGATGTTTTAAACTTAGCTTACAAAGCAGCGAATGAATTAAAAGAAAAAGGCGTTTCAGTAACTCTGCTTGATATGCACACAATAAAACCATTAGATGTTAATGCTGTTAAAGAAGCTTTAGAAAAAACATCAAAAATTGTAACAGTTGAAGACCATAATATTATCAATGGCTTAGGCAGTGCAGTTTGCGAAGTGGTAGCAGAAGCAGGAAAAGGGGTTGTTCGCCGTATTGGTGTTCAAGATAAATTTGGCGAATCTGCACCATATGAAAGTCTGCTTGCAAAAAATGGTATAACAGTTGAAAATATAATTAAAACTTGTGAAGAACTTTTAGGTTAAAATGAATTTTCAAACTAAGACTAGGGTGCTTTTAGCTATGAATTAGCAAGGAGTGCCCTAATCAAAGAAAGGAATTGCTATTATAATGAATAAATTAGTTGTTTTAGATGGCTATACTTTAAACCCAGGTGATATTTCCTGGGCCGAACTTGAAACTTTAGGTGATTTAACTGTTTATGATAGAACAGATAAATCTGAAATCGTAAGTAGAATAGGGGATGCAAATATTGTTTTTACAAATAAAACCCCACTTACTAAAGAAACGTTCAACGCTTGCCCAAATATTAAATATGTTGGAGTTTTAGCTACTGGATATAATGTTGTAGATGTTGAATATGCAAAGGAAAAAGGCATAATTGTTTGCAATGTTCCAACATATGGTACAGATGCAGTTTCGCAATTTGTATTTGCTATGCTTTTAGATATTTGTCATCGTGTGGCACACCATAGCCAAGAAGTTCACGAAGGTAGATGGACAGAAAATAAAGACTGGTGCTTTTGGGATTATCCGCTAATCGAACTTTCAGGAAAAACTATGGGAGTTATCGGTTTTGGTAGGATAGGTCAAGGTACAGGGAAAATAGCAAAAGCTATGGGAATGAATGTTTTAGCTTTTGATAAATTTGAAAATGATACTGGAAAAGAAATTGCCAGCTATGTTTCACTAGAAGAACTATTAGAAAAATCTGATGTTATCTCTCTTCACTGCCCATTATTTAAGGATACTCAAGGAATAATCTGCAAAGAAAATATAGAAAAAATGAAAGATGGAGTTATTATTTTAAATAATAGTAGAGGTCCACTTATTGTTGAAGAAGATTTAGCTGAGGCTTTAAATTCAGGAAAAGTTTATGCAGCAGGACTCGATGTTGTATCAGTTGAGCCAATACTGCCAGAAAATCCATTGCTAAAAGCTAAGAATTGTATTATAACTCCTCATATTAGCTGGGCTCCAAAAGAAAGCAGAGCAAGACTATTAGATGTTGCAGTTAGTAATTTAAAAGAATTTTTAAAAGGCATACCTACAAACGTTGTGAATAAATAATAAAATAAAAACAAAAAGGAAAGGATAATTCCTTTTTGTTTTTATTCATTATAAAATTTTTGAAAGGAATAGGCATTAAAATGGACTTAACATTATTACTAACAGAACAGATTATAAGTATGGTATTAATTTGTGTAGCAGGATTTATTATTACAAAAATGAACCTGATTTCATCCGATGAAAGCAGAGTTATATCAAAAATTTGCGTATATATAGTAATACCGTGCTCTCTTATAAATTCATTCCAAACAGATTTTGATGAAAGCAAAGTTTCAGGACTTACAATTGCCTTTATATTAGCTGTTTTAATTCATGCAGTATACTTTGCAGCTGTTTATTTTTTAAGATTGATAAAAAAGCCATTAGCAATAGTAGACGAAGCGAATGCTATTTATAATAATGCAGGAAATTTATGTATTCCGATTGTAACTGGTGCACTAGGCGTTGAATATGTTTTTTATACAAGTGCATACATAGCTGTGCAAAACTTTTTAATGTGGTCGCACGGGCAAACTATTATGGGCTCTAGCGAAAAAATTAATTTAAAAAAGGTGTTTTTAAATCCTGGAATAATAGGTATATTTATAGGCGTTACATTGTTTTTGTTAAGAATTCAAATCACAGGCCCTTTAGGAATTGCAATAAGTAATTCAGCAGCCTGTCTTGGCCCTTTATCTATGCTTTTAATAGGAATGCTCCTTGGCGATAAAGATTTAAAAAAGATTTTCACAGATACTGCAATTTATAAAATAGTTTCAATTAGGCTAATTGCATTTCCGATATTATCTATGATACTATTATTAGTTTCATCAAAGTTTTTAGTACATAGTGATTTAAGCAATATTTTAGTTGTTTCTCTTTTATGCACAATAGGGCCCACTGCTTCCACTATCACACAGCTCGCACAATTATATGAGAATAAAAGGCGTAGCTATGTATCATCAGTAAACGTTGTATCAACGGTGCTTTGTGCTGTTACAATGCCAATTATGATAGTGATATTTCAAGCGTTAGTATAAAAAATAGAAAGACTGGTGTATTATAATGAAAGTTTTAGTAATATCCGACTCTTTTAAAGGGAGTTTAAGTAGTGAAGAAATTTCAGAAATATCAAAAGAATATATAAAAAAATATTATCCAAATAGCGAAGTAGTTGGGATACCAGTAGCCGATGGTGGCGAGGGGACAGTTGATTGCTTTTATAAGGCTATTGGTGGAGATTTAATAAAAACAAATACCACAGGGCCGTATAATGAAAAAATAGTTGCTGAATATTTAAAATTTAATGATACAGCAATTATAGAAATGGCAAAAACAGCAGGACTTCCAATGGTAATAGGAAAAGAGAATCCAAGCACAACAACAACATTCGGAGTTGGAACTCAAATACTTCACGCAATAAAAAATGGGGCAAAACATATAATTTTAGGGCTTGGTGGAAGTGCCACAAATGATTTTGGCTGTGGTGCAGCTTGCGCACTTGGAGTTTTATTTTATAATGAAAAAGGTGAAAAATTTATTCCAACTGGAGAAAGCTTATCAAAGGTTTGCAAGATAGACATTTCTAAAGCACAGTGCTTATTACAAAATGTAAAAATAGAAGTTATGTGCGATATAGATAACCCTACCTATGGTGAAAAAGGCGCGGCATATGTTTTTGCGCCACAAAAAGGTGCGGATAAAGATATGGTTGAGTTTTTAGATAAAGGGCTGATGAGTATCTGTGAAATTGTTAAAAAAGATTTAGGTATACAGGTTGATAATTTAGCAGGTGGTGGCGCTGCAGGTGGATTTGGCGCTGGTATGGCAGCATTTTTTAATGCTAAGCTTCGTGCTGGAATTGATGTTGTTTTAGAGATGGTTGATTTTGAAAATCATTTAAGTGGTGCTTCTTTTGTTATCACTGGTGAGGGCAGAATCGACAATCAGAGCCTAGGAGGCAAAGTGCCAATAGGTGTTTCAAGAATGGCAAAAGAAAAAAATGTGCCAGTTATAGCAATAGTGGGAATAGTTAAAGGCGATATCTCACAAGTTTATAGCGAAGGAATAACAGCAGTTTTTAACACAAACAGACAGGCATTGCCTTTTGAAGAAATCATAAAAACAGCAAAAGAAGATTATAAAAATACATTAGAAGATGTGTTAAGGCTTATGCAAATTAAAGTTTAATTGTGAAAATTATAATTTATAAAATAAAAATGACGACTTTCTTTTTGAAAATCGTCATTTATTTTTTTGTTAAAATAAGGTTTTTTATAATATAAATTAGTGAAATAAATGTATTACGGTTTATTTGTTAGTGCTTTTAAAATGAGATGTTATGACTTTGTAAATTTTACGAATTGTAAATATAATTAATGATATTGTTATAATAAAAATTAAAAGTAATATAATTAAAAATATAATATAAGGATTCCTTAGCGTACTAAAAATAGTTTGAACCCAGTTTTCGTCAATTGTGATTGCTAGTGTTTGGATAGGTATAGTATCAGATTTGTATTGATAAACTCTACTATCAATTTTAGTGAATTCTATATTACTGTTTTTAATAATAGGCATATCTTTATCAAGATATAAATTTATTGTAATTCCACCAAAACTTTCCCACATATTTGCAGGAGAAAGATAATACTGAATAAATCCATATTTATTATTATCATCGTAATGTGGGAATCCACCAAGATTATATGTATATGAAACAGAAACCTCATATTCTTCTAAAGGCTGAAAATCCATAGAAAATAATATAGTATCAATAGTTTTGTGTGAATAAGGGCCGTATTGTTCGCTGTACTTATCATTGTATTCTTCAGTAGTTTGGCTTAAAACAATGTATTGCCAATCTTCAGTTTTGATTTCGGTGTCATAATCTAGAATATAGCTTTCAGTTTCAAAATCAATGTTTTCATTATTTATAACAATACTAACATTACCATTATCTATATTAGGAGATAAAAACATTGAACTCGTTGTAATATTTTCATTTGTGGTATTTTTTAGAGTATATATAGCGTTTATATTTGCTTTAGTGCCTTGAATAGTTATATCTAGCACTTCGTATAAAACAGCAATTGAATCATTTTTTTCAAAAGTTATATCAGAAGATATATCAGATTCATATGGTGATGCCATATTAGCGTAAACTATATTAGGCGAAAATAAAGTGAATAAAAAAATGAAAGCAAAAATTATATTAAGTTTTTTCATAAGTATTAATCACCAATTTTATAAAAATAGAAAAATTATAGAGTATACTGCACTTAAAATTCCTAAAATAATAATATAACTTTTAGGATTTGCAAAATTAAGACCTAGACCTTTTCTCATTCTGTTTTTTGAATATTTTGGAACGATGATGTTTGAATCTTTTTTATTAAAATAAAAAACAGGATTTGTTTTTTCATAAAATTCATAAATTTCAGTATTTGTAAATTTTCTTTTCATAATATAATTAATCCTTTCTATATAATTTATGCTTTTAGCACACCAATTATAGCGAGCTAAAAGCACAAAATTAAAATTAGAATAAACCAGTTATTTTTCCATCATCATCGATATCGATATTTAAAGCAGCAGGAACTTTTGGAAGTCCTGGCATTGTCATAATATCACCCATAACAACAACTGCAAATCCAGCACCAGCAGAAAGACGGATTTCGCGAACATTCATAGAAAATCCAGTTGGTGCAGCTAGTAAAGATGCATTATCTGAGAATGAATATTGAGTTTTAGCAATACAGATTTTTAGATTATTATATCCATATTCTTCTAAAAGTTTTATAGTATTTAGGCTTGATTTTGAGAATGTAACATCATTTGCACGATAAATTTTTGTGCAAACAGCCTTGATTTTTTCTTTAATACTCATACTATCATCATAAGTGAATGTGATTTTAGCATTTTCATCTAAAACATCAAGAACCTTAGTTGCTAAATCTTTTCCACCTTCACTACCTTTTGCAAAAACTTCACTTAGCGAGCAAGGTGTGTTTAGTTTTTCACAGAAATCCATAACTAAATCTTGCTCGGATTTTGTATCAGTTGGGAAACTATTTAACGCAACCACACAAGGAAGATTGAAATTATCCTTAACGTTTTCAATGTGGCGTTTTAGATTTTCAAGCCCTTTTTCTAGCTGTGTAAGATTTTCAGTTCCAAGCTCGTCTTTTTTAGCTCCACCGTGGTGTTTTAAAGCTCTAATAGTTGCAACGATAACAACGGCAGATGGGGTTAAATCATTCATATTGCATTTAATATCAAGGAACTTTTCAGCACCTAAATCAGCACCAAATCCAGCTTCTGTGATAACATAATCACATAGCTGAGAGCCAAGTTTTGTTGCGATAACGCTGTTGCATCCGTGTGCTATATTTGCAAAAGGTCCACCGTGGATTAAGCAAGGCGTGTGCTCTAAAGTTTGCACTAAATTTGGATTTATAGCTTCTTTTAGTAATGCAGCAAGTGCACCCTGACAGCCTAATTGTTTCACTGTTACAGGCTCGTTTTTAAATGTGTAGCCCACAACTATTTTTGAAAGACGTTCTTTTAAATCTGAAAGCGAACTTGCAAGACAGAAAATAGCCATAATTTCACTTGCAACAGTTATATCAAAGCCATCTTCTCTAGGTGTTCCATTAATTCTTCCACCAAGTCCGTCAGTTATAAAGCGAAGCTGTCTATCATTCATATCAACACAGCGTTTCCAAGAAATTCTGCGTGGGTCGATATTTAATTGATTTCCTTGATAGATATGATTATCAATTAAAGCAGCTAAAAGATTATTAGCAGCGCCAATTGCGTGTAAATCTCCAGTGAAATGAAGATTTATATCTTCCATTGGAACAACTTGAGCATAACCACCACCAGCTGCACCACCTTTCATTCCAAAAACAGGCCCAAGACTTGGCTCTCTTAAAGCTAGGATAACATCTTTTCCAAGGTCTTTTAATGAATCGGCAAGACCGATACTAGTTGTTGTTTTGCCCTCTCCGGCAGGAGTTGGGTTTATAGCTGTAACTAGGATTAATTTGCCGTTTTTGTTTTCTAAGGATTTAGTTTTAGTAATATCAATTTTTGCCTTATAGTTTCCATACTGACTAATATTATCGTATGAAAGACCTATGTTTTGAGCAATTTGAGTTATAGGAAGCATATTTGCACTTTGAGCGATTTCGATATCTGTTTTCATAAAAATTATAATTCCTTTCAGATGTTTTAATTAATTTTATTATATACAATATTATCATTTATGTAAATAAGATAAAATAAAAATATTAAAATTAGAGTATCTTGAATGTTTTTTTATCTTAAATAGCGAAAAATATTAAAAAAATGTAAGTTTTTGTAATTATTTACAATAAAATATAACCCTTTGTATTGTAATGAATAGTATAAATATGGTATAATTTTATAGATTATGTTTTGCTACTTAATAATGTAATCTATAAAAAGCGTTTAAAAAAACAAAGGGTGATAAATAAATGATATATCTTGATAATGCTGCTACCACTAGAATTGATAATAAGGTGAGTGAGGAGATTTTTAATAGTTTAAAAACAGAATTCGCAAACCCATCTTCATTATATTCAATTGGTGCAAAGGCTGAATTTGAGATTTTTAAAGCAAGGAAAACTATTGCAAATGCAATAAACTCAAAAGAAGAAGAGATATACTTTTCTTCATGTGCAAGTGAGAGTAATAATATATTAATTTACGGGCTTTCATTAGCAAGAAAAAATAGGGGCAAAAAAATAATATTAACAGGATATGAGCACCCTTCAGTTACAAATCCATTTAATTTTTTAAAAGAAGAAGGATTTGAAGTGATAACAATAATGCCAAAAAGTGATGGAAATATTGATATTGAGGAAATAATAGATAATGTTGATAAAAGCACAATATTAGTTAGCTCTATGTTTGTTAACAATGAAACTGGTGCAAAAATTGATATAGAAAAATTAGCTAAAAAAATAAAAGAAAAAAATCCACTAACTATTTTTCATTCGGATATAGTGCAAGGGTTTTTAAAATATAAAATCGACACTCAAAAAATTAAAGTTGATGCATTATCTTTTTCAGGTCATAAAATTAATACGCCAAAAGGTGTGGGTGGATTTTATTTGAGAAAAGGGGTTAATATAAAGCCAGTTTTTCTAGGTGGAAATCAAGAAAAAGGCCTAAGAGCAGGGACTGAAAATATTCATTACATAAAAGGTTTAAGTGTTGCAGTTAATATTCATAATAAAAATATGCTTACAGAGATAAGAAAATACACTCAGCTTAAAAATTATCTTTTAGAAAAATTATCAAGCTTTGATAATATTATTATAAATTCTCCAGATAATGCAGCACCATATATAGTGAATTTTGCTTTTTTAGGATATAAAAGTGAAACACTACTTCACTTTTTAGAAAGTAAAGAAATTTATGTATCATCAGGCTCTTCTTGCAGTAAAGGGGCAAAGAGCCACACTTTAAAAAGTATGGGATTATCAGATGAAATAATAGATTCTTCACTAAGGGTGAGTTTTGATAAAAATACAGAGTTTAGCGATATAGATAATTTGATTTTAGAGCTTATAAATGCAAAAGAAAAACTGCAAAAAATAAAATTGAAAACAACTGTTTAAAAGGAAAAGGTATATAAAATATGAAACAATTAATAATTTGCTATCTTGGAGAGGTAGTTTTAAAGGGGCTTAATAAATCAAGTTTTGAAGCTCAGATAATGAAAGCGATTCGCCAGAGAGTTAAAAATCTTGGGGAATTTAAAATATATAAATCCCAAAGCGTTATATACGTTGAGCCGATAGATGAATTTTGCGATATCGATACAGCCTATGATAAAATAAGAAAAATATTCGGTATTGCAACGATTAGTAAGGCAGTTGTGGTAAAAAAAGATTTTGAAGAGATTACAAACACTGTTTTAGAAAGTTTTTCAGATGTTTTAGAAAATACAAAAACCTTTAAGGTGGTAGCTAGAAGAAGTGATAAAAACTTTGGTATGACTTCAACTGAAATTGCAAGAGAATTAGGTGGAAGAATTTTATCAAAGCATTATCATTTAAAAGTTGATGTTCATAATCCACAAACAACTGTTATGGTTGAAATAAGAGAAACAGCAGCATATGTTCATTTAGGAAAGCAAAAAGCTGCTGGGGGTATGCCTGTTTCTTCTTCAGGAAAAGCAGCATTAATGCTAAGTGGTGGTATAGATTCACCAGTTGCAGCTTATATGATGGCAAAAAGGGGATTAGCTTTAATGTCGGTTCATTTTGCATCACCGCCATACACAAGCGAAAGAGCAAAACAAAAGGTTGTATCTCTTTGTGAAAAACTAGTTGATTACACAGGGAAAATGCCGTTGTTAATAGTTGAGTTTACAGAAGTTCAAGAATATATAAGAGATAACGGCGTGCCAGAATTATTCACTGTGCTTATGAGAAGAAGTATGATGAGAATAACTGAAATTTTAAGCGATAGATATGGCGCAGGGGCAATTGTTACTGGGGAAAGCCTTGCACAGGTTGCATCTCAAACATTGAGTGCTATAAGAGCTACAAATCAAAGCGTTGATATTCCAATTCTTCGCCCACTTATAGGAATGGATAAAACTGAAATAGTTGCAATATCAAGAGAGATAGACACATACGAAACTTCGATTTTACCATATGAAGATTGCTGTACTATATTTACTCCAGCACATCCAAAAACAAAGCCAAAAATGGAAGAGATTCTAGGGGCAGAAGAAAAAATGGATATGCAAAAATTACTAGAGCTTGAAAATAAGGCAATGGATAATATAGAGAGAATTTTTATTGATATAGAGTAATTTTATGTAAAATTAAAGAGAAAAAAGAGGGAAGGAAAAAAGAAATGAGAGCAGAGATAATTTGCGTTGGCACTGAGCTTTTACTTGGCGATATACTTAATACTAATGCACAAGTTTTATCAAGAGCTTTATCAGAAGTTGGAATTTCGGTTTACAATCAACAGGTTGTAGGAGATAACACAGTTAGGCTTCGTGCGGCAGCTTCTCTTGCAAAAGATAGAAGTGATATAGTTATATTTTCAGGTGGACTTGGACCTACTAAAGATGATTTAACTAAAGAAACTGTGGCAAAAGTTTATAACGATGATTTGATTTTAGATAAAAATGTTGAACAAGAGTTAATTGAATATTTTAAATCTCGAAATATTGTTATGACTGATAACAATTTAAAGCAAGCGTATGTTCCGAGAAAAGGCAGAATTATTAAAAATAGACAAGGAACAGCACCTGGGGCAATTTTCATTGAAGGGGAAAGAATGGCAGTTTTATTACCAGGACCTCCTCACGAAATGGAAACAATGCTAAGAGAAGAAGTTTTACCTATTTTAAAAAAATTAACTCAAGGAGTTATAAAATCTGATTATTACAGCCTTATTGGAGTTGGCGAAAGCACAGCCGAAACAATGATTTCAGCTTTATTAGAGCAAGAAAACCCAACCTTTGCTTTATATGCAAAAAGGGGAGAAATTCAAATAAGGGTTACTGCAAAAGGCAAAGATGAAAAAGAAGTTGACGCTTTATTATTAATGGCAAAAGAGCAACTTAATTTAAAAATGGGTAAATTTATTTATTCAGATAAAAATGAAAATCTAGAAACAGCCTTAGTTAATCTTTTAAAAGAAAAAGGGAAAACAGTTGCAACGGCTGAAAGCTGTACAGGTGGTGCTGTATCTCAAAAATTAATCAGTGTTGAGGGTGCATCTAGTGTGTTTAAGCTTGGACTATGCCCTTATACTGATGCACAAAAAGTTGATATACTAGGAATTGAAGAAGAAAAAATTGAAGCACATTCAAGCGTTTCATCTATTATTGCACAAGATATGGCTATAAATATGCTAAAATATGCAAACGCTGATTACACTATTTCAACAACTGGTTACGCAGGGCCTACTGGTGGCAGTGTGGAAGTGCCAGTTGGGACAGTTTTTATCTGCGTTGCCAATAGAGAAAACACATACTATAAAAGGCTTTATTATGATAAAAGTTCAAGAGCTGATATTATGGAGCTTGCTTCAAAATCAGCTATTAATTTACTAAGAAGTGTTATCTTAGATTTAGATATGACAGGAGTTACTATAACTCCGAATGATGAAGCTATTTTAGAAGAAATTAAAAATTCTCACTCAAAAGAGCCTAAAAAGAAAAAAGGCTCATTTATTGATGCTATATTGAAATTTATTTTAATGATTTTAATAGGTATTTTAGTTGGAATAGGCTGGGTTTATGTGGCGAATGATTTCACTTTACCAAGAATAGATTTTAGCACTGTTTCAAGAGAAGTTGGCAGTTTTTTTGATAGTATTATACCCACTAGTGATGTGAGTATAGAAAGCGTTTTAAATGATAGGCAGGACACCGATTTTTTTTCACATAGTTTTGAGAGCGACACTTTAAAATCTTTAAGCAACCTTTGTGCTCAAAACGAAAATGTAAAAGGTTGGATAAGTTTTAAAAGTGAAGGGATAGATATTGTTGTTTTAGATAACAAAGACGAAACCCTTAGCGAAATTAATTCTGCTTATAAAGTGGAAAGTGGTATGCCGAGTTACACATTTTTACAAGGCATACAAGGCGAAAATTTTATTAATTTTTTAGATATTGAAACAGCTAGACTTAATTCAAAGTTTGTTTATTTTAAAGATAATGAATATAAAGATTATCAAATATTTGCAGTAGGAACATATAATGATGAAGAGCTAAACCAATTACTAGCCATGTCTACTAGCGAAGAAATTATAATTTCTGCAAAGGCTAGAAGTGTTTTTGATGTAGATGTTCCAGTTTTAGATAGTGATGAATTAGTAGTTTTAATACAAGAAGTAAATAATAACGAATATATTGTTTTATTTAGTAAAGAATTTACCGATAGCAGTTTTCCAAGTGTAGACGTTAAGTTAATGTCGGTTTTATCTAGCTGGTATATTGAAGATAATAATATACAAATTGATACATCACTAGAAGCTATGGATATGGCAAGAGAAAGTTATGATAGGGATAACTATGTTTGGGTGAACACTGGAAATGAAGCTGTTCCAATAGAAACACCAAGTAGTGATAGTGAAAGCGAAGAAGTGAGTGGAACGCAAAGCCCGTCGCCTACTAAAAGCCCAGCGCCGACAGCGAGTACTTCCCCAACTCAGAGTGTTTCTCCAACTGCAAGTGCCCTAGCATCTCAAAAGCCTACTGCAACTCCAAAACCAAGCGAGGGTGCAGTAGTAACTCCTACTCCTAGTAAAACACCTACACCAGAAAAAACAGAAGAACCACAAACAGGAACTAGCTCAGCACAGCCAACACAAACTCCAACACCTGCTCCAACGCCAAGTGAGCCGATGCTAACAGTTACGATGAATGGCAGTGTAGTAACAGATACAGTTACAAATATTTTAAGCCAGATAGTTGCACTTGAAATGAGCTCTTCTTGGAATCAAGAAGCATTAAAAGCTCAAGCAGTAGCGGCACATACATATATTTTATATCGTCAGCATTATGGGGATGCGGCTCCAGCAGTGGTTGGAAGAAGTTCGCCAGCACAAAATGTTATAAATGCAGTATCGCAAGTTGATAATATAATACTAACAACAAATGGCTCAACTCCGATTTACACTCCATACACAGCATCAGCAGCAGGAAGAACAAATGCATCTTCCGAAGTTTGGGGTGGGACTTTATCACATTTAGTATCAGTTGAAAGTAAATATGATTATCAATCCCCAAGCTATGAAGTTTCAACAACTTTAACAAAAGAACAGGTTGAAAAAATTGCTGAAAATATAGGGGCAACTTTAGGAGAAGACCCAAGCACTTGGTTTAATATTATAGACTATACTTCGGGTGGATATAATTATAATATGAGCCTTGGAGATAAAACTTTTACTGCAACAAAATTTAAAGATACATATCTTCGTGATATAGGAGTATCTATAAGAAGTTCTTCGTTTGATATTGTTTATCAAAACGATACTTTTACAATAACAACAAGAGCCTATGGTCACGGTGTTGGGATGAGTCAGTGGGGGGCACAACTATATGCCGTTAATGAAGGGTGGAACTATCAGCAGATTTTAACTCACTATTATACTGGCGTACAGCTTACTACAATAAGATAAAAAATCCAAAAAAATTAAAGGATTGGTTTTGAAAAAATGAAATACATAGATTTAAGAAGTGACAGTGTTACACAGCCAACTCAAGAAATGAGAGAGGCTATGTATACAGCACCAGTTGGAGATGATTCTTTTGGAGAAGATCCAACGGTTAAAAATCTTGAAAAATTATGTGCAACAAGGGTTGGAAAAGAGGCAGGCTTATTTGTTGCCTCTGGAACAATGGGGAATCAGATTGCTGTTATGACGCATACTGTTAGGGGAGATGAAATGATTGTTTCTTCTAATAGCCATATAATAGTACACGAAGTTGGCGCAGCCGCAGTTTTATCAGGGATAAGAGTAACTCCGATAGAATGTAAGGATGATAAACTAACTCCAGCAATAATTAAAAGCGAATATTTAAAAAACAAAGAAGAGTTTTCTTCAAAAACTAGCCTTGTCTGTCTTGAAAATGCCTTATCAAATGGTAAAGTTCTTTCAGCTTTAGAAATGAAAGAAATATACAAAACAGCACAAGAATATAATATGCCAGTTCATTTAGACGGTGCAAGAATTTTCAATGCTGCAGTTAGCTTAAATGTAGACCCAAAAGAATTAACACAGTATGCAGATTCAGTTATGGTTTGCCTATCAAAAGGGCTTTGTGCCCCAGTTGGCAGTGTTTTATGTGGAAGTGAAGAGTTTATTCAAAAAGCTAGAAAAAAACGACATTTACTAGGTGGAACAATGGCTCAAGCAGGGCTTATAGCGGCTTGTGGTATAATAGGTGTTGAGAAAATGGTTAATAGACTACATGTAGACCACGAAAATGCAAAATACCTAGCACAAAGGCTAGCTAAAATGAAAGATGTAACCGTTCTTTCACAAAATGTTGATATAAATTTAGTATTCTTTAAAGTGAGTAGAAGTAGAGAATTTATCAATTCTCTGCCATCTAAAATGCTTGAAAAAGGGATAAAAATTGCAGGTGAAGAATTTGGATACCTAAGATTTATAACTAATAACGATGTTTCAAAGCAAGAATGTGTATTCGTAGCTGATGCACTTGAAAATATTTTAAAGGAAAAAGAATAAAGAAAAGAGGATTTATTATTATGCCAAAAGGAAAATATGGAATACCACTACCACTATACGGAATAGCAGCGTTTTTACTAGTGATATTTAATCAAACAATTATATTATTAATGCTTTCACTATTTGTAGTGTTAGGTGAAAAGGACGACCAAACTTCAAGAACTGTTCTAGAAGCTATGGCACTTCAATTTACAGCTAATTTATTTTATTTATTACTATCATTAGTGACAATGCTAGGCGTGTGGATACCTTTTATAGGGCTTGCAGTGGCTAGCATTTTAGGAGTTGCAACACTTGTGGTTTCATTAGTGGCTTCAGGTATTGCTATTTTAGGAATAATTAAAGCTGCAAAAGACGAAGAATTAAATTTCCCAATACTAAAAGATTTTGCAAATAGCTTGTTAATGTTTATTAATAGGTTTTAAAATTTAAAAATAAAGCTGGTTTATATCAGCTTTATTTTTTTTACAAATTTAATAAATTAGAAATAATTTTAATATTGACTTTAATAATATTAAAGTGTATACTTAATATTGTTAAAGGAGGTGTTTTTATGGCACTGAATATTATTCCTGAATGGCTAAGTGAATTAGATGATGAAGATATAAATTTTATAAAAAGATTTATATTAGCATCAGGCTCTTTAAAGGAAATTGCAAATGAATACGCAGTAACATATCCAACAGTTCGCCTAAGACTAGATAAATTAATTCAAAAGATTAATATATCCGAAGATATTAAAAATGAGCCCTATATTTCACTTGTTAAAAAGCTTGCAGTTGATGATAAATTAGATTTTGATACAGCTAAAATTTTAATAACTGAATATAGGAAGATAAAAGAAAAATAAAAAATGATAAATTATTTCAGAAAGAGAAGGGTGTAATTATGAAAATCACTTTATTTATAGTAATATTTTTATTAATATTACCAATCATTTTATTTTATAGCCAGTATAGGCTTTGCAAAAAGAAATCTAAATTTGCCTTAATACTGCCAACGATTGTTTTGGCTTTTTCAGTGATAGTAGGATATTTTGGAATTATAATATCTATAACTATGTTTTTAATGTATTTTATCACTAATTATTTAGAAAAAGAAAAGCAAAATAAAAAATTCGAGATGGATAAAATGAATATTGAAGATTTATAAGATTAAAAAAAACTGGCTTAATGTCAGTTTTTTATTTGGATTATTCTAAATCACTAATTAAAAAATCAAAATCTAGCAATAATATATGTGTTAATTATATTACAAAATTTTTAAAAATAAAAATAAATCTTTATTTTTTTATCGATTTATAGTAAAATGTGAGAATGAGTAAATATTTAAGGAGAAATTAGGTTTTGAAAAACAATAAAATAATAAGTTATATAAAAAATATATTTAGCAGTGCCAAAAATGGCGATAAAATGAGCATCTTAAAAATAGTACTAACGGCTACTTTAGCTATTTCAGTGGCTGCAATAGGTGCCTTATCTTTATCTAGTATGTTTACACAAATAGAGCTTGAAAGCTATGATGAAGATTATGATAAAAATGATATAGTTATTGATACATCGGTTTTAGAAAGTACACAAACTATTTTAGAAGAAACAGAAAACGCAGGGCAAGAATACATCGATGGAACTCTTTTTATTGGAGATTCAAACACAGTCAGAACAATGATGTATGGTCATACAACTTGGGATAATGTTTTAGCAGCTGTTTCTATGGGCATTCAGCATGTGGATGATTTAGAAATCGCTTACTTTGAAGGATATTCTTCACCCTTAACAATTGCACAGGCTCTAGAAGTTATTCAGCCACAGAGAATTATTATCACTTATGGCACTAATAATACACTTGGATGGAGCGTTGATAGCTTTATTGAAGAATATAGAGATTCTTTAAATATTATAAAAGAAGCCTACCCTTATGCTGATATTATTATTAACACAATCCCACCAGTTGATAGAGAAAGAGAAAACCTTGCGATAACAATGCAAACAATTGATAGCTTTAATAAAGCTTTATCCGAACTTGCACAGGAAGAAGGCGTTAAATTTTTAAATTCTGCTGAAGCTTTAAAAGATGAAACAACTGGCTTTGCAAAAACAGACTACACAATAGGTGATGGCGTTCATCTAAGTAAACTTGGAATGCAGGCACTTTTTGATTATATAAAAACTCACGCATATATAACAGAAGATAGACGACCAATGCCTTTAAATGAAATTCCAGCAAGAGAAGAAACCCCAACTAGTATTATACAAGAAGACCCACTAGCTGTAAGAGGCGCAAAGGTTAATATTCAATTTAAATCATCAGATTCAGAGCTTGGATATATCGAGGGAGAATTTGAGCAATTAGTTAAACGAACATTAAGCACTGATGCAGTTACTGCTAAATCAAATTATGAAAATGGTGGTATATTTATTGGATGGAGCGTAGACCAAGGAAGTATCGCAACGCCAGCTTCCCCAACATTGGTTTACACAGTGCCAGATATAAGCGAAACGATAACACATATAACTGTTACGGCAAATTTTGCTAAAGTAACATTAAATATGCATAAAGGAACTGATGTGGTAACAAAGGTTGATTTATCACAAGGCGAAAGTGTACAGCTAGCAGTTTCAGCAAGCCATCAAGATTATAATAATAAAAATTTAATATGGTCGAGCGATAATGCCGCTGTGATAACAGTTGATGGTTCAGGAAACATAACAGCTAATTCAACTGGTACAGCAAATGTAACTGCAAAAATTGATGGAACTAATTTATCAGTGAGTGTTAAGGTGAATGTTTTGGCTCCACTTGAAAGTATTTCTATTACTGGCGCGAGCGAAATGTCTACAAATTCAACAACTCAATTAAAACTAGCTTTAAATCCAGAAACTGCTAATATAGGAGATGCAAAACCAACTTGGAGCATATCAGGAGAAGGCGTTTCAATTTCTAGTGAAGGTGTGGTTACATCAACTACCAAGGAAGGCAGTTTTACAGTTAGTTGCACACTAGATGGCAAAACAGCACAGCATACAATAACCGTTAAAGCACCAAAGCCATTGGAAAGTATAACAGTTTCAGGAAATCAAAATATAACAATTGGCTCATCAACACAGCTTACAGTTAACTACACTCCAGCAGATACAACCGATAGCAAAACTATAACTTGGAATAGTGAAAATTCAGAAATAGCAAAAGTTGACGCGAATGGACTTGTTACAGGCGTTTCGGAAGGTCAAGCAAAGATTACAGCGTCTGTTGGTGGGAAAATAAGTGAAATCACGATAACTGTTACTAAAAATCCAAATATCGTAACAGGTATTACTTTAAGTGAAAACTCAATAGCGCTGGATTATCAAGAAGGTGGGACGGCTAGTTTAACAGCTGAACCTATCCTTACATACCCAGACGAAGCGCCAGAAGAGGATGTAACACCAAAGTTTTCGGGTGGGAATGAATATTTCACAGTTGATTCAAGTGGAAATGTTTCTGTTACTACAGGAATGACATTAGCAGGGGGAACAAGCACAGGAACAATAACTGTTACAATAGGTTCAGCCACGGCGACTTGCACTGTTACAATAACTAATATTCCAGAGCCACCAGCTCCAACTCCACCACCAGAAAGCGAAGCAGGCGAAACAGAGGGCGCAACTGGAACAAATGAATAATAAAACAAAATCCAAAGGATTAATTTCCTTTGGATTTTTTGTTTTTTATTAAATTGTAAATATTGCTAAAATAGTATTTGAAATAGCTTTTTAATAAATCTTTGCTGTTTTTATCCATAAATTTATAGCTAAGTCTAATATCGGTTGTATTTTGGAAAATGTTTGTTGATATAATTATTATTAAATTTAGAAAATTTGTTAGTATATTTAATATCACATCAATTAAATTAAATGCAACTTGGATTACTGCGAAAATAAAAGATATAATCATATGAAACATAAATAATACCACCTTTTTAATAAAAGACTAAAATTTAAAAATGTTTATAAAACTTTGCAAATAAGTCTATCGTTTTTTAATTCAGTCATCTCTATTTCTAAAACTTGACCTTGTGAATAGCCATTATCTTCTACTAAAACTGGAATGTATCGTGATGTGTAGCCAGTGTAAAAACCATCTTTATTTTTTTTCTCTAGTAAAACAGTGTCTTTTGTGCCAATAAAAGATTTAATTATTCTTTCTCTTATCTGCTCACTTTTAAATGTCATGGTTTTGTTTCGGTCTTGTTTTATAAATTTTTCTATTTGATTATCCATTTTAGCAGCTGTTGTGCCTTCTCTTGGAGAGAATGAAAAACAATGAACTTTTAAAAATTGGCATTTTTGAACAAACCGCACACTTTTTAAAAAGTCTTCTTCGGTTTCGTTTGGAAAGCCAACGATTATATCAGTTGTAAAAGTTGGATTATCAAAAAGCTCTCTTATTCTATTCATCATATTTTCATAAAGAGTGGTATCGTAAAGTCGGTTCATAGCTTTTAATGTTTTATCACAGCCGCTTTGAAGTGAAAGATGAAAATGTGGGCAGAATTTTGGGATAGTACTTAATCTAACAAGCATTTCATCTGTGAATAAATCAAGCTCTAATGAGCCAAGTCGAACTCTTTCAATTCCCTCTATTTTGCTAACAGCTTCAATTGCATCGCACACATCATTATTTAAATCTTGACCATAGCAGGATATATTAACGCCAGTTAAAACAATTTCTTTATGCCCAGCTTCACTAAGTAAATTTGCTTGCTCGATAATTTTATCAATTGGCCTTGAGCGAACTTTTCCCCTTGCTTTTGGAATAATGCAGTAAGCACATTCACGATTACATCCGTCTTGGATTTTTAAAAATGCCCTAGTGTGAAGGCTATCTTCACTACTTGATAATTCTTCAAAAGAATCAAGCTCTTCATAAGAAGAAATATTTATGTATCTTTGTTTAGATATAATATATTCATTAACTAAGTTTATTAAATTATTCTTATTTTTAGTACCGATAATAATATCAGCATTTAAAACGCCTTCAGCTTTTTGTGGGAATGCTTGTGGCATACAGCCAATTAAAGCCACAACACAGTTGGGGTTTTGTCTTTTGGCTTTATTTATCCACTGGATACTTTTTCTATCTCCACTTAAAGTTACAGTACAGCTGTTAACTATGTAAACATCGCTAATTTCATCGTTTTTTGCAATTGTGTATCCATTATTTTTGAAAATTTCTATTAGAGCAGCAGATTCCTGCTGATTAACCTTACATCCTAAGGTTAGAAAACATACTTTCATTTTATGTTAAATCCTTTGTGTTTTGTATTTGTTTATCTTTAATATATAACAGCATTAAATAGAGTGTATATTTAAGATAGCACCCTATTATATCAAAAAAGTTAAGAAATCACAATATCTTTTAATAAAATAAGAATAGCTGACATAAAATATTGTAAGTGATGAAAAATGAAAGGAGTAAGTTTAGAAATTTTCTAAACAAAAGGAATGAAGTTTATGAAAAAGATAATATCAATTTTTTTAACCTTAGCTTTAATGTTTTCAATAAGTATTCCTGTTTTTGCTAATAGCGAGGTGCCTGCAATGGCATACGTTGAGGAGGCATTAGGTGAATATGAAAATGAGCCAGCGTATAGCTTTGATCCAACTATTGCACAGGCTATGGCAAGAACAGATAGTTTTATTGATAAAGTTGCGAATACATCTATGTTTGATGTATCAGCTGGCAGTGCAATACTAATCGAAACTACCACAGGGCAGGTTTTGTATGAGAAGAATCCTGATAGCAAAGTTGCAATAGCATCAGTTACTAAAATTATGACAATGCTTTTGGTAATTGAGGCTTTAGAGGCAGGAGAATTTACTTTAGATGACACAGTACCTATATCAAACCATGCGTTTTCAATGGGTGGTAGCCAAATATGGGCAGAACCAGGGGAAATATTTACAGTAAATGAAATGCTTAAAGCAGTTGCGGTTTCTTCTGCTAATGATGCAGCAGTTGCACTTGCAGAATTTGTTTCTGGAAGTGAGGAAGAGTTTTGCAGAAAAATGAATGCAAGAGCAAAAGAACTTGGAATGGAAAATACAAATTTTGTTAATGCTTGTGGCTTAGATGCAGAAAATCACTACTCTACTGCAAGAGATGTTTCATTAATGGCGAATGAATTAATAAAACATCAAATGATATTTGATTACACTACGATATGGGTTGACTATTTAAGAGATGGGCAAACGCAAATAGTAAACACTAATAAACTATTACAATCATATCAAGGTATAACTGGGCTCAAAACGGGCACAACAAGTGGGGCAGGTGTTTGCCTTACGGCATCTGCGCAAAGAGATGGATTATCAATAATTTCAGTTATTTTAGGCTCAGACAGTAGTGAAGAGCGGTTTTCAGCTAGTAAAAAACTACTAGATTTTGGATTTGCCAATTTTGAAACTAAAGCTTTTCCTGAGATAACGGATGTTCCAAGTGAATTGAAAACAAAGAACTCAGTTATTGAAAATGCTAAAATAGAATATAATATTCCGGATAGTTTATTATTTTTAAAAGATAGCTCTACACAATTAAGCTATGAAGTTGAGCTGATGGATTATATTCAAGCTCCTATGAAAAAAGATATGAGAATTGGAAGTATATCATTATACACACAAAATGGAAAAATAGGGGAGTATGATATAACGTTATCAGAAGATGTTGAAAAAATAGATTTCTCGAAAGCTTTGTCACTTTTAACAAAGTATGCAGGGTATATGTAAGTAAACTGCTAAAAGTGGGAAAATCGGTTGACATATGGTGATTTATTAGTGTATTATAAATATAAGGAAATATTGAAATAAAAAGATATAAGGAATTTTAAGGAGATATAAATTATGGCTGTAAAATTTGAGGGTAAGTACTTAAAAGAATTTGTAAATGATTTAGAATTTAATAATATAAAATCACAAATTGAGCTTTGCCATGACATTTTGCACAGTAAAACTGGTGCGGGAAATGATTATTTAGGCTGGCTCAATTTGCCTTTTGATTATGATAAAGAAGAATTTGCAAGAATTAAAAAAGCGGCAGAAACAATTAAAAATGATAGCGATGTTTTAATTGTTATTGGTATTGGCGGCTCATATCTTGGAGCAAGAGCTGCGATAGAATTTTTAGGTTCTAGTTTTTATAATAATTTAGATGAAAATAAATTAAAAGTTTATTTTGTTGGAAATAATATTAGCCCATCTTATCTGCAAAATGTTTTAAAACTATGCGAAAATAAGGAAGTTAGTGTTAATGTTATTTCAAAATCAGGCACAACAACTGAGCCAGCACTTGCTTTTCGTGTATTTAAAGAATTTATGGAAGAAAAATACACAAAAGAAGGTGCTAAAAAGAGAATTTATGCGACAACTGATAAAAATAAAGGCACATTAAAAACTTTAGCTGATTTAGAAGGATACGAAACATTTAGTATTCCAGATGATGTTGGAGGAAGATTTTCAGTTTTAACAGCTGTTGGATTATTACCTATTGCTTGTGCTGGATTTGATATTGAAAAAGTTATTGAAGGCGCTCAAGTGGCAGCTAAAGATTTTGAAAATAAAAATGATGATAATGACTGCTATAAGTATGCAGCTGCTAGAAATATCTTGTATAGAAAAGGCAAAAACATTGAAATTATGGCTTCATACGATCCTGACTGGCAGATGATGAACGAATGGTTTAAACAGCTATATGGTGAGAGTGAAGGAAAAGATCAAAAAGGTATTTATCCATCAAGTGTTATCTTTTCAACAGATTTACACTCAATGGGGCAATTTATTCAAGATGGTTCTAGAAATTTATTTGAAACAGTTATTGATTTTAAAACTGAAGAAAATGATTTATTTATAAAAGAATCAAAAGAAAATTTTGATGGGTTAAATTTTTTGGCAAATCAAGAAATGTCATTAGTTAATAAAAAAGCAATGCAAGGAACAATCTTAGCTCATACTGATGGTGGAGTTCCAAATATTGTTTTAGAAATTGATAAAAAAGATGAATTTAATTTTGGATATGCAGTATTCTTTTTTGAAAAGGCGTGTGCTATTTCTGGATATACACTAGGTGTTAATCCATTTGATCAGCCAGGTGTTGAAGCATATAAAGTGAATATGTTTGCACTTTTAGGAAAGCCTGGATATGAAAAAGAAAGAGAAGCTTTGCTTGAAAAATTAAAATAGATAGTGCAAATTTCTAATTTTAGGTAGGTTAATATTTAGTTAATATAAAAGTTAAGTAAAAATTAAAACAAACATAAAGGAGGAAACTATTATGATAAAATTAATAGTTGGAACAAAAGGCACAGGCAAAACAAAACAATTGGTGGAAATGATTAACGATAGTGTAGGTAAGGTTAAAGGTAATATCGTTTGCATTGAAAAGAAAATGCAATTAGGCCATAATATTGATCATAAAGTTCGTTTAATTAATTTAGATGAATATAAGGTTGATAATTATGAAAAGTTCTACGGTTTTTTTAGTGGTGTACTAGCTGGAAACTATGATATTGAGCAAATTTATGTTGATGGTATACTAAAAGTTGGGAATAATGACTACGAAGGACTCGGGAAATTATTAGCAGTAGTTGATGAATTAACACAAGATAAAAAAATTGTGTTCACAGTATCCGCTGATGAAAGCGTTCTTCCAGAAAGCGTAACAAAATATCTATAATACTTAAAAAATAGAGCTGTTTTTTTAAAATAGCTCTATTTTTATGTAAATAATTGTGATATAATAAAAAAGAAAATAATACTTAAACTAGTATATTTAGCCTTTTGTGAATTAATGATAGAGATTTTGTTTTTTTTTAGTTAATTAGTTGAAAAAATCCTTGACAAATATATAAAAGATATATATAATGTTTAAGTAACCTAAAGAGGTGCTT
>CAZGFY010000026.1:0-25843 GCA_964525015.1 uncultured Oscillospiraceae bacterium
AAGGGACTGAAAATCCCTGTGTCGTTGGTTCGATTCCGACCGGGGGCACCATAAATAAAAGCTGTACATCTTAGATGTATAGCTTTTATTTTTTTTGAATAAAGGTCGGGAATCGAAAGCTGGCTCATAGAAACAGTCCAGTGGACTGTTTCAACCAGCGTGGCTTTTGCGCACAAAAGTGATGAATACCGGTGATGTGATACTATAGCTTTTATTTTTTGCATTGCTTTTAGTGGTTGAGTGTATATAAGTGGAATACTATAGATATATTAAAGAATGTGAGTAATATCACAGATATAAGCATTTGATATTGACAAATCTTTATAAAATTAGTATATTAGTAATTGCTGATATACTAATGAAAGAGGTTTGAAAGAATGATAAAGAAAAAAAGATTAGCTGTAATTGATGATTTATGTGTTGCCTGTGGTAGTTGTATGAAAGTTTGTCCGTTTAATGCAATATCTATAACTAATGGGATAAAAGCTAGTGTAAATAAAGAAAAATGTGTGGGCTGTGCAAAGTGTAGCAAGGTTTGTCCTGCAAGTGTTATAGAAATAGCAGTCTTGGAGGTGCAAAATGAAAACTAAAAAATGGTATGATTATTTATGGATAGTAGAAATTACTTATTTTGTTTTAGGATTTTTTAATATTCTTTTTGCATGGCTTGGAATGATATTCTTTTTAACCCCATTAATTATAGCAATTTTTACGGGGAATAAGGGATATTGTCATAACTTTTGTGGGAGAGGTCAATTATTTAGTGTTTTAGGAAGTAAATTTTCTAAAAATAAACCACTACCTAATTTTATTAAAACAAAAGTATTTAGGTATGGATTTTTATTGTTTTTTATGGTAATGTTTATAAATATGGTATTTACAACTTATTTAGTTTTTATAGGGAGTGAAAACTTATCAAATGTTATCACTATATTGTGGACGTTTAAATTGCCGTGGGAATTTATAAATACTGCTATGGTGCCAGACTGGATAGCACAGTATGCCTTTGGGTTTTATAGTGTTATGCTAACTTCAAATATCTTAGGTATACTAACAATGGTATTTTATAAACCAAGAGGATTTTGCGTATACTGCCCAATGGGAACAATGACTCAAAGTATATGTATTATCAAAAATAAAAAAGAGGAAGATTAATTAAATGGAAGAAATGAAAGAAAAGGCAAAAGATATAGCAGATTTATTAAAACTAGTGGCTAATGAAAATAGGCTTTTAATTCTATGCGAACTTTCAAAAGAGCCACAAACAGTTAGTTCATTACTAGAAAAGCTTAAAATTACCCAATCAGGACTTTCTCAGCATTTATCACTTCTAAAAGCAAATGGAATTCTTGATTATGATAAAAAAGCTCAGACAATAACGTATAATGTTAAAGATGAAAGAATTTTAGTTTTATTAAATACCATCAAAGAAACTTATTGTAATGAAAAAAATAACTTGCATTATTAAAAGTTTTGTAATATAATGTTTTAAGATACAAGGGGAGCTGATAAATCAGCTGAGATAGAATTGTGAATTTTGACCCTTAACCTGATTTGGATAATGCCAACGTAGGGATGTAGAGAAAATATGATTTTATTTTACTATATTAAAAACCTATTGCTTTGGCGATAGGTTTTATTTTGTTGTAAAAAATTTTGAAAAGGATAGCTATGATTTTGAATAAGAATAAAAATATTTCAGTTTTAGTAATATTAGCACTTCTTTTAATATGGGAAATAGCTGTTTTTGCTTTTGAAATTCCATTATATGTGTTGCCATCACCAGTAGATATACTAAAAGCTTTAATAAAAGATTTTAATGAGATTTTAATGCACAGTATGGTAACTTTCTATGAAGCGATTCTAGGGATGATAATTGCCCTTGTTTTAGCAGTTGTGCTTTCTGTGTTGATGGATAAGTTTTCACTTGTTAGAGATGTTATATACCCAATATTAGTGGTAACGCAAACAGTTCCTATGATAGTACTCGCACCTATATTTGTTATTTATCTTGGATTTGGGCTTATGCCAAAGATTGTAACGGTTGTTTTAATGTGTTTTTTCCCAATAGTTGTGAATTTTTCAGATGGATTAATGAGTGTTGATAAAGAATATGTTAATTTAGCACGCAGTTATGGTGCAAGTAGCTTTAAAATTTATAAAATAATTAAAATTCCAGCTGCAATCCCATCACTTTTTTCAGGGGTTAAAGTTGCTGCTACATACAGTATTTCGGGCGCAGTTGTTGGAGAATGGGTGGCAGCCCAGGAAGGACTTGGATATTATCTAATAAGAGCAAAAAATGCCTATATGCTAGACACAGCTTTTGCGTGTGTTTTAATGATTGTAATTTTAAGTTTATTAATGAACTTAATAATAAAAATTATAATACTTTTTCAAAGTCCGTATCTTAGAAAAAGTTTATAGATAAAAAACAAATTTAAAAAGGAAAATAGCTTGAAAATTAAATTCAAACTATAAGAAAGGACTGGAAATTAAAATGAAAAAACTTATCAGCATTATTCTTTTATTAGCTACGATTATAAGCCTTACAGCTTGTGCTAGCGAGGAAGCAACAGTAACAGAAGAAACAACAACTACAACAGGAGAAACCACCACCCAAGAAACAACAACCGAATTAACAGATGTAACTGTTATATTAGATTATGTTGCAAACACAAACCACACTGGAATGTTTGTGGCACTTGAAAAAGGATATTATGAAGAAGTAGGGCTTAATGTTGAAATTATTGAACCAACAGAAGGTGCAACAGCAACTTTAATAGCAGTTGGAAAAGGTGATTTTGGAATTAGCTATCAGGAAGATGTAACAGTTGCAAAGGCGAGCGAAGAGCCACTGCCAATTAAAGCTATTGCTACAATAATTCAAAATAACACATCTGGTTTTGTTAGCTATGAAGGAAAAGGCATAACTTCTCCAGCAGATTTTGAAGGCAAAACATACGCTGGCTGGGGCGGACCTGGTGAAGCAGCTGTTCTAGAAGCAGTTATGACACAAGCTGGAGCAGATTTTTCAAAGCTTAATATGGTTATATCAGATGGTTCAGGGCTTGAGAGCTTAGAAAAAGATGTTGATATTAAATGGTTTTACGAAGGCTGGGATAGTATTAATGCTCAAATGGAAGAATTCCCTTTAAACTATATGGCTCTAAAAGATTTGGATGAAAGATTAAACTACTACACACCAGTTATCATAACTAATAATGATATGATAGACTCTTCACCTGAAACAGTTTCAGCATTCCTATCAGCTACTGAAAAAGGATATATGGATGCAATTAGCCAGCCGGCTGAATCAGCTGAAATATTAGCAAAATATGCACCTACATATGATATAGAATTCCTAACTCTTTCACAGGAGTATCTAGCAGATAAATATATGGAAGGCACACAGGAATGGGGAAGTATGAAAGCAGAAGTTTGGGATAACTACACTGAGTTTCTTTTAGAATATAATGTTATCACCGAAACTGTTGACTCTGCTGAATGCTTTACAAATGATTTTTTAAACAACTAAACTAAACTATAAAAAAGGAATTGAATTTTTATGAAACTTAGAGTGAATGATTTATCTTTTAAATATGATGAAAAGTTAATACTAGATTCAATTTCCTTTTTTGTTAATAAAGGTGAATTTGTTAGTATTTTAGGCCCATCTGGTGCTGGAAAATCAACGATATTAAAATTATTAACTGGTGTTTTAGATAAAGAAGTTGGAAAAATTTATCTTGATGATAAAGAGATAAACGGAATTAGCGAAGAATTTTCATATATGCCCCAAAATGATTTATTACTTCCTTGGAAAACAATTTTAGAGAATGTTTGCCTTTATGCAAGTATTCACGGTGAATTTAATAATGTGAAAGAAGATGCATTAAATCAATTTGAAAGTTTTGGAATAAAAGGCTACGAAGATGAGTATCCAAATTCGCTTTCAGGTGGTATGAGGCAAAGAGCTGCCTTTTTAAGAACTCTTTTATGTAAATCCGATATTTTACTACTGGATGAGCCTTTTGGTGCATTAGACGTTATTACAAGGGGTGAAATGCAAGACTGGTTACTCACTGTTAGAGAAAAAATGAATAGAACTATTCTTTTGGTAACTCATCATATTGATGAGGCTGTATATCTTTCGGATAGAATACTTGTTTTAGATAAAGATGGTAAAGGATTTTTTAAAGAGTTTATTATAAACGAAAAAAATAAAAACCGAGAATGGCTATATAATCAAGGCGAATTGAAAATTGAAATACATAAAAGTATAATGGGTGAAAATTAGAATGGATTTTAAAACTGTAAAATTATATGATTCACATTTGCATTTTAAGGATGATGATGAAATTAAAGAATTTTTAAATTCAAATATCATTGGAGTTTACTCAGTGAATAGAGATAGCGAATATGAAAAATTTATAGAATATCAAAATGAAAATTTAATTTTTTCAGCTGGTGTTCATCCTTGGTTTATAGAAAATCACAATTTAGATAAAATGCAGTGTATTTTAGAAAAAGCTAGCATAATAGGAGAAATAGGTCTTGATAATATATGGTGTGATACAGATATTGATAAACAAAAGCAGGTTTTTATAAATCAATTAAAATATGCAAGTGAAAATAATAAACCGGTTATTCTGCACACAAAAGGTATGGAAGAGAAAGTTTTATCTTGTATTAGAAAATTTGATAATAAGTATTTAGTGCACTGGTATTCCTGCGAAAAATTTATCGAAGAGTATATAAATATTGATTGTTATTTTACAATAGGACCTAGTGTTTTATGGGATAAATCGGTTATTAATCTAGCAAAAAAAATTCCACTTGATAGATTGCTGATAGAAACAGATGGAATTTCAGCAGTTAAATGGGCATATGAAGCAATAAATTACACTAATAAAATAACATACAGAGAAACTTTAGTTAATACTTTGAAAAGTGTATCTGAAATTAGAAATATGACTATTGAGAAAATTTGTGAAGCTGTAGAAGTTAATTTTAAAAGATTTTTTATTAATGAATAATATAATGAAAACGATGTATTATAGGTAAGAGTATAATATATCGCTTTTTATATTGATTTTATATATGCAATATTATATAATATTACATATAATTAATTAAATAACATTTTAGCGTATGAAATATTGCATTTTAAAGTGCACAAGGAGAGCTATGACTAGTAGTAACAATCTTTATGAGAACGCCTTAGAATATTCGCCAACCCCAACGTTAGTATGGGATAAAAACTTTAACATTAGATTTGTAAATCAATCAGCTGTAACGCTTTTTGATGCTGGTGATAAGAGTGAAATAGTTAATAATTTTCAGATATTTAGCCCAGAAATACAATTAAATTTATTGAATTCAAATTTAGTTTATAAAGAAAAAATTACGGATGTTTTTAATAAAGGTAAAGAGGAGTTTTTATGGACTCATCAAACCTTAAATAAAAAGCAAATTTTTTGCAATATTATTTTAAGAAAAGTTAAAGATTATGAAAAAGATGAAGAAGTAATCATTGCGTTTATTGAAAGTTTAAATCAAGATATTATAGGATATGCAAAGGATGAGAGAATAGAAAATTATTTTGCGAATGTTTTAAGTAAGAACACTTTGGTGGAATCAGTTTTTGATACATTAGAAGAAACAGCGTATTATTGGGATTTGAGAACAGGTTTAGTTACATTTTATGGAACAAAAGGATATATAAATAGTGTTATAGGTGATAGGACGGTTAGATTTCCAGAATTTTTTTACGAGAATAAACTAGTTTATCACGAAGATGAAGAAATATTTAAAAAGCTTATTAGTAATGTTAAGGCAGGGATTAAATCATCATATGATGTAAGATTTAATCGTGTATCAGAAGATGCTGCTATATATTATAGAATTCGTCAAAATATTTTATTTGATAAAACTAACTTGCCAGTTGCATCTGTTGGATTTATTTCAGATATTAATGCTGAAAAAAATCTTGAAATAAAAGCCCGAACAGATTTACTAACTGGATGTAATAATAAAATAACAGCCGAAACGGATATTGCAAATTATATAAGCAAAAACGCAGATAAGAATAGTGTTTTATATATTGTTGATATAGATAATTTTAAAGCTGTTAATGATAATTTAGGACACCACTTTGGTGATGTTGTATTAAGAGAGATTGCCGGGAAATTAAAAAACTGCTTTAGACAAAACGATATAATCGGAAGAATTGGTGGAGATGAGTTTTTAATTTTAGCAAAAGATTTAAATGACGATAGAATTATTATAAATAAAGCTGAAAATATATTAAAGGCTTTTGCAAATGAATATAAAGGCGATAATACAAGCTATAAAGTGTCGGGGAGTATTGGAGTTGCTAGATTTCCACAGGATGGAACACACTTTGAAGACTTGTACAAAGCTGCTGATAAAGCGTTGTATCAATCTAAATTAAAAGGTAAGGATTGCTATACAATTTATAGTGAAACTTTAGTAGATGGGACAATGCGTAGCCATACAATTTTAGAAAATGCAGGCAGAGTTGCAGACTCATATTTTGATTCAGATATTATTACGGATGTATTTGAGCTATTGTTTGAAACTCAAAATATAGATTTATCAATTAATATGGCGCTAAAAAGAATAGGTCAGAGATATAATGCTGATAGAAGTTATATTTTTGAAAGTTTTAATGCAGGTTCTACTTATGATAATACCTATGAATGGTGTAAAGCTGGAATTAATCCTGAAATTGATGGATTAAAAGATATTACTGCCGAAATGCTTGATGATTTCTTTAAGTTTGCAGATAAAGAAGGAATTGTGTATAGTAATGATTTAAGCGTTTTAAAAGCAGAAGGGGCATTTGATTTAATGGACGGTCAGGATATTAAATCTTTCCTACACGCTCAAATTAAAGAAAATGATAGTGAAAGAGTTAGATTGTTTTTAGGATTAGACGATTGTGTATCTCCAAGGGTATGGTCGCCAAAAGAGATAAATAGCTTAAAATATTTATCAAAAATAATCTCAATATTCCTATCTTTTAAAAAACAAAAATAATTTTGTAAAAAAAATGAGAAGTTTTTAACAACTTCTCATTTTTTTATGTATTAAATATTTAAAATTGATATTATTTTTTGAACAGTCATATCAAGTGCAACGCTATTGTGTCCTCCCTCAGGAACGATAATATCAGCATATTTTTTACTTGGTGCAACAAATAAATCATGCATTGGTTTCACTGTTTGTAAATACTGATTAACAACACTGTCAACACTTCTGTTTCTTTTAACAGTATCCCTTTGTAACCTTCTGATAAATCTAATATCATCATCCGTATCAACAAAGATTTTTATATCCATTAAATCGCGTAATTCTTTGTTTTCAAAAATCAAAATGCCTTCAATGATGATAACTTTTGTTGGATGCATTTTTTTAGTTTTATCTAGCCTTGTAAACTCTGTAAAAGAATAAACAGGGGCATCTATTGATTTATTTTCTTTTAATGCTTTAATATGTGATATTAGTAAATCGGTATCAAAGGATTGTGGATGGTCAAAGTTTTGCTTGGTTTTTTCTTCAAAACTTAAATTAGAAAAAGGAGAATAGTAGTAATCGTGGCTTAAAACAGTTATATTATCAGGTAAAGATTCAATAACTTTTGCTGAAAAGGTTGTTTTTCCACTACTACTTCCTCCAGCAATACCAATAATAACAGGTGTGCGCATAATTAAAATTCTCCTTTTGATATAAATATATTACATAAATGCCACAACATAAATTAGATATCCTATATATGTCGCTAGAATAACAAATCCTTGCCATCTACTGAATTTTTTCGCTAGCATTGTTGGAACAGTAGCTACAACCATTAAAAATAATGCAACAGGGATATCAACAGAAACAGTTGCACTTTCAACTGCAAGTGTTCCACCTGAGATTATAGAACAGACAGGTAAAATCATAGCCATATCAATGATATTAGCTCCTAAAATATTACCAACTGATAATGCGCCTTCTTTTTTTATAATTGAAGTGATAGCAGTAACAAGCTCTGGAAGAGATGTTCCGATAGCTATAATAGTAAGCCCGATAACAGCATCACTAACGCCGAACGCTCTAGCTAAAGTTTCGCCGTTATCAACAAGTAAATCAGCACCGATAATAATTCCAGCTGCACCTAAAACGAACATAGTAATATTTTTGAAAATAATTTTCCCAGAAACTTCAGGTTTTGTATCATCATGATCATCTTCATTAGATTGTTTAACTGATAAAATATTCGAGTAGATATAAACTGCAAGAATTATAAATAATACAACACTGTGTACTATATTGATTTCGCCACTAATTCCAAAGAATAGTAAAACAGAAGTTGTAACAAGCATAATAATTGCTTTTGAATTAAATTCTTTTGGATTAATTGTAGCTGGTATAAAAATTATACCAAGACTTAGCCCAATACCGATATTTGCAATAACGCTACCAATAGCATTGCCCATTGCAATACCAATATTTCCATCGATTGTTGCAATTGATGAAACTAAAAGTTCTGGAAGTGTGGTAGCAAGGCTTATAATAGTAGCGCCAACGATTAATTTAGGTATACCAGCAACTTCGCTAACCCATCTTGCGGCATCTACGAACATATCTCCGCCTTTAATAATAATTCCAAGACCAACTATAAATAATATAATTGGCATAAATAATGATTGATCCATAGTATTTAAAATCCTTTCGTGTGTAAAATTGTGATATTTGTTTTATAAGTAATTATAAAAACAAAATAAGGGTAAAAACTTAATAGAAAATAAGATATTCTCTATTATCCATTAAAAAAATCGCTTATCAAATTATCCTCCTTTTAAAAGTTAAGTATTTTTAAAAATACCTGTAAAATGACAGCGGTTATTTCCCTTAGCATCGCAGGAATAAAAACAAATATATCAGTTCTAACTCCTATGGTGTTAATACTACTAAATCCAGCTTCTTTAGCAAAATACGAAGCTCTGTACAAATGAAAATTTTGGCTTACAAAAACAATGTTACCACTATCTATATTATTATCTTCTAATATAATTTTAGAATTAGTAAAATTTTGATAGGTGCTTTTAGCATTATCTTCAGTTAGAATAACATCACTTGGTATATTATGCTCAATAAGATAGTTTTTCATTGCCATAGCCTCAGTTATTTCAGAGTTTTGCGCATAAGAGCCAGTCACAACGATATAGCAATTAGGATTTTTAGTGTAGTAAGCTATTGCCTCATTAAGCCTTAATTTCGCAGTATCAGTTGGAGTGTTATCCTCATTTACACCTGAGCCTAAAACAATAATTGCATCTTCATTATAGCTAGGATTGCTATTTGCATTTAATAGTATAAACACAGCACACGCTGTATATAAACATACAAATACTATTATACACATTTTTGCTAATAAGTAAATACCATTTTTGCTTATATTAACAAAAAATTCCCATTTTGAAAATAAAATAAACGAAAATATAGATAATATAACCATAATTATTAATCCATAGTGAAAACTTTTTCTGAAAACTAAAACTATTGTGTTTATAGAGCATAGTATTGAAAAAATTAAAAATAAAAACTTCATATGTATTTTTCCCTTTTCATATTAAAATAAACGATTTTAATATTATATCATATTTTTATAAGGTAGTCATTATAATATATTATGATTTAAAGTTTACTTTGATAATAAAATATGGTATATTAAAAAAAGATATATTAAAAAGGTGTGGGTTTTTATAATGGATAAAAAGATAGCAATGAGAGTTTCAGTGATAACATTGATTGTTAATATAGTGCTTTCAGTAATTAAATTTTTTGCAGGTGTAGTATCTAATTCAACTGCAATGATTTCAGATGCTGTTCACTCAGCGAGTGATGTTTTTAGTACAGTTGTTGTTATGATAGGTGTTAGTATTTCGCACGAGGGAACAGACGAAGAGCATCAATATGGGCATGAAAGATTAGAAAGTATAGCAGCGATTGTTATTGCAATTGTTTTAGCAATAACAGGTGCGGGAATTGGATTTGATGGAATTCTTTTAATCTTTTCAGGAAAAGAAAATATTCAAATTCCAGGAGGCTTGGCGTTATACGCAGCAGTTATCTCAATAGTGGTTAAAGAGTGGATGTATTGGTATACTAGGCACGCTGCACTTAAAATAAAATCAGATGCACTACTTGCAGATGCATGGCACCACAGAACCGACGCTTTAAGCTCGATTGGCTCATTTATTGGTATCTTTGGTGCAAGAATGGGATATCCTATTTTAGAGCCATTAGCGAGCGTGTTAATATGCTTGTTTATTATTAAAGCAGCTTATGAAATATTTATGGAGGCAATTAATAAAATAGTTGATAAATCTTGCGATGAGGAAACTCTAGAGAATATCAATAAAGCGGTTTATTCAGTTGAGAATGTTATCAAAATTGATGATTTAAAAACAAGGATGTTTGGAAATAAGATATATGTTGATATTGAAATTGCAGTTGATGGAGAAATGACTTTAAAAGAGGCGCACGAAATATCGCATAATGTTCACGATAAGGTGGAAGAAATAGAAGGGATTAAGCATTGCATGGTGCATGTTAATCCGTCTTTGGAATAATAAAAATAAAATAGATATCATTTTTATTTAAAATGATATCTATTTTTGTATGGAATTATTTTTCTCTTAATTTTTCTAATGATTTATTATAACCAAAGTGTTCGCAATATAATTTCTCGCCAGTATAATTTTCGAAGATAGGAAAACTTCCACGATAATATGTATGCCAATAACTGCGAATTCTATCGTGACTCTTTAAAAAGCTTTGAATATTCAATAAGCAAAATTTTTGAATTTCAGCCTTTTTTTCATCGGCTAGCATAACATAAATTTGATTGATAATCTCAACTACATATTCATCAGAAAGTTTTATAATATAAGGTGTAATCCAATTTGGAAAATCTTCTTTTAAAATAGCTTGTATATGCTTTGCTCTTATAAACCCATCGCAACTTCGAGTGAAAATAGCGTGATATATCATTTTTTGAGTAAAAGAAAAGTGATAGGGTGGATACTGAAAATTATCAATATAATATATTCTTTTTGGAAAAGATATTTCTTCTGCACTAAGTAGCTTAAAACTGCATCTTTCACTTGATATTGCGTGTTTAGTGTTGTTATAAGTTTTATCTAAAACAGCATCTTGAACTATTTTAACATCATTTTTAAGCTCTAAAGGAAATCCGTTTATCATTATTTTTGCTCCTGTTTTTTATAATAAAAGCTTTGGCTAATATGAGCGAAATAATCTAAAAAATATTTAATCATTAATCTTATATAACCTTTTTGCATTTTCAGTTGTGATTTTGATAATTTCGTCAGTGTCTATATCTAAAATTTCACCTATTTTTTGGGCGATGTAAATTAGCATAGATGAATCAGACGTTTTTCCACGCATAGGTTCTGGTGCCATATATGGGCAGTCAGTTTCGATTAAAAGTCTATCAAGTGGCACAACTTTTAAGCTATCTATTGCTCTTTTGGCATTTTTAAATGTTATAACTCCAGTAAAACCAATATAAAAACCCATTTTAACTAGTTCTTTACAGCTTTCAGCAGAGCCAGAATAGCAATGAACAACTCCAGATTTTACGGGATATTCATTTAAAATATCAATAGTGTCTTTCATTGCGTCCCTTGTGTGAATAATTAATGGCAAATCTAATTCATTTGCAATTTTAATTTGAGCAATAAACGCTTCCTTTTGCTCTTTTTCACTTGGGGCATCATCATAGTAATAATCAAGCCCAGATTCACCAATTGCAACGATTTTTTTATTTTCTTTGGCTAAAATTTTAACTTTATTTAATCGTTCATTTGTAGCACTATCGGCTTCACTTGGGTGAAATCCAGCAGATGCATACATAAAATCAGTCTGCTCACTTTGTTTTAATGCTAAAACGCTGGATTCTAAATCCCAAGCACAATTTAAAATATATCCAACATTGTTTTCTCTTAATTTTTTCATTATCCCATCAAAATTATCTAGAAATCTTTCATTATTATAATGAGCGTGACTATCAAAAATTTTATTCATATATTAATATTCCTTTTAAAAAATAAATCTCCACTAATAAAAGTGGAGATTTTTATTAAATTTATCTAACTTTGCTTCCTGGTACAACATTGTCTGCGATAAATACAACTTCAACGTCATCTCCGTTATCAGTAGCTAAAATCATACCTTCGCTCATTAGTCCACGCATTTTTCTTGGTGCTAGATTATCAACGATAACAACCTTTTTACCAATTAAATCTTCTGGCTTATACCACTGTGCAATTCCAGAAAGAATAGTTCTTTCTCTTTTACCATCAAAAACAGTGTTGTTTAAAAGTTTATCAGCTTTTGGAACAGGCTCACAGTTGATAATTTTTCCAACAATTAAGTTAACTTTCATAAAATCATCAATAGTAATTTCAGGAATAGTTTCCTCTTCTACTTCTGACTGATTTTCAGTTTCAAGTTTTGCTTTTTCTTCTTCTTGAGCTTTTTTAATTGCTTCGATTTCTTTTTCAATATCAATACGAGGAAAGATAACTTCTCCTTTTTTCGCTGTGAAATCTTTTAATTGCCCAAAAGTTTCAACGCTTTCAAATGATAATAAATCTTCACTAAATCCAACTTGATTAGCGATTTTCGCAGGGGTATTTGGAAGAAATGCTTGTAGCATAACGGCTGAAAAACGAATAGATTCAGCTAGATTATATAAAACAGTTGCAAGTCTTATATTATTCGTTTCATCCTTAGCAAGAGCCCAAGGGGCAGTTTCATCAATGTATTTATTAGCTCTTTGTATAACTTTGAATATTTCTTGAAGAGCTAATGGAGTGTTTAAATCATCCATATGCTTTGTAACAGCTGGTTTTAGATTATTGCATAAATTGATTAAATCATTATCAATTTCATCAGCTTGTCTTTCACTTGGAAGAGTTCCATTGAAGTATTTTTCAATCATTGTTACAGTTCTAGAAACAAGATTTCCTAAATCATTCGCTAAATCAACATTTATTCTATTCATTAAAGCTTCATTTGAATACATACCATCATTACCAAATGGAACATCACGAAGGAGGAAGTAGCGAATTGCATCAACTCCGTATTTTGAGCATAAAACAACAGGGTCTACAACATTTCCAACGCTTTTACTAATTTTTCCACTTTCAAGAAGTAACCAGCCGTGACCGAAAACTCTTTTTGGCAGAGGAAGTTCTAAAGCCATAAGCATTGCAGGCCAAATTATGCTATGAAAACGTAGGATTTCTTTTGCCATTAAGTGAACATCAGCCGGCCAATATTTTGAAAAGTCTGAATATTCATCATTTTCATAGCCAAGAGCAGTGATGTAGTTTGATAAAGCATCAACCCAAACATAAACAGTGTGTCCCTCATCAAAATCGACAGGAATACCCCAAGAAACAGTTGTTCTTGAAACGCATAAATCCTGAAGTCCTTGATTGATAAAGCTAATCATTTCATTTTTTCTAGCTTCAGGCTGGATAAATAAAGGATTTTCTTTATATAATTCTAAAAGTTTATCAGAATATGATGATAGTTTAAAAAAGTATGCATCTTCTTTTGCAGGATAAACTTCACGCCCACAGTCTGGGCATTTTCCATCGGCTAATTGGCTTTGCGTCCAAAAAGTTTCGCAAGGTTTACAATACATCCCTTCGTAAAATCCTTTGTAGATATCGCCTTTATCGTATAATTTTTTGAAGATTTTTTGAACAGAAGACTTATGATGCTCATCAGTGGTTCTTATGTATCTATCATACTTTACGTCCATAAGTTCCCAAAGATTTTTAATTCCCTCAACAATCTCATCAACATATTGTTTTGGTGTTTTTCCAGCTTCAGCAGCCTTATCTTGGATTTTTTGTCCGTGTTCATCTGTACCAGTTAAAAACATTACATCAAATCCTTGAAGTCTTTTATATCTTGCAATTGTATCAGCGATAACAGTTGTATAGCTGTGCCCTATATGCAGGTTTGCAGACGGATAGTAAATTGGTGTTGTAATATAATATGGTTTTCTTTCCATTATTCTTCTCCTTTTAAATTCATATTGTTTAATATTAGCAAAAAAATGCCAATCTTTCAAGTGCTTACTTTTTCTTTTTTAATACTTTTCTAACATTTAGTGCTGTGTTTATGCTAAAATCATACAGTTTATCAAATGTTAAATAAAATTCGCCAACGCATTCAACGATTTCTCCTGTAAAATTTGCTTTAAATTTTAAAACACGATGCAGGCTTTCATCATACTCTGCACTAGGAGAAACGCCTTGCATATCATATGAAGAACAGCCAGTTTCAAGAGCCCACTTCATAAGCTCAACTTGGATTGCATAAGTTGGACGAAGATTTCGCATTTTATCAGTTGAACAGCCGTAAACATGGCTTGTCATATCAGAGTATTGAACACCAATCCCACCACAAAGTGCCTCATCTTCAAAATAACACATGAATAATTTAGCATTATCACCAAACGCATTTAGCATATTTTCAAAATAAGATTTTGGACGTGGGGAAAACTTTTGTCTTTGACTGGTTTCAAAATAGATTTTATAAAAATCATCAACCCCTAAAAGTCCCATATCTTTGCAAACAACCCCTTTTTTATGGTAAAGACGCATATTGTATCTTGTATCTCTAGACATTTTTAAGAGTAATTCATCATAAGATAGGCCTTTTAGATATCTTAATTGATATGAATATCTTGGCTGAATAGTTTTGTGAAAAGGTGCATTCCTTTCAATTTTAAATCCTGCATCAATAAAATTTTGGATTATTTCTTCCTCGTGATTTTCAACCAGTGGATCCATAATAAATTTAAATGCCTTGTGTTTTTTGGCAAGAGCTAAAACGCCGTTATATATATCTTTTAGCACTTCCTTATTAGTGTAATCGCAAACAGGACCACGATTTGCATACATATAGCTTTTAGCACCCATTTTACGAATTAAAACCATCATTCCACCAATGATTTTATTTTCATCATCACGAACAGCAATAACTTCCATACCCCATTCAGTTTTAACTTTTTGCCAGTGCACACTTTGCTGAAACCCAGCTAAAGGGAATTTGCTAGCAAATTCCTCATATTCAAGATAATCTTCTTTATTTAATATTTCCATATAATTATAATTCCTACTAAATTTAATTTTTATATTATATTATAGCATAAAAAAACTATTTTTAACAGATATTTATAAAAAAATATAAGAAAATTGACTTTTTATTATTTTTTTGATAAATTAATATTATTGAATTAATAAAATAATACACATTCAGAAAGGAATGTTTTTTAAAATGAAAAAATTTAATAGAATATTATCAGCTTTATTAATAGCTGTTTTAGCGTTAAGTTTAACAGCATGTAAAAATAAAGCGCCAGAAACTCAAGATGAGTTAGAACTATCTATATACAATATTGGTGAATATCTAAAATCCGAAGTGAAAAATCCTAGTTATGAAGATGAAATTGCTTATATATCTTTATTAAGAAGTGGCAGTTTAAAATATTATGAAAATAATGCAAAAAAATATACCGAAGATTTAAATGATATTATAATTACCAAAACTGATGATATAAACCCAGAAGATTATATTGATATCATTTTTTCATATACTTCTAAAGGAACACACGCGCCAAGCTTTTTACTTGATGAAATAAGTTATGATAGTAGCTTATTAAAGGGCGGATATTTAAATAAAATTAGAGCATTAATAGCATTTGAAAGTGGAAGCTATATTCCATTAGTTGATGGGGATATAACAACGGATGGGTTAATTGAATTTATATTGTCACTACAGATGCAAGACGGAAGCTTTCAATATAAAGGCATGGATGAAACAATAATAGAAATAACTGCCAATTCTGTTATCGCTCTAGCTTTAACACAAGAAACACCAGAAATTAAAACAGCTATTGAAAAAGGTGTTAGCTATCTATCAACTAGAATTCGCAAGGATGATAATTTAAAAGATTTAGCATTAACTGTTGTTGCTTTAAATACCGCTGAAATTAGTGCAACTGATATACAAGGAAATGATTTAATTTCGTGGATAAATGCATATCAAAGAGAAGATTATTCATTTAATAAAGAAAATCCAGAAGATAAAGATGGCAATATTGAAGATACAGCATATGCTTTAATGGGGCTCACTTCTCAATATAGATTCAATCACGATATGTATAGTTTTTTTAATATGAATGATATACTAGATGATGTAAACTATAATCCACAAACATTTTATGCGTTTTTCTTTGTTGTTCCAAAAGGCATGGTTAATGTTATTAATGTTTCTTTAATTGTTTTGGCTTTAGGGGCACTTATATTAGTTTTTAGATTTAAAAGAATAAGAAAACTAAAAAATGAAGGAGTATATAACGAAAAAGAAAACCGAGAAATGACAGATGAAGAGATAGTAAAAAAAGATATTGAAGAAGCTAAAAAAGAAGGATAAGCTTATGAATAGGATAAATAAAAGCGAAATTATAGTTGTAAAAGTTGGCACATCAACACTTACATATAAAAATGGAAAACCTAATATTCGAAGAATGGAAGAACTCGCAAAAGTTTTAAGTGATTTGCAAAATTCAGGCAAAAAAATGATACTAGTATCATCGGGTGCTATTGGCGTTGGAATGGGCAAGGTTGGGCTGTTAGAAAAGCCAACTGAAACTTCTAAAAAACAAGCTTTAGCAGCTATTGGACAGTGTGAATTAATGTTTATGTATGATAAGTTTTTCTCAGAATATAATATCACGATAGCCCAAGTGTTACTAACAGGTGATGTTGTTCATAATGAAGTTGGAGAAAAAAATGCAAAAAATACATTTTTAGAGCTTTTAAATATGGGAATTATTCCAATAGTAAACGAAAATGACACTGTTTCAACCTATGAAATTGAAGGCTTAAATATCGGGGATAACGATACATTATCAGCAATAGTTTCAAAATTAGTTGGGGCAGATTTATTAATTATGCTAACGGATATAGACGGCTTATATGATGCAGACCCAAGAGAAAATAAAAATGCAAAGCGAATTTCATTTATAGAAAATATAAATGAAGAAATTGAAGCGCTAGCAGGCTCAGCTGGCTCAAAGTTTGGAACAGGTGGAATGATAACAAAAATAAAAGCAGCAAAAATAGCTACAAATAATGGAATAATAGCTAGTATAATTAACGGGGAAAGCCCTTCTAATATTTATAAGCTACTAGAAGGCGAAGATATCGGAACAGTTTTTAAAGAAAAGTTATAAAGGAGGATTTATATGAGCGAAGTTAGAGAACTTGGAAAAAAAGCAAAAGAAGCTTCAAATATTCTCGCTCTTTCAGGAGAAAAAAGAAATATCGCACTAAGAAACATAGCAAAACTTTTAACTGAAAATATTGAATATATAGTGAGCGAAAATAAAAAAGATATTGATAATGCAATAAAAAATAATCTATCAATAGCTTTAATTGATAGATTGACATTAACTAAAGATAGAATAGAAGATATGGCAAATGCCGTTTTAAAAATTGCAGATAGAACTGACCCATTAGGAAAAATTCTTGAAGGGAAAACATTGGCCAATGGCTTAGTTATAACGAAGACAACAGTTCCGCTAGGTGTAATTGGAATAATATTTGAAGCAAGACCAAATGTTAGCTGTGATTGTGCAGCTTTATGCATTAAAAGCGGAAATACAGTTCTTTTAAGGGGCGGAAAAGAAGCGATAAACTCAAATATTGCCATCACGAATATAATAAGAGAAGCCTTAAAAAAATCAGATTTGCCAGAAGATTGCGTTTGTTTAATAAAAGATACAGATAGAAAATCTGCAAAAGAATTAATGGAACTATCAGAATATTTAGATTTATTAATTCCAAGAGGGGGGATAGGGCTTATAAAAGCAGTTGTGGAAAATGCAAAAGTGCCAGTTATCGAAACTGGTGCTGGAAACTGCCATATATATGTTGATAATTCAGCAGATTTTACAATGGCAAAAGATATAATTTTCAATGCAAAAACTCAAAGACCATCAGTTTGTAATTCAATAGAAACTATTTTAATTAATGAAGGTATTGCAAAAGAATTCTTGCCAATAATAAAAGAAAAATTAGATGAAAAATCAGTTGAATTAAGGGTTTGCGATAAAACATTAGAAATATTGAAAAATGAAAAATTAGCAAATGAAGATGATTGGTTTTTAGAATATAATGATTATATTTTAGCAGTTAAAATTGTAAAAGATATTAAGGAAGCTGTAAATCATATAGAAAAATACTCAACTAAACATAGCGAAGCGATAATAACAAAGGATATAGATAATGCTGAATACTTTGTTAATGCTGTTGATAGTGCAGCGGTTTATATAAACGCATCAACAAGGTTTACAGATGGTGGAGAATTTGGACTGGGTGCTGAAATAGGCATTTCAACTCAAAAAATGCACGCAAGGGGACCTATGGGATTAGAGCATTTAACTTCTTATAAATATATAATAAGAGGAAATGGTCAGATAAGATAAATAAAAAAGTTATCACAAATGATTTTCATTTATGATAACTTTTTTGTTTTATTTTTTCTTTAAAAAAGTGGTTAAATGGTCAAGGTAGGCCCTATATGTATCAAATTCTTGGATTTTATTAGAATAGGAAACAAAGTAGTTTGAAATATGTGGGTGCTCTCTTTCATCATAAATATACTGCTTATATAAATTAAGGGTTTCAGAATATCTACTTTCAGGAATTATCGACCATCCAAGCCCAGCACTAACTAAACTTAATAAACTTCTAGAAGTGCCTTGCAAAGAAATATTTGATAATACAGGTGGGCCATCTTTAAAATTCTTAGCCACCCATATATCAGATATATTACTAATATGAGTCATAGGGCTTATATAAGGTTTAGTTTTAAGAGATTCATTAGTTATAGGCTCATTTGATATAATTAATGTTTTTTCAGAAAAAATTTCTATGCTATTTCCAGAAAAATTTTTAATTCCCCTAGTTATAGATAGTAATAATTCGCCACTATTTAGTAATTCGAATAATTTTGTTGAAGAATGGGTTGCTATATGGATTTTAATATTAGGATACTGCTCATTGAAGCTTTTAATTTGATAGCAAAGATTATCTTCTAAAAAAGGAGCTGTAACTCCAACAGTTATAGACCCATAAAGCTGGTCGTCTTCTCCTGTTACAGATTGGAAGACATCATCGCTATGCTGTATCATAGATTTTGAAAAAGAATAAAGGCGAAGCCCGGCGCTAGTAAATGATATTCCTTTACTTGTTCTTGAAAAAAGAGTTTTAGAAAATTCATTTTCCATCTTATTTAGCCTATATGCAACGGCTGGTTGGGATATAAAAAGCTTTTGTGCAACTTTTACCATGCTATTTTCTCTACCTAGTAATTCTATAATTTCCCAGTCAATTTTGTCCATATTGTATACTCCTAATCTATTTTATTATATAAGTTGTACAAAGAATTTATATCAAACTTAAATGCTATAAAGAATGTTTATAGCAGATATAATAATTATATTCTTGCAAATGTAGATTGTCAAGTGTAGAATGTAGCTATAACACACAGTATTTGTGTATTTAAAAGATAATTTTTATGCAAAATGCAAATAAAATGTGAATTTTATTTGTGAAAATAAAGACTGTTTTTTAAACAAAAGATTAAATGCTGTTAAAAAATTTAGGAGGAATATATCCAATGAAAAAACTAATTAGCGCAATTTTAGCTGCTGCATTAGCACTATCACTTGTAGCTTGCTCAAGTGAAAGTACTACTGAAGAAGCAACAACAGAAGGCGATGGAACTTGGGAGTTCAAAAATCGTATTGAAATTATGGTTCCAGCAGGTGAAGGCGGCGGTCTTGATACAACAATCCGTAAGTTTGCTACATACCTACAAGATGAATTAGGAACAACTGTTACTATAACAAACCGTTCAGGTGGTTCAGGTGTTACAGGTTATACTTGGAGTAACAACTCTAAAAATGATGGTTATGCTTTCCAATTCACGGCTCCATCATCAATTATAGCAGACGCTCAAGGAAACTTTAGCTTCCCACTAATGGAAGAAATTATTCCAGTTTCAGGTCTTGTAATGGCTGAAGGTATGCTTTTTGCAAATCCAAATCTTCCATTTACAACTGCAGAAGAATTTATCGCTTATGCAAAAGAAAATCCAGGCGAAGTTAGTATTGCTGTTGATACTCCAAATGGTATCTCAGGTGCTATCGTTGCAGAATTTGAAAGAAACGCTGGAATTGAATTACAATGGATTACTTCTGAATCAGGTCAAGATATTATCTCAGTTATCGCTGGCGATATCGATTTAGCTATCAACACATGGTCAGACTCAGGTGCTTATGCAGAATCAGGCGATGTTATCCCACTTCTTGCACTTGCAACTCAACCAAACCCAGTTTACAGCCATGTTCCTTGCACAGCTGATTTAGGAATTGAAACAACTCTTGGCTATTACAGAGTTTTAACAGCTATGGGAGATACTCCACAAGAAGCTGTTGACGCTTTAGAAGCTGCAGTTCATAAAGTTGCAACTGAAAACCAAGAATGGATTGAATGGATTAACCAAAACGGTATGACAAATGATTATCTATGGACATCTGAAGAACTAGCAACAGTTCTAGCAGATACACACGCTTCAGCGGCTGCTTTAGCAGAATAATTAAAATTAAATTATAACCTATCTTATTTTGAGAATTTAAATTTGATAACTAAGGTAGGTTATATTACTAAAAAGACAAATTACAGCAATTTATAAGGAGAATATAATGGGTGAATTGATATTTAACGTATTTATGCTAGTGTTCTTTGTAATTATGTTAATTACTTCAGGCTCAATTGAAATTTGGGATGGGAACTACTGGGCTAGATACTGGCCAATGATTTTATTAGTTTTTGCAGTTTTACTTTTTACAATAAAAGTATATCAAGTTGCAAAAGGAATGAAAAAAGAAGATTTTAAATTTAAAATGGAAATATTTGCACTAAAAGATAAAGGTGTGCAAAAATTATTAATGGCATTTGCTTGGCTATTAATTTATGCAACATCAATGCAATTTTTAGGATTTATTGTTGCAACACTGTTATTCTGTGTTGGTATGCAATATCTACTAGGGAAAAATTTCTCAGCAAAAACAGCTTTAAACTCACTAGGAATTACAGTTTTAATATATGCAATTTTTGTGTGGGGTTTAGGCGTAAGTGTTCCAAGGGGTGCAGGATTCTTATATGATATCGGCATTACTTTAGAATATCTATGGTCTTAATTTAGAAGATTACTCAAATTAAAAAGGAGTTTAATATATGGAATTATTATGGGAAGGTATACAGGTTATCTGTACTCCAGTTTCATTATTATGGATTACATTAGGTGTAATTCTAGGTGTAACATTTGGCGCACTTCCAGGTGTTAGTGCTACAATGGCTATCGTTTTATGTATCAGTTTTACATATGGTATGGAGCCAGTTTTAGCTATTGCGTTTTTAAGTGCGGTTTACTGTGCGGCTATCACAGGTGGTAGTATCACAGCTATCTTATTTAAAATTCCAGGTACACCGTCTAGTGCAGCAACAGTTTTAGATGGTTATCCTATGATTCAGCGTGGTGAAGCAGGTAAAGCTTTATCAGTTGCTTTAGTAAGTTCAGGTCTTGGTGGTATGGCATCAGCTATTATTATGTTTATGCTAACTCAGCCTTTAATGCAACTTGCATTAAAATTCTCTTCATCAGAGCAATTCGCAGTTTGCTTTTTAGGATTAAGTATCCTAATATTCTTAGATGAAAAACGCAAACTAAACACATTCGCTTCAGCAATTGTTGGTTTATGGATTGGTACAATCGGTCTTGACTGGTTCTCATCAGTTCCAAGATTTACATTTGGTTCTACTGTTCTTTTAGATGGTATTGAATCACTTCCATTTATGCTTGGTATGTTTGCTGCTGTTGAAATTTTTGATCAAATCAGAAAACCATCAGATAGATCAGCTTACTCAAAAGAAAATCAAGCAAAAGTTACAAAACTTGCAAGCTTTAAAGAATTATGGGAATTAAAATGGACTGCTCTAAGATCAGGTCTATTAGGTACAGTTGTTGGTATTATGCCAGGTGCTGGTGCAACAATTGCTGCTTGGCTTTCATACTCAGTTGAAAGCAGATTCTCAAAACATCCAGAAATGCTAGGTAAGGGCGATCCACATGGTATTTGTGCATCAGAAACAGCTAACAATGCTGCAACTGGTGGTGCAATGGTTCCACTTTTAGCTATGGGTATCCCAGGAAGTAATGCTGCTGCAATGATGATGACAGCGTTATCAATCCATGGCGTTCAAATGGGTCCAATGCTTTTAAAAGCACAACCAGAATACCTATCTGCAACATTTACTTCAATGGTTATCGCTAATATCATTATGATTTTCGTATCATTTGGTATTGCTAAAGTGTTCTCACAAATTCTAAAAATACCATATCATATCCTTGGTACATTTATCATTATGCTTTCAATCGTGGGCTGTTATGCTTACCAAAGTAATATGACAGACGTATTTATTATGATTGTTGGTGGTATATTCGGTTATTTCTTCAAAAAATATAAATTTAATACTTCTGCTTTAATCCTGGCTCTAGTTTTAGGACCAATGCTAGAAACAAACTTCCGTCGTGGTATGGAGATTGCTAATGGTAGCTATGCTGCATTCTTTGGCAGACCAATCACAATGATTATCTTTGGAATTTTCTTTGTTATGTATGGATATGCATTCTTCAAAGGAATGAAAGAAAAAAAGGCGGCAAAAGAAGAAGTTGTGGCTAATTAATAATTAAAATAATAAACCTAATTTATGCATACCTTTTAAATTCTTTTAAAGGGTATGCAATTCTAAAGGAAAGGATATAATATTACAATGGATATCACAGTTAAAGCTATTGCAGGAACACTTGAATCTAGCGATGTAATGGTTACAGTTGAACCAAATGATACACTTGAATTAGATTTAAATAGTAGTGTTGAAAAGCAGTATGGTAAAGAAATTAAAAAATGCATTTTAAATGTTTTATCAGAAATGCAAATTGAAAAAGGAAAAGTAACTGTTGTTGATAAAGGTGCTTTAGATTGCACAATCCGTGCAAGACTTCAAGCGGCAATCGCAAGAGGGGCAGAAATGCCAGTTGAAAACGTATCATGGGGAGGATTAATTAAGTAATGGCTCATCCAAATAAAAACAGACTAAGAAGAACTATGATGTTCCTTAGTGCAACAAAACCAAGCTTATTAAAAGATGCTTACATATTCGGAAGTGATAGCGTTATCTTTGATTTAGAAGATGCTGTTGCAGAAAATCAAAAAGATGTAGCAAGATATTCTTTATATCAAACACTTAAAAATGTTGATTACGGAGATACAGAAATATTTATCCGTATTAATGCTTTAGATACTCCACACTGGAAAGAAGATATTCGTGTTTCAGTAGCTGGTGGTGCTAATGGTATTCGTATACCAAAAACAGACACAGCAGAGCACGTTAGAATAGTTGAAGAGCACGTTTTAGCTGCTGAAAGAGAATTTGGCATAGAAGAAGGCTCAACTTTATTAATGGCTGCTATTGAAAGCCCACTTGGGGTTATTAATGCTTATGAAATTTGTAAATCTTCAGAACGCTTAATCGGTGTTGCTATTTCAGGCGGAGATTACAGAAGATGTATGCACGCAAAATACAATGCAAGTGGTAATGAATTATACACAGCTAGAGGAAATCTAATTATCGCTGCAAGAGCCGCAGGCGTTCAATGTTTCGACACTGTTTTTGCTGATTTTAGCGATATGGAAGGCTTTAAAAAAGAAGTTGAACTTATTAAAGAAATGGGCTTTGATGGCAAAAGTATTGTTACACCAAAGCAAATTAATATCGTTCACGAAATGCTTGCCCCAACTCAAAAAGAAATTATCGCAGCAGAAAAAGTTGTGCGTGCAGTTTTAGAAAATGCAAAACTAGGCGTTGGTATCTTCACTCTTGATGGACAAATGCTTGATATCGCTTATGTTGAAGGGGCTCAAAGAGTTATCGATATGGCGAAAAAATCTGGAATTTATAAGGGGGATTTATAATTATGAAAAACTTTGTAGGTAGAGAAATCCCAGATGAATTATTAGTAAATGGTAGAGAAGTTTATCAAGGAAATGAATACAGAGCAAATACTGTATTTACAAAAGCTGCTCCAACTGTTACTGGTTATGTAAAAACTCGTGATAGCAAAATATTAAAAAGCATTAAAGAATCTTTAGTGGCGTGTGGAATTAAAGATGGTATGACATTATCATTCCACCACCATTTTAGAGATGGTGATGATGTGGTAAATCAAGTTATGGCTGCTGTTGCAGAACTTGGAATTCGCGATATAACTATTGCTTGCTCTTCAATCGGCTCAGCTTCAGACCCTGTTGCTGAATACATTGAAAAAGGCATTGTAACAGGACTACAAACAAGTGGTATCCGTGGTAAAATTGGCGATGCAGTTTCACACGGCAAATTAAAAAATCCAGCAATTTTAAGAACTCACGGTGGCAGAATTCGTGCTATCGAAATGGGAGAAGTTAAAATTGATATCGCATTTATCGGTGCTTCAAGCAGTGATGAATACGGCAATGCAAGTGGTAAAGGTGGAAAAAGCAACTGTGGTGGATTAGGTTATTCAGATATTGATGCAAAATATGCAAACAATGTTGTTGTTATCACTGATACACTTGCACCGTTTCCAAATATGCCAGCTAGTATTAGTGGGATATATGTAGACTATGTTGTTGAAGTTGATTCAATCGGCGACCCTAAAAAAATCGCAAGCGCAGCAGCTAGAATTACAGATAACCCAAGAGATTTAAAAATTGCAGAATCTTGCGTTGATGTAATGGTTTCAACTCCATATTTTAAAGATGGGTTTAACTTCCAAACAGGCGTTGGTGGCCCTTCAATTGGTACCGTTCTATTTCTTAAAAAGCAAATGGAAGCAAGAGACGTTAAAATGGGTTGTGCTATCGGTGGTATTTCAACTCCAATGGTTGACTTATTAAAAGAAGGCTATATTAGAACTTTAGCAGATACTCAAGATTTTGATATTGGTGCAATTGAATCACTAAACGTTACACCAGGGCATTTTGAAATATCTTGTTCTGAATATGCAAATCCAATGAACAAAAGCTCATTTATCAATAAACTAGATTTTGTTATTCTTTCAGCACTTGAAGTTGATACAAAATTTAATGTAAATGTTATCACAGGCTCAGACGGTGTTCTAAGAGGTGCCCCAGGTGGACATCCTGATACATCTTATGGTGCAAAATGTACTATTATAGTAACTCCACTAGTTCGTGGACGTATGCCAACTATCTGTGATGATGTTGTAACTGTAACAACTCCTGGTGAATCAGTTGATATTATTGTTACTGATTACGGCATTGCAGTTAATCCATTAAGAAAAGATTTAATTGAATGTTTAGATAGAGATGGCATTAAGCATTTCGCTATTGAAGAATTAAGAGATAAAGCGTACTCAATGGTTGGAAAGCCAGAAGCTGTTGAATTTAAAGATAGAGTTATTGCTATCTTAGAAGCTCGTGATGGAACTATCCTAGATGTTGTTCGTGAAGTTAAAGAATATAGTTACGAATAAATAAATAATCTACACGCTGTTTCGATTATTTATTCGAGTTTTATTTGCCTGCAAA
>CAZGFY010000027.1:0-25278 GCA_964525015.1 uncultured Oscillospiraceae bacterium
GTGCCCTGCTACTACAATGCATTTGTTAGTTGAAGAAATAAAAAGTAAAATTAAAAGAGGGAGAGGTTTAGAATGACAATACTTGGAATAAGAGTATCATCACAAGAAATTAGATATGCAATAATAAATAAGGATAGCGACGGAGATATGCATTTTCTCAACAAAGATTCTGAGCATAGATTATGTTATCCGACAAGCACTGTCAAAATCGAAGATAAGCTATATTGGGTAAAGCAAGAGTTTGAAAGAATTCTAAGACAACATCCAACTATAGATAAAATTGTAGTTAAGATGAATGAATATGCTGGATCAGAAACAGGGTCAAAGCGTGAAACTAATTATATAGATGCTATAATTCTTCTTTTATCCGCAGAGAAAGGTATTTCTGTGTGCAGAAAGTTATACTCACAAATCGGAACTACTTCAAAAGAAACTAGGTGCCATGCTGAACAACGAGTAGGTAAAACAGCAAAATATTGGAATACAGCTATTTCAGATGCTATTAACTGTGCTTATTGGGAAATGAGGTAATTTCATGACTTACAAATCTAATGAAGTCATCTATAAATACTCTCTGAAATCAAAAATTGGTGGTGGTAATTTTGGAGAAGTATGGACAGCAACTGATGTAACTTTAAACGCTCAAGTTGCCGTGAAACTTCTCGACAAATCTCAGTATTCTATTGATGAAAGATTACTAGAAGCAAAAATCGGAAATAGGATGCAACATTCTAATGTTGTTACTATTAACGGAGCTGATGTAATATCAAAAGATGGCAACACAATCGTTGCTATATCTATGCCATACTACCCCAAAGGTTCTGTCTTATCTCTACTTAACAGCATGAATTTCTTAGAATTAAAAAAGTCTATAAAGTGCTTAATTGACATTTTGCGCGGATTAGAGTATTTACATGAAAACGGCTATTTCCACTGTGATATAAAACCAAATAATATACTTGTAGGAGAATCATTAGAATATCTTCTTACAGATTACGGTATAACTTGCCATTCTCCTAATCTAGAAGCTGTATGCCCAAAACAATCATATTTGCCTCATATTTCTCCGGAAACTATTTCGAGTAATTTATATGATGCACGTACAGATATATATCAACTAGGATTAACTGCTTTTAGATTGATTAATGGTATTTCTGAAATTCGAGATGAGTTTGACAAAAACCCGGACTGTTATAATGAAAAAGTAATTCGTGGAAAAATTATAACTGCTCAAAAATTTAAACCTTATGTCCCGCATGTTATTAGAAGAATAATAACTAAGGCTACTGCTAAAAACCCTAATGACAGATATCAATCAGCACTAGAAATGCGAAGGGCATTAGAGCGTGTCAAGTTAACAGGAGATTGTACCAGTAACCTAAATGGTGATTTAAATTTAACAAGAAATGGGTACGTCTATAGATATGAAGTAATTACTAAAAGTAAAAACAACTATTCAATAAAAGCATATAAGCGAAATATAAAAAGTAATAATGAAACTCGTTTTTCTAAATATTGCATGAGCGGGTTAACCGAACATAAGTTAAGTAAAGTGATACAAAGCTTTTGCTTAGAAATTATAATTTAGTTAATATAATACATTAAGAGAGTAATATCAAATGGAACTTAAAGATATAGTTCAGTATTTTGTCACAATATTTACATGCTTGTTTTCATGGATTGACTCATATCTTATGGCAAACAAAAAATCTAATGAAGAGAGCAATAAGCTTAAAATTTCAAAAGTGCATGATATCAATAAATTAATGAATCAACATAGCTTAGATATGGAATCCTTAAAAGAAAAGCATAAGTTAGAAATAGAGTAAGTTAATAAAGAGCATTCAAATATACTTGAAATCCTACAAAACGAACATCTTAACAAACTTGCAAGAAGTGAAAAAGAATTTGAAATCGAAGCGAAATTCAGCATGGTTAAAGATATAGCTGTAAATACACTTGAGATTCAAACAGAGATTACCAAAAAAATTATTGAAGGTATCAGCCCCAACAATGAGCGATTCAAATATGCAATATTTAAGTAATTTATAAGGAGATGACAATATGAATGAAAGTGAAATAAAATCTTATTTTGAAAATGAAACAGATGGATTTGTTTTAACTAAAATTCAATTTATAGAAGAAAAAAACTCATATTTATTTGCGACTAAATGTTATTTAATTGAAACTGATAAAAAATTTAACTTTTATCTATTTGATAGTGATACTATTCCAATAAATCTCTATCCCGTATGTGATAATTTGAGCTTAGAAATGCATTATTATATGCATATTGGGTTAATGTCTGAATTGATTTCAAGAAGTGTATCAAATAATTTCATACTGTCCTTTATTGATACGCACTCTATTTTTCAAATATTAGATAGACGGTTATATGAAATCGAATCAGAAATCAAGTTAGAACAAAACGCAAATCAACTATCTGGTATCGCAAATCAAATTAGAGATTGTTACGTGACATTGAGTAATTACTTAATGAATAGAATTCGCACTAATAATACAAATTTTAAGCATGATGCATTTATTGCAAATCTAGAAGAATTTTTAAAACTTATTCTTCCTGGTACCAGTTCGGAAACAAGAAGAAATACTATTAATGGGGTTGCACAAAAAGGTTGGAAGTTGAATTCTGAACTTATACATAAGGATTCTATCACTATTTTTGATATAATGATATCATTAAATATTCTTAAATTGATTATATCTATTATTAATAATTTAATTACAGGAAATGATATGCCTTTTAATAAAGTTAAATGTCCGAAATGTGAAAGTGAGGATTACACAATTTTGAAAAATTCAACTACTGTGGAATATAATTGTATTTGTGAATTATGCAAAACCAACTATTATTTCAGTTTAGATGATGTAATTAAATCTTTTCCATTAAGTAACTAATCTATAATATATAATATAGTGAAAAGCTACAACTCAAATATTGTAATACTGACTATTACAATATAAATACAAACAAATTTATAGATAGGAGTGTATTTATGATTGCAAACAATAACACTATTGAAGGAAAAATATTAAACAAACCTCAAATATTTATTAAAAATATTGTTTTTAACGATAGTACTGAATTAAATCTTGAACATAATAGCATTGTTGTTTTTACTGGTGCTAATAATAGTGGAAAGAGCCAAGTTTTGAGAGATATAGAATTGTTAGTAGGTTCTTCTAAAGGGTCTAAAGGTGTTATTTTACATAGCCTTGACTACGAGAGTACAGGACAAATAAATGAACCTTCATTTTTGACTGATAATTTTCACCAAACTAAAGAAGGCAATTATCAGCCTTTACACTCGAACACATCCTTTCCTTCTTCTACTATTGGTGATTACTGGAAAGAAAACTATATACATAGTGAACTTATTTCTCTATTTGTCAAAAGAATGGATACAGAGTTGCGTTTAACGGTCTCTAATGCACTCCTTAGAAGCAGTTCCCCTGAAAAACATGCAATATACAAGTTAAATACAAATGATACTTTATCTCAACAAATATCTGTTTATTTTCGAAATGCGTTCGGCTTTGATTTAGTACTTAATCGTAATGATATGAAAACTCTTCCTTTACATGTCGGATCTGCACCGGTTAAAGCAGATTTTACTATGGAGAAACATGACGACTATTACAAACTAATTACAGAACTTCCTAAACTACAAGAACAAGGTGATGGAATGCGTGCTTTTACAAGCATATTACTAGACACTTTTACATCTGAACATACTATAACTTTAATAGATGAACCTGAGGCTTTTTTACATCCACCTCAAGCAAGACTTTTAGGAAAAATGCTAGCAAAAAACAACCCACATGAACGACAATTGTTTATTTCCACACATAGTGAAGATTTTTTGCAAGGTTTACTTGATGCAGATAATAAAAATGTAACGGTTATTAGAATCAATAGGGATAATTCTATTAATAAAATGAGCTTACTTCAAAATTCTCAGATAAGAACACTTTGGAGTAATCCATTATTGCGCTACTCAAATATACTAAGTGGGCTGTTTCATGAAAAGGTTGTTGTTTGTGAAAGCGATTATGACTGCTTGTTTTATCAGGCAATCATTGACTCAATATTTGAAGCGAAAAATGAAATCGCTCCTGATATCCTGTTTACACATTGTGGTGGTAAAACACGTATGAAAGATGTTATAAATGCCCTAAGAGCCGTTGATGTTCCTGTTGTTGCTATTTGTGATTTTGACTTGATAAACTCAAAGCAAATTTTTAAACCAATCGTCGAAGCGTTTGGAGCGAACTGGGATGAGTTACTATCTGTAGACATGAAAACAATTTATGACAGTATGAACGCAAAAAACAGCACTACAAATGATGTTTGGGGGCAAATAAAGAAGATAGGCAAATTTGGATTTACTGGCAATGAGCCCGTAGCATATGAAAGAATAGATGAAATATGTAATTCCATGGGACTGTTTATTATTCCTGTTGGCGAAATGGAATGTTTTGATAAAACTATAAATAAAGAAAAGAAGGACTGGGTTTACCATGTGCTAGATAATTATGATTTAGCCATCGAAACAAAACTGGAAGGAGCAAGAACATTTATACAAATGATTGTAGATTACAAAATGTCTGGGAAATAGGGATTAAATTAGTTATATGATGCCATCTGTTTGATATAAATACTGCTTGTAATTGCCCACGCCCCTTGATATTACTGTTTTTTTGTTAAATCCTATATTGCAATCGCACCAAACTCACATAATCCGAACCATTTCTTTCAAGTAGGAGATTCATTCGGATTTTGTATTTTACTAAGCGAATTAAATTATGAATAGAAAAAGCCGATGGATTTTTCTATTCCATCGGCTTTTTTGTCTATGCAGTTATAGGTTTCTTCATGTTCTGCTCTTAATGCAGCAGACGGAATAGTAGATAGTGTTGATTCTAATTATGATAAAATACTAGAAGAAATAGATAGTTTTATTTTAGAGCAACAAGCACAAATTGAAAAAAATGAAGATTATAGAATTGATAGAAAAATTCGTACTACAAGGTTCATAACTTTGATTATTAGTTATGCACACATTGGTTTTTTATAGTACAACACTACTTATCGACTGCAAACCTGCATAAACACAGGTTTTTTCTATGCCCCTTATGAGGCTTCGCACCAAAAAATCCTTCTAGCTAGCTAGAGGGATTTTTTATTTTATAAAACATTATACCCCACTTAATTTTCTTTTTAATTTGACGATATATTAATTATAAAGATAGTTTATAAACTTTTATAAAATTCAAACGGAGGATAACGCCGATGGTTTCTAAAATACAAAATTCACAGGCTATTAATTCTATAAAAGCTAATACAGAAGTTTTTGATAAAACTAAAAAGGAAAATCAAAATGTAATGATAAAAAATGTTGATAGCTTTGAAAAAGAAAATAATTCAAATTCAATTAGCACCTATTCTGCACCTAAAAAGCTTACAAGCGAAGAAATCACTGCTTTAAATGATGCAAGAAATGAAGCTACTTCAAAATTCATTGCAGAGTCTATACAGCAAAACATTTCAATTCAAGCAGGCGAAGCTACTATAAATCATTATGGAATTCAGCTAAGCCAAACTTCTGCTAATCTTTTAACTGAGATTTTTGGAAGCCTTGAAAATGCTCTTCCTGCCCCTGCCACAACTCCTGAGGGGGCACTAGCTAATATTTCAGAAGGGGGTTCTTATTCAGTTGAGTCTGTTTCAGAAAGAATTATGTTAATGGCAACAACTCTCGCAGCTGGCGACCCTAGTAAACTTCTCGAAATGGAAAAGGCTGTTAAAAAAGGATTTGAAGCAGCTGGCTTTGACCCTGTAACTGGTGGCGATATGCCACAAATCACTATGGATACATACAACCACGTTATGAATGAATTTGATAAACTAAAAAATCCACAAGAATAATAAATAAGGGAATGATGAAAATCATTCCCTTATTTATTTTTTTAACAAAGTATACTAAAAAAGTATATTTCGTACATTTGCATAGTTTATTATTAACCTATTTTATGATTTATGTATAACTTTTTAAATCGCTTAGTTAAATTGCTAATTTTATTTTTTAATAATTATAATTTTATTGGTTAAAATGTTTATAATCGCACCTTAATTCACGTTAATAAGCAGTTATAAATTGTTTAACCCTTTTTGACTTTTACTTTTTCTAGATGTATAATAAAACTGTCAAGTAACGATTGACAAATTAACTTTTTCAGCGATTTTATCGCAACTTATTTGCTATTACACACGGAGGAAACTATGGATTTTGAATTTTCAAAAAACTGGAGAGGTTTTAAAGGCGGTAGATGGAGCAGCGCAGCTGTTGATGTTAGCGACTTTATAACTTCAAACTACACACCATATGATGGTGATGATGAATTTCTAGTAGGGCCAACAGAAGCTACAACTGCCCTTTGGGATTTAATTACTAAACTTAATATTAAAGAACAAGAAAACGGTGGCGTTATTGATATGGACACTGATGTTGTATCAACTATCACTTCACACGCTGCTGGATATTTAAATAAAGAACTTGAAACAATTGTAGGGCTTCAAACAGACAAGCCTTTTAAAAGAGCTCTTCAGCCTTTTGGTGGGATTAGAACAGCGATTAACGCTTGCACACAGTATGGATACGATGTTTCTGATGAAATTAAAGAAGTTTTCTTTAAATATAGAAAAACTCATAATGACGGCGTTTTTGATGCATACACAGACGAGATGAAACTTGCTAGAAAATCTGGCATTATCACTGGTCTTCCTGATGCGTATGGACGCGGAAGAATTATCGGAGATTACCGTAGAGTAGCACTTTATGGTATTGATATGCTAGTCCTTGATAAAAAAGACCAATTAAAAACTGCCCCAACTCGTATGACGGGTGATAATATAAGACTTCGTGAAGAATTAGCAGAACAAATTCGTGCACTAGCTGATTTAAAAACTATGGCTGCATCTTATGGCTATGATATTTCACAGCCAGCTCAAAATGCAAAAGAAGCTATCCAATGGCTGTATTTTGGGTATCTAGCTGCTATAAAAGAGCAAAATGGTGCTGCTATGAGTATTGGTAGAGTGTCAACTTTCTTAGATATATATATCGAACGTGATTTACAAGAAGGATTAATCACAGAAGAACAAGCACAAGAGTATATCGACCATTTCGTTATGAAACTACGTCTTGTAAAATTTGCTAGAACTCCTGAATACAACACTTTATTCTCAGGTGACCCTACTTGGGTAACTGAATCAATTGGTGGTGTTGGCACTTGTGGTAAACACTTAGTTACTAAAAACTCATTTAGAGTTCTTCACACCCTTGATAATCTAGGCCCTGCACCAGAGCCAAACTTAACAGTTTTATGGTCAACAAGATTACCTATAAACTTCAAAAGATACTGCGCTAAAATGTCGATTAAAACATCTTCTGTTCAATATGAAAACGATGATTTAATGCGTGAATACCACGGCCATGACTATGCTATTGCTTGCTGTGTTTCTTCAATGAAAGTTGGAAAGGAAATGCAATTCTTTGGCGCTCGTGCAAACCTTGCAAAATGCCTTTTATACGCTATAAACGGTGGTATGGACGAAAAATTAAAAATGCAAATAGGTCCAAAATACCGTCCTGTTACTAGCGAATACCTAGATTTTAATGATGTTAGTGAAAAATATGATGCAATGCTTGAATGGCTTGCAAACTTATATGTTAACACCTTAAATATCATTCACTATATGCATGATAAATACTGCTATGAAAAAGTTCAAATGGCGCTTCACGATAGAGAAGTAAAACGCTATTTTGCAACTGGTATTGCTGGACTTTCAGTTATTGCTGACTCATTAAGTGCTATTAAATATGCTAAAGTAAAAACTGTTCGTGATGAGGACGGATTGGTTATAGATTACATTGTTGAGGGAGATTATCCAAAATTCGGAAACGATGATGATAGAGTTGATAAAATCGCTATCGATGTTGTTCACAACTTTATGGAAAAAATCCGTAAACACCACACATATAGAGAAGGCTTCCCTACTATGTCTATTTTAACTATCACATCAAATGTTGTGTATGGTAAAAAGACAGGTAGCACTCCAGACGGAAGAAAAGCAGGCGTTCCTTTTGCTCCTGGTGCAAATCCTATGCACGGAAGAGATACAAGTGGTGCTGCTGCTTCTTTAGCATCTGTTGCAAAGCTTCCTTTTGAAGATGCCCTAGACGGAATTTCAGACACATTCTCAATCGTTCCAGATGCTCTTGGAAAAGATGATAGAGTATTCTTTGGCGGGCTTGAAGTTGATAATTTAATTATGGATATTTCAAGCAGTATCGGATGCGAAGATGGCAACACAGCTTGCCTGCAACCAAATGAAAAAATAGAAGATTAATTATTATATCTTAAATTAAGAAAGGCAAGGTTATAATTATGATAAGCAATAATCAAATTGATAATTTAGTAGGACTATTAGATGGCTACGTTGAAAAAGGCGGACATCACTTAAATGTTAATGTATTTACAAAAGAAACTCTTTTAGACGCTCAAAAGCATCCTGAAAGATATCCCCAATTAACAGTTAGAGTTTCTGGCTACGCTGTTAACTTTGTAAAACTAACAAAAGAACAACAAGACGACGTTATTTCTCGTACTTTCCATTCTAAATTATAATTAAATGAAAGGGTTTGTACACTCAGTCGACTCTTTAGGAACAGTGGACGGCCCAGGCATTAGATTTGTAATCTTTTTGCAGGGCTGTCCTCTGCGTTGTAAATACTGCCATAATCCAGATAGCTGGGAAATTGGTGTTGGAAATATGATGTCGGTTGAGGATTTAATAAAACAATATGACGGAGTTAGTAATTTTACTAAAGGTGGCATAACTGTCACTGGTGGTGAGCCTTTACTTCAAATAGATTTTGTGATAGAACTTTTTAAAGAATGTAGAAAACGTGGTATTCACACCTGCCTTGACACTTCAGGCGTTACATTTAATAAAAATAACACGGCAAAATTTGATGAATTAATAAAGGTTTGCGATTTAGTTTTACTAGACTTAAAGCATATCGATAATGAAAAACACATAGAGCTTACAAAGGCTGTAAATGATAATATATTAGATTTTGCAAGATATTTATCAGATAATAATATTCCTATGTGGGTTAGACATGTTGTAATCGAGGGTATAACTTTTGATGAGGTATACCTTAATAAACTCGGACATTTTCTAGCCACACTTAAAAATATTAAAGCGCTTGATGCTATTCCATACCACACAATGGCTCGTGAAAAATATGAAAAACTTAATATTCCTTTTCCTTTAGAAGGAGTTTCTCAAACAAGCAAAAATCAAGCTTCTAAAGCTATGGAACTTATAATAAATGGAATAAAAGAAGAGCTTACTAAAAACAAATAAGATAAAATACATATCAATAAAAATTTTATTGATATGTATTTTTTTATATGTTAATATATTATTAGATTTAAAATAACTAGATTTTGAAAGGCAGATTATGAGTAAACAAAATGATAAATTATTTAAAAAGATATATCCTAGTTTTAGTTATTATATGAATATTCCTAGGAAAACTTATATTAAATATAAAAATTTCACAACGAGCTTAAAAAAACAATTACCAATATCAAACATAATCCCAGATTGCTATGAGGTTTGTAATACTACCACAATTAATTCAAATTTTGATTTGAATATTCTAGAAGGTAGCTTACCAACTGATATAATCGGAAATATGTATATTTGCCAATGCCTTGGAACTCCTGAAGCTTTTATGGTTGGCGATACTAATATTGTTAAAATTAATTTTTCAAACGGTAAAGCCAATTTAAAAAACCAATTAATGTGGAACCCTGCTTCAATAGCCAAAACTTATTTGCAAAATTCAAAACATAAATTCACTCATTTAGGGCTTATGTTTATGTCGCCAGGCCTTGGTATATTCTCTTATATGGAAGGAATGTATCTTCTGCCAGACGGACGCCTTGGGATAACTAGTGATGTTGATAGGCCTAGTATAATCGATAGAGAAAATCTAAAATTCCAAGGAACTATTGGAAAAAGAAGTGAATGGATTCCTATGATGAGCGATAAGGCTGGCGAAGTTATGGGTGAATTATTTTCTGGATATAGTAATTCACATGTAATTTACACTGATACCATTACTAATGAATTATTCTTAGCAAACTTTCAGCCAAAGCAAGCCGACAGCTCACACCCTTGCAATTTAATAAAATGGGATGGCAAAAATGATTTAAAGAAATGGTCAGTTGTTGATGAAACTGGAAAAGATATAGAGATAATCCAAAGTATTCACGAATTAATTTTCACAAAAGATTATATTCTACTCGCCGACACTGCCTTTGTTGCAGGTGCTGAAATAATTACCCCTTGGAAAAATGCACCTCTTCCAAATGATAAAACAATTGTTTATATCATTAATAGAAATGATTTAGTTGACGCTAATTCTAGTGTTGTTGCAAAAAAAATCGAGATAGATGAAGCTTGTATTCATTTAATTGCCGATTACGAAAATCCTGATGATATTTTAACAGTTTATATGCTCCACACTCCTGCAACTAATACTGCTGAAATCATTAAAAGTTATGATACAAATTTAAATAATAAGAGATTTCCAAAGCAATTAATTGGTTATGGCACTCTTCCTGTGTTAGATATTTCAAGCCTTGGAAAACACACCATTGATATGAAAGAAAATAAGGTTTTGAATTCTAAATATATAAGAGATGATAAATATTGCTGGGGACCATATATGTATACCTATATGGGCAGACAAACTCGCGAATTAATCGAGCAGGATTTATTCATAATGTTTAAAGGGTTTAAGCCTGATATGCTCCCTAAAAGAATTTATGATGCTTATAAAGATAGTGGTTCAAGAAAAATCCCTCTTAATGAAATGCTATCTAATGATAAATATCATTCCAATAATTCTATTGCAAGAATTGATAAAACCAATTTTGAAATATCTGATATTTATGAAATGCCAGATAAAGTTTTATTATACACTATTTCTTCAATGGAATCTTCAACTGAAAGTAAAAACGAATATATTCTAGCTGGAGTAGTGAGAGATTGCAAAGATAATGAAAAAACATCTGGACACGAATATTGGATATTTGATGCTAAAAATCTTAGCGCTGGACCTATTTGTAAACTAGGACACAAAACATTAAATAACTCTGTTTTATTTCACACCCTTTATTTAACTGATAATCAAGAAAACCAGCTTAATAAAAAAGAAATTTCTTATAATTTTGATTTAAAACAAGACTATCCTTTGCAAGAGCTTGATAAATGGAATCCCGAAGTAAGAAAAATGTTTGAAGATATAATCTATCCGTATTTTGATAAATCTTTAAATCATAAAGATTTAGAGCTAAATTTAACTGAGCTTGCTAAAAAAAGAATTCCTATGCACGCCGGAAAAGAATATTTAATTGGTGAGGAAAATATAACTAATGCTCCTTTATTTGCTAATAGAATGATAGAGGAAGCTAATCGAATATTTTTAACTACTGGATGGAAAATAGAAAGTGATAAAAACGGACTTTTAGTTGAATCAAAACCTGTTTGTGGACCTTTTGAAAATTCAGGAGTATTAGTAACAAGAGCTAGTCGTGTGCTTAAAGCGAATGCTGATAAATTATTTCAGTATATGACATCTGCTGAAGGTTATGCTGTTATTGATCCTGTAAGCGATCCAAGCGACCATTCTAAAAAACCTTTAGAAGTTTATAATTGGAAAGAAAATTCTCGTCTAGAAGCAGCTGTTGCAAACACTAATATACCTATGCTCCCACCTACTAATTTTGTGGTTTTAAATGCTATTGATTCTAATGATAGGATTTTTGCATCAAAATCTATTCAGCACCCTAGTATGCCGGGCAGTAGTAAATATGGTAATGGTGGTGTTCCCCAAAATAAAAAAGAAAGAGCAATTAACACTTTTGTTATAAAAATAGAACCTATAAGTGATAATGAGTGCCGTGTGCTATGTATTAACTATGCTGATATGGTATGGAAAACTAGTGCGTCTATGAATAATTTTATTAACACAAAAGCTTTCTTTCCTCCTTTATATAAACGAATAAGTCAAGCTATAACAAAATTAAAATAATCATCTTAATTAGTAGCCTTACTCACATAATCCAAACCGCCTAAAATCGGATAATTTTTTCCTAAAACAGCGTTAAATTCACTTATAAGGAGGAAGCATTATTTCGTAAATTTGCCTTGTTTTATAAAAAATATTGAATTTTAGGTCGCAGATTTAATAATATTCAAATAGATTTTATACAAGGCAAAGGCCCCAAGTAATGCTTTACGCCTTGCAAAAGCCTTTAACGTAGATAGAGAGCCTATTTGATTATTATTAAACGTGTTCGGATTGTGTGAGTAAGGCTAGGATAAAACTTCCAACTATTAATTTTGCTATTCCCCTTGATTTTTGTATATAAATAAATTATAATGTGATTACAGTATTCCATTTAGAAAGGGGGATTTTATGGATATAGCCGCTATGAGTATTGATATGAGCTTATATAATGTTCAGTCAAAAGTTAATGTTTCTTTATTAAAAGGCGCTATGGAATCTCAAGAAAGCCAAGCAGCTTCTTTAATTAGTCAAATGATGCCAGCTGTAACTCCTAATTTTTCTCAAGATTTAGGAAGTTTACTGGATGTAAGAGCTTAATTTTATTATTTAAAAGCAGATGAAAGTTTCATTTGCTTTTTTATTTTATTAATATTTTATAAAATTTATTATAATTCGTTGACTTTAGATATAATTAGGATTATACTATAAATAGGTATAAACAATTATTGATAATAAATAATTTATTTTTTTATGAAATGTGAGGTATATATTTATGAGTGCTAAAAATCCAAATTCAATTTTTAACTCAAAAAAATTGGCAACAAAAATCAACGCTTTATTTATTTGTATAATTTTATTTGCTATTTTTTCTATGCTAGCATTTAATTATTTCTTTTTTAGAGATACTTTATACGAAACTATTGAAGATGAATGTTTAAGCTCAACTTTTCTTTTAGAGCAACAATTAACAGATGAATTCGCCCCAACTAGTGAGGAAGATATTCAAGAACTACTTGATAATTTAAAAGAAAGCACCAATAACGAATACACCATATTCAATGGCGATACAAGAGAATACACAACAATTGTGCAAAACGGCGAACGAATTTTAGGAACTGCCTTAGAGCCAGAGATTGCTGAAATCGTTTTAGTAAATGGTGAAAACTACATAGGACATACCGAAATTCTAGGTGTTCCTCATTTAGCTTCATATTCTCCACATAGAGATGCAAGCGGCAATATTGTTGGTGTTCTTTTTGCTGGTAGAGAAACTTCATCTGTTACGCCTATTATAATGGAATCTTCAATGTATGGACTTATGATAGGACTAGCTTTAATTATTGTTTCTGGTATAATCGGAACTAGATTTGTTAAGTATGTTATTTCACAAAGACTTAATTCAGTTGTTGAAACCGCAAACGCTCTTTCAAACGGTAATTTTGCAGTTAAAGCTAGCCCAACTCATCTTAAAGATGAAATTGGCGTCTTAACAAATGCTTTTTCTAATATGCACCATAATTTATCAAGTCTACAAGGCGATTTAACACTTCTTGTGTCTGAAATAGCTAATAATAACTGGCAGGTTAAAAGTATTGCTCCAGAAGCCTATGTAGGTGATTGGAAAAAAGTATATACTTCTTGTGAAAAAATGGTAATGACTGTTACCTCATCTTTATCTGAAGTATCTCTTTCTGCTGATCAAATTTCTGCTGATTCTGATCAAATTGCTCAAGGTGCTCAACAGCTTGCAGCTGCTTCTGAGGAACAATCAGCTAGTGTTGAATCTTTATCTATGACATTGAATGATGTTTCAAATAAAGTTAGTCAAAATCTTGAAAATTCAAAGCAAGCAGCAGAAATCGCAAGAGAATCTGGCGAAGTTACAAATTTAACCTTAGATGATATGAAGAGTATGCAAAAAGCTATGACTGAAATTTCAACTGCATCTGAAAATATTTCAAAAATTGTTAAAGTTATAGATGATATCTCTTTCCAAACAAACATTCTTGCTCTTAATGCATCTGTTGAAGCTGCAAGAGCAGGTAGTGCTGGAAGCGGATTTGCTGTTGTTGCTGATGAAGTACGTAATCTTGCTCAAAAATCAGCCGATGCTGCAAAAGATATAACTCAACTTATCGACCACTCTATTGAAAGTGTTCAAAATGGTGTTAAAATTTGTGATAAAGCTAACGTTTCTTTTGAAGAACTAGCTGTTAAAGTTAACAATATGGTTAATGTAATCGATGAAATATCAGTATCAAGTGAACAGCAAAACTTTGGAGTTGAACAAATCGCAAAAGAAATCAAAGAAATTTCTTCTGCAATACATCACAACTCTGCTACAAGCGAAGAAAGTGCGGCTTCTAGTCAGCAGTTAGCTGCACAAGCTGGTATACTAAATCAAGTTGTGTCTAAATTTAAAATATAGAACCCACTTAAAACAAATACTAATAAAAAACAAATACCGATTTTCAAAAGAAAATCGGTATTTTAGCGTATAAATTAAGATTTGCAAGATATTTAATTGCTTAATCCGAATACATTTAATAATAATCAAATCGGCTTTCTATCTATGTTAAGGACTTTTGTAAAGCGAATGTTTCAAGGGTTAAATGAGCAAACATTTTAGTAATCGCTTTTCCTATTTCTTTATAGTGTAAATTCGAGAATTCATCAAACCCAACGATATTTCTACTTTTTACAGAAAATTAGCAAATCTTTAAAAGCTAAAGATTTTTTAATATCAATTACATTGTTATGTACAGTCAACTTATATGAGATTTTCAGTTTTATATATCAAAAACCTCTTTACTTAGCTCTTCAACCTGCTTTTCTAATAAGCTAACTCTTGTTTCTAAATCTTTTTCTTGAATAATATTATCATACTTAGTTAAATCAAATTTTGCACTTGCTGATAATATTTCTTCTGCATAATTCACTGATTTTACCCAGCCATAATCTTCTGCTGCAATTGCCCCTTCGTCTATATTGTTTGCATTTTTAATTGCCAGATATTTTGAATTTTCAGTTATTATTTTCGCTCTATCTTCAAAGCACTCTTTCATACTTTCATACTTACAATATTCAGTTTTTATCCCATTTATAGTTTGAGTATAAGTATCGCCTTTTTTATTACTTATATCTTTTGTTATTTTAAATAAATTATTTGTGTTTATTACTAATTCACTTAATGAGGAATCACCAACGTTCGAATTATATCCTGTATCAACTATTGCTTGCGCAATAGATAAACTTGCTAGTATATTATATGTTGCTTGAACATCTTTGGCTATTGGTATTATATTATTAATAAAAGTTCCATTATCTGTATCTGTATTTACATCCGTGTCTGTGTCTGCAACATTATAGTATTCCTTTATTGTTTTAACGATTACATCTGCAAGTTCTTTTCTTTTACTAGAAGAATCTAGCCAATTACAAGTTGCTAAATTTGTGTGATGTCCACATTCTAAAAGGAATATATCCTTACATTCACTGTATTTTGCAGCGTTTCTGATAACACTATAATAATCTGTATTCGCTTTACTAGGATATTTTCTAGTCCACACACCATCAATCGCCCCTGCATATTTTGAAAGGCTTATATCGGGTAAATCTTTTTTCATAAGTGTTTCAATATTCCCTGCAAGTAACGCCCCTAAAGTATAACTATCTGGACGTTTTATTGAGCGTATTGCCGTAACATAACTAACATTTTGATTACTCGCTGCATCGCTATGAAGCGATAAAAACAGTTGACAGCCTTTCGCCATATTACCTCTTGCTTCTAAAGAAGGATCTTCTTGCAAATTTGTTTTCGTTTTAATTACTATAAATCCACTTTTTTCAAGCTCTTCGCTAACTAAATTTGCAAGAGCAAAATTCCCATTACTTTCATAATATCCCGTACATACACCTCTATTTGCATTAACTCCATGCCCTGCATCTATACATATTTTTATCTGCATAACTAAACTCCTTTTATCTTGCTTAATGTGACAAATATTATATAAAACAGTTTATAAATAATATTATATACAGTTTTTAATAATCTCTATCACCCTATTTTAGTATATGCATCTTTTTGTAAAACGGTGTATTAATCTACTACTATAACACCTAAGATTTTTGCTATCTCACTAGCCTGCTGTGAATTCAATTTAATCTTATTAATCTCTATATATTTATCTGAAATCATAGGAGCTACAAATTCGCTTTTTGAAAAATCAATATTTGCTAATTTTGTTTTAAAAAAATCATTTTGAATAAACTTACTCTCTCTATTTTCAAATTTTGTAAATATAATATTTTGAAAACAAGCTTTTGTAAAATCACTATTTAAAAAGCTACTTTCCTTTATTTTGCTATCTGAAAAATTAGAAAATGTAAAATTAGATAATTCTATTTTAGTGTTTAAAAAAATTGTTTCCGTTAATTTAGCCCCTACACCTTTAACATTAACAAATTCACAGTTTTTAAAATACGCTCTTTCAAAATTCGAGTTTGATATATCACAATTTATGAACTTTACATTCATAAAGCTCGAATTATAAAAATCGCAGTTTGACATACGTATATTTTTTAAGATTAAATTTTCACACTCAAACCTTGATAAATTTTCATTTTCAAATTCTTCTTTAAGATATTCTTTTCCTTTTAAACATTCCTCATCATATATACTTTTAATTATTTCATTTAGTAAACTCACTTTTTCTCTTCCTTTTTTAATTATTAAATTAATAGTATCATTTAAAAAGAACTTTTTCAATCTTTAAAGATATTTTTTAGCAAATTCTTCTGGCGTTATAGGTTTTGAGAATAAATATCCTTGCGCAGCATAGCATCCTATTTCCTTTAAAAATTCAGCCAAATCAGCATCTTCAATTCCCTCAGCAACTGTTTTCATATTTAAATCATGTGCAAGATTTATAACACTCTTAACTACTATACTTCCCTTTCTATCACTCCCATCTGATATAAAAAAACTTTTATCGAGCTTTAAAATATTTGCATTGTAATTTCTTAGCATACTCAGTGATGATTGTGCCGTTCCAAAATCATCTATTGCTATTGCTATTCCCTCATCTGCAAGGCGATTAAACATCCTTTTTAATTTGTTTTCGTTTTCAGCAATAAGAGTTTCGGTTATTTCAATTTCTATGTATTTTACTGGAATACACTCTTTATTGATAATATTTTTAACATCATTAATAAAATTATTATTTTTAATATTCAATCTTGAAAAATTTATAGCTATTGGAACACACTTCTTCCCTTCATCAAGCCAATTTCTAATTAGCACACAAGATTCTCTTAACATATATTTATCAAGCTGAATGATAAATCCATTCTTCTCAAAAACCGGTATAAATTCATTTGGGAAAATTATTTTTTCACCATCCTGCCATCTTACTAAAACCTCAGCTGCCACAACTTGCATATCAGATAATCTAAACTGTGGTTGTAGTAAAATTTTAAAATCTTTATTATTTATTGCATCTTGCATTTTATTTGTAATCTCTGTTTGACGAATTAGATTTTCTTTTAATTCATCTGTATAATCACTAATATTTGCGCCCTCTTCATCTTTTGTAAAGTTGTGTGCCATATTAACTTTACTAATAATTGATTTTACACTATCATTATTATCAATAAAGTATCGGGCATATCTAAAAGTTATATCTTTTATTTTATAGTCCCTAATAATAATTTTAAAGTGATTTTCAAATTCATTTTTGAATTTATATATATCATTTAATTTTTCATCTTTAACTAGTGCGAATATTTCGCTATTAAAATCTCTTGATATTAACATTGACTTATTGATTTTCTTTAAAGCTTCAACAGCTGTTTTAATTAAATTCTCGCTTATTTCTTCTCCAAAAGTTTCTTTAATAGCTTTATAGTTTACAATATCTATTTTAATCATTTGAAATTGTTTATTTTTATCTTTTTTAATTTGTTTTTCTACTTCAATTTTAAATCTAGATAGCGTTAATGCGCCAGTTATCTCATCAATATATATATTCTTTTTAACTTTTATTTTATTTAAATATATTCTAATTACAGCAATTACAAATACTAAAATACTTATCATGCTAATCAAAAGCAATCTAAAATTATTATCGCAAGTTAATAAAATTACAAATAATGCTAATGCAATCCCCAATATAGTATAAATTTTTTTCTCTTTCACATTTATCCCCCCCACAATATTAGTATATTCAAAATTTTGCAAAATCTTTATTAAATAACCAAAAATAATTATAATAGTTATCTTCTACTTTAGTTATATTGCTAGAATATGCTATATACTCTGAGCCAGCCTAAAATCTAATAATTTTTTTACTAGAATTTAATAATGCAAATTAAGCTTATCTTATAAAAAATTAATGAATTTCCAATTTTTAACTAATAAAGAAGTTCGAGCAATTTAAATATAGTATTGTAAATCTTTTAATTTAGTAGTATAATTAAAGTGTTTGTTGCATTTTTTATATTTTAGTATTTTAGGGGATGAATTTTAGATGATCGAATATAATTTATTGGGAGAATATTCCTCCCTTTTAGTAATTGCTGCTATTTTAGTTAGCTTTATTAGAGATTATGAGCCACGAAGCTTAAGATATAAGTTTTTAAAAGCTATGTATTATTCTGCTTTTATCTCTGTTTTCATAACTATTTCTGCAACTCATGCAACTGGGATTTATGCTGGTTATCTTCCAAGTAGTATATCATACACGCTTATGATGCTATATTTTATTTTGCTTCCATCAGTTTCACTAACATTTATTTTGTATTCAATATCTCTTACTAAATTCCAAGAAAATGAAAAGAAGATTCTTAACAAATTAATTCCTTATTGTATACCATATTTTATATATATTTTAGTTGTTTTAAGTAATGTATTTACGGACAATATTTTCACATTAAATAGCGATGGCATATATACTAGAGAGACTTTATACCAACTACCATATGTAATTATGGTTTTTCATGCTTTTACTCTCCTTTCTATAACTATCAAAAATTTGAACACTATATATCGTGAAATCACTCAGGTATTAACGTTTACATTTGTATTTTCCTCTAGTGTTGCTATTCTTCAATTTTTTATTCCAGAAACATTATTTACTGGTATTGCACACACATTAAGCGTTTTAATTGTTCATTTATATATCCAAAATGTTAGAAAATCAGCCGACCATCTAACTGGTATTGCTAATAGAATTTCTTTAACTCATAAATTAAATGAACGTATTCGTAAAAATGATGAATTTTCACTTTATATTTTCAGCCTTCGTAATTTCAAAAACATTAATGAAAGATATGGTCTTGAAATTGGTGATAAAATCCTTCAATATGTAGTACGCATACTGACTAGAGAATTTAGCATGAATAGTGTTTTTAGATATAGCGGCGACGAATTTGCTCTTTTAAGCAAAAATACAACAGATGAATATTTTAACAAGGTAAAAACATCTATTGATTTTTTATATCAACCTTTTTTAATCGATGGTAATGATATAATTTTAGATTTAGTGTTTACTAGAGTTGATTTTCCGTTGTTTGGCGAAAATGCTAACAGCCTTATTTCAGCAGCTGATTATTCAATCCGCACTTTAAAAGAAAATATTAGTGATAATAATTATTTATATGATGTTTCAATAACAAAAACAATCAGTGAACAATATGATATGACTCAAAAAATCAAATCTGCTATTAGTAATAATAATTTCATTGTTCATTATCAGCCGATTTATTCAGTAAATGAAGACAAGTTCACACAAGCAGAAGCCTTAGTTAGAATGAAAAGTGATGATGGAACTATTTTATATCCAAACTCTTTTATTGATTTAGCTGAAAGTACCGGATTAATAACACATATAACCTATTGCGTTTTGGATGTTGTCTGCCGTGATTTACGACATTTAATGGATACTGAAAAACTACCTACTGGTTTTGAATCTGTTTCTATAAATTTTCCATATTTTCAATTTTCTAATCCACATATGGTTGATAAAGTTCTTAGTATATTAAATAAACATAGTATTCCTACTAGTATGATTAAAATAGAGATAACTGAACGCACTTTAATTTTTGAAAATGCACACACCCATAAAACTATATTAAAACTAATAAATAAAGGATTTATCTTTGAACTTGATGATTTTGGAATAGATTATTCAAATATGAATGTTATTTTAAATCTGCCTTTAGATGTTGTAAAAATTGATAGAAGTTTACTGTTATCAGCTATTAAATCTGATGAAAACAGAAAGTTTTTTGAATATTTAATATTAGGAATAAAAGCAACTAATAAGCATATTATCGTTGAAGGTATAGAAGAAGAAATACATAAGGATTTGTGTATAAACGCTAATTGCGATTTTTTACAGGGATATTTATTCTCAAAGCCACTTCCATTAAATGAATTCTCTAAAATTATTAATATATAAACTAATTACAATTAATTGAATTAATTATATATGCATAATAAAATGCTATTTTATAGATTTTTTTAATAAAGAATAAATGACGATTTTCTAAATGAAAATCGTCATTTTAGTTTACAAATTTACTTTTAATATATTTAATTAGTCGGCTAATTTAACAAATTTTAAGGAAAGCAGTGATTTTGTTTTGATTTTGATTCTAAAAGTAATTTTAATTTTCAAAAATCGAAGATTTTAAAAAATATCACGCTCTTCTTCCGTTTTATTTAAAACTCGGAAATTGTTTTAAAAATTCTTGATTTGCTTTTTCTACTTTTAGATAGTATTCATTATAGCTATCACTTAGTTCTCGCAGAGCAGGAATAAAAATCTCGTTATATCCTTTTTTACTATTAAATTCTTTTATTATTTCAAACAATTTAGTTGCTGGAGAATTTTTATATTCATCTGTTTTTTTAAACTCCATATACTCTCTTAGCATTTCTTTATTTTCTTCTAAAAATTCTTTTGGTTTATCATATATATTTTTTGAATTTTCTATTATATCTTTCATATGATTAGCACCTATAAACTTAGTATTTTCATTTAAAAATTCTTCTAAATCCTTTGGAATATCTAAATCTTCTAAATTATCTAAAAAAGACACAATCGTATTATACGCTTTATCTTGCACAGCTGTTTTTATTGGCTCATTTAAAAATGCTGAAAAATGCATACCAATAAACTGCCCATAGTATCCAGGATATGCTTCAATAAGCTTATCAATAATATTTTTCTCGTTGTCTATTGCTTTTAAATCAATTTCAATATCTTTATAAGATTTTCCATTATATAATTGCTCTAATATAGCTTTCTTCTTTTCATCTCTTGCTAGTTCTAGCTCTTTTTTTACTAAAACACTTCTTAAATAATTATTTGTACTATCCTTTAAAATCTCTTTTATATCCTGAATTGAAAGGTTTAATTTTCTTAAAACCAAAACTTTTTTTAATACTTCCACATCTTCACTTGAATACTCACGATATCCATTTTCTAGAATTTTTGGAAAAATTATTTTTTGCAAGGTATAGTATTCAATAGCTTTTCTAGTAAGCCCTGTTTTTTTTACCACTTCTTTTATAAACATATGCTTTCTCCTTTCTTTTGATTTAATAATACACCCATCCCTTGGGTGGTAGTCAAGCATTTTTTTATTTTTTTACTATAATTGTATATAGTTCGATAAAATTAACAATTCATTAATACTTTATTTGACCAAAGCACTTGTAATAAATTTTATGGTATTTTATAATTAAAATATATTGATTATAACTAAAATATCCAAAACGCTAAAGAAGGGGGCTGATTGATTTTATGGATAAAGAAAAGAGTTTACTATATACTCTTTATGAGAAATTCACTAAAAAAGAAGAAGATCAACTATCTAAAACTCAGGATGTTAGCATTGATACTACCATATCCGCTTCTGAAGAAGTATTACAAATTCAGCCTGAGGAAAAACTAACTATAATATCCGAAGTATGTATATCTTCTGGATATGGTTCGAAATATTATAACAATCTACAAGAAGAAGACTTTGATAGCTTTAATAAATCAATAGAGAATCTTGCTAAAGAGTATCTATTAAAAAAAGAAGAAAATGCAGATTGTGATGCAATCCCAGCTATTTATATTTCAAAAGATAAATTAACTGGATATATATTTATTTTCCCAAGCCATAATGAAGGCAAAGAGCTTTCATTTGAAGATATTAAAAACGAAGTTTTTAAAAAAAACATAACTTTTGGAGTTAAAGAAGATGTTTTAAAGAACATTTCAAGCAAAAAACGTTATTGTGAGTGTATTCCATTTGCTTTTGGAATAAAACCTGTCAACGGTGTTGATGGCAGAATAATGGAATTTTCTAAAATAAACACTAAATCTACCCTTATTGAAGATGAGCATGGACGAATAGATTTTAAAAAACTAAACTTAGAAAATAATATAGTTAAAGATAATTTAATTTGTAAGATAATCCCCCCTGTTGATGGTATAAATGGAACTAATATTCTTGGTAAAGTCCTTCCTTGTGTTAAAGGAAAAAAAGTTCCATCTCCTATGGGTAAGGGGACATATATTCCTGAAAACAGCACAATATTATTAGCTGAAAAAGATGGTAGATTATCTTTTTCAAACGGGAAATACTGTGTTGAGTCAATTTTTAAATTATCAGGAAACGTTGACAATTCAACTGGTAATATTGATTTTGTTGGCGATGTTGTGGTTATGGGTGATGTGAAATCCGGCTTTAAAATTAAAGCTGGGGGCAGTATATTAATTGGCGGAACTGCTGAAGATTGCAAATTAACTGCTAATAATGATATAACAATAAAGGAAGGAATTCATGCTGATAGCCATGGTAAAATAGAGGCAGGTGGAAGTTTAACTTGTAAATTTATTGAAAATTGCCAAGTTGTGTGCGGTGGTGATATTAAAACCAGCTCGATTATAAATAGCACTGTTTTCTCTGATTCTTCAATAGATGTAACTGCTGGTAAGGGAGTTATTATTGGTGGAATTGTAATAGCGCTAAAAGTAATAAAAGCAAAAACTATAGGAACTCCTGCTAGTAGAGATATCACAATTAAGCTTGGTACATCTTATAATATTTCAAGTGAGATAAGCGAATTAAAAAAACAAATTCCTGAAACACAAAAAACATTAGATATGTTAGAAAAAAACATTAATTTTCTTGAAACTTCTGAAAATCTTCCATCTGAAAAACTAGCTTTATTAAAGCAAATTAAAGAGCAATACAAATTATATAGCACACGCTATGAAGATATGAATGATAGAAAAATGGTATTAGAAGATTCTATTAAAGATTACTCTAGCTGTAAGCTAGAAGCTGATGAAATTTATCCCCCTTGCCTTATTTCTATTTCCGATATTAAACACAAAGTACGTGATTCATTAGTTAGAACAACATTCCGCTTAGTTGATGGAGAAATTAAATCATTTATTAAATAAACAAAAATAGATTTAGCAAAAAAGCTAAATCTATTTTTATTTTTAATAATGAACAACATTACCAGCTGATTTTATACTATCGACTAATGGCTTCCCTTCCTCGCTTAATATATAATCAAGGCTAGTTTGTGGAAGCATTAATTTTAATAATTCTATATCATCCTTTTGCACTGCTTCCCTTACAGTTGACGCACTTATCACCATTCCATTTATCTCTTTTCTTTTGATAACTATAACTTCAACACCCTCTTCTTTTAAAACTTTCGCCATTGTTTTATTGTATAAATTAGTAACTACACTAGTTGGCTCTTCACCTACATATCTATGCGTTAATTCTAGAGTTTTAGCTATTTTTGAAAAAATTGTTGTATCAAGTAAAGTTTGGCTTAGGATAACATCTTCCTTGTCCTTTTGAAAATAGCTTGGGAATGTGCTCGTTGAAATAATATAGTCCCCTGTGTCGTGGTATATTATATTATCTAGGTGTGCTGTTCCTTCTTTTATTAGTTTTTTCCTTGTTTTATAAGGGACAATACTCGCATCTTCGCTAACCATAAATAAATGCACTATATCATTTTCTTTTGATGCAGTTTCAACTAAGTATTGATGACCTAGTGTAAAAGGATTTGCATTCATAACTAGTGCTGCTACTCTTGATTTTTTTTGTGCAGTTTGTTTTAATTTATCTAAATATTTTGAAAATCCACCTTTTTGAGTTTCCATAAAGACTAATTTATCTTCAATTGTTGCAACTTCATTGAATCCCAAATCTTTAAAAAACTTTGCAGAATCTACTTTTGTATAGATATAAAGATGGATATTCCCTCTTTCTGCTTGCACCTCAAAAAGATGAGTTACTATTAAATTCATAAGTCCTTCGCCTTGATAATCACTGCTAACAGCCATACATCTTAATGTATTCATAAAGCAGCTACCTGTTGCTATAATTTCCATATCATCATTATAAATAGCACAGGTGTAATCAAGGTTATCATCTTTTCGAATTCCCTCTTTTTGCAAAAGTTTTTCTATTAAATCCTTGCTCCTTTTATCACTATCATAAACTTTAGATACTGTATAACTCATAATATTTCCCCTTTAATCTTAATTTAAATCTTATATTATACAAATTAGTATAACATAAATTTTATTTAAATTATACTACTTTATATAATTATCTATAAAAGGTTATCGCCGTTAAGGCAATAACCTTTTATAATTTATGTAATATACATATTAGCGACGTTTTATGTAATCACCTTAGCGATTTGCCTGCGCTACTCTTTGCAGGCAAATAAAACTCGAATAAATAATCGAAACAGCGTGTAGATTATTTATATGATAAACATATCAACGACGTTTTATGTAATCACCTTAGCGATTTGCCTGCGCTACTCTTTGCAGGCAAATAAAACTCGAATAAATAATCGAAACAGCGTGTAGATTATTTATATGATAAACATATCAACGACGTTTTATGTAATCACCTTAGCGATTTGCCTGCGCTACTCTTTGCAGGCAAATAAAACTCGAATAAATAATCGAAACAGCGTGTAGATTATTTATATGATAAACATATCAACGACGTTTTATGTAATCACCTTAGCGATTTGCCTGCGCTACTCTTTGCAGGCAAA
>CAZGFY010000028.1:0-24140 GCA_964525015.1 uncultured Oscillospiraceae bacterium
AAACTACGATTATGCAGTTGAAAATTATAAGGCAGTACAGCCATAATATTACTGAGATTTAATAAAAGACAAAATTAAAAAAGGCTTCGAGTTTTACACTCGGAGCCTTTTTGCTTATAAAAAATATTTTTTATTTTATTAAAAATTATCAGTTTAATGATATTTGATGCTAACTAAATCTAAGTAAAGATATTTACGTATGGGTCAAAACATGGGTCAAGGGGTTTTTCGAGAAATATATTAGCTTTTATTGAAATCATATTTCAACACTGTTTAAAGGGTTTGTTTGAAATATAAAGTGCGATTTTAGTCAGTGTTTATCAGCATTTATAAAGAAAATAAAAAAGCATTATCTTTCGATAATGCTTTTTCGTTTTGGTTGCGGAGGCCAGATTTGAACTGACGACCTTCGGGTTATGAGCCCGACGAGCTACCAGGCTGCTCCACTCCGCGCTATTTTTGCTTGCCCTTTAAGGCTTATATAGTATAGCATATAAAAAAAACTTTGTCAAGCAAAAATGAAAAATAATTTAAGATAAATTTGCAGCGCCTATAATTCCTGCATCATTTCCTAGTGTTGCAATTTTTACAGTGGCAACATCTAGCAACTCAGAAGCAAATCCGTATTTTTGAATATACTTATTAATAGGGTCTGTTAAAACTTTTCCTTGAACGGATAATCCACCACCAATTAAAATAACTTCAGGATTTAGTATATTTGAAAAATCTGTTAATGCACAAGCAAGATTTTCGATATATTCATTAACGACGTTGATTGCAACCTCATCCCCTCGTTTCATAGCATCGAAAGGAATTTTAGCGTCCATATTATCAATATTATCATTACATAATTTATATAATAGGCTGTTTTTGTTTTCTAGTGCTGCACGTTTTGCAAATTTTATTAATGCTGTTGCACTGCAATAAGCTTCAACACAGCCATCTCTGCCACAAGTACAGCTTTCACCGTCTTTAATTAAGGTTGTGTGTCCGTATTCTAATCCACCTGGACGTGTTTTTAAAATTTTACCATCATAAATAATTCCTGAGCCAAGGCCAGTTCCAAGAGTGAATAAACCGCCAGATTTAATATTTTTAGCAGCGCCAGCCACGAATTCGCCAAGGGCTGCACAGTTTGCATCGTTTTCTAAAAATGTTGGAATTTTGAATTCGTCTTTAATTTCTTTTACTAAAGGAATGTTTTTAAATCCTTTAAAATTCCCAGCAAAAACAACTTCGCCCTTTTCAGTGTTAATTGCACCAGGTGAGCCAATTCCGATAACGTCGCAATCTTCAATTGTAAGATTTGCTTTTTCTAAAGTTGTGTAGATAAGTTTAATCATATCGTTTATGATTTCTTTATAGTGGCGTGATGCAAGAGTTTTGCAGGAATTATGCTGAATTATATTGTTATCTTTATCAACAATTCCGATTTTAATTGAAGTTCCCCCTAAATCAACGCCTATTTTATATCTATTTTTCATATTAAGAAAGCTCCTTTTATGTTTGTGATGTAATTGTCAAAGTTTACTATATATAATGTACCATTTTTTTTGCGTAAAATCAATGGAGAATTATTATAAATTTATTGACTTTAAATTTATTTAATAATATAATATTTAAGTCGGAGGACTTTTTTAGTTGGATAAGATACTTTTAGTATTTTATCCGTTTTTTTATAGGAGAAAATAAATGAGTAAAAATTTAAGTTTAATAAATGGAAAGGTTGCGCCAGCTTTATTAAAATTCACAATGCCAATTTTAATGTCTTTAATACTGCAAACAGCATATGGAACGGCAGACTTATTAATTGTAGGACAATTTTCAGGAGTTTCAGATGTTTCAGGCGTTACAATTGGTAGCCAGATTATGCAAACGATAACTTCATTTTGCGCAGGGTTTGCAACAGCGACAACTATATTATTAGGGCAATATATAGGAGCTAATCAAAAGGAAAAAACTTCAAAATTAATAGGTAGTAGTATTTTTTTGTTTAGCTTACTAGTTGCTATATTAACAGGTGTATTAGTTCTTTTTAGGGTTGATATTGCAAATGTTATGCAAACTCCAATTGAAGCGCTCGAAAAAACAACAAGCTACTTATTAATAACAGGTGCGGGAACAGTTTTTATTGTGTTTTATAATTTGCTAGGTAGCATATTTCGCGGAATAGGCGATTCAAAAACGCCGTTATTTGCAGTTTTGATAGCCTGTGTTATAAATATAGTGCTTGATATTGTGTTTGTTGCAGGCTTTGATATGGGTGCTAGTGGTGCAGCTTTTGCAACAATTATCGCACAAGCTGTCAGTGTTTTAATTTCTTTATATGTTATAAGTAAGAGAAAACTTCCATTTGATTTTTATAAAAAAGATATTAGATTTAATAAAGAATACATTTTAAATATTATTAAAGTTGGAACACCGATTGCATTGCAGAGCGTTTTAGTTGGAATATCATTTTTATTTGTTACTGCGATTGTTAATGATTTTGGTGTTGTAACATCGGCAGCAGTTGGTATAGTTGAAAAAATAACTGTTATAGTTATGATGGTGCCGATTTCGTTTTCTCAATCCTTATCTGTGTTTACTGCTCAAAATTATGGAGCAAAAAAACAGGATAGAATGGTGGAAGGATTAAAAGTTGGTATGTTTTTATCGCTTGTTTTTGCAGTTGTAATGGCTTATTTATCTTGGTTTCACGGAGAAATTTTCACAAAAATATTCACGCAAGATGCGGATATTACAGCTGATGCACTAATATATTTAAAAGCATACACATTTGATATACTGCAAGTTGCAATTTTGTTTTCTTTTATTGGATATTTTAATGGATGCTCAAAAACAGGATTTGTTATGATGCAATCAATTGTTGGGGCTTTTTTAATTAGAATACCATTATCTTATTGGTTTTCAAGCTTTAGCACCCAATCATTGTTTTTAATTGGACTTGCAACTCCAATATCAACATTTGTTCAAATAATTATGTTTGCTTGTTATTATATATATATTCAAAAAAAGTCATTTTAAAAACAAAATCCGATTTTCTATAAAAAGAAAATCGGATTTTTATTATTAATTTTTCCTAATTTTTTTAAGGTATATATCAAGAAGCTTATCTCGATAAATGAAAACTCCAATTGATGCAATACTAACAAGTTCGCATAGTCTATATAAAAGAGGGGTAGTGTATTTAACTTCAATACTTCCACTTTCTTCAGTTAGTGTAAAATAAACTTTTGCATCATCATATTTATTAGACTCTACCTGTGTTCCGTTTATAGTAACGGTGTAGTTTGGGATGTATGTGATAGGCATAAAGATTATATTTTCATCATCTTTTGATAAATCTACTGTAAAATCAAAGGATGAAACAGTGCCGTATCTTTCTAGATTTTCAATTTCAAGGGTGCTGTTAGTACTAGTGATAACAGGTGGCTCGCCAACCATTTTATCAACATCAGCACCACCAACGATGTATTCGCCTTGTCCGATGGATAATGTGTTATCTAAATTGCTATCATAGTAATGCTTTGTTAAAAATCCTGCGTTATTTTCATTGCCATAGTTTTCTTCGTAAAATAAAGATGTTGTAAAAATACTAAAAACTATCACTGAAAAACAAATAGCAATTCTTGCGTTTTTATGTTTTGAATATAAAATAACGCAAATTCCTAAAAGAATAGTAGTTGAAACGCCAGTTATTCCAAGTAAGCGATATGGGAATTGTATAGCATCTATATACTGACCGATAACAGGTATTTGAGTAATATAATGCCAAGGGAAGTATTTGGTTGTGGCAAAGATAGTTACAACGCTTGTTATACTAAGTGTATCACCAAGTTTTAAAAGAGTAGGATTTATTTTATCTTTATTCGCAATTATTCTGTATAAAATATATGCGCCTAAAATAAAGAAAGTTACCCAGCCAACAGGGTGTGGCCCAAAATTATCAACTGAATATGTGGTGAATAATCTCTCGAAATTATAGATTGTAAATCTAGAAGGTGATTGAGTTCTAGTAAATACAGCTAGATGCCACTGAATAATAGTTAGTAGCATAGGTCCTATAAACCAAGCGTTTATAGCAAGGGTGAATAGGGCTGCAAGGATTAAATATAAAATTCGTTTTTCTTTTGTAAATAGGCTTTTGATAGAAAATAAAACTACAAAAACGCAAACATAGGCAACAATCTGCGTTGATAATATATGAGATTGTAATACACCAGTTGCACCGATAACAAGGTACCACCAATCTTTTTTATTTTTAGCGATAATTGAATACAATCCATAAGCAACAAGAGGGAAGAATATCAATGCTGTATATTCTCCAACAGCACTACGATAATATACGCAAACTAATCTATAAGGATTTAATAGGTATATTAAAGACATTGAAAGGGCTATATATCTACTATTTATAATTTTAACAAATGCAATATAAGCAAAAACAAGAGTTAGAATATTAACGAAAACGATGTATAATTTATAAGCATTAACAACGTGCATTCCTAAAAGAGATAGAATAGCAGGGAAGTATAATAAAAGCTCAGGATACATTAGCGAGTTAGGATAGCCGTAATCATTTAAAGTGCCACCGTGCACCCTAACTGGAAATTGCCCACTTTCAAGCCCACGCTGAATACCTGTTATTCTAGCTAAATGAAAGCTAATATCGTGCCCCGTTTCAAGGCCTTGCTGCATTAAAGGAATAGAAGCGATTAAAACACCACATCCCATAATAAAAACAAATGCTATAAGCATTTTATTGCTAGGGATAGTATCGCCATTAAATTCGCCAGCAGAAATCGGCGATTTTTTAAGGTTAACTAAAATGAAAATAAAAACACCAACTATAAAAATTAAGATTGAGAAAATTATAGAATCTGAATATATAACATTGTATGAGCCAAGCTCGAATTCATATAATTCAAAGCTATCATCCCTAGTTTCAACACTTATAAATACATTATCAACATCCATATCAAGATTAAAAGAAGCAGTGTGCCCAGTTTCTGATTGATTAAGTGGGGCTGTATATAAAACAGCACCACCAGAGTTATCTCTTGAAACATAGTCGGTTGCAAAAATTTTGATAATAGATGAATCATCGTTTGTGGTGTAGGCGAGTAAAAACTGATAATCATCAGCTTTTAAATTAAAAGGTCCATCAACAAAAACATTAACTGTTTCATCCGTTTCAGGAGTGAACTCTAGGTATTTTCCGGAATCATCAGTGTAATCGGATATATGGCTATGCCTGAATGATTCTGCGTAAATTTCTGTGAAATGCCTATCATTATCGATTGGATTATACAAAATTACGCTTAATATTGCAAAAATAATTAAAATGCTAAATCCTTTGTATTTTTTTGTGTTCATAAATATGAAAATTCCTTTCTTTAAGCTTTCTAATTTACTGTATAAATCAGAAAACTTTAAGCTTGAAAATCTATTCTCAAACTCGATATAAATATTATTAAATCATAACAATAATGATACCATATTATAAAAATAAAGTAAATATTAAACAAATATAGATATTTTACTTAAATTACATTGAGTAATTAGAATATATATGATATACTTAGTATATTAATTAAATAACAAAAGGAGATTTTATTATGGCTTTTATAAAAGCAGATATCTATTCAGAAATGCTTTATCAAAACATTAGTGTGGATTTATTTTTTCCGTCTGATTTTGAAGAGTATAAGGATACAAAAGAAGTTAATGGCGTTATTTATCTTTTGCACGGAATGAAAGGTAATAGCAGTTCTTGGAATAATTATACTGCCGCTCAAAGATATGCAAGAGAGAATAATCTAATTTTAATTTCTCCAACTGTGCATAATAGCTTTTATGCTGATAATTATTTTGGAGAAAGATATTTTACATATGTTGCAGAAGAGCTTCCAAAAAAATTAAAAATGATTTTTAATATTCCAAACGATAGAGAAAAAACTTTTGTTGCAGGGCTTTCAATGGGGGGATTTGGAGCAATGCTTTTAGGGCTATCAAGGCCAGATTTATTCGCTGCTTGCGCAACGTTTAGTGGGGCTGTTGGAGTGGGACAAGCTGAAATTAATAATATAGACGATCCGTTTGTAAAAAGGTTTATGGCTCCGATTTTAGGTCAAGACTTAAAACTGCGAGAAGATTTAAACCTAGCAATTTTAGCTAAAAAAGTTTCAGAACTTAAAAAAGAAGAACAACCAAGAATTTTGTGCACTTGTGGAAGAGAAGATAATTTATATAAATCAAATGTTATGTTTAAAGATTATATGAAAACACTACCACTTGATTTTACTTATATGGAGTGGACAGGCGAACATAATTGGGATTTTTGGGATAGAAGCCTTGCTTATGCAATTGATTTCTTTTTAAATAATAAATTTGATGAAAAATGCCACTCGGCGTGGAATTATGAAGTTAAGATAGAAAAATCATAAGCAATAAAAAATGACCGTTAATGGTCATTTTTTATTGCTTGATATTTTGAATTTAATTATTTTATTATAAAATATCGCTTACGAATTCCCAATTTATAACTGATATCCAGTTATCGATATAATCCCCACGTTGATTTTGATAATTTAGATAATATGCGTGTTCCCACACATCTAAGCATAAAATCGGTTTCATTCCTAGCATAAAAGGGGTGTCTTGATTAGGAAGTGAAATTATCTTTAGTTCGCCTTCTTTAGTTTTTGTAAGCCATGCAAATCCTGAGCCGAAAGTTCCCATAGCACATTTTTTTAATTCTTGTTTGAATTCTTCCTCAGAAGAAAAAGTATCAATAATTTGTTTTGGGATTTTTTGATTAAAATGAGGGCTCATTAAAAGAAAATACAAATCGTGGTTGAAAACGCCACCACCATTATTTCTAACACCAGTGCGAATTTCACTAGGTAAATCATCGAGATTACTTAATAATTCTTCTAAGGTTTTATCGTGTAGCTCGGGATAATCCTTTAAAATGTTATTTAGATTACTAATATATGCATTAAAATGTTTATCATGATGATATTCAAATGTGATACTGGTAAAATGAGGCTCAATCTCCTCGTAAGCAAATGGCAGATTAGGCAGTTTAAATGGGTATTTACAATCTTTTAGCATAATATAATATCCTTTCTTTTATAAAATAAAATAATTATTAAAACTTAAGATAAGTATATTATTAGAAAGTAGATTGAAATTATTCTTCGTCGTATTTTGTAACAATGAATTTTTTTGCATCTTCAATAACTTTTGGCTCTAAATTTGATGGAAGTTGTTCGTATTTTGAGAATTCAAAATCAAAATAACCTTTACCAGCCGTTAGCGAGCGAATATATGTAGTGAAATCGCTCATTTCGCTCATTGGGCATTCAGCCATAATTTTTTGCATTCCATTTACCGGCTCAATTCCTAAAACTCTACCACGGCGCTTGTTAACTTCACCCATAACATCACCAGTGTTAGCATCATTCACATAGGCGTTAAGCGTTCCGATTGGCTCAAGTAGGCAAGGAGATGCTTCAACAAGTCCCTTTTTATAAGCTAAGGTAGCAGCCATTTTAAAAGCCATTTCAGAAGAATCGACAGCGTGGTAGGAGCCATCTAGAAGTGTTGCTTTTAAGCCGACAACTGGATAGCCTGCTAATACACCGTATTTAACAGAATTTTGAAGTCCTTTTTCAACTGCTGGGAAGTAGTTTTTAGGAACAGAGCCACCAAAAACCTTTTCATCAAAAACTAGTTCATCGCTTTCAACTGGTGAAAACTCAATCCAAACGTGGCCGTATTGTCCGTGTCCACCTGATTGTTTTTTATGTTTTCCTTCAGCTTTTACAGTTTTCTTAATGGTTTCTCTATATGCAACCCTTGGTGGTGATAGCTGACTATCAACGCCGAACTTATCCTTCATTTTAGCTAAAGTAACCTCTAAATGAACTTCACCAAGCCCTTTAATAAGCTGCTGGACAGTTTCTTTATCTTGGTGATAGCTAATTGTTAGATCTTCTTCCATAATTCTATGAAGAGCAGAAGAAATTTTAGCCTCATCACCTTTGTTTTTTGGTTTTATAGCCATTTCCATAGTAGGTTTTGGAATATCAAATTCTGGATATGTGTAATTATTTTGCGGATCGCATAAAATATCTCCAGTTTTTGCTCCTGAAAGCTTTGTTATAGCGCCGATATCACCAGCTTTTATAACTGATGAATCAGTCTGCTTTTTACCACGAATAAATAATAATTTGCCTAGTTTTTCAGGGCTTTGAGTTGTTGTGTTTATAACATTTGAGTCGGATTTTAAATTACCACTTAAAACTTTAACAAAGCTAAGTTTTCCAACGAATGGGTCGGCAACTGTTTTAAAAACTAAAGCTGCCACTTGGCTGTTTTCGTTAAAAGGTAGGGTAACAGTGGTTGAGTTTAGATTTAACTGGGTTCCTTCAATATCTGATGGTGATGGAAGTAAATCATTGATTAAATCTAATAATATATCAGTGCCTTCAAGCTTTGTGCTTGAGCCACAAACAACTGGAGTTATAGTGCCTTTTAAAACACCATTTCTTAGTCCAGTAATAATTTCTTCTTTAGTGAATTGCTCACCTGAGAAGTATTTTTCAAATAATCCTTCGTCAGTTTCGGCAATTGCTTCATTTATACTAGTGATAAGCCCGTCTAAACGGTGACCAGTAGCAGGCATTACAACCTCTTGAGCCACTCCGTTTTGATAGCTATAAGCTTTAAATTCCATTAGATTTATATAAATAGTGTCGTTTCCTTTAGCAACTGGAACTAAAATCGGACAAATTTTAGGGCCAAATTGGGTTTTTAAATCTTGGAAAACTTTATAGAAATCTGCATTTTCAGTGTCAACTTTTGAAACATAGAAAATCGAGCTTTTGTTTTTCTTTTCACTTAATTCATAGGCTTTTTGAGTGCCAACTTCAACGCCATCTTTTGCAGAAACAACGATTAATGCCGTTTCAACAGCGTTAATCCCTTCATACATTCCCAGTTCAAAATCGAATAATCCAGGGGCATCAATTAAATTAACTTTAGTATCTTTGTATTCGTAAGGCACTAAAGATGCGGATAAGGAGCATTTGCGTGCAATTTCGCCGCTATCAAAATCTGAAACGGTATTTCCGTCTTCTGTTTTTCCTAGCCTGTCAGTGGTTTTTGTTTTAAATAGTAAAGCCTCAACTAAACCTGTTTTCCCACTGCCTGCATGGCCAGCGACTAAAATGTTTTTTAACTTCAATTGCTTGTAGTCCATAATAATGAACCTCCTTTTCGTTTTTTAAAGATATTAGTATCTTTAGATATAATTAAATTATAACATAGAAATTTATAATTTTAAACAAAATAAACAAATTTTATTAACAATTAATGTAAAAAATTAAGCAAAACTATTGTTTAACTTAACTAAAATATTGTGTGTATTGTGAAAAAATCGTAAATATATAATGACTTAGATTTAATAATATGTTAAAATAAAAATAATAATGACAGAATAAGGGTATTAAAAAAGAAAGGAAAGATTATTATGAAAAGAGTGCTTGTGGTTGTGGATTATCAAAATGATTTTGTAACAGGAAGTTTAGGATTTTTACAAAGTGAAAATATCCAAAATAAGATATATTCGCTTGTTATGAATTCGATTTCAAAAAAAGATTTAATAATTTTTACAAAAGATACTCATGATGAAAACTATTTACATACAAGAGAAGGTGAGAATTTGCCTGTTTTGCATTGTGTAAAAGGAACAGATGGACATAAGCTTTTTGGAAAACTTGAAGATTTTGAAGATACAATTACGCCAAATGTTGTTATACTAGAAAAAGATACGTTTGGAAGTTTTGACTTAATAAATGTTATAGAAAATCAATTTTTAAGCGAGCCTGATGTTATTGAGTTTTGCGGTGTTGTCACTAATATTTGTGTGCTATCAAATATAGTTATAGCGATGAATAAATTTAAAAATGCAAAAATAATTCTTCATGAAAATGCAAGTGCTGCAATAGAAACGGCAAAAGATGGGAATATGCATTATCACGCAATAAAGGTTTTAGAATCTATGGGCGTTGAAATTGTATGAGTAAGGCTAGAAGAAAAAAGTATTTGTGTGGCACTGTGATTATTGCTTGTATTATAATGGGATTTGTAGATGCAGTTATACAGCCTGAATATGCAATAAAGTCTATTATTAAAATTATCACATTTTTGTGCTTTCCAATTATATATTCTTTAAATGATAAACAAATAAATTTAAAATCTCTTTGGATGTCTAAAAAAGATGGGGCACTATTAGCAATTGGTTTGGGGATTGGAATTTATGCCTTAATTGTTGGCGGATATTTACTTATAGAAAATATCCTTGATTTTTCAGCAATTACTAAAACTTTAGAAAATACCGTTGGTGTAGATGCTGAAAATTTTATTTGGGTGGCTTTATATATATCATTTATAAATTCATTGCTTGAAGAGTTTTTCTTTCGTGGATTTGCATTTTTATCTTTAAGGCGTATGTCTTCAAGAAAATTTGCATACTGCTTTAGCTCATTTATGTTTGCTGTGTATCATATTGCAATGATGGTGGGATGGTTTGGTATTGAATTAATAGTCATTGCTTTAGTTGGATTATTTATTGGAGGATTAATATTTTGTTTTTTTAATGAAAAAACAGGGAATATTTATATTTCCTGGCTGATACATATGTTTGCAAACTTCGCAATTAACACTGTTGGATTTATCTTGTTTGGCATTGTTTAGATTAAATGGAGTAAAGTGTATATTTCATTAATAGTTATAAATACAAATATATAAAAACAGGATAACTACTTCAATTTTAAATGAAGTGTTATCCTGTTTTTAAGTGTTTTAGCTTTTTAAAATATTAAATTTTTGCAAGCATTTCATCAATGGTTGGCATATCCATAATGTTTTTTGCATAGTGAGCTTCTAAAACTGTTAAATCAGTATCAACATAAAAGAATGCTGGGAGTTGCTCTTCGATTCCTTCATAATCGCCGTGAGTAAATCCAGCTTCAGTGGCAGCCATTCCTTTTTCTTTTAATAAAGGGCGAGAATCTCCTAGAAGGCCTTGCATATCAGCAGCGGCGTTTATTTCAAGAGTTTTATAAATCTCTTGCTTTTCATCGCAGATTAATTCAAATGGAAGAGTTTCGCCATTTAAATCTCTTTTAACTATCTCTGGATTTGACTGCATAACAACCACAACATTAACATTTTTATCAATAAACTCTTGATACTTTTGTGTTAATAAATGAACATCATAACGGCAAACGGTACATCCAATATAACGTAGCACCATAAACATTGTTTTTTTACCATTAACGATTTCTTTGATTCTTAAATCCTTTTCAAATACTGTGTTAACAGTAAAGTTTGGCATTTTTTCGCCTACTAATAATTTTGACATAATAATAACCATTCCTTTCTTTGTGTTTTAAACCAACACATCATACACTAATTGAATAAATATAGCAATTAACACTATGATAAGCATTCTTTTAATAACCTTATCACCGTGTTTAATAGCATAGCCACTTCCAAGATAATTTCCAAGCATTGTTGAAATAGCAGCAGGGACTGCTAAAGCTAAAACAACTTTACCTGCTATAATAAAGCTAAATGCCGCTGCAAGATTAGAAGAAAGATTTATAATTTTAGCATTGCCACTAGCAGTTATATAATCAAATCCGATAAAACTCGTGTAGCTAAAAATTATAAAAGTTCCTGTTCCAGGACCAATGAGCCCGTCGTATAGCCCGATAACTACACCTATAATAGCAGAAATTATATAAAGTTTTGCACCAAAAACCTTTTGAGTGCCAGCATTTGACTTTTTAGAAAATAAAACAAAAAACGCAATAAACGGCATTAGAAAAATAAAGGCTGTTTTTAGTGTGTTTTGCTCGATAAGAAGAGCAATTTGGCTTCCAAGATAACTGCCTAAAAAACTAAAAATAGCACTGATAATGGCAGTGTTCCAATTTATTGATTTGTTTTTTATGTATCTATAAGCTGCAATGCTTGTCCCAATACTACTTGAAACCTTATTAGTTCCCATAGCTTGATGAATAGGAAGCCCTGTTAATAAAAAAGCAGGGGTTGATAAAAGCCCACCGCCACCTGCAACAGAATCTATAAATCCTGCAAAAAATAATAACGGACAAATAATTAAAAGCTGATGTAAAAATTCCATATATACCTCTATCATATTATTTCTGGTAAATTAAGTATAGCAGTATAGCCTCTGCTTTTCAAGTGTGTTTATTGACATAATAATAGTAAATTGGTATACTAAAGTATAAAAATAAATAAAAAGAGGAAGTATGCTAAAGGCTATTTTTTACAAACATAATAAACTAAAAAGTGTATTAACAATATTGTTTTTAGCTTTTTATATAATAGGATTTTCTTTAAGTGGGGGAAATATTTTAGAACTGGGGCTGTTTTTATTAAGTTGTCTAGTTTTTTTGTTTTTACCCGGTTTTTTTATTTATAAATTTTTAAATATAGAAAAATATATAAAGAATTTCTCCTTGCCTATAATTTTCACTCTTGGAAGTGGTTTTTTAGTTTGTTTATACTGCGTTATAATAAGGCTTAATCTTAGTATATTATATATTATTCCAATATTAATGGCTGGAATTTCTGGAGTTATTATATATAAAAACAAGCAAGAGTATAAAAATTATGATACGAAAAAAGATACATTTCTTTTGTTTTTTTACTCAGGGTTAATAATGGTTTACACTTTTACAAGTGTTTTTAAATACGCAAGACCAACAACGGCTGGAGAAATTATTTTAAGTCAGGATTTTTTATGGAATGTTGGGAATGCGAATAGTTTTAGTTTAGGATTTCCACCACAGGATATTAGATTTTTTAATGTTAGATTACAGTATCATTATTTTACAGAGCTTTTAACTTCGGCGCTAGGCAGTGTTTGCGGGGTTAGTAATTATAATATAATAGCATTTTATTCTCAAAGTGTATTTTTATTAGTTTTAATTTATACATTATTTTTGTTTGGAAAAAAAATATACAACAATAATGATGTAAAATCCAATATTTTAACAATTAGTTTGTTTGTGTTCTCCTGCCTTAGTCTGGTTGCAATACTTCCTAATGGGGTCAGCCTTTTTTCAAACACAGTAGTTATTGCCTTACTTACTAATATTAATAGTATGGCTAATGCATTAATTTTTGTAATAGTCTTTTCTAGTTTATTTTACAATTTAGAAAGATTATCTTTTAAAGCGAATTTTGGGTATTATTTAACGCTTATAGGAAGCTTTATACTGCTTATATTTACAAAATCTCCAATTGCTGCAATACTTGCTATTGCAATATTTGTATCACTATTTGCAAGGTTTTTACAGCTGAAATTTTCAAATAAGGAAATAATATTTTCTTTATTTATTTCAGGAGTTTTTGCTTTAATATATTTTGTTAATTTTTCTTCAGGCACAAACTCTTCAACAGGATTTAGTACATTTGTAACTTTAGAGCTTGGACCATTTAAAGAGTTTTTAGCCCCAAGAATTAGCAGTGAAAATTTAGGGGTTTTTCATATAGCAACAGTTGCTGTTTTTATAATTGTGCAAACATTTTGCATTGCTCCTTTTACAATGCCGATATTTGTAAAATCTGCATTTAAAAGTTTATTTGAGTTTAAAAAGCTTAGTTTTTTTAAATTATACACCTATGCAATAGCAGTTGGAGGATTTTTAGCATTTTATCTATCCTATCACGAATCTTTTTCACAAGTTTATTTTATGTATATAGGATTATTCTTTTTAAATTTAATTGCAATAGATAATTTTGAGTTTGAAAAAATTAATAAAAAGAACATAGTAAATTACTCTCTATTATTTTTAAGCCTTATAACAACGCTGTTTTTATACACAAACCTTGTTGGCTCTGGCGCAAGACAGTTTTTATTTAATAAAGATATATTAGAAAAATATCCATATTATATTGTTATAAAAGATGAAGATGAATTAGCTGGCGAATATCTAAATGAAAATATGCAAAAAGAAGAGCTTTTTGCCACAAATAGAGTTTTTGATGGCAGGGACTTACTATCAAATGTTTACACTGCGTTTTCAGGCAGACAATGCTTTATGGAAGGCAATAAATACACAATTTCAAATATGGGGCTTTCAGATAAAGTGGCAGATGAAAGGCTATTATTAAATAGCACTTTATTTAATGAAAATTCTTCAAAGGAAGAAATTTTAGAAATTTGCAAAACTTATAATATAACCCACCTACTGTATTCTAATCAAAATGAAGGAAGTTATACTCAACTTGAAAGTTTTAATAAAGTTTTTGATGATGGAACAGTTAAAATTTATCAGATTGATTTTTAAAAAATTAAAGGAACACTAGCTGTATGAATAAGATAATTAATACTTTATATAATAAATATTCTAAAATAAAAATATTGATATCAATATTTTGCGTTTTAGTATATCTTGTATTTATTCATCTTGCTGGGGCTAGTGTTTTTGAGTATATTGGATATATTTTAGCAGTAAGTTTTTTAATATTAATTCCAGGATATAGTATTTATAGATTATTAAAGCTTGAAAAATACTTAAAAGAAATTGCTTTGCCAGTATCATTTTTGATTGGAGTTCTAGTTTTATTAGCTTGCTTTATTATTGATATAAATTTAAAACTAAATCATTTTATAGTTGTTCCAATTATTATACTATCAGTGTTATATCTACAAAATATAACAAAAAAAGAGGGGTTTAGACTTGAAATTATAGATAATCAGAAAATATTTTTATTTTTGGTTATTTCTGCTTTACTCTTTGTTGTTGGCATTGGGGTGGCAAGTAAAAATGCTCACCCAATAGTTTCGGGGCAAAATTTTTTATCTCAGGATTTAATGTGGCACGTTGGGAATGCGCAGAGCTTTTTATTGGGGTTTCCGGTTAGAGATTTAAGAGTTGATGGGGTTTTATTATATTATCATTATCTAAATGAAATGCTATCTGCTGGAATTTCTTATTTTTCTGGAATTAGTGTTTTTAATATAATGGCGTTTTATAACCAAAGCTTTATATTATTTATTTTAGTTAATTCTTTGTATTCACTAGGGGTAGTATTTTACAAAAACAATAAATTAAAAGCTAATATATTTATGCTGTCTATATTCTTTTTTACCTGTTTAAGTTTGCATAAGGTTTTATTAGATGGCGCAAGTGAATTTTCAGTATCATTAATACCAGCGCTCTTAACCAATGTTAACGCAACAAGCCTTGCTTTTTGTTTTTTGGCAATTTTCATATCGGTTTTTTATATAGTTTCAAAATATGAATATAAAATAGATTTATCGGTTTTAATAGTATTATTTATAAGTTTTTTATTCTTAACCTTTTCAAAATCGCCAATTGCGGCTATAATTGTAATAGCTTTAGTTGTTTCTTTGATGGCAAGATTTTTGCAATTGAATTTTAAAGTTCGAGAATTAGTTTTAACAATTGTTATATCGTTAGTATTTTTAGTTTTATACGAACAGTATTTTTCATATGGAGCTGAAGTGTCCGGAACTTTTGATTTTACAAAAACATTATCATTTGGGTATTTTGGGCGATTTATTCCGGCAAACTTTTCAAGTGAAGTCTTTAAAATTACTCATTTTATTTTAATTTTAGGGCTTATGGGGATTTCAGCTATTTGCATTTCTCCATTCACAGTTAGTATATTTATTTATTCTTGTTTTAAAAAGATATTTAAATTTAAAATCCTTGATTTTTTCACGCTTTCTTGTTATGCTGTTTCTATTGGTGGTTTTTTAGCCTTTTTTATAACTGCTCATCAGGCATTTAGTCAGGTTTACTTTTTATATATTGCTTTATTTTTTATAAATTTAATAGCTATAAAAGAATTTGATTTTAGTAAAAAAAGCTTTATTAATTATTCTTTATATCTTGTGCTATCTATAAGTTTTATCACGACAATGTTTTTATATATTAATATAATTGGCTCAGGGCTTAGACAAATGCTATTCCATTATGATATAATAGAAAAATATGAATATAAAACTATTATTAAAAGCGAAGATGAATTAGCAGGAATATTTCTAAATGAAAATTTAGAAGAAAATGAGCTTTTTTTAACTAATAGAATAACCGATTATTCACCTGAATTATCAAATGTTTACACCTGTTTTTCAGGAAGGCAAACATATCTTGAAGGATATAAATACACAGTTTCTAATATGGGTTTATCAAAAGATTTTCCAGATGTTTATTTAATGCACGAAAATGTTGATATGGTTTTTAATCTAGATACTGATATAAAAATAATAATAGATTTTTGTAAAGAAAATAAGATAAAATACATAGTTTTTTCAAAGCAGGCAACTGGTGAAAACAGCCATTTAGAAGATTTAGAAATCGTTTTTAATAAAGATACAGTTGTAATTTATAAAGTTTATTAAAAATATATAAATAGAAAAGGAAATTTAATTTTATGAATAAAAAACTTTTTATTGTTATCCCTTGCTATAACGAAGAGGAAGTTCTTCCAATAACTGCTCCAATGTTCAAAGAAAAAATAAATAGCTTAATAGAAAAGAATTTATGTAATAAAGATTCAAAGGTTGTTTTTGTTAATGATGGCTCTAAGGATAAAACTTGGCAGATTATCGAGGAATTAGCAAAAGAAAATGAAGAGTTTATAGGAATAACCCTAACGAGAAATAGAGGGCACCAAAATGCACTTTTAGCAGGGCTTATGTGGGCTAAGGATAAGTGTGATGTAACAATATCAATAGATTGCGATGGGCAGGATGATATTAATGCAATGGATGAATTTTTAAAAGAATATCACGAAGGCGCACACGTTGTTTACGGTGTTCGCAGTAAAAGAGATACAGATACATTCTTTAAAAAATTTACAGCTGAAGGGTTTTATAAATTCATGAAATTAATGGGAGCTGATATTGTTTTTAATCATGCAGATTATCGCTTACTATCAAAAGAAGCCTTAGAAGGCTTATCAGAATTTAAAGAAGTTAATCTTTTTTTAAGAGGAACTATACCTTTAGTTGGCTATAAATCTTCTAGCGTTTACTACGAAAGATTTGAAAGAATAGCAGGTGAGAGCCATTACCCATTCTCTAAAATGATGAATCTTGCATTAAATGGGATAACAAGCCTTTCCTCAAAACCGCTAAGATATGTTACTGGTGTTGGAATATTTATGCTCTTTATGAGCTTTTTAGGGCTGTTGTATGTTGCGTATAGTTTAATATTCGGGCAAACTGAAGCTGGATGGGCAAGCATTATAACTATACTTCTTTTAACAGGAGGTATTCAAATATTCTGCCTTGGAATAGTTGGGGAATATGTTGGAAAAATATATAGTGAAGTTAAACAGCGCCCAAGATTCATTATAGAAAAAACAACAGAAGATAATAAATAAATTATGAAATTAATATTGACTTAGGCGATATGTTAATGCTATAATTTTTATTGATAAAAAAATATCTTAATTGTGTTAATATTAAAGGAGATTTGTATGAAAGATTATATTTCAAAGCAAACGCTACTTAGAATTCCAAGCTACTTAGCCCTACTTCAGCAACAAAAAAAGATAGGCGTTAATTATATTTCTGCAACAACTATTGCGGCAATGCTTGGATTAAATCACGTTCAAGTTAGAAAAGATTTATCCTGTACTTCAACAGCTGGAAAACCTAAAGTTGGATATGAAACTGATGTTTTGATTTCAGATATTCAAAAGTTTTTAGGCTATGACAATGTTAAAAATGCAGTTATAGTGGGAGTTGGTGGGCTTGGAAAAACTCTTTTAAACTACACTGGCTTTGAGAGCTATGGGCTTAATATAGTTTATGGTTTTGATATAAATGAAAGCTTAATTGGCATTTTAGATAACGACAAAGAAATTTATCATATAAATGATTTGTATAATAAAGTTGCAGGCTCAGATATTAAAATTGGCATAATAGCAACAACAGAAGAGGTAGCTCAAGGTGTGTGTGATAGTTTAGTGCAATCTGGCATTAAAGGAATTTGGAATTTTTCACCGATTAATTTAAATGTTCCAAAAGATGTTATCGTACAAAATGAAAATATGGCAGCAGGACTTGCATTATTATCAAATAGAATGAATAATATAGAAGAATAAGGCTATGCCTTATTCTTTTGAATTTAAGTTAGTTTTTAATTGCAAAAGTAAGTTTTTATACGCCCTTATAGCTTAGTGGATAAAGCATTGCCCTCCGAAGGCAAAAACGTCGATTCGAATTCGGCTAAGGGCACCATTTTAGTAATAGATTTGTATGATTATATGCAAAATTTATTTATGGTGTTAATAAATTCACAATTTAGAAATTAAAGTATTGACTTTTAAGATTTTATATAGTAAAATATGGAGTAGTTAGATAAAGCTAACAGTAATGGGAGAGAAATTTTGATTAATAAAGATTTAAGAAATGCTGAAATTGGAAAAGAATATACTATTATTGCGATTAAAACAAATGATAGCGACCTTGAAAATTTTTTATTCACTCTAGGCTGCTATGAGGGCGAAAAAATAACAGTTATTTCAACCTTATCAGATAATTATGTGGTTGTAATAAAAGATGCAAGATATAGTATAGATGATATTTTAGCAAAAGCTATAATAATTTAGCTTTTAATATTACGCAAAAGCGTAATATTTTTTAAAAGGTGAGTTAGTTTTTTAAAACTAACGATTTGATCAATGTTTATAAAATAATAAGCCATAGTTTATAAATACCCATTTAAAGTATTGGAAAACACCCCACCAATATGAAATTTTAATTTTATAGGAGAAAGAAAATGAGAATTGCATTAGCAGGAAACCCTAACAGTGGTAAAACAACTTTATTTAATGCCATCACTGGTAAAGTTGAGTATGTTGGAAACTGGGCAGGTGTTACAGTTGAGAAAAAAGAAGGAGATATAAAAAGTTCTTTATGTCCATCAAATGAAAAAATAAGAGCAGTAGACTTACCAGGTGCTTACTCAATGTCGCCATTTACAAGCGAGGAGAGCGTTACAAGTGAGTTTATAAAAAATGAAGAGCCAGAAGCTATTATTAATATAGTAGATTCAACAAATTTAAGCAGAAGTTTATTTTTTACTTCACAACTTTTAGAACTTGGAGTTCCAGTTGTAATAGCTTTGAATAAAAGTGATGTTAATAAAAAGAAAAACACAGTTATTGATACGCAGCTATTAAGCCAAAAATTAAATTGTCCTGTTATTGAAACAGTTGCATCACAAAGCCAAGACAATGGCTTAAAAGAATTAATGGAAGCAGTAATTAAAGTAAAAGGTAAATTGCAATCAAGAGCATTTACACAAGCTACTGTTGATTTATCAAATGAAACTGCTGTTAAAGAGAGTGACAAAAAGAGATATGAATTTGTTAATGAAATAGTTGAAGTTGTTGAAAAAAGAGAAATTAAATCAAATCAAAGCAATTTCCAAGATGGAATTGATAAAGTTGTTGCTAATAAAATCTTAGGTATCCCTGTATTTGCAGTTATTATGTATTGTGTTTTTGCAATATCACAAACATATGTAGGGCCTATGATTGCTGGTTGGCTGGAAGTTTTAATCGGCATGATTACTGATTCAGTTGCAGGTATGGTAGAAGGTGCTTCTCCGATACTGCAAACACTATTATTAGATGGTATTATAGGTGGCGTGGGTGCTGTTTTAGGTTTCCTACCACTTATCATGGTTATGTTCTTCCTGCTAGCGCTACTAGAAGATAGTGGATATATGGCAAGGGTTGCAGTTGTTATGGATAGATACTTTAAAGGCGTTGGTCTTTCAGGAAAGTCAATTATTCCTATGGTAATTGGTACTGGATGTGCAATTCCAGGCGTTATGGCAACAAGAACAATCAAAGATGAAAGACAAAGAAGAACAACAGCTATGCTAACTCCTTTTATGCCTTGTGGTGCTAAAGTGCCAGTTATTGCACTTTTTGCAGGGGTATTCTTTGAAGGAGCTGGCTGGGTTAGTACTTTAATGTATTTTACAGGTATAGCTGTAATTATTCTAGGTGCTTACTTAATTAAATTAATCACTGGTTCAAAATATAATAAATCATATTTCATTATGGAACTTCCAGAATATAAAATGCCGAGTATTGGAAAAGCAACGATTTCTATGATGTCAAGGGGCTGGGAATTTATTAAAAAAGCTACAACTATTATACTTCTTTGTAATGTTGGCGTTCAAATTATGCAAATCTATGATTGGAGCTTTAGCCCTGTGCAAGAAGGAATGGAAAGCACAAGTATTTTAGCTAGTATTGCAGGCCCTGTTGCATTCTTATTTATTCCATTAGGTTTTGGAGTATGGCAGCTTGCAGCAGCAGCAATCACTGGATTTATAGCAAAAGAAAACGTTGTTGGAACTTTAGCTGTGGTTTACTCAGTTACAAGTTTTATCGATACAGATGCCTTAGAATTAGTAGGTGGAACAACAGAAGTTGCAGCAGCTATGAACCTAACTTCAGCAGCAGCTTTAGCATACCTAATGTTTAATCTGTTTACTCCACCTTGCTTTGCAGCTATCGGTGCTATGAGAGCAGAACTGGAAAGCTCAAAATGGCTATGGGGTGCAATTGCTCTTCAATTTGGAACAGGCTACACAGTGGCATTCTTTGTTTACCAAATTGGTACTTTAATTGCTACTGGCTCTGTTGGAACAGGGTTTGTTGGTGGATTAGTTGCAGTAATAGCTATGATAGGAATATTATTTATACAAGTTTCAAAAGGTAATAAAAAAGCAGAAGATTTAAAATCTAAAAAATCAAAAACAAGTGTAATTTACTAATTTTAAAAATAAAAAGGGGGAATAGTTTTATGGATTTTATAGTTATAGCTATAATAGTATTAATATTATTTTTGGCGATTAGAAGCATAGTAAAAACAAAGCAAAACGGCGGTGGTTGTCATGGCTGTGCTAGTAGCAAAAGTTGCCCATCGGCTATAAAGAAAAACTGTTCTTCTAATAAACAAGATTAAAAATCAAAGCCTTTAGCGATTAAGCTAAAGGCTTTTGTTTTTTTATTGTATCTCGCCATTTGCAATTAGGTTTTGCCATTCACCATACATTCTATTCCAAGTAATTTCGCCAACTATTCCGTCTTGTGCAAGATTAAATCTTCTTTGAAATGCTATAACAGAATTTTGAGTGGCAGGGCCGAATTTACCGTCCACTACAACGCTAGGAATAGTTGTGTAAACTTCGGATAGCCCATTAAGCCAGTTTTGTATTTTCACAACATTACTTCCACTAGAGCCTACTCGAATTAAAGTGCCTGGGTATTTATCGCTAGAAGGAGGGGTTATTGGTGGGGTAGTAGTTCCCTCGATAATACTTTGATAAACGCTAAACATCTTATCCCAAGTTACCTGACCAACCTTTCCATCAACAGATAAATTAAAATATCGTTGAAAATTTTTAACCTGTTCTTCAACGCCAGAGCCAAAAATTCCATCTAAATCAAGCGAATAAATAGAGCCAATATACATAGCTGATAAATTTATGTAATACTGCACAATTAAAACATTTGTCCCCTTATCTCCACGCTGAACAACATAGCCAGGGTATCCACCATCTTGAATTGATTCCCCTTCACTTGTTAACTGCGAGAGCTGTTTTACAGATACATATATATAGCTTATTTTATACCAAGTAGCCTTTCCAACAATTCCATCAACGCTTAAATTAAATACATCTTGAAAATCTTTAACAGCAGCTTCTACACTTGCTCCAAAAATTCCATCTACTGTAAGCTTTCTTAATGCAGGATAGTTATCGCTAATTCTATTTAATTGTGATTGAATAATTTTAACATCATCTCCAGTTGAGCCTCTTCTAAGGGCAGTTCCAGGATATGATACAGGAATAGGAGCGATATCATCGCTTTCTCTGATTTCTATATCATCCCCATAGTAAAATTGGAGTATTTCAAGTGCGTTTAATCCCTCCATAGCCCTATCATAAGTTCCCCATTGTTTCATTCCAGGGCAGGTAACCTGTTTTCCATCGCAATACTCTGTAAAAAATGGGTCTTTAGCAAAATTTTTCGCAACATAATTATCAAAAAATTCTTCAACAACAGCATCCGTTTGTTCAAATGTATTTCGATTATGGATATATTTTTGATCGTAACTAGTGGAAGAAGTTATATCAAAATTATAGCCTTTACTAGGATACCATTCAGTGTAAATCCTATTTAATGCAAAGGTACACTGAGCTAAAACATTAGCTTTTAAAGATTCAGTTGGCCAAGTTGGATATATTTCGCTAGCTGCAACACTTTTTAAATATGTAACAAATGGAACTCGAACATCAGTTACAGCCTCGTCTGGCTTTCCAAGGTGAACAGTGATGTATTCTGGTATAATAACATTAGGTAAAACCCTACTTGTTATACCAGTTTGTAAAAAAGGTTCAGGCGAATATAATTGTTCAGGCTCGCCTTTATAAAATTCTATCTCATAATTATTTCCAAAGTTGGTTGGTCTAGGAAGTAAATCAATAGTTTGGATTGATAAGATATCCTCAAAAATTTGCAGTCCTACAATTTCTCCTAAAATAAATCCACTTTTTTCAACACTTATATTATAATTCATATAAGGTATTTCAGTTTCATCAGGGTTTTGACTAAGGGTTTTAGATAAGGTGTTGAGTTTTAGTTTTTGAGTGTTACCACTTTTGTCGGTGTAAGTTGTGAATTCATCTAAAGTTTGCATAGTTTTAGAGTCAATAATTTTAACTAAGGCATCTTCAACAGGAAGAGCCATTTGCGTAGTTACTTTAACTTGTAAAAATCCGGTTGGCATAAGAATATGTCCCTTTCTATTTAAACTAACAATAAGAATAAAAATATCCTTATATTATATATATTCGCAAATTAAAAAAAATGACAATGATTTGACAAAATGATGTTTTAATATTAGTATATAAATATATAACGTAGTATTAGATAGTATAATTGGTTTTAAAATAAATTTTATTATATATTAGAAAAGGAAAGTGAACTATTATGAAAGTTGGAATTTTGGGCGCTGGAATTATCGCAAAACATATGGCAAACACTATTAATCAAATGAAAGGTGTGGATGCTGTAGCGATAGCTTCAAGAGATTTAAAAAAAGCAGAAGAATTTGCAAAAGAATTAAATATACCAAAAGCCTATGGGAGCTATGAAGAGATTGTAAAAGATAGTGATATTGATTTAATATACATCGCAACCCCTCATTCTCATCATTATGAACACGCAAAATTATGCCTTTTAAATAAAAAAGCAGTGCTGTGTGAAAAAGCGTTTATGGGAAATGCAAGGCAAACAAAAGAGATTTTAGAGTTATCAAAAGAAACAAACACATTTATAGCAGAGGCTATCTGGACAAGGTATCTTCCATCTAGAAAAATATTAGATGATATTATTTCTTCAGGGATTATAGGCGAAGTAAACAGCGTTTCAGCGAGCCTTAGCTATAAAATAGATGAAGTTGATAGAATAAAACTTCCAGAGCTTGCAGGTGGGGCACTTTTAGATATAGGAGTTTATCCTTTGAATTTTGCTTTAATGATTTTTGGAAGTGAGAATATCGAAGAAATAAAAGGGGATTGCTATAAAAATGAATTTGGTGTTGATTTAAAAAATAATATCCATATTAAATTTAAAAATAAAAAAACTGCAAATTTAACAAGCAACACGATGGCAGTAGGGGATAATCAAGGCTTAATTTATGGAACAGATGGATTTATTATATTAGACAATGTTAATCATATTAAAAAAATAGACGTTTATAAAGATAAAAAAACTTTTGTGAAAAGCTATGATGTTATAGAATCGATAACAGGCTTTGAATATGAAGTTATGGCTTGTAAATATGCTTTACTACATAATCAAATTGAGTGTGAAGAAATGCCACATAGCGAAACGATAAAAGTTATGCAGATTATGGATAGTCTAAGAAAAGACTGGGGAGTTGTTTATCCGTTTGATTAAAATTAATATATAATCATAAAAAAATGATGAATGTTTTAAAACATTCATCATTTTGTTTT
>CAZGFY010000029.1:0-23954 GCA_964525015.1 uncultured Oscillospiraceae bacterium
TATCTATGAAAGAGATTAGAGATATAATAGAAAACAACGGTGAATTAACAGATGAAAACACCCCTTTAACTGGGAATAAAGAGAGCGAAAATAATCAAGGACAAGAAAATAGAAATAAAAACCAGTTCGGTAAGTAAAACTAACTTACAGAATTGTTACAAAAATAACAAATATATTAATTATTTTTTATCGATAGATTATAATCTAGTAGTATCAATGAATTAAATTTTAGAGGAGAAACTATTTTATGAAAAAATTACTAGCACTTTCTTTAATGATTGCACTATCACTTTCACTAGTGGCTTGCAGTACAACAGAAGAAACAGAAACAACAACAGAAGAAACAGAAACAACAACAGAAGAAACAGAAACAACAACGGCAACAGAAGAAACAACAGCGACAGTTGTTGATGGTACTTATGTAGCTTATGAGTACACAACAAAAGAAGGCATCATGAACGACGGAAGAGGTTCAGATGTTGATTATTTACTTGATGGACAAACAGTAACAGTTCAAGTGCCTGTTGTAACAGTTGCTGAAGTAACTTATGAAGGCGGCGAAGTTACAGGTACTCAATATATCACATATGAAGGTAACACTTACTATGCTGAATCAAAAAATATGCTTGTAACAAGAATGGAATTCGAGCCAACTGTAAGTGAAACAGGCAGTGAAGAATTAAAAGCAGAAGCTATGGCTAATGCAGAAGCTGGCGTTGTAATGAGTGTTATCCCATCTTATGTATTCCACTCAAACTCAGGTGAAACAGTTCCAGTTCTTTCAGGAAAAATTGCTGAAGATGGTACAATTTCAGGGCTAAGCTTAGAAGTTTTATCTCTAAGCTACTTAGACGAAGATGGAAACATCTATGCACCAGCATTTATTGGCGAAGATGGAACACCAATAGCTGATGATAGAACATTCACAAACAGAATGGAAACATACACTTGGACAACATACACAGAACAACTAAATCAATTAGTTGACTATGTTGAAACAAATGGCTGGGATGGTTCAATTAAATCAGATGATATAACATCTTTATACACAACAGTATTCGGTTTAACAGCTGATGATATCGACGTTACAGCAAGTCCTTCTGCACCAAAAGAAGATCCAACAAGCTGGGCTGGACAAAGTTTAGTTCAAAACACAAAACTATTTGAAACATTATTTGGATACTTCGCATAATTATATAAACTATCTAATATAATATTTTTGAGTAAAAATAAAAATCCGATTTCTTTTGAAATCGGATTTTGTTTTTTAGTAATAGTAGTATGAGTTAGCAAGCATTGACATAATTGCTGAAAAGAATACAACGCCTAAAACAACGCCGATAATCATTACAACAAACATAGCTCTTGCCCAGTTTTGCTTGCTTGGGTTTGTATTGCTTGAAAATGCCCATATACAAAGCATAACAATATTAACACAAGGGATAGCTAACATAAGATATGATAATAGCCATTCTCCAAGAGAAACTGGAGGGATACTTGGAGGGTTATTATAATTTGGGTTTTGTATGTATGGGATTTGGTTTGGGGTGCTAGGTGGTGGAGAGTTCCCCATATTTTGCTGATATTGCTCATAAGGGCGTTGTTTTGGTGTTTCTTCCCTTGCGAATTCAGGGTTTACAGGTTCTGAATACGGGTTGTTTTGATTGTCTTTATTAAAATCCATAATAATTTCCTTTCTGTTCTATAAAATCTAATTAGATTATAGCATAAATATTTATATTTTCAACATTAAAAGTTAAAAAATATATCGGAATAAGTAAACAAAAATAAAAATAAAAAAGCTTATAACAAGTAAAATATAAAACAATTTTTTATGCTTTGTATATCTTGAAAATAAAAAAACTAAAAAATTTAAAACAACGAGTGAAGATAAAGGGTTGGTGTTAAAGCTTTTTTTAAAATTAAAAGTTAAAAGCTGAATTAAACCCGTTGTAATTCCGCAAAAAGGGCAGGGAGTTTTAAATAGCACCTGAGTGTAGCAAACTGTGCCAAAAACTTTAGAAAACAAAAAAAGCATAACAATAATTGCTATACTAGTTTTTGCAAAAGATTTAATATCTTCTTTTATATTTTTTATTGCTTTTTTATCTAAAATATCGTTTAATTTCATAGTTTTAATTTTGAGAAGCCTTTTTAAGAGCGTTTTCAGTTAAGCGAAAAACTGTCCATTCATCAAGTGGGAAGGCTCCCATTTTTTCATAAAAATCAATGCTCGGTTTATTCCAGTCTAGGCAAATCCATTCCAGTCTTGGGCATCCACGCTCAACGGCGATTTTAGCTAAATATTCTAGCATCTGTCTGCCATAGCCGTTTCCACGATACTCTTTTTTAACAAATAAATCTTCAAGGTAAATCCCAGCTTTTCCTCTAAAAGTTGAAAAATTATGAAAAAATAGCATCATCCCAATTTCTTTTCCATCAACTAAGGCAAAGATAACCTCAGCCTTTTCTTTTTTGAAAATCCATTCAGTTAAGCTTTCGCAGCTTGCATCAACTTCGTGCAAAAGCTTTTCATATTCAGCGAGCTCTTTAATAAAATCTAATATTAAATTAACATCTTCTATTTTTGCAAATCTAAAATCAAGCATAAAACCCCTTTATTAAACATCGAGTAAATTATTGTATAAGCCGTTTGTATGCATATCTTTTAAAGCAGATTTCACTGAATCTTTATCTTCTTTATAAGTAACGCCATACCATCTGTCACGGCTTTTTAAAACAGTGACTTCGGCTTTTTTATTTTGGATTAAATTAGTTACAACGCTAGGGAGATAATATTCGCCTTTTAATGGGTTTTCTTTAATAGCTGTATCTAAAAATTTAGAAAATCCAGTCCAACTTTCATCGATGAAATCTTTTGTAAAACCCCATAAATTCATGGAAACAAAGCTGTTTTCATCAATATCTACATACTCTTCATTTTCAAGATAAGCTGCACCAGCTTGAGTTTTTTCGATATTCGTTCTTTCGATAACTTTAAGTAGTTTATTATTTTCATCAATAGTGCAAACGCCTCTTGAAACATAGCCATTTTCAGTTAAAGTATTTTTTAAATTATAAGCAACCATTGCAAATGGATATGGATTTTTAGCATTTTCTTTTAAAAGATAGGAATAGATTTCTAAAAATGCACTAGGTCCGTAGTAGTCATCTGCATTTATAACTGCAAAAGGGGAGTTTACTACATTTCGAATAGCGCAAATTGCGTGTGCAGTTCCCCAAGGTTTTTCTCTGTTTTCTGGAAGAGAGTATCCTAAAGGTAAATCATCAACTTCTTGAAAAACATATAAAACGTTCATAGTTTTTTCAATTCTTTTTCCAACGGCTTCTTTAAAATCTTTTTCAATACTTTTTTTAATAATAAAAACAACTGTTTCAAATCCAGCTTTTTTAGCGTCGTGTATTGAATAATCAATGATTATTTCGCCATTTGGCCCAAGCGGTTCGATTTGCTTTAATCCGCCATATCTTGAGCCCATACCTGCCGCCATAACCACTAATACAGGTTTATTCATAAATTAAATTTCCTTTCAACTAATCCTTGTATCCATTAGGATTTTTACTTTGCCAATTCCAAGAATGAGCGCACATTTCATCAATTGAATACTCGGTTTTCCAGCCAAGTTCATCTAAGGCTTTTTGAGGGTTTGCATATAAAGAGGCAACGTCGCCAGCTCTTCTTGGAGTTATTTTATAAGCTAAAGATTTCTTGCAAGCTTTTTCATAAGCTTTTATAACTTCTAAAACGCTGTATCCATTTCCCGTTCCAAGATTATAAGTGAAGATACCTGTGTCTTTTTCTAGCTTTTTAATAGCTGAAACGTGTCCTTTAGCTAAATCTACAACGTGGATATAATCTCTTACCCCTGTTCCGTCAGGTGTGTTATAATCATCGCCAAAAACATTGATTTCTTTTAATTTTCCTATTGCTACTTGTGCGACATAAGGAATTAAATTATTTGGAATTCCATTAGGGTCTTCGCCAATTAATCCTGATGGATGTGCACCTATTGGATTAAAATATCTTAATAAAATAGCATTAAAATGCTTATCCCCATAAACTATATCACGGAGTATTTGCTCAATCATAACCTTTGTCCAGCCGTATGGGCTATTTGCAATTAAACTAAATGAATTTTCATTAACAGGAACTTCTTTTGCGTCCCCATAAACAGTTGCTGAAGAAGAAAAAACAAAATTATGAACGCCGTATTCTTTCATCGCTTCCAACACGTTTAAAGTGCTAACAATATTATTTTGATAGTATTCTAGTGGCTTTTCAACACTTTCCCCAACAGCTTTATAAGCTGCAAAGTGAATAACAGATGTTATATTATTATGCTTTTTAAATAAATTAGATGTAGCGTTTTTGTCAGTGAAATCAATATTTTCAAAAACAACATCTTTTTTTGATATTTCTTTTATTCTATCTAAAACCTTTTCTGAAGAGTTATATAGATTATCAGCAAGGATAACCTCGTAATTATTATTTAATAATTCTATCGCTGTGTGAGAGCCAATGTATCCACATCCACCTGTTACTAATATAGCCATAAATAACCTCTTTTCAATATATATTTTATATTATAATAACATATCAAAAGGCTAAAATCAAAAAAATAAACAAAAATCTATAAAAATAACACATAATAAAATATTGCTAGAAATTTATATGTGCAAATGATATAATAAGAATATATAATAATATTAGTTAGGAGATAAGAGTATGTTTAATGTTATTGATAAAGATAAAATTAAAAGAAAAGAGCATTTTGAGCATTATTTAAAAATTAATTGCAGATACAACACAACAATTCAGCTTAATATTGACAAACTATATTACATCTGCAAAGACGAAAAAATAAAATTCTACCCAGCATTTTTGTTTTTAGTAACTAAGGCGATTAATAAATTTCAGTTTATGAAAACTGATTTTAATAAAGAAAATCAGCTTGGATTTTATGAAAAAATGAACGTTGCTTATTCATTTAAGCCAAAAGAAAGAGAAGAGTTTGGAATTATATGGACAGAGTTTACAGAAGATTTTAAAGAATTTTATAAAACCTATCTTTATGATACTAAAAATTATAATGAAGGATTGTACTTAAAAGATGATAAGCCGAGTAACTGCTATGATTTTTCAAATTTACTATGGCTGGATTTTACTTCTTTTGATTTGAAATTTAAAGATGATATAACCCATCTTACTCCAATTATCACAACAGGAAAAATAGGAGAAGGGCAAAATGGAAAAACAATACCATTTAGTATAAGCGTTCATCATGCGGTTTGTGATGGATATCACTTGAGCTTATTTTTAGAGTATTTAAATCAGTTATTAGAAAAATCTAATGAGTACATTTTATAATATATAAAAATAAAAAGGAGTGATTTTTTATCATTCCTTTTTATTTTTGCATATACCATTATTCTATATTTTTTAAGTTAGCTTTAGCAATTTTCTTTTGCTGTTTTGTATATTCATTACAAACGCTAGTTAAACTGCAATTTTCACAAAAAGCTTTTCTTGAAGTGCAAACGGCTCTTCCGTGCTCTACAAATCTATGGCATAAATCATTTTGTTTTTGTGGCTCTACAACTTTTTTTAATGCGATTTCAACCTTGTGTGGGTCGGTTGAATTTATAAATCCTAATCGGTTTGAAATTCTAATACAATGAGTATCGGCAACGATGGCTGGCTGATTAAAAACATCTCCCATTATTAAATTAGCACTTTTTCTCCCCACGCCAGGGAGTTTTAAAAGTAAATCTAAATCATCAGGAACGATGTAATTAAATTCATCACGGAGCATCATCATTGCCCCTTTAATATCCTTTGCCTTACTTTTACCAAGTCCGCAAGGTTTTATTATTTTTTCAATATCTTTAGCATCGGCATCAGCTAGAGCATCTATGCTAGGAAATTTTGAAAATAATTCAGGAGTTGTTGCATTAACTCTTAAATCGGTGCACTGTGCTGAAAGGCGAACTGCAACCAATAATTGCCACGCCCCGTTATTATCTAAAAAACAGCTTGCAACAGGGTATGTTTCTTCTAAAAGTGACACGATTTCAGCTGCTTGTTTTTTTGTTTTCATAATTTATACATCCTTAACTTATAAATAATCTTCCAAAGGAAGATTATTTATATTTTATCATAAAATCTCAATCTCTGCAAAAAATATTTTGGATTGTCTTTTTTTAGTATATAAAGTATAATTAATATAATATAAATTCAAAAAATTGGAGAAAAATTAATGAATAAACCATTAGCAAGTCTGCTTCGCCCAGAAAGCCTAGACGATGTTTGCGGACAAACTCATTTACTTAATAAAGATGCTGTTTTTAGAAAAGCAATTGAAAATGGCGTTTATCAAAATATGATTTTTTACGGTCCTTCTGGGATAGGCAAAACCACAGTTGCAAGTATTATAGCTAAAATGGCGAATAAGCGACTGTTTAAATTAAATGGAACACAGGCTTCTACTGCTGATATTAAAGATATCATTTCGCAAATTGATACAATTGGAAGTGAGAATGGTATTTTATTATACATTGATGAAATTCAGTATTTAAATAAAAAACAACAACAATCTCTACTAGAAGTTTTAGAAGATGGCTCAGTTACCCTAATTGCATCCACTACTGAAAACCCATACTTTGCTATTTTTAATGCGATACTCTCAAGAAGTACGATTTTTGAATTTAAGCCATTATCAGTAGAAGATATTAAATCAGGGCTTAGTAGGGGATTGATTAAATTAAAAAGTAAATCTAAAGTTTCGGATGATGTATTAGAAGTTATTGCAAGGGGATGTGGGGCTGATTTGAGAAAAGCTTTTAACGCCCTAGAATTATTAATTGCAGCAGCTGGTAAAAACAAGGTTACAAAAGAAATGGCAAAGCAGGTTGTTCAGCGCTCTTCTAATAGATTTGATAATCACGCAGATGAGCATTACAATTTATTATCAGCTTTGCAAAAATCAATAAGAGGCTCAGATGCAGATGCTGCCGTTTACTATTTAGCAAGGCTTCTTGATGCAGATGCTATGCTTTCTGCTATTAGAAGAATTCAAATAATTGCTTGTGAAGATATAGGGCTTGCGTATCCAGCGGCTATTTCAATAGTTAAGGCTTGCTGCGATATAGCCTTACAAACAGGACTTCCAGAAGCTAAAATCCCTTTAGCCGATGCAGTTGTTTTGCTTGCAACCTCTCCTAAAAGTAATTCAGCGTATGTGGCTTATAATAGGGCAAGTTTAGATTTAAGAAATAAAGGCTTTGCAGATGTTCCAGATTATTTAAAAGATGCAAATGCAATAGGGCAAAAAGCTTTAAAGATTAGCGAGAAATACAAGTATCCACACGATTATGAAAATCGCTGGGTACAGCAAGATTATCTCCCACGAGAATTAATAGGCAGTAAATACTATGAATTTGCAGAAAATAAAATTGAGCAAACAGCCAAGATTTACTGGGACAAAATTAAGCGAATAAAGTAATTTTTGTATACAAATAGTAATTTTTAAAAGAAAAATATCGAATAGTAAATTAAAATTGTATAAAGCTTGTAATAATTCTGATAAAAAATAGGTGTAATTTTTCACAAAACCATAACTTATAGCAGTTATTATATTAGTATAAATAAATTTAACAGACTATGAAAGCGAGGCTTATATGAAAGTATTAGTAGTAGACGATGAACCTAGAATAAGAGAATTTATTGGGCAATATTTAAATATAGCAGGATATGATGTTGAGGGGGCAAAAGATGGTGTTGAGGCATTAACAAAGGTTGCTAAAGGCGATATTGACTTATGTATATTAGATGTTATGATGCCGTTTATGGACGGGATTACCTGCCTTAAAGAAATGAGAAGTAGAGGATTTAAAACTCCTGTAATTATTCTTTCTGCAAAAGGCGAAGAATATGATAAAATAACAGGATTTGACGCTGGTAGCGATGATTATATTGTAAAGCCATTTTCACCTAAAGAATTAGTAGCAAGAGTTAAGGCTGTTTTAGCAAGAGCAAACCCAGAATTAATCGAAACTAAAGAAAGATATATTTTCTCAGATTTAGTTATCGATGTTCCAAGCCATAGTGTTAAAATTAAAAATGAAATAGTTAATGTAACACCAAAAGAATTTGATTTGCTAGTATGTCTTGTTCAAAATAAGGGAGTTGCACTTAGCCGTGAAAGAATTCTATCAAAAGTTTGGAACTATGATTATTTTGGTGAAGATAGAACAGTTGATACGCATATAAAAATGCTTAGAAGCCATTTAAAAGATTACAGAGATTGTATAGTTACAGTATGGGGCGTTGGATATAAATTTGAGCCTAAGGAATAAAATTAAATGAAAAGTTTGAAATCGAAATTAACGGTTGCGTTTATAACGGTTTGTTTTGCAGTAATAATGATGATATGGGCAGTTTTGTCGCTATCATTTAGTGAAACCTACTATGCTGCCACTCAATTAGAGCTAAATAACACTCTTGGAAAAACAGTGGACGCTCTAAATGAGGGGGAGCATAGTTTTGATGATGCAACAGTTGATGAAATTGCAAATTATATGTCGCAAGGATTTTGTATTGAAGTAGCCGACCCAGATGGAACAGGTATACTACTTTTAGAAGGTATAGGAGATGCTTGCCAATTACACGGAGCAGCAGAGGATGATCCGTATTCTGATCAAAGAAGGCTAAACACTGAAATTTCAAAAGAAATGCGCGAATTAGTAGAGCAAAATGAAACATATATTCAAGATTTAGTTGATGATTATGGAAATAGCCAACTTTTAAGGGGCTCAGTTACAGATGAAGAGTACACAGTTATTGTGTCAACTAATTTAGCGAGAACTGATTCAATTATTAATATCGTTTCAAATCAAATAACAATGGCAACTTTTTTTGCTATTATATTAGCTTTTATAATGTCTTCAGCAATAGCTACAAATTTTACAAAGCCGATTGCTGTTTTATCAAAAGCAACTAAAGAAATTGCAAAAGGGAACTATCAAATAAAGCTTAAAATTCAAGATGGAAAAGAAGATGAGATAGTTCAGCTTGCAAAAGATTTTAACACGATGGTGCAAGAAATTGAAAACACTCAGGATATGCAAAAGGATTTAATTGCAAATATTTCTCACGATTTAAGAACTCCGTTAACGATTATAAAAGGCTATGCTGAAAGTATAAAGGATATAACTGGGGATAATAAAGAAATGCGAGAAAATCAATTAGCAACTATTATTGATGAAACAGATAGATTATCATTAATGGTTGGCTCGGTTTTAGAGTATTCAAAGTTAAATCAAAAAACATATAAATTAAATGTGGTGCAGTATGATATAGTTGAAATGCTAAAAGATATAGTTGATATCTATTCATATCGAGCACAAACTGAAGGAAAAGAAATCAGATATGAAGGTGCGGATACTGCATTTATATTTGCTGACGCAGGCCTTATTGAAAGAGTTTTGCATAATTTTATATCAAATGCACTTTTGCACACATCACAGGGGCAAAATATAGTTGCATCTGTAACACTTATGGAAGATGGTAAGATAAAAGTTGCAGTTAGAGATTATGGCTCTGGCATTGAAAAAGAAGATATTAAATATATTTTTGATAGATATTATCGTTCAAGAAAAGACACCGGTAAACAAGGAACAGGCCTTGGGCTTACTATTGTAAAATCTATTTTAGAAAATCATGGATTTGAATATGGAGTTAATAGTGAGATAAATAAGGGCAGTGAATTTTATTTTATTGTGTAATAAAATCACATAAGCCTTGAATTAAACTATACTTTTGTGATATACTATCAGGGAAGTTAATTTATGAAAATAATAAGGATGGATAGAAAAATGGTTGTAACAAGACAAACAAATTTAGGTGAAATTTTAGATACAGACAGAACAGCAGCGGTTTACTTTATGGAAATTGGTATGCACTGCCTTGGATGTCCAGCATCAAGAATGGAAAATATTGAGCAAGCTTGTATGGTGCACGGCGTTGACCCAGACGCTTTAATTGAAAAATTAAATGCACATTTTCAAAAAGCTTAATAGATAGCTAGAATGAAATATAAAAGTATAGGCGGTCGTTTATTAATGGCTGCCTCTTTTGTTGATAATGGGAAAATAGTTTGTGATGTTGGGTGTGATCACGGAAAACTATCCTTATATTTAATTAAAGAAAATAAGGCAGAAAAAATAATTGCCACTGATATAAATGAAAAGCCACTACAAAAAGCAATAGAATTATTTAATGTGAATAATTTAAGTGATAGAGCAGATTTTTATTTAACTAATGGACTTCAAGATATTAAAAGTGCTGATAATATAACACATATAGTTATTGCAGGGCTTGGTGGAAACACTATGGCTGAAATTATAGACGCTGCAAAGTTTATTAAAGAAAATAAAACGAAACTTATTTTACTTCCAGCACAAAACACAAGTAAAATAAGAGATTACTTATATAAAAATGGATATTCTATAAATAAAGAGAGTACTGTTTGCGAAAATAAAAAGGTTTATAGCTGTATATCAGCCGTTTACACAGGTGAGATTAAAAATCCAAGCATATATGATAATTTCATCGGTGAGATTAAATTTAATAACACGCAAAGCGATATAGAATATTTTAAAATGGTTAAATCCCAACTTGAAAAACAGATTAAAGGGCAAATTATAACTCAAGGAGAGGCTGATGTAGATTTAGTTAAGGCATTAAAACAAATTGAAGAATTAGCCTTAATTTAAACTTATTAAAAATGAAAAGGATTTAGAGTGATGAAGAAAAATATTAAAATTAAATTTATAGGTTTTTGGCATGGATTTGTGGATAATGATAATCAATTTTATAATTTTTTAGCTAAACATTATGATGTTGAATTAAGCGATAATCCAGACTATTTATTTTATTCATCATTTTGTCCACAAAATTTTGATTTTTCAAATTATGATTGTGTAAGAATAATGTATTCAGGGGAAAACAATAGCCCTAATTTTGATTTTTGTGATTATGCAATTGGATTTGATAATATCTCATATGATGATAGATTTTTAAATTTCCCATTATTTTTATCATATCCAGAATTGAATTCAGCAAAAACCAAACATATAGATGTTCCAGAAGATTTATTTAATAATAAAGAATATTTTGCAAATTTTATAGTTGGCAATGCTCAAGGTATGCAATTAAGAACAGATATGTTTTATAAATTAAGCGAATTTAAAGAAGTTAAATCTCCAGGAACATATCTTAATAATTGCGATGGATTTAATGTTAGCACACTTAAAGAAAAATCTGATTTTCAAAATAAATGCAGATTTTCAATAACATTTGAAAGCACAAAACAAAAAGGGTTTACTACAGAAAAAATACTTCATGGATTTTCAAGCAGAACAATCCCTATATATTATGGGAATGAGGATATCTCCAAGATTTTTAATGAGAAAAGTTTTATCAATGTACATAATTATGATAATCTTGATGAAGTTATAAAAGAAGTTATAAAAATAGAGGAAAACCCAAAGTTGTGGGAAGAGATGATTAAAACTCCTTGTTTTAAAGATGAATTTTATGTGGATAACAAATATGAAGAATTTGAAGAATTTATGCTCAATATTTTTAATCAACCACTAAAAGAAGCATATAGACGCTCAAAAATTTTTCATCCTAAACGATATGATGATGATTTAAAAGAGTATGTTAGATTAAAAAATGATATAGTATTTAATAGATTTTTAAAATATAAAGATAACTTTTTTGTTGTAACTTTACTTAAAATATTAAATAAATTAAAGATTAAATAAATTTAAAAAGGAGAATTTTCAATTATGGCTTTAGATGCAATTACAATATCACTTCTTTCAAAAGAGTTAGATAGCGTTTTAGAAAATTCAAGAATAGATAAAATTCATCAGCCTTCAAAAGATGAAGTTGTTTTTCATATAAGAAAAAGAGATGGAAATTTAAAACTATTAATTTCTGCAAGAAGTGGCTCGGCTAGAATATGCACAACAAAGGAAACGTTTGAAAATCCTCAAACGCCTCCTTCTTTTTGTATGCTCCTTCGTAAATACCTAGCGGGTGCAAGATTTATCTCTTCAAACTATGTTAAGGGTGAAAGAATTATAATGCTTTCATTCTTAGTTTCTAATGAAATTGGAGATATGGTTAATATAGATATGGCTGTTGAATTAATGGGAAGATATGCAAATATTGTTCTTATTAATAAAGATGGAAAGATAATTGATGCAATGAAAAGAGTTGACGCTGATGCATCTAGTATTCGTCAGCTTTTGCCAGGGCTTATTTATAAATTGCCACCTAATAGAGAAAATCCAAAATTAATAGAAGAAACAAAAGATGTTGTTAAAAAAGTTACGGCTTATGAAGGCTTAGTATCGCAAAGTTTTATGAAGAATACCCAAGGGCTTGGTGCTGTTATTGCAAGAGAGATAGCGCATCTATCAAATCTTGATGATGTATATGCTGATAGCCTTGATATCAGCCAAAAGATGAAACTTGATTTTGCAGTTGAAAAGGTTGTGAATTATTATCATAATCCAGTGTTTACAACTGTTTTTGATGAAAGCGAAAAACCAATAGAATTTAGCTTTATGCCACTTACTCAGTATGGCGATTTAAAACAAGTTCATTATAAAAATTTAAGCGAATTACTAGATGAATACTACTCTAAAAAAGATAAACAGGAAAGATTAAGGCAAAAAGGCAAAGATTTATATAGATTAGTTAATAATTTACTTGAAAGAAATGTTAGAAAATCAGCACTTCGAAAAGAAGATTTAATTAAAAGCGAAAATAGTCTGCCTTTAAAAATAAAGGGCGAGCTTTTAACTGCTAATTTGTATAAATTAGAAAAGGGAATGAGTAGCGTTAAGGTTTTAAATTATTATGATAACACCGAAATAACAATCAAACTCGATCCAAGGTTAACAGGCAATGAAAATGCACAAAAGTATTTTAAAGATTATAAGAAAAAGCAAACAGCTGTTAAAATTTTAAAAGAGTTAATAGTTCAGGATGAAATAGAATATGAGTATTTAAAAAGTATTGAATATATTATTAGTCAGGCTGATAATGAGCAGGAATTAATGAGTGTAAGAAACGAATTATATACAGCAAGATACATTAAGTACTTTAAAACAAAAACTAAAAAGCAAAAATCACAAGATTTTATAAAATATATATCTTCAGATGGCTTTTTAATTTTAATTGGCAGAAATAACTTGCAAAATGATAAACTCACTATGAAAACAGCTAGGGGCAAGGATTTATGGTTTCACACTAAAAATGCACCAGGAAGTCACGTTGTTGTTATGAGCCAAGGGCAGGATATTCCACTCAAAACGCAAAATGAAGCAGCGATGCTAGCTGTTTTTTATTCAAGCCAAAAAGAATCGTCTAAGGTGGCAGTTGATTATACATTTGTTAAAAATATTAAAAAAACAAATGATTTAAAACCAGGTATGGTTATCTATGATACAAACGAAACAGCATATGTAACCCCTGATTTAGAAATTATAAATAATTTAGAAAAGGGGAAGTAGGATATGATTAAGAATAAGCTGATAAATATTTTTTATATTTTGTTTATATTTTTGTTTGGGCTTACAGTTTTTAATACATTATTTAACAATTTTTATTTTGATTATAAATGGTTTGTTAGTATTCCCTTAGCAATTGTTTGGCTGATACTGATTTATTTCGCTTTTAAATTTATTTCAAAAAAGGAAGAATGGCTTAATAAGAACACTGTAAAGGCATTGGGTGTATTTTTTCTAATTTTAACGCTAACTCAAATAGTAGTTTATTATTTTACGGCAGGGTATCCATCACACGATTTAGAAAGAGTTTTCACTGGGGCTTATAACTACACTATTACAGGTGAAATTCAAGACCCATACCTTGACTACTTTTATAAATACCCTAATAATATGCCTCTTACAATTATTTTGCAGTTTATATTCAGGGTGTTTTATAAATTTGGATTTACTAATTTCTTTGTGATTGCAGCTGTTTTTAATGGGATGACAATACAAATCGCCTATTTGTTTTTATTTTTAGTAGTTAGAGAAATATCAAATATTAAGTTTGCGTTTTTTTCTTTGGCTGTATTGTTTTTATGCCTGCCATTACAAACTTATATTTCATTTTTTTACACCGATACAACAACAATGCTCTTTCCACTTGCAATTATCTACTTTGCAACTAAGATATTTAAAAATGAAGAAAAAAAGAGTTTAATTTTTAATATTATTATGCTAGGCATATTCGCTGGAATAGGAATGAAAATTAAATATTCTGTTATAATAGCTTTTATAGCAGTTGTAATTGTGTTTTTACTAGATAAGAAACTAGCAAAAACAATTTTAATGTCTATCTCGATTTTTCTTAGCTATATGCTAGTTTCCTTTGTTATAGATGGATTTATGTATGAAAATATCCTAGATAAAGATATAGCCAAAGATATGAAAACTCCTTTTATTGCTTGGATTGCTATGGGAATGGAAGGCGAAGGAGTGCATAACTCAAATGATAATCACTTTATATGGGAGCAAGAAACGGCGCAAGATAAGGTTGATGGGGCATTGCTTTTAATTGAATTAAGGCTGGAAGATAAAGGCTTTTTTGGATATATGTCCTTTTTAAATAAAAAAATGGTTAGGGGCTTTGGCAGTGGTAATTTAGATTATATACATACAGTTGCCGACTCTCCAATGAAACAAAATTTTGCAATTGAAATACTAAATGAAAATGGATTATATAATGATATATATGATAATATAATCCAAGGATATCATATACTCGTAATGCTAGGAATGATACTGGGTGTTATTATATCAATGATTACTAGCGATAGAAGGTTTTTAATCTTTCAAATATCATCACTAGGATTATTCTTGTTTTTACTAGTATGGGAAACAGGAACGAGATATCTATTAAATTATTATCCAATATTTATTGTTTCAGGAATAATAGCAGTTTTTTATTTCTGTTTTGAAAATAATAGAAATGATGAATATAAAATTTATAGAAGAAGATAATTTATATAATAGGAATGGTGAACTTATGTCTATATTAGAAAAAATATCAGTCAAATACGGAAGCAATTTGCAATTTTATCCTCCAGTATCAATACAGCAACTGGAGAACACAGAGAAAGAATTGGACATATCTTTTCCAACATTGTTAAAAGAGTTGCTTTTATTTAGTAATGGAGTTGGAGAGATTGCTACTATTCAAAATGAAAATATTATGATTGGTTGGATTATATATAATATTGAAACTATTATTAGTTCAATGACTATTATAAGAGAAAATTATGATTTTGAAGGCATTATTTTTGGTGATGATGGTACAGGTGATCCGTTTTTCATAAATTCAAATAATGAAGTTTGTCATTTCAATTTAATTGTCAGTGAAGTTGAAAAAGTATCTGATACTATTTTGGAGTTTTTCTCTGATAAATAGTATCCATCTATTATGAGCATACCACGTATAAAGTAAATATAAAATAATTTTAAGTGACACTCTATTATATAGTACTTGGCGTGTTTTTAACTTTTGTGGTTTTGATTTTATCAGGAAAAGTTAAAATACACGTAGCGACATTAGTGAGTTAATACTTATTTCGAAAAGAATTTTGGTATTTAATTTGTATTTGATATATCATAAAAGTTATTTAGGGGCAGAAAGATTATTTTTTTCTGCCTCTTTGTTTATCACTTTAGAAAAAAATGCTTATATGTTTAATCTCAAAATTTATGGAAAACAAAAATTATAAGTGCTTTAAATTGTTAAATTTACGAACTAGTTATTTGTTTGTTCTCACTAAATCACACTTTGATTTTAACAGTGTTTGGGTTAAAACTCTATTTATTTAAATATTTTAAAAAATGTATTGCCTTTATTAAATTGATATGCCATACTGTTTATAATCAAAACTAAAACTGATGCTACATGGAGGTATATAATGTCAACAAAGTCATATTACCCAGTTGGAGAAATTGGGGCTGATAAAACAGGTTTTTCAAGAACCAGATCTATTATCGAAACTGCTTTTTATGGAAACAATGTAATAAAGGTGAATACTTTAAGAGAGGCTTATGAGCTTGCTAAAAATTCTCCGGGAACTATCGTTACTGATATGCCAATTCACCGAGGTGAAGAGTTTGGGCTTGATAAAGAAGCAAAAGTCTTGCTTTTTAATGATGGTGCAGTAACTGGAAGATATGCAACAGCAAGAAGAATTTCATCAGAGCCTGATGTTAATTGTGATGACCTTGATAAAATAGTTATGGAAGCTATTTATGAAACAAGATGGAAAACGATGTATCACGCTGAAGTTTATGTTGGTCTTGACACTGAATTTATGGTGAAAGCTCATCTTTTAATTCCAAAAGGCGAAGAAAACATACTTTATTCTTGGATGCTGAATTTTCAATATATGTCAGAAGAATATGTTAGAATGTATCGCGATTCAATTCCAGTAGGAGATGGAAAAGAAGCTGATATTTATCTTTTTAGTGATCCTCAATGGGCAGGAACTGATCGCCCAGGTGCGAGCGTTGAGGTGTTAGCCGATCCACATAAAAAAACACTTTGCTATTTTAATGCTGAAACCAACTGTGCTTGTATTTTAGGTATGAGATACTTTGGAGAACATAAAAAAGGAACATTAACTATGGCGTGGTCGATAGCTAACCGTAATGGATATGCGGCTTGTCACGGTGGACAAAAAGAGTATACACTTAGTGATAATTCAAAATATGTTATGTCGGTTTATGGGCTTTCTGGCTCGGGTAAATCAACTATTACACACGCAAAGCATAATAATAAATATGACATAAAAGTTTTGCATGATGATGCCTTTATTATAAATACTGACACCTGCGCGTCTATTGCTTTAGAGCCAGCATACTTTGATAAAACGCAAGATTATCCTGCGGGCTGTAGTGAAAATAAATATCTTTTAACAGTACTGAATTGTGGAGCAACACTTGATGAAGATGGCAAGGTGCAAATTGTTACTGAAGATATTAGAAACAATAATGGTCGTACTATAAAATCAAAATTATCCTCAGAAAATCGAGTTGATAAAATAGAAGCACCTGTAAATTCGATTTTTTGGATAATGAAAGATTCAACACTTCCACCGGTTTTAAAACTTCGAGGGGCTTCGCTTGCCTCTGCTATGGGAGCAACACTGGCAACAAAGCGCTCAACTGCTGAAAGATTATCCGATGGAGTTGATCCAGATAAATTAGTGGTTGTGCCGTATGCTAATCCTTTTAGAACTTATCGATTAAAAGATGATTATGTAAAGTTTAAAAAATTAGTTGAAGAAAAAAATGTTGATTGCTATATAATAAACACTGGTGATTTTATGGGTAAGAAAGTACAGCCGAAAGACACACTAGGAATTATCGAGGCGATAGTTGAAAATCGTGCAGAGTTTAAACCTTGGGGTCCATTTAGCGACATTTATGTTTTTGATTGGGAAGGTTTTACCACGGATTTTAATGATAAAGATTACACAAAGCTTTTAAAAGCAAGATTAAATGATAGAGTTGAAGAAATACGCTCTTTTAATATTAAAAAAGAAGGCTATGATGCCTTGCCAATAGATGCTTTAGAGGCTATTGAAAAAGTTGTTTTGGAACTTGGTGATTTATAAATAATATATATGATTAAAGAAATAAATCTACATAAGACACAGTTCTGACCTGAAATCGCAATTCTTTTTCTGCTGGACGCCGAAAAAATAAAAGTCGAAGTCTGCAAAGGACTTGAAAAGATACTAAACATCAGTTCTAAGTTAAGAGCGGAAGAAATATTACAATCAATTTTAAACATCGGTTTACGCAGAGATTAACAGCCTTTTAGAAGTTTAAATCTACTCTTAGGGTAGTTGTGCCAGTTAGAATTAAGAGGGAAATAACACCGATGTATAAGCCGTGTTTTTTAGCAAAGATAGAAAATCACAATATCATATTAATCGATAATTTCGCCAATCATCGAAGCCGTACTAATATCCGTCCGTGCATCTCATCACTGCATCGTATCGTAATAAATTCGTGTATCATTGTTCATCGTATTTTCACCCCTTCTTTTGGGGTGGCGAGCATAGCATTTGCCTATACGGCAAACGCAGCACGCCGAGAGTACCTGGACCCCTTTTAGGGTGCATACAACTTTTGCGAAAGTTGTAAATTCGCTTCGCTCAGATGCACCTTCGAAGGGGGAATTATCCCTTTTTGAGTATCTCCAACTCTCCGAGGGAGATTTTAAGAAATACTAATATAGTGGCAAAATTAGATAGCTATTTAAGAAAAGTGTAGTATTGTGTTGCTTGCAAAAAGTGTTTTGCAAGATGTAGTTTTATGCTTTCAGACAAGAAGGATAGTCTGAATTTCATACTACGTGCAAAATCACATAAAACGTACTGATAACATCAATGCTCGGACATTTTTCGGTAGGGTTTACGCATGGCAAGCTTGCTTGACTATGGATACATTATACACATGTGACTACTCAATCTCAAGTGAATGCTGCGATTGTTATGGGGGATGTGGTGGTATAATGAAATTAGATAAAAGTTAGTGTAAATAGTGAGGTAGAGATGGATAGTAAAGATGTTGTGATTAGAAATAGTACTGCTGAATTTTTGATTTTTCAAAAGCAAACGGGTGGAGATGATATAGAAATTAAATATCAAGATGGAACACTTTGGCTTACACAAAAAATGATAGCAAATCTTTTCGAAGTTAATATTCCAGCTATTTCAAAACATCTTCAAAACATATATGAGTCTTTTGAAATAGAGAAAAGTTCAACTATTTCCAAAATGGAAACAGTTCAAGTTGAGGGGAATAGAAAGGTCACTCGCTTAATTGAACACTATAATCTTGATGCGGTTATCTCAGTAGGATATAGAGTGAATTCTGTGCATGCTACTCAGTTTAGAAGATGGGCGACAAGTGTGCTTTCTAAGTTTGCAAAATGCAGGCACTATATCAATGGAAATAGCAAAAGAACATGCACAAACAGAGTTTGAGAAATATAGAGTTGTGCTGGATAGGTTGTTTAAAAGCGATTTTGATAGGCTTGTTGGATTAAAAGAAGATGAGATGTGAAAATCGGTAGATTGATATTATAGAATTAAAATGAGTATCACTTTTAAAGTGGTGCTTATTTTTATTTAACATACCCTAAAATGGGTGGATACACAAAGGATACATCTAAAGTATTCGAAGTTTTTCATTTAATCATATTGAATTTATTCGTATTAGATGTTATAATTGTATTTGTATAATTCTGTAAAAAAATATAGAAAAATCTGCAAAAAGGAGTTGACGTAAAATGGTAAATTTATTTACATTTGTTAGCGAGCAGAGTTTCCCACTGTCTATTTGCCATGCCAATCTTTATGTAGAAAAATACTTGTGAAAAATAAAAGGCTACTGCTATGACCTTACGGGATTTATCGGCGGTCTTTTTGAATTTCTTTCCTTTATTTTTGACGGAAAAATTAACGGACAAACTGTCTTGATATAGATAACAAAAATTACAAGGAGGTCTTATGAAAAGGACAAAGTTAATAAACAAAATTTTATCGAGTGTACTTGCGCTTTGTATGATGATGAGCGTATTGCCTACTACCGTATTTGCAACAGAGGGTGCAAAGCCCGATGATGCAAAGGTAATCACGGCGATTGCACCACCCGAAACAGCGGAGCAAGAAATAATCGTGGGCAGTGAGGATGTTCCGACACTTCCTACTGAGCTTTTAGCTACTCTTACCACCACAACGTGGAAAGAAGCACAGCCGACAGAGGGCGAAAATGGCACCACTAAGTGGCAATCTGAAACCACCACGGCGGAAATATCCGTGGCGGTACAGTGGATATTGCAGGATGGCGAAACATTTTCTGCCGAAAAGGAAAAAGTGTTTACCTACACGGCGACACTCACAGAGAATACATACACCGTTTCCACCGATGTTATCTTGCCTAAATTTGCTGTAAATGTGGCGGTGGCATCTCCTGCACCTACTCAAAAAAAGGAAATCTCTGCTTTCGTAGAGCCTAATATTATTGAAATAGCAAACGGCGACACACGCAGTGAATCGGAAATTATCGCCACTTTCCCTACATCTGTTTTTGCAACGGTGGACGGTGTGGAAAACACCGATGTGCCTATAACGGCGTGGGCTTTGGTATCGGGCGGTGCATTTAGCACCTCTGCACAGGGCGAGTTTTATTATGAACCTACACTTGCCAAGGGATATACAGTTTTAGGTATGGCTAATTTGCCAAACCAACTTGTAAAGGTGGGCGAGGTGACGCATGAGCCGGCTTTTGCAGACGATGTGGTATCTGGTGGTTTTACCGTAACGGGCGATAGCTCGAATTATTCCTATCATACATCTTCCGGCATACTTACTATCTACGATAGTGGTGCAGTAACCATAAAAAACACCGACATAAATACTGCCACCTCTCACAGAATAGTGGTTGTAACGAACACAAATGCCAACATTACACTGGAGGGTGTTAATATTGAAAACAATAATAATCCGCCTATCGATATACAGTATAATGCCACGGCGAATATTACCCTAAAAGACGACACGACAAATACTTTAGTTAGTGCGAATAGTGCCGCATTGTACGTGCCAGATACAACAAAGTTAATCATTAACGGCGATATAAGCGGCACAGGCATACTTAATGCGAGTGTTGTTAAAGGCGTCTCATCCTCTACCGAGGACTGGAGCCATGCAGGCATTGGTAGCAATAGGGGCGAAGTCGCTGGCACAATCACCATAAACGGTGGTGTTGTAAATGCCACAGGCGGCGCAAGTAGCAATGGCAGTCTACGTGGCGGTGCGGGTATTGGCGCAGGTAGTTTCCCAAGTGGGAACAATGGCGAAATTACCATAAACGGCGGTACTATAACAGCCACGGCAGGTGGTGATGATGTTAATCCCACAATGGATATCGCCGGCATTGGCGGTGGTATAACTCAAACAATTAATATAACTGGTGGCACGGTAATAGCTACAAGTGGATCTGATGATGGAGTTAGCTTGCAAGCCAATGCCTTAACCATATCCGGTGGCACGGTAACAGCTACAGCAAGTGGTAGTAATGGTACTGGCTTGCGTACCAATGCCTTAACCATATCCAACACCATGCAATATGCCACGAGCGATTCGCCTATTGGCGAGGGTGCAACCTACACTCAAGGCACAGGAGTTGTGCAATATAATTTCAGCAGTTCTCAATATGCCAAGGTGATAGAAATACCTATCCATGCTATCACGATAAGCAATGCAATCGAAAACGGCACAGTTGCAACAAGCCCAAGCGGGACAGCAAGACAAGGCGAAACTGTAACAGTAACAGCTACACCAGACAGTGGCTATGTGGTAGATGCAATTATTGTAACAGGTGTGGACGGCACTACAGATATTATAGTAACAAACAATACTTTTGAAATGCCGACACAGGCAGTGACAGTTTCAGCGAGTTTTAAAACTGCAAACACACTTGAAAGTGTAGCGCAAGCTGATGTTGTATATGGCACAGTGGTAAATCCGACAATCACCTATACAGGTGGTAGTGCAAACGGAAACGCAGCTGTGGCAGAGTATAAATTAACTTCAGAAACAGATACTGCATATAAAACAGATGTACCGACAGCTGTAGGCGAATATACAGTGCGAGTAAGATCAACAGGACACGCAACAGTTGCAGATAAATCGGTGACAAGTTCATTTGCTATCACACAATCAGGCACTGAATTTGTCGATGGTATCAAAACTTTCGAAGGTAATACAGAAACTACAAACTTTAACTATGGCAATACTATCACTGTAAAAGTGATACCAGAAGCGACTGGCGTGGCAGCAAGGTCATTATCTCCAAACCAAATGGCACTCTATGTGCGTTCGACAAACGGTACAGATACACAAATTACAGAGCCACAACCTGTAACAAGTGGTACGGAACTTGTATTTACTGTTCAAGCAACAGATGAAAAAGGCTTTGTGACTAAACAAAACACTACTATCGTAGCCAAATATGTCGGCAATGATAATATGGCAGACCACGAGGAAGAAGTAATTGTGTCAATCGACCCAACTTCTTGGAGTGACTATGCCGATACAACTTGGTACGATGAAAACTCATCTGCAACAGAATTTACAATAAGCACAGAAACAGAACTTGCAGGACTTGCAAAGCTTGTAAATGATGGTACTGAATTATTCCGTGGAAAAATAATTACACTAACAAATGACCTTGATTTATCAGAACACGAATGGGTACCGATTGGCTATGCAGCTTGGCCATCTTTTAGAGGTATGTTTGACGGTGGTGGAAACGAAATTACTGGGCTTTATATCAATAACCCTGATGATTCTAATCAAGGGCTTTTTGGACAAATAAATCATGACACTAGCTTGCCTTTGGGCATTAAAGATCTTGGTGTTAGTGGTGACATAACTGCTTTAAAAAATGTTGGAGGTGTTGTAGGCGTCTATGCTTCGAATATTACTATTATAAACTGCTATTACACAGGCACTGTAACGGGTAACGAAAATGTCGGTGGTATAGTTGGGGAGAATTATGATGGTAATGTTACAAACTGCTACAACTCAGGCACTATTACTGGAAATGCCAACGTCGGCGGTATAGTAGGATTTAACAACAGTGGCACTGTTACAAACAGCTACTGGAAAGAAGGGACTGCATCAAGTGGTATCGGCACGAATGGTGGCACTGAAACAAACGTCACATCTTTCGATGATGACGGAAATCTTTCAGATAGTGTTGGCATAAATGGCTGGAACCACTCTAAACTGTTAAATGCACTAAATGCAGGTACAGAAGCACACAATTTAGAAGCTACATCAGAAATAGTTGTTGACTATTGGGAAACTGGTGCAGAATATCCAGTGCATGGACTTAAAGGTATTTTACCAAGCGACATTACTTATAATGGCAATATTTTTTACGGTGAGGCAATACCAAAAGCAACCGTCCCAGCTGAGTATGGTGAAATCACGTTTTCTTATTATGACTACACACAAAATGGCGAAACGATCACACCTAAAGATGCAGGCGTTTATGATGTTGAATTGGGCGTAGAAACTGCTACGCACAAAGGTGTGAAATATACCACGCTTACTATTTCGCAATCAGGTACCGACTTTAACGGTGGTGTTAAAACATACAAAAGTGGTGAAAGTGGTATTTCGACAGAATTCACTTATGGTGATATTATCACTGTAAAAGTTACACCAGAAGCGACTGGTGTAGCACCGATAACAACTTTTAGTTTAACACCACCACAAGCAAAACAAATGGCACTGTTTATTGGCAATACGCAAATTACAGAAGCGCAAGCTGTAATAAGTGGTCAAGAACTTACATTTACCATAAACACAGTTGACAAAGATTTGGACATCGGCGTTAATGCCATAACTGCTAAATATATGGGCGATGACAATATGGCATACTACGAAGAAACTGTGGATATTACACTGAACAAACTATCTCTTACAGCTACTGTTGCACCAAACCAAAGCAAGGGGTATGATGGTGATAATGAATTTAATGATGTACCACTTGTTCTTACAAATAAAATATCAAATGATGATGTAACAGCAACAGCAGACGGTACAGCTTCGGATAAAAATTCAGGGAATAACAAAATGTTTACCCCAACAGATGTTGCACTTTCTGGTGATAATGTGGGTTACTATACCCTTAATACGTCGGATGTAAGTGGTACTGTGACAATCAGCAAGGCTAATTCCTTGATAGCAACCGCTCCGACAGCAAAAACCTTAAAATACACAGGTTTACCTCAAGAACTTGTT
>CAZGFY010000030.1:0-21663 GCA_964525015.1 uncultured Oscillospiraceae bacterium
CTTTTTTGCCTTTTCATTAGTAATACGAATGAAGTGATTAAATCCTTTCAAAAAAAATTAATTTTTTAAAGATTAACTATTAAAAATTAAATTGTTTTCTATTCATCTGAAGTGTAGTAGTTTAATTCAAGGCTTGTGCAGGCTCTTTGATTAAGATTTACCATTGCAGTCATCACCTTTTTGCCTGTTATGTCTATCCCCGTCAAGGCTAGGTTTTCTGTATCAAGTAATTTTAATTGTATATCAGCTGGGGAGCCAAAAGTGCAAAGTAGCACCGGAATTTCAACTTTATAGCTTTCTTGTATATTCCCATTTGCATCAAGATATGCGATTATATAATTCTCATCTATTGCATTTGCACCCGAGTGTATAACAGCAGTTTTTATAATAGAAAGGCTTTGTGGTGTATATGTGTAGGAAAGCTCTTCTACAAAAGGATAGTCCATATAATCATATATTTTCGACGCAGGAACTTCAGAATAAACAACTATAAACTCTTTTGAGTATGGGTCTCTTCTTAGCCCGTGTATCGCCCTTGCATATTCTTCATCTTCAATGAAATATTCTCTAAGGCTCAATGTATCTTTTAATTCTAAGTTTTTAATAAAATTATTATCTTTTAGGTAAATACTGAAAGAATAATTATCCATTATATAGGCATCACCATTACTAAAAAAGCCATAACTCGGCCCTTGCCCATACATATACCCTGCGTGTCCTATATGCGTATTAACCCCAGTTTTAGTATCTAGCACCGAAAGGGCATAGCTATTAGCATCCCCACCTGATAAGTGAGAATATTCTATCATTATATATCTGCTATCTTGCGAATATATAGGATTTGACCCTGCAAAAACTTTTGGAAATTCTCCATCATAGTATTCATCAGGATTTAATTGAGATAAGATATCTTTTGAACTAACTGGATAAATAAATTCAGAACTTTCCCACATATCCCCCTTAACACTAGATTTTAAAACAATATATTCTCCATATACATTAACATCTTCAATCACCCAAAATCGTCCATCATTAAATTTTTCAAAATTCACATCTTCTGTTTTAATTACATTAAATTCGCTACCTATATGAAAGGCTCTTATAAATCCATTATAATGTCCATCTCTCATAATTTGCGTAAAAACAACAGTTCCAAAATCTGTTTTAACTGGTTTTAGTAAAAAAGTTTTTGGTCTTTCATTTATATCTACACTAAAAACTATCCCTTTTTCTTCTAAGGTGTTAATATTGTATGCTGTTATATCAAAAAAATCTGTTACAAGTATTTCATTGTTTATAATATCAACCGAGCCAAAGAAAACCTTAACATCTTCTAAGGTTCTCGGGCTAGTGCTATAATCAATGCTATACTCTAATTTCACATAGGTGGGAATAATTAAAGTGTTATCTCCACTTTTAATAATTAAATCGCATTTAGCATTTACGGCATTTATATATTCAAAATTCTCTAGCTTATAGCTAACTGCATTACTTAGCATAACTTCATCAGTTTCTAAAATTTCATTTATATTATTTTGTAAATCAATCTCGCTAAGCATTGCCGAGTATGGTTCATCTTCATAAAATTCTAGTTCTCGCATATTTAAATTTTGAATAGCTTTTTCTTTATTGCTAACAGGCTGTGGTGTTTGTATTATTTCTTCTTGGGTTTGTGTTTCACTGCTTTTAAAAGTTTGGCTTACTGTTTCTTCACTTTCTAAAGGCAAAACATCTACATCTTCACTGCAAGCAGTAAAAACAAATATCGCTAACATTAATAATAACACAATTCTTTTCATTAAAACTCCCCCTTCTATACATATAATTATATCACTGATTTTTGCTAGTTCAATAATAAATGTAAAATACATAAGCATGTATCAAAAGAAAAAACACGAAACCTTTAGTGTCAAAGTGATAAAATAATAAAAGAGTAGCTAGAGTGTAAAGTGTTATTATTAAAAGAATAAACTAAAAGCAGCCAGTTCACATTTGAACTGACTGCTTAATCTTTTTATGTCTATTAATTATTGAGCACTTTATTCGATTTCAGTAGAAATCGGCTTTTTTGTGTCATTCAGCTAATTGGTATTCCATTGTCTGCTTAGTTGCAGCTAATACAAGTGATGCATTAGCAGTTGCGATAATCAGATGAAGCACTGTGAATTTATCTGCAAATGTCATATATCCAGAAAGCACTTGAGTTTCCATAAATAGCCCTATTATCATTAATGAAAACAAGACATTAACTATTTTTACTGCAAACATTTTATTAGCTTTTATAATAAATATTATACTTGAAATAATTGTTAAAGCCATTAATGCAACATTAAAAGATGACCAAGAGCTCACTATTGCCCCCATTGGAATCATTGCTTCTTCGATAACTATTTCTTCTTGAGTTGTTTCTTCATTATTTGTATATTCAACATTTTCAATTTGCTGTAATAATCCTGTGTTTACTTCTGTTGTGGCAAATGCTGTAATAGATATACTAAACATAACCATCATTGAAATCATTACAAAAAATATTTTTTTAGAGTATTTTTTCATCCATCATCTTCCTTTACTTAAAATTTTAGTAACACATTGATTTATAAAAATAAAATTATTACACCATTTTTATTTTATGTTACATTTACTATTTTATCATAATTATGTTAATTTGTAAACACAACAACCAAATTTTACCTGACAAAATATGTAAAAATTATTGACTTACTTTTATGGTATCTTACAAATTGATAAATTTAGTATTGACAATAATTAAAAATCGTTATATACTGTACTTGTAGCTACATAACAGTTTAATACAGGAGGTATTAATTTGAACATAATCGTTAGTAATAAATCAAGCAGACCGCTATATGAGCAAATTTCTTCACAGATAAAAAACTCTATTATGTCAGGAGAATTATCAGCTGGAGATGCAATCCCATCTGTTCGCTCACTTGCAAAATCTTTACAGATAAGCGTTTTAACAGTTCAAAAAGCATACGCAACTCTTAGCGAAGAGGGCTTTATTGAAACAACAGCTGGTAAAGGCTGTTATGTTTCAAACCAAAATCAAGATTTCTATCTTGAAACGCAGCAAAAAAAGATAGAAGAGCATTTTAGTAATGCAATTGAAATAGCAAGAGAAAGTGGGATAACGCTTGATAAATTATCCCTTTTATTAAATCTTCTATACGAAGAATAAATTTCTATAAAAAAGGAGAGGTATAGTTATGAATAATATTTTATCCGTAAAAAATTTAACAAAAAATTATCAAGATTTCACCCTTGATAATATTTCATTCAGTGTTCCATATGGAAGTATTGTAGGGCTTATTGGAGAAAATGGGGCTGGCAAGAGCACAATAATAAAATCTATAACTGATGTTATTAAAAAAGATGATGGCGAAATCACCATTTTAAACGAGATTGATTTAGATGTAAAAGAAAAATCAAGGCTTGCCGTGGTTTTTGATGGAAGTAATTTTCCTGATATTTTAAATGCTAAAAATTTAAATGAAATAATGAAAAACATCTACTCAAATTGGAATGAGAAAATATATTTTTCTATGATTTCATCGCTTAATATACCACTAAATAAAAAATTAAAAGCATTTTCAAAAGGTATGAAAATGAAATTATCACTTATCGTTGCCTTTTCTCACAACGCTGAATTTATGATACTAGATGAAGCCACTAGTGGACTAGACCCAATTGTTCGTGATGATATATTAGATATTTTACTCGACTTTGTGTCTGATGAAAAAAAATCAGTGCTTGTTTCTTCTCATATCACAAGTGATTTAGAAAAAATTGCTGATTATATAGTTTTTATACATAAAGGAAAATTAATATTTAATCTGCCAAAAGATGAGTTATTATATAATTATGGCTTATTAAAATGCTCTAAAGAGCAGTTTGAAGATATTGATAAAGAAGATATAGTATCTCATAGAAAGCAGGATTATTCCTATGAGATTTTAGTTTCTAATAGAGAAAAAGTTTCAAAGAAATATCCAAAAATACTTATTGAAAATATAACAATAGACGAAATTATGCTTTTATATATTAAAGGAAAAAAAGTTAATAAATAAGAAAGGAAATTTAATATGAAAGGTTTATTAATAAAAGATTACTATGTAATCAAAGATACAATATTTATTCAGTTAATAACATTATCTGTTGTTGGTTTTTCTATGGCATTTTTATCTTCAGCAGAAGTATTTATCACAATGGCCATAACATGCTTTAGCCTTTTTACTAGTACTGCCATTACAGCTGATAAAACAAGCAAATGGAATATTTTTTCATCCACTATCCCTGTTTCTAAAATCAATACTATTTCAAGTAAATATTGGCTAAACAATATTCTAATACTTTTAGGGGTACTCTTAGGCTTAGTTATTACAACTATCATACTACTTGTAGGTGGTGAATTTGTTTTTTCTGAGCTTACACCATACATTCTACTAGGGCTTTATGTTAGCTTTTCTTCTTCTAGTATTAATATCCCACTAGCCTTTGTTTTAAATGAAAAACAGCAAATCATCGCAATGTTTCTTTCAGTTGGATTTTCAACCTGCCTATTCGCTGGCACCTCTTATCTAGCATCATTTTTCACAGATTTACAAAGCATAAAGCTAAATATTGTTTATATCCTGCTAGCTTTAAGCCTTGTAAGTTATACAGTTTCTTGGATAATTTCTCCTAAAATAATAGCTAAATTAGATATAAAATAAATACATTAAAAACAAAATAGCTGTCACAAATGTGACAGCTATTTTGTTTTTAATATAAATTAATATTTAATCTCTCTTGACACATAAGATGTGTGAAGAATATCGTGAGCTTTATGGCTACCTGGTTTTTCAAGGTATGTGTCATAAAGTTCTTTTATTTGTGGGTTTGTATGGCTTTTTCTTAAAGTTTGTCTTTCATCGTGTGAATATAAAGCAGAACCACGAAGTCTTTTTAAGTCAACAAAGTTTCTAACTTTTGATGGCTGAACTGGTTGACCACCACCGTTTATACACCCACCTGGGCAAGCCATAACTTCAATAAAGTCGTATGAAACTTTGCCTTCTTTTACAGAAGTTAAAAGTTCTTTTGCATTTTCAAGGCCTGATGCTACTGCAACTCTAATTGTTTGTCCCGCAAGAGTGTAAACAGCTTCTTTAATGCCTTTATCCGTTCCACGAACTTCAACAAAGTCTGGTTTTTCTAATTCTTTACCAGTTAAAACTTCAGCAGCTGTTCTTAAAGCCGCTTCCATAACACCACCAGTAACGCCGAATATATGACCAGCACCTGTTCCAAGCCCCATAACTGGATCAAAATCTTCATCAGGAAGATAAGGGAATAAAATACCTGCTCTATCAATCATTCTAGCAAATTCTCTAGTTGTAATAACGATATCAACATCTTTAATTCCTTCGCCAGCTGCTGATTGATCATCTCTTGTAGCCTCAAACTTTTTAGCCGTACAAGGCATAACTGAAACTACAACCATATTTTTAGGGTCGATATTCATTTTTTGTGCATAGTAAGTTTTTGCAGTAGCACCAAACATTTGTTGTGGGCTTTTACAAGAAGATAGGTTTGGAATAAATTCTGGGAAGAATGTTTCACAGTATTTAACCCATCCTGGTGAACAAGAAGTTATCATTGGAAGCGTTCCGCCATCTGTTACTCTATGTAAAAACTCAGTAGCCTCTTCCATAATAGTTAAATCTGCTGCAAAATCTGTATCAAACACTCTATCAAAGCCCATTCTTCTGCCAGCTGCTGCCATTTTGCCTTGTACATTTGTACCAATTGGCATACCAAAGCTTTCACCAAGCGTAACTCTTATAGATGGAGCCATTTGAACAACAACAAATTTATCTTTGTCATTAATTGCATCCCACACTTTTTGAGTATCATCTTTTTCAGTTAGTGCACCAGTTGGGCAAACAATAACACATTGACCACAACCAACACAGCTACTTTCTGCTAAATCAGCATCGAATGCGCAAGCGATATTTGTTTCAAATCCTCTTTCATTAGCACCGATAACGCTAATTCCTTGAACTTCAGAACAAGCTGCAACACATCTTCTACAAAGAATACATTTTGAATTATCACGAACAATATGAGCTGCTGAATCATCGATTTCTGATTTTGGCATTTCACCTGCCCAAGTATTTAAATCAGTGATATTATAGTCTTTAGACATTTTTTGTAGCTCACAGCTACCACTTCTAATACAAGATAAACAATCTTTATTATGAGTTGAAAGCACTAATTCAAGGTTTGTTTTTCTTGCGTCTTGCACTGCTTTTGTATTTGTGAATATTTCCATACCATCAGCAACTGGATATACACAGGCTGTTATAAGCCCTCTCATTCCCGTAACCTCAACTACGCATACACGACAGGCACCAATTTCATTTATATCTTTTAAATAGCAAAGAGTTGGAATATCAATTCCAATTTGGTGAGCTGCTTCAAGGATTGTGTATGTACTTGGAACAACTGTTTCTATGCCATTAATTTTAACTTTAACCATATCCATTATGTGTTTATCCCCCTATTCCCTTATAATCGCTTTAAATTTACAGCTTGCAATACAAGCACCACATTTAACACATTTTGCTTGAGTGATAACATGTGCTTCACGTAAATCGCCTGAGATTGCATCAACTGGACAAACACGCTTACATAAAGTACAGCCTTTACATTTATCTGCGATGATTTTAAATGTTAATAAATCTTTACAAACTCCAGCTGGGCAGCGCTTTTCTTTAATATGCATTTCATATTCTTCTCTAAAATAATGAAGAGTCGATAAAACTGGGTTTGCAGCTGTCTGGCCAAGGCCACATTGGCTATTATTTTTAATAAAAGCTGAAAGTTCTTGAATTTTATCTAAATCAGACATTTCACCATTACCACTAGTGATTTTTTCTAAAATTTCTAGCAGACGTTTTGTACCTACACGGCATGGAGTACATTTACCACATGATTCTTCAACTGTAAAATCAAGGAAGAATTTTGCAATGTCAACCATACAAGTATCTTCATCCATAACAATTAATCCGCCTGAGCCCATCATAGAGCCAATAGCAATTAAACTATCAAAATCCATTGGAGTATCAATTAGAGAAGCAGGGATACATCCGCCTGAAGGACCACCTGTTTGAGCAGCTTTGAATTTTTTACCATTTGGAATACCGCCACCGATTTCTTCAATAACAGTTCTAAGCGTTGTTCCCATTGGAATTTCAACAAGCCCAGTATGTTTTATTTTTCCACCAAGAGCAAAAACTTTAGTTCCTTTTGATTTTTCAGTACCAATAGCTGAATACCAAGAAGCACCTTTTAGGATGATTTGTGGAATGTTAGCCATTGTTTCAACGTTATTTAGTATTGTTGGCTTATCAAATAAACCTTTAACGGCAGGATATGGCGGACGTGGACGTGGCTCACCCCTTTTACCTTCGATAGAACGCATAAGAGCAGTTTCTTCACCGCAAACGAATGCGCCTGCACCAAGCTTGATTTCAACATCAAATTCAAAATCAGAACCAAAGATTCCTTTGCCCAGTAAGCCCATTTCTCTAGCATCTCCGATAGCTTTTTCAAAGCGCTTAACTGCAATTGGATACTCAGCTCTTATATAGATATACCCTTGAGTTGCGCCAATGCCGTATCCAGCTATAGCCATAGCTTCAATAACCGCATGAGGATCGCCCTCTAGTATACTTCTATCCATAAATGCACCAGGGTCACCCTCGTCGGCATTTACACAAACATATTTTTGATCTGCATCATTCATCGCTGCAAGTTGCCATTTTCTACCTGTTGGGAAGCCACCGCCCCCTCTTCCACGAAGTCCTGAATCTAAAATTTCTTTACAGACTTCATCTGGAGTCATTTCTGTTAAAGCTTTACCTAAAGCTGCATATCCATCATATGCTATATATTCTTCTATATTATCAGGATCAATAACACCGCAGTTGCGAAGTGCAACACGCATTTGATTTCTATAAAAGTTTGTTTCATTTAGGCTCTTTGTTGTTCCTTTATCAACTGTTTCATCATATAAAAGACGAGTTACAACTCTTCCTTTTAATAGATGCTCATTAACAATTTCCTCAACATGTTCTGGCTCTAACATGCTATAAAAACTACCTTCTGGATAAACCACAACGATAGGTCCTAGTGCACAAAGACCAAAACAACCCGTCTGAACAATTTTAACCTCTTCATTAAGTCCTGCTTTTGCAAGTTGCCTATTAAATTCTTCAATAATTTTTGGTGCGCCTGAGGAAGTACAACCTGTACCACCACACACCATAACGTGACTTCTGTACATAATAATATCCTTCCTAATCTTTTAATGCCCCAATTGTGAATTCACTAACTGGATTTTTCCCTATTAGATGTTCTAAAACTATACGTTTAACTTTTTCTTCATCTAATTTAACATATGTTGTCTTTTTATTTCCTTCTAAAATTTCTGCAATTGGCTCATACTCACACATACCAACACAGCCTGTTTGCACTAACACTGTATTTTCAACTTTCATTTTTGCCATTTCACTGCTAAATGCATTTAAAACAGGTCTTGCTCCTGCTGCAATACCACAAGTAGCCATACCAACTATAACTCTCGTTGCACTATCATCTGCATCACGAGTGCTAACCATTGGACGCATTTTATCTTTAATAGCTTTTAATTCTTCTAAACTTTTCATCGTTTATAGATTCCTTTCATATAATTTAAATGCTAAATATTTCTTTTTAGCACTTCGAATTGATTTTCTTTTATATATTCTTTTATCCACTCAATAATTTCAAAATTTGATAAATTATCTATTTCTAAAAACTCTTTAATTGCTTTTGTATTAAAAACAAATTCTTCATTTTTATTTTTCACTTTATATGTAAATTCAATATCTGAATTTAATTGAACTAAAACTCCAATTGTATCCCATATACTCCCAAGTGGCATAAAATCTATATCGCTTGTATTAAAAACTGCCGTTACCTTTGTGCCTTCTCCTACTTTACTTTCAATTTTAAAGCTTCCGCCAGTTAAATCAGCAGCCTGCTTAAAAAAAGGAATCCCTAGCCCAACTTTTCGAGTTTTTCTACCTGTAAAAAATGGATTTTGAACATTTATTAAAGTTTCTTCATCCATTCCTTTGCCATTATCTTCTATTATAATAATTAAATCTTTGTTTACTATTTCGATTTGAATTAAAATATCTTTAGCATTAGCAGAAATTGAATTTTGTGCAATATCTAAAATATTTAAAGAAAGTTCCAACATATTTTCAAACCATTCCTTTTTTTAGCATTTTCATAAAATTAATCTCTGTATTTATCTAAGATTGCTTCTAATTCATGCCCATCTTCTGCTATTCTACCATAAACGTCTTCGTTTATTGTAAAAACTGGAGCTAGTCCACAGGCACCAATACATCTTGATGCTTCAAGTGAGAATTTACCACTCTCCATACAATCACCACTTTTAATCCCAAGCTGAGTTTCTAATTTTTCTAATATTTTTCCTGCACCCTTAACATAGCAAGCTGTTCCAAGACAGACTGCTATTTTATATTTTCCTTTTGGAGTTAGAGAAAATTGTGAATAGAAAGTTGCAATACCGTAAACCTCTTCTAATGATTTATTAACACCTTTTGCCACAACTCTAAGAACTTCAATTGGTAAATATCCATAAACTTCTTGAGCATACTGCAACGCTGGCATAGCACTACCTCTTTCGCTTCCATTTTCTAAAAGCCAAGTGTTTAGCTTTTCAGCTTGCTCTTTTGTGCCTTTAAATGGTGTAACTTTAATGTGCTTCATATAAGCCTCCTTGTATTTTTAAAATGTTTGCCTGCATACTATTTATAAAACAGCATATAGGCTAGAAAAATTTTACATAATTTCTCACGTTAAAATTATAACAAATTTAAATTAATCTTTCAATATTTTTTTACCCATTTATATTGTTTTCATAAACATTCATATATAATATCTAATTTATTGTTCTAAATTTTGGTATGTTTGCACATTTAATATTTACACCCATATATATTATACTATATATATTAGGAGTAAATGAGTGGTTTTGCAAACTAAAATATAGCTATTTAAAACCAATCATTTGTTTTTAGTATTTAATCAATTAATTAAATTAAAGGGGGATACGCTTTTGAAGATTCGTGAAATTCAAACATTATTAAGCGCTAAAAGTTACAGTGAGGATAAATTATTATTCACTGAGGTATTATCAGCTTGTGGAAGCGATATGATGAGCGATGTTTTAGCATTCGTTAAAGACCAAGGGGTTTTATTAACTGGGCTTAATAATCCACAAGTTATAAGAACAGCAGATATGATGGATATGAAATGTGTAGTTTATGTTAGAGGAAAAGAGCCAGACGAAGTAGCGCTTGAACTTGCTAAAGAAAAAAATATTTGTGTTTTATCAACCAAGCTAACAATGTTTTCAGCTTGTGGTATTTTATACTCACACGGGCTTCGAGGAAGCTTATAGTGGATAAGATAACTTATAAATACACTGTTCCCGGCGATGATTTTACAAGAGCTGGTAGCGCTTCTGCTGATTTAAAAAATAATTTAAAAACTCTTGGAATTCCTTCAGATAAACTTAGAAACATTTCTATTAGTTTATATGAGGGGGAGATTAATCTTGCCATTCACGCAAATGGTGGAAATATAACTGCTGATATTTTTCCAGATAAGGTAATTTTATTATTAAATGATAAAGGCCCTGGTATAGCTGATATTAACCTTGCTATGACAGAGGGTTATTCGAGTGCTAATCAAGAAGTTAGAAGTCTTGGATTTGGCGCTGGAATGGGGCTGCCTAATATGAAAAAATATAGCGATGAATTTTATATTGAATCAGAGCTTGGAAAAGGAACATCTATTAAAATGATTCATAATTTATAACAGCAAATTATAATATCTAATTTTTCATTATAATTTGTTGCAAGTAACTTTGCCTAAAATACTTAGAAAGGAGTAGTTGTAACTATGAGTGAAACTACGTCCTACACACATTCAGTAGCACTTATTGAATCTCTTTGTACTGGTTGTACTAATTGTATCAAGCGATGTCCAACGCAGGCTATAAGGGTTCGAGATAAAAAAGCTCACATAATCAGTGATAAATGCATTGATTGTGGTGAGTGTATTCGTGCTTGCCCACATCACGCTAAAAAAGCTGTATGTAAATCACTAGCAGATTATAGTCATTTTAAGCATTTAGTGGCTCTTCCTGCTGGAGCTTTATATGTTCAATTTAATAATCTTAATTCAACCTCTCAGGTTGTTTCTGCTCTTTTAGATATCGGTTTTGACAGCTGTTTTGAAGTTGCAAAAGCTTCTGAGCTAGTTAGCGATGCTACTGAAAAATTAATTAATAGTATGCCAAAACCAGTTATCTCTTCAGCCTGCCCTACCGTGGTTAGAATAATAAGGGCAAGATTTCCAGAACTTGTTCATAATGTGCTTCCTTTAGTTGCACCTATGCATGTTTCAGCAAGGCTTGCAAAGGAGGAAATCAGTAAAAAAACAGGGCTTCCTATGGAAGATATAGGATGTATTTATATAACGCCTTGTCCTGCTAAAATAACTGATATTATGAATCCTATTGGCTCAAGTAAAAGCTATGTCGATGGTGCTGTTGCTATAAAAGATGTTTATCCTGCAATGGTTAAAGCTTTAAGTAATCCTATACATAACGCAGACACTCAAATTGGGAAAATTGGGCTTCGATGGGCTAGTAATGGCGGAGAAAGTGCCTCTATTGGAAATATTGAAAATTATTTATCTTGTGATGGAATTTCAAATGTTTTAAATGTTTTAAGTGATTTAGAAGATGAAAAATTCCCAAATCTTGATTTTGTAGAGCTTAGTGCCTGCCCTGCCGGCTGTCTTGGTGGAGTTTTAACAGTGGAAAACCCATATATTGCACGAACAAAACTATTAAAACTTCGTAAAAACTTGCCTGAAACCACATCTATGCCTTTAAATAATATTCCACCTGAAATGCTGTGGGATATAAATTTATCTTATCAGCCAGTGTTTGAGTTACAAGGAAATTTATCTGAAAAATTCCAACGATATAAACTTATGGAAGAACTTTTAGAAAATTTACCTGGGCTTGATTGTGGTGCTTGTGGCGCTCCTACTTGTAGAAGCTTTGCACAAGATGTTATCGAGAATAAAAATGATTTTTCTAGCTGTATTATTAATATGAGAAGAAAAAATCAAACTAATTTATAAAATAAAAAATTATGCTTTTTAGGAGTATTTCTAAAAAGCATAATTAATTATGAAAGGATATTTAATGACTATATATAATTTAATTGAAAATGAGAACTTCACATGTATTTCAAAAGGTGAGGATAAAGAAATAAACGGATGTTTCTGCGGAGATTTTTTATCCTTTGTTATGGGGTATGCAAAAGATATTGAAGTATGGTTTACTATAATGGGAAATATAAATTCAGTGGCTGTTGCATCTTTAAATGATATTCCTTGCATTGTTTTATGTAGCGATATTAAACTAAGTGAAGACGCTATAAAAAAAGCAAGTGAGGAAAATATAACTGTTTTATACACTCATTTACCAGTTTTTGAAGCAGCTTGCCTAGTTAGTGATTTAATTAAATAAAATAAGGGCTTTTGCCTTTTTAATACCACCACAGAAAACAGCATAAAATATAAGAAAGGAATTGCCATATTAATGAAATACGATTTACACATTCATTCCTGCCTATCTCCTTGTGCTGATAGCGATATGACCCCAGCTAATATTATAGGTATGGCACATCTTGAAAATTTAGATGTCGTATCTGTGTGCGATCATAACTGCTGTGATAATCTTTTAGCAGCTCTTTATCACTGCAAAGAGTACAATATTAAATTTCTTCCTGGAATAGAAATTTCAACTAGCGAAGATATTCATATAGCTTGTTATTTTAAAACTTTAGAGGATGCATTATCTGTTTCAAATTTAATTTATGATAATATGCCCAAAATTAAAAATAAAACAAATGTTTATAATCCGCAAAATGTTATGAGCGAAAAAGATGAAATTATATTAGAAAAAGAGTATCTGCTTTCAATTTCTTCAAATTTTTCAGTTTATGAAGTTGTAAAAATTGTGCATAGCTATAACGGGCTTTGCTTTTATGCCCATATAGATAGACTAGCAAACTCTGTTTTAAGTATACTTGGAGAAATCCCACCTGATATCGATATTGACGGATTTGAAATTTATGATATGGGGCAATTTGATGATTTTATCACTCAATACCCTGCCCTGCAAAGGCTCGAATACATTTCAAATTCTGATGCGCATAGCCTGCATATAGTTGGAGATGATGCTCATATTTTAAATGAAGATCATATTCTTTATAAATTTATAAATGATATTCAAGAAAACTTCTAAGTGTGAATTTAGAAGTTTTCTTGTTTTATATTAAAAAAAATGCTAATATATAAAAAAAAGAATAAAGGAAAAAAATATATGACTAAAATAACCAAATCGTTTTCTATCGCTTACGAGGGCTGGGACTTAAATGCAAAAACTCTTTCAAACCTCACTAAAGGTACACCTCTTTCATTTAAAAGAATAGAGGATGAACTTGATACTTATGAAATTGTTATTTGCTACAAAAACATTGAAATAGATATGTTATCTTATGAAGAAAGCCTTTCTATTGCACCATACCTTGATATGGATTTACTTAATATTAATTTGATAGAAATTGATAAAGTGACTCTGACTAAAGGAAAAACTAATGCTCAAAATATCACTAAAATTGATTTAAATATTGAAATAGAATATAACGAAGAATACCTTGAGCTATATTCTTCTATTAAAGGCGATGTACTACTTTGCCAAAGCAACACCCCCCTTTCTATGGCTATAATCACATTAAATGATTATGAAGAAGAAATAATTTCTCAGCCTTACTTAAATCAATACACCTTTAGCATTGATATAGATGCTGATAGCCAGTTTTTATTTGAAGAAGTGGATTTTTCTGAAGATAATGCTTATTTTTATAACTGCGAAATGTTATTAAATGAAGATTTTTCAAAATGCAAAATCAAATCATATACCCAAAATGAAAGCCAAGATATAGCTAATCTTATTTTATCTGATTTTGAAAAACAAACATTTTTAGAACTCGTAAATCATTACAGAATTTTTAAAGACGAAGAAATTTTATCACCAAAAATCGAAGATTAACTAGGAGAATTTATATGACCAATAAACTTTATTACGAAAATTCATATCTGAAAAATTTTACTGCCACAGTTCTTGACTCTCAAAAAACTAAAGACGGATTTTTAATCACTTTAAATCAAACAGCTTTTTATCCCGAAGGTGGTGGACAGCCTTCTGATATCGGATATTTTTTAGTAAAGGATGAAAAAATCGATGTTAACTATGTTTTTGAAAAAGATGATATAATTTATCACACAACCCAAAAAGAAATCCCTATAAATACAGAAATCGAAGGATTTATTGATTTTGATGTAAGGTTTGATAATATGCAGCAGCATACAGGTGAGCATATTCTTTGCGGAATAGTAGTTGAGGGGTATGGCTATGACAATGTTGGATTTCATATTGGAAAAGAAGAAGTTTTAGTTGATTTTAATGGCACTTTAACTAAAGATGATATAGATAATATCCAAATGCTAGCTAATAAAGAAGTTTTTTCTAATAATCAGGTGCTCGCTTTTTGCCCTGATGATTTATCAAAAGTTTATTATAGAAGTAAAAAAGAATTAACTGGAAAAGTTAGAATAGTTAAAGCTGGCAAAGCTGATATCTGTGCTTGCTGTGGAACTCACACAAACACAACTGGCGAAGTTGGGGCTGTTATTATAACAGGGTTTATCTCTTATAAAGGGGGCACTAGAATTACAATGCTTTCTGGAAAAAGAGCAATTGATTACTACACAAAAGTTAACGATACACTTTTTGAAATAAATAAACTGCTTTCAAAAAATAACGACACCGTTTTATCTGGTGTACAAAGTTTAATAGATAACAACAAGCAATTAAACTATGAACTAACCCAAACCAAGCTTAAACTTTTCGACATAATTTCACAAAATATAACATCTAGTAATAACGTTATTCTATATTCATACGATAATTTAACATCAAGTGAAATGCAAAGCTTTGCAAAATTACTAACACAAAAAGCTAATATATCCTTGCTTATATCTCTTCAAGAAAATAACAGCTATAAATTTATTATAAATTCTAAAAATATTTCAGCTAAAGAAATCGGAAATAGTATCACTGAGCACTTTAGTGGAAAAGGTGGCGGCTCAAAAGAAAGTTTTCAAGGGTTTATTCAAAACTTTAATAAAGAAAAAATCCAAAAGATTTTAAACTCTTATATTGGATAAATTTTAATAACACTTAAAAATATATAATAAAATTAGATAATTTTATTATATATTTTTTTCTTTATTTTATTTAATATATCAAAAATAAAATAATAGTTAAAAAAATTTAAGTTTTTTATTGATTTTTTCCTTAGATATGTTATAATTTGGCTTGTGTATTTTTGTAATGAATTCAACAAACTAATTCATTAAGATTTAATAAATCTTAAAAAATGACTTCTCATATTAATTTATGATAACGCCATACGGACAGCCGAAGTCAGAGCCGAATTAGCGAAAACGTTGTTTATATCGACAGCGTATTGTAAAGCTTTACTATGTTTTACTTCGCTTATTAAACTTTTCACCGTACTTGATAAACAAAAAACATGGTGGGTATTAATAAGTAATTTATTTACTACATAGACCATATCCTTACTTATATAAATAAGGATATAGCTTGAAAATTGAATAAATAAAAATGGTAACATATAATAAATAAACCAATCTAAAAGCCGAAAATGTAAGTTTTTGAGAGTACAATTATTTTTTTATTTTTGAAAGGAAATTCTATTTATGAAAAAACTAATTGTATCCCTTCTAGCTGCTTCTTTACTATTAACAGCTTGCAGCCAAGAACCAACTACTACAACAGAAGAAACAACAACAGCTACTACTACACAAGAAGTAACAGAAGTTTCTACTGAATCAGCAGGAAATTACACAGATGAAATGAAAATCCCATACACAGTGGATTTACACGAATATGGCGCAGATAGCGTTGAAAGAGATGGCGACCATGAAGGCTCACCTTATTTCTCTTCAGTAGATTTTTATAACGCAACTAGCACAGACACACTAACAATTATTTCAAACTTTGAAACACAACAACAAACAAGCGAATGGTCTTGTGGTGTTTCAAGTGCTTTAATGATGCTAAATCATTATGATGCATTAGGAGAACACAACGAAGAAACACTAGCAGCATATAGAACAAATGGTATGGACGCTGCTGCAACTAGCCTTGAATCATTAGTTATGATTTTTGAAGAAGTTGGCGGTTTCACAGTTGATAGCACATACAACTATCCTGGCGATGAAATTTATGAATACATGACTTTAGATAAAATCCAAGAACTTCTAGCAGAAGGCACACCAATTGCTTTTGCTTGGAACGATTGGGGCGGACACTGGCAAGTTATGATTGGATATGATAATATGGGAACTGAAACTTATCAAGATGATGTTATCATTGTTGCAGACCCATATGATACAACAGACCACAACCAAGATGGCTACGGAGTATACCCAGCTGAAAGACTATACTACAACTGGACAATGTATGACTTCTTTGAAGATGGATTTGACTTAGCTGAAAGAGATATGCTTTTTGCTACTATCACTCCAATAGCTGAATAATTAATTTTATTTTTTACAAAATACACAAAACACAATTTTCTAATTCTAATCCCAAAAAGGCAGACTAAAAAGTCTGCCTTTTGTTTTTTAGTATTATTCAATTTTACTGTTTAAAACTTTTTATTCAACATCCTTATAATCAACGTCTATTGTTCCATCATTATTTTGCTGATTATTATTAAATCCCATTGGATTAAATAAATTATTTATAGAATTCATATTTTCTTCCATAAATTTTTTATATTTTCTGGCTGTAAAAAATGAAGATACCGCCTCAACTATTAAAGATAAACCTATAACTCTTATCATAATAATTGCCGAAGTGAATGGATTAGTTAATAAAATAAATGCTAAAATTAATTTTAAAATTGCACTAATTAAAGAACTACTCCAATTTTTATCTCCAAAGTTTTTTAAAGCAAAAGATTTGTGGATTCCATTAATCCCTGAAAACATAATAAATATTCCCACAATAGTTGGTATTATTGAAATAATCGTTTGATAATTTGTTATAGTAAAAACTCCAAGTGCAATTAAAGTAAATGCTCCAAGTGCCATAAAAATACTACCTCTACCCTTCTTTAATGCACTAAGATAGCTAACTCCAACTCCTAATCCTTGTAAAAGCAAAAATAAACCTATAATATTAGTTATAAGAGATGTTGTGATATCTGGTAAAAGAAGGAATAATAATCCAATTACAATTGAAGTAATAGAAAAAATCCCTGCCCCTTTTTTATTGCTAAAATAAAAAAACATAATTCCATTCCTTTCTTTAAACACCTTTTATTATATTATATTCTTATCTTATTATGAATTTGTGAAAATTTTTCTAATATATATTTTTACTCATATAATAAAAACACCTTTAATCAAAATTTTGTTTTAATTTACTCCAGTTTAATTTCTTGTATATTTTTTCAAAACATTTTATTAAATCTTCGCCAAAAATCCATATCTCTTGTCGCCAAGGATGAGATAAATAACCAAATTTAAAATCTTTCTCTATAAAAAAGTAATAGTCACCATCTGGATAAAACGGTGGAAAAAAGGCATTATATCCACCCCTTTTATCTTCTAAATCCTCAATCCATAAATCTTTTTGCTCGATATCTATTCTAGGATTATATAAAAAAGATGTGTGGTGCCAGTCCAAAGCATACATCATATCCCCATCTTGTGTGCATTCAATAAAAGCATTTCTAACTAAATCATCCATTTTATCAAATTCATCATTCATATTTTCAATCCCATAAACTACATAAAATTTATCAATTTCAAACGGAAGATTTCCTGTGAAAATATGCTCTCGACAATCACAACTTGGCTTGAATTTTAATTCAGCATAAACTCTATCCCAAACTTCTTTATACTCTTTATTTGATAATATCATTATTTTTCTCCGTTCTAGTTATTACTGTTTTGCATTATTTAAAAGTAAAATAAATCTTCACCCTATTATACTATAATCCAAAAATTAATTTCAATAAATAGGTTTAATTTCTCCCGAAAACACTAATACCATAGCCTTAATCACAAAAGACAGATAGCAAAAACGCTATCTGTCTTTTTAGTAATTTTATATACAGTTTAAATTCTTTGTTCTTCTATTTCTTCCTCTGTTTTTCTTGAGAAATACGCAACACAAATTTGAACTAGAGTGATAATTGCTGTTAGAAGAGTGTATTTATCAATCATTATCATTGGCAGTGAAATATCTTGAGTTAAGATAAATAATACCACTGTCGCAATCGCTGGGATTAAACTTAGAATTTTTGTAAAGTTTTTATTTTTAGTTTGGTATTCGCCGTCTTGGTCTTCCTCATTATTTTTTCTGATTGCTTTAATGATTAAAACTAAGCTAATTAAAACAGTTATAGCTGATAAAATTAAGTTTAATAATGCCCAAGCTTGCGCATCTTCACCTGCTAGAGGAACATTAGCCTCATCGATTTCGATTTCTGGTGCTTCATCTGCTGGCATAGCTTGATTTTCGATTTCGATTTCTGGAACAACTGGCGGGGCTGGCTCTACTTCTGGTATTGTTGGAAGAACTTCTTCGATTGGATCTTGTATTGGAAGAAGTGTAACTTGTTCTGGGTTAATAGTAAAGTCGCCTTTATCTGTAACTACATAGTAGTTTTGGTTTTCAGTATATGCTACAACTAATGAATCCACATATTTATATCCAGCTTCGTTTTGTGTATCTGCATTTGTACGTCCAACTATAATATTTCCTAAATCATCTTCATCAAGTAATTCTTCTCCAGTGATTTCATATCCAAATGAGTTTTCACCAATACTCAATGAATAGCTAAATGGATTTGGATCATCCTCTCCAACTGTTTTCTCATCATCATGTGCAGTTATAACAATTGGACGAGCTTCGATAGTAAATGTTCCTAGTGTGTATTCGATTTCATAGTTTTCATTTAGAGATTTTGGAATGTTTCTTGTAACAGTTGTCGAAATTGATAGTGCGTCAATGTATTTGCCTATATTAGCATTTTCATCTGCACAAAGTGAATCGACAACAACTCTAGCTCCAGTCCCCTCACCAAATAAATCTTCTATTGTATCATCATTTGCTAAACTAAATCCTTCTACAACTTCCATTTCAAAGCTAGGATTACTTTCGCCATAGTATCTGGCTGTATCAACTGGTTTTAGTTTTATTTCTCTTTTTTCAATTTCAAATTTGCCGCTTACAAATGTATCTTGTGTAATTTCATAGTTTGAGTTAATATCTCCACTTTCAACACTTGCTATTAAATCATATGTTGAAACTAAATCTTCTTCTCCTAATTGGAACTCTTCGCTAACTGTCATACTAGGGCGAGCAACAGTAAATATTAAGCCTAAATCATCGCCTGCTAAAACTCCACTTACACTAACGCCTTCATATCCGATTTCATCTGTATCACCATATACCTTACTATCATTATTCGCTGTTACAGTAATAGGTAGTTTTGTGATAGTTAAAGTTGTTGTTTTATTTATTATAATGCTTGAATCGCCTGGATGTGGAACACTAATTTCAACAGTGTATTCACCTGCATTAACTGGTTTTTCTGTTAAGATAGTTCCATTTGCATCTTTATAAATTATAGTTACACTATCTTTATCCATTTCTTCTGGAAGGATTAAATTAGTATTGATATCATATTCCACTTCATTTTTAGTATATGGAACACTCATTTCTTTTGCAGTGATATCAGCTATATATTCTTCTACTGTGATTAATTCATATTGAGCCACTAAATCAACATCTGAAACTGGAAATACTAAATCTTCGTTTGGCTGATATATTTTTGTTTCAACAGAAGTTGTTCCTGCCCATCTTTGTGTTAATTTCCAGCCTGTAAATTTATATCCACTAGGAGCATCTGGCTGATTAGATAAAACTTTTGTTTTTTCTCCTGAAAAATAATCGTTGTTATCAACAAAATCTTCACTTAATCTATTTCCATAAAAATCTTGTATTGAGTTATAATAATTTAAAGAATAATTAGTAGCTTTTAAGTTAAAGGTCCAATCAAAAGTGATTGTTATAGTTTGTGAATTTTTAACTAAATCTGCTGTTATTGTACCTTTCCAAGGAGCTGAAACTAAAGTTCCATCACTATTATATTGCCTTGTTGGCATATTATATAATGGGCCTTCATTTCCGCCTGCATATCCATTTTCAGGATTTAAAGTTTCCATTTTCCAAACCCAAGTACTTGTGTCTGTTGTGTAGCCAAGTTTTTCAAATGAGTCAACTGTGTCTTGAATTAAATTTTCCTTTTTATTAGCATTTATTCCTGCACCAGTATTTTCTGTTGCATTAGGATTAAATTCAAAGCTATAAGTTACTACATCTTCTATTTTCTCTAATTCTTCTCTTGATAATCCTATCCCATTTTCCCAATCTAACCCTGTCATTTCTTCAACCACTAAATTTGGAACTGCTGTCCATTGAGCTGTTAAAACTTCTGGAGAATCTGGCATTTTGAATTTGCCACCTGGTTCATAAATAGTTCCATTTGTTGATTTCCAGCCTGAGAAGATGTATCCAGCTTTTGTTGGAATAACTGACTCAAGATTAAACTCTTGAATATGATAGTGTAATACTGGATCTACATAATTTTCACTTCCCCTATCAAGCCAAGTACCACCTTCTAATTTATAGGTGATATCATATGCATTAAGGATTACACCATTTAAATGGAATCCATTATGCTCGGTTTTAACTACATACCATTGAATTTTAGTATCTCTTGGAAGATCTTGAATTGTGGTGTAGTAGATTTGACCATACTCATCTTCAGTGTTTTCTTCATGTAGATGATTATACATATCTGTCATCTCGCCAATTGTGGTTGGAATGATATCCTCATTAATTAGATTTTGAAGTACTAGATTAACTGGATCTGAACTATTATTTATATCATAAAAATATGATTTAATTGCACCTCTTTCAGCATCTGGCTGTATATCATCAAATATATTTTCAGGAACTTCAAAAATTAATGGTGATTTATAATGTGGTATATATAAATCAGTTGATGCAGCACCTACACCAAAGTTTTCCATAAAATTATCAATTTCAGTTATTGAGGTTACACTTTCGTGAACATATATGTGTAAGTCTTTATATTCAACATCAGATTTCAAACCAAATGTTGAAGCTTCTGGTGAAGCTGTTGCTTCTGGTGAACTTGTTACTTCTGGTGAACTTGTTACTTCTGGTGAACTTGTTACTTCTGGTGAAGTTGTTACTTCTGGTGAAGTTGTTACTTCTGGTGAAGTTGTTACTTCTGGTGAAGC
>CAZGFY010000031.1:0-21489 GCA_964525015.1 uncultured Oscillospiraceae bacterium
TCGCTACCTCCACCTTGGCAAGGTGGCGCTCTACCAGATGAGCTAAATCCGCGTATCTACTAAGAGATTATGGTGGGAACAACAGGGCTCGAACCTGTGACCCTCTGCTTGTAAGGCAGATGCTCTCCCAGCTGAGCTATGCTCCCATAACTCTCTTAGCGACGAAATATATAATAACATATCTTTTTTAATATGTCAACACTTTTTTGAAATATTTTTTATATTTTCTTAAAAAATATTTTTATTGTAAAAGATTTAGAATGGTAAAATATTGATGTGGTATTATTAAAAAAACCACATCAATATTAAAACCATACGTTACTTTATTTTATTTATAAGTTTTGTTAAATCGTCTTTAGAAAAATTATATTTTCTATCACAGTATTGACATCCCATTTCGATTTGTTCTTCTTCATCTCTTATTTCTTCTAAATCTTTTAGTCCAATACTAATTAATGCTTTTTCAACTCTTTGTTTTGTGCAATCGCAATGATACTTAACTTCTGTTTCATCTAAAATGCTAGGATTAAATCCTTCTAATAAAACATCAACAACATCGTATACTGTTTTTTCTTCTTCAAAGAATTTTGTTATACTTGGAACATTTTTTAAATTATTTTCTATCATTGTTATTTCTTCTTCAGTTGCCCCTGGAAGAAGCTGAAGTAAAAATCCACCTGAGCGTTTAATCGTTAAATCTGGGCTAACTAAAACGCCAAGACTACAAACAGTTGGGATTTGCTCTGAATAAGCATAATAAGCCGTTACATCTTCTGCTATTTCCCCTGTTTGAAGTGGAACAGAGCCTACATATGGCTCTTTCATTTTTAAGTCTTTTACAACATATAAGCTACCATTTTTCCCAACTGCATTTCCAACATCAAGTTTTCCATCTTCACGAAGTGGAATTTCAACTACTGGGTTTTGAACATATCCTTTGCAGTTTCCTTTTGCATCGCTCGCTGCCACTAAAAGCCCCGAAGGACCATCTGCTTTAATCCTAAGCGTTATGGTCGCATCTTCGCTCTTTAAAGTTGATGCCATTAGCTGTGAGGCTGTTAAAAGCCTTCCTAGGGCTGCTGATGTAACTGCGCTAGTTACATGCATTTTTTCCATTTCTCTTGTGATTTCAGTTGAATCAATAACGCTAACAACAACGCCACCCATATCTGAAATCGCTCTAACTAATTTTGCCATTAATATGACCATTCCTTTTCTTTATTTAAATATCTTCTTTTTTACACACAAATATATACCTTTGTGTATCCTCTTTTATATCATCAAATTTTTCGCCATCTTTTAGCGAACCTATTTTAAGCTTTGATAGTTTTAAAAGTTTTTTGATTTCTTCTAGTGAATAATAGCACTCATAAAATTCTTCAAAATATTCATTATTTAATGTTTTGTCCTTTATTGAAATAGAAATTTTAGTTTTATTTTCATTTTCTAATAAGCTATTTTGCCAAACGCAAGACGCCTCTTCCTCTTCAAAATTAAAAACATTATTTTTTAGCACTTCTCTATGCTTATATTCACTATTCATATCAAATATAAATATACCCTCAGGATGCATAAAAAGAGAAACTTTTTTAAAAAATTCTAAAACTGCATCTTTGTTTTCTAAATGATTTAGGGTATCAAAAGTGCAAACAAACAAATCAATCGTTCCAAACATATCAAGTTTTGTTATATCTTGATTTAGTATTAGTAAATCTGTATACCCTAAATCATATTTTTTCTCTAAAAGAACATCTAGCATATCGCTTGAATTATCAACTGCAACAACATCAAATCCGTCTTTGCAAAACTTCAAGGTTAATTCCCCTGTTCCACATCCTAAATCACAAACGATTGCATCTTTTTTTATATTATGAGTTTTTATCTCTTCTTTTATATAGCTATATAATTTATCATAATCAGCATTGTAATTAAAATAATCATAAAAATAGCTGAATTCTTTATACGACATAATTTACAACCATTCCTTTAAGCTTGCAGAAATTCTTCAATCTTATCTAAAAGATTTTGAACTCCATCCCCTTTTTCAGCACTAGTTAGGATAATATCACTATAAGTGTAGCCATTACAGTATTCTGTAAAAGTTTCTATTGCTTCATTTTGCTGAGTTTTCTTTAGTTTATCAGCCTTTGTTAGTGCTATAATAAATGGAATTTTATTATAAGTTAGGTATTCAAGCATAGTATAGTCATCATTTGAAGGCTTATGCCTTGAATCGATAAGCTGCACAACAACTGACAGCTTCCCATTTCTATCTTTAAAATAGCCATTAATAAGCCTATCCCATCTCTCTCTTTCTTTATGGCTAACTTTCGCAAAACCATATCCCGGCAAATCAACTAAAAAGAAATCATTAACTTTATAGTAGTTTATCGTTCCAGTTTTGCCTGGCTGTGCAGAAACTCTAGCTAGAGATTTTCTATTACACATTTTATTAATTATACTTGATTTACCAACATTGCTTCGCCCAGATATAACAACTTCTTTTTCATTATACTCAACTAATTGTGAAGCAAGACCAAACGAAGTGGTAAATTCAGCAGATTTAACTATCATATTTACAACCATTCCTTTCTAGCATAAATTAACGCTTATTGCCTCATCTATATTTTTAACTGGCACGAATTTAATTTTTTCTTTTATAACTTTATCAACATCATATAAATTCGCCTCATTATCAAAAGGAATAATAACAGTCTTCATTCCTTCTCTATAAGCTGCCATAGCCTTTTCTTTTAGTCCACCAATCGGAAGCACTCTTCCTTGAAGTGTAACTTCGCCAGTCATCGCTACATCACCTTTAACCTTTCTATTAGTTAAAACTGAAAGTAGTGCAGTGGTTAAAGTTATACCTGCAGATGGTCCATCTTTTGGAACAGCGCCTTCTGGTGCGTGAATATGAATATCGATTTTTGAAAATTCTGTTTTGATATTATATTTTTTTGCATTTGCTTTTATATAGCTTAAAGCAATTCTACAAGACTCTTTCATTACATTCCCTAAACTGCCAGTTAGCTCTAATTTGCCAGTGCCGTTTGGAATAATGGTAACTTCAATCGGAAGTATTTCACCACCCACTGAAGTGTAGGCGAGCCCGTTTGCTACTCCTAGAGTGTCTTTGATTTTAATATCTGATGTTTTGAATTTTTCAGGGCCTAAAAGTTCAACAACTTTAGTTTTATCAACGCTTACAATCTCTTCTTTTTGCTTTGCAATAATTTTTGCAGATTTTCTAATTATGCTAACTATAACTCTTTCAAGATTTCTAACTCCTGATTCCTTTGTGTAGCCATCTATCATTTCATAAATTGCAGAATTATTAAATTTAATTAATTTTTTAACGCCATTTTTCTCTAATTGTTTTGGAATTAAATGCTTTTTAGCTATATTAAATTTTTCTTCTCTTGTGTAGCTTGAAAGCTCTATAACGTCCATTCTATCCAGTAGTGGTCTTGGTATAGCGCTGTAATTATTCGCAGTAGCAATAAAGAAAACATTGCCTAAATCAAGTGGTAAATCAATATAGTGGTCTTTAAAGTTCATATTTTGTTCTGAATCTAAAACTTCAAGAAGTGCAGCAGCAGGATCCCCCCTAAAATCTCCAGCCAGTTTATCAATTTCATCTAAAAGAATAACTGGATTATTGCTTTTTGCCCCAATAATAGAGTTTACAATTTTACCGGGCATAGCCCCAACATATGTTCTTCTATGTCCACGAATTTCACTTTCATCACGAACACCACCAAGCGAAACTCTTGCAAAATTTCTATTTAAACATTCAGCAACCGAAGATGCAATACTAGTTTTACCAACCCCCGGAGGGCCAACTAAACATATAATCTGTCCTTTAACTTTATCACTTAGCTGTCTAACTGCTAAAATTTCTAAAACTTTATCCTTTACTTTTTCCATTCCATAATGCTTTTTATCAAGGATTTTTTCAGCTTTTATAATATCTACTTGCTCTTTTGTCTGAGTGTCCCACGGGATATCAAGGCAAGCGTCAAGATATGTTCTTATAACGGCAGCTTCCTGCGAAGACGCTGACATTCTTTCTAATCTTGTAAGCTCTTTTAAAAGCTTATTTTTTGAGTCTTCACTAATTGAAAGTGCATTAATTTTATTTTTATATTCCTCTGATTCACTAACTCCATCTTCTGATGTATCAAGTTCTTGAGATAATGTTCTTATTTGCTGTCTTAGATAGTATTCTTTTTGATTTTTTTCAAGTTCATACTGAACTTTTGATTTAATATCTGCTTCAATTTGCAAAACATTATATTCATTATTTAAAAAATCTAAAACAAATTTTAATCGTTTTTCAACAGAATTTTCTTTTAAAACTGTCATCTTATCTTCAATTTTAAACATAACATTAGTAGCAATATACTCGCAAAGCATATTGCCATCTTCAATTGCAAAAACATTAAATATTACTTCTTTACCCATTTTAGGTGCAACGTCCATATAGGATTCAAAAGTTTCCTTTATTATTCTAACAAAGGCTTCGATTGTGTCTTTTTGACTATCTTTAACTTTACTTATCGGATATGGCTTTACTAAAGCACTGATATAATCAGCTTCTAAATCGTATTCTTCCACCTTTGCTCTATATTTTGCATCAATAAGCACTTTCATAAAACCATCGTTTAATTTTATTATCTGCTTAATTTTTGCCACCACACCGATTTTATGTAAATCTTTTGCTTTTGGCTCATCTACTTCTGAATCTATTTGAGGAACTAAAAATATAGTTCTATCTTCATTCATTGCTTCCTGCAATGCATTTATAGATTTTTCTCTTCCTAAATCAAAGTGCACAAGGCTTTCGGGAAATATAACCATCCCCCTTAATGCAATAACTGGAAGAAAATCCATATGATTATCATTATCTATTTTAATATCTATTTTATCTGACATATAGGTACTCTCCTTTTTTGATATTATATCACTTCATTATAACAAATATGTGAAATTATATCAAGATTTAAAAAGCGAAGCCCAATAAAAGGCTTCACTTTCTTAAATATATAATTATTTATACTTAAACTCTAACCATTCCATTTTCATCTGATTTTCTAAATAAAATAATTATAAAATCAAATATAGCTATAATTTCTGGAATACCTGTCCAAAAAAACAAAAGACAAGCAACGCCCACTAATGTTTTTTTAGCATAAAATTTTTGTATGCCACAAAATCCTAAAAAGAATGTGATAATTAAATATATAACTTTATTTACCATCATATTGTTTACCCTCTTACTTTTGATGAGTGAACTCGATATATTCATCGTAAGTCATCACTTTATCGATAATGCCACCATCATTTTTAATTTCAATAATTCTATTTGCAACAGTTTGAATAAATTGATGGTCATGGCTTGAAAACACAGCTGTTCCTTTAAAATCTATTAATCCATTATTAACTGCTGTGATTGATTCTAAGTCTAGATGGTTTGTAGGTTGGTCTAGCATGATAACATTTGCTTCCTTCATCATCATCCTGCTTAGCATACATCTAACTTTTTCACCACCTGATAGAACCTTAACTTTTTTATAAACATCATCACCTGAAAACAGCATTCTGCCTAAGAAACCTCTTAAAAAGCTCTCTGTTTGGTCTTTTGAGTATTGGCTTAGCCATTCAACTAAGTTCATATCATTATTTTCAAAAAACTCAGTGTTATCGTTTGGCAGATAGCTTCTTGAAGTGCTAACACCCCATTTAATGCTTCCTTCGTCTGGCTCCATTTCGCCATTTAGAATTTTAAATAGAGCAGTTTGCCCCGCTTCATTTTCGCCAACTAGTGCAATTTTATCCAATCTATTAATAAAGAATGAAACATTATTTAAAACTTTAACTCCATCGATTGTTTTTGAAACTTCTCTAACTTCTAAAACATCTTTTCCAACTTCTCTATCTTGAACAAATCCAACAAAAGGATATTTTCTTGATGAGGCGGGCATATCTTCAATTTTGATATTATCTAAAACTTTCTTTCTTGAAGTAGCTTGTTTTGATTTTGATTTATTAGCAGAAAATCGACGAATAAATTCTTCTAATTGCTTAATTTTTTCTTCTTTTTTCTTGTTTTGATTTTTAACTAATTGATTGATTAATTGGCTTGACTCATACCAGAAATCATAGTTTCCAGCATACATTTTAATTTTAGAAAAATCTATATCAACAGTATGAGTACAAACTGCATTTAAAAAGTGTCTATCATGGGATACAACTAAAACTGTGCCCATAAAATCAATAATAAATTCTTCAAGCCAAGCAATAGCATCAATATCTAAATGGTTAGTAGGCTCATCAAGTAGGATAATACTTGGTTTTCCAAATAAAGCTTTTGCTAAAAGCACTTTAACTTTATCTCTACCATTTAAACTTGACATCATTCCATAATGAAAATCTTTACTAACACCAAGTCCGTTTAATAATTGAAAAACTTCTGTTTCGGCTTCCCAGCCATCTAATTCTGCAAATTCGCCTTCTAATTCTGCTGCTCTTTCACCGTCTGCATCAGAAAAATCTGGTTTTTGATATAATTCATCTTTTTCTTTCATTATAGAATATAGTTTTGGATTACCCATTATAACTGTATCTAAAACTGAATGCTCATCAAATTTAAAATGGTCCTGTTCTAAAACAGACATTCTAGCATTTTTATCAAGAAAAATATCCCCTTTTGAAGCGTCTATTTTACCTGAAATAATTTTTAAAAACGTACTTTTACCAGCACCGTTTGCGCCTATAATACCATAGCAGTTTCCTTGCGTAAATGTTAATTCAACATCTTTAAATAAAGCTTGTCCATTAAATTCATGCGTTAATTGGCTTATCGTTAGCATATTTTCTCCTTTATTTATCTTTAATCTATCTTAATTTTATCTTGCTATATCACTTAATATTAAATCTTCGTTTTTCTCTTGTGCCCAGTTTATGTTCCATTGGCTTGTGAATAATAATAGTTTTCTATTTTTAAAATCTTCAAGCGGTTTTGTATCGCTAGTTAAATTTAATTTTTTAGCATCAACATCGCTATTTTCAATCCAGCGAATAAACTGATAAGGAAGATTTTGTATTCTTATATCAACATTATATTCGTTTTTTAATCTATGTTCTAAAACTTCTAATTGCAAAACACCAACAACGCCAACGATAACCTCTTCCATACCGCCACCAATTTCTTTAAAGATTTGAATAGCACCTTCTTGGGCTATTTGCTCTATACCTTTAACAAATTGTTTTCTTTTCATAGTGTCCACTTGGCTTATCCTTGCAAAATGTTCAGGTGCAAATGTTGGAATACTTTCAAATGTGAATGGTTTTTTCGCTGTTGTAATTGTATCGCCTATTGAGAAAATACCTGGATCGAATATACCAATAATATCTCCTGCAAAAGCTTCGTCAACTGTTTCTCGCTCGCTCGCCATTAACTGTGTACTTTGAGCAAGTTTTATCTTTTTATTCCCTTGAACATGAAAAACGTCCATGCCTCTTTCAAATTTACCACTGCAAACTCTCATAAATGCAATTCTATCTCTATGAGCTTTATTCATGTTAGCTTGAATTTTAAATACAAATGCAGAAAAATCATCGCTTTTTGGCTCAATTAATCCTTCTGAAGAATTTCTTGCTAAAGGAGATGTTGTTAAATTTAAAAATTCGTTTATAAATGGCTCTACGCCAAAGTTTGTTAAAGCTGAGCCAAAGAAAACTGGAGTTAATTTACCAGTGTTGATTTTTTCTAAATCAAAATCATAGGCTGCACCGTCTAATAAATCTATATCATCAACTAAAGTTTGATGAAGTGGCGCTGTAATTAATTCATCTAAATTACTATCTCCAAGCTTTGCACTAACAGCCGTTGCATGATTTGCACCGATTTTTGCACCATGATTAAACGCCATTATTTCTTTAGAAGTTCTGTTATACACACCTTTAAAATCCTTGCCTGAACCTATTGGCCAGTTTATAGGATAGGTTTGAATACCAAGAACATTTTCAATTTCTTCTAATAGTTCAAATGGGTCTTGGGCATCTCTATCCATTTTATTAATAAATGTAAATATCGGTATATTCCTCATTGTGCAAACTTTAAATAATTTTTTCGTTTGATTTTCAACGCCTTTTGCAGCATCGATAACCATAACAGCACTATCCGCTGCCATAAGCGTTCTATAAGTGTCTTCTGAGAAATCTTGGTGACCAGGGGTATCAAGAATATTTACACAAAATCCATTATAATTAAACTGCATAACTGATGAAGTAACAGAAATACCTCTTTGTTTTTCTATTTCCATCCAGTCAGATGTGGCACTTCTTGCGCCTTTCTTTCCTTTAACTATACCAGCTTGCTGAATTGCACCTCCGTATAGTAGTAATTTTTCAGTAAGGGTTGTTTTCCCTGCGTCCGGATGCGAAATAATCGCAAAGGTACGTCTTTTATCTATTTGATTGATAAAGTCTTTCACTTTTTCCCTCCAATTTCATATATACATACACGATAGAAATTATATCACAAACAATATATTTTAGCAAGAAAAATAAAGAATATGTAACAAACTGTTCTTAATATATTATTAATTTACTTTTAATATTAATTTTTTGTGTGACTCATATCATTGTATCTTAAGCTTAGTATATGATATAATAATGTACAAACTAAAAAATACAGAACGGAAAAATAATGCAAACTAAAAAAATTTTAAAAGAATATTTTGGATATGATAGCTTTCGAGATGGGCAAGAAGATATTATTAATGATATTTTAAATAATAAAGATGTTCTTGGAATTATGCCAACTGGCGCTGGAAAATCTCTTTGCTTTTGGGTTCCAAGTTTAATAATGGACGGGATTACCTTGGTTGTATCTCCTTTGATTTCACTTATGCAAGATCAAGTTAAGAGTTTAATAGAAGCTGGAATTCCAGCAGCTTATATAAATTCTTCTCTTACATCAAGGCAGATTAGCCTTGCATTATCATATGCTAAAAACTATAAGTATAAAATAATATATATAGCGCCTGAAAGATTATTAACTAGCGAATTTTTAGATTTTGCACAAAGTGTTAATATATCTCAAATCACTATTGATGAAGCACATTGTATCTCTCAATGGGGGCAAGATTTTCGCCCTAGCTACACAGATATCCCAGAGTTTATCTCTCTTTTAAGTAAACGTCCTGTTGTGTCTGCTTTTACTGCAACTGCAACTGAAAAGGTTAAGGATGATATTCTATCATTATTAAAACTAAATAATCCTTTAGTTTTAATAACTGGATTTAATAGAGAAAATCTTTATTTTTCAGTTAAACAATCTCAAAATAAAACCCAAGATTTACTTCATTTTCTACATAATAAAAAAGATTTGAGTGGTATTATTTACTGCTCTACTAGAAAAGCTGTTGAAGCTGTTTATCAAGAGCTTTTAAATAAAGGATATCTAGTTTCAAAGTATCACGCAGGCCTCCCTCAATTTGAACGACAAAAAAATCAAAATGATTTTTTATTTGATAATATAAAAATAATGGTTGCAACTAATGCTTTTGGAATGGGAATTGATAAATCCAATGTTAGATATGTTGTGCATTATAATATGCCAAAAGATTTAGAGAGTTATTATCAAGAAGCAGGAAGAGCAGGAAGAGATAGCCTTAATTCTGAATGTATTATGCTATACAGTCCGCAAGATGTTATCACGCAAAAATTTCTAATTGAAAATGGTAGAGATGTTTTTTATGATAATGAAGAGCAGGAAAAAGAATTAAAAGATAGAGATTATAAAAGGCTAAAAGAGATGACCTTTTATTCAACAACTAATAATTGCCTAAGAAATTATATTTTAAAATACTTTGGCGAAAACACAGATGGTTACTGTGGAAATTGTAGTAATTGCAATACAAATTTTGAAACAATCGATGTTACTAATGAAGCGAAAAAGATAATCAGTTGTATTTTAAGTGTGAATTCAAAATTTGGCAAAGGCACAATAGTTGATATTTTAAAAGGAAGTAAAAACGCAAAAATTATTGGATTTAATTTTGATAAACTCCCTTTATATAATTCGGTTTCACATTCCATAAATAGATTAAGAAATATCATCGATTATCTAATTTTTAATGAATATATAATGCAAACAGATACTCAATACCCAACCCTATATCTAGGCAAGAAGGCAGAAGAAATTTTAAAAAACAATCAAACTATTACAATGAAAATAGCAAAAGAAAAAGAAAAAATTGAAAAATCTCGCTCTAATTCCTCAAGTGCTATCCCTATTGGTAAAGAAGATTTATTTGAAGCTTTAAGAGAATTAAGGGCAAAATTTGCAAAAGGTCAAGGTGTTCCTGCTTTTGTTATCTTCACCGACGCAACTTTGATTGATATCTGCTATAAAATGCCAACTAATCTTTTAGAATTTCGCCAAATTTCAGGGGTTGGGCAATCAAAACTTGAAAAGTACGGCGAAAAATTTATACAATTAATAAATGAATATATTTAGAAAGGATTTATATATATGCAGTTTCTTGGAACAACGCTATTAATTTTAATTCTTATTGTTTTAGGATTTATAATAGCAGCCTATATTTTATATACTATAATCAAAAACAAAGTAAAACAGGTTATGCCTGATTTAGACGTTAATAATTTATCCGAGCTTGCAAAAACCAATAAGATAGAAATGGAAGAAAGCCCAAAGTCTATAAATGGTATGGAGTCTGTTTTAAGACCAAGGCTTGAAAATGATTTCCCTGATATGTCCTTAGAAGAGTTAAAAAGTAAAAATATAGATGAAGTTTTTGCATATTTTAATGCAATAGAAAACCTTGATTCAAAGCATTTTGAAAATTCTTCTAATATAAACGATGAATTAAAAAAAGCTATTGCTGAAAATAGAATTTATAAAAAGAAATTTTCTAATATAAAAATCCATAAACAAGCAATGAGCGATTATAGAGTTTTAAATAATATTAGCACCATTGTTTTTCAATTAGCAATTGAATATATGCTAACTGATAAAGATATTTCTATTCCACAGAAAACGCAAACGCGAATTGAAACCCAGTGGATTTTTCTTCCCAGCGAAGATAATTTTGATACTGATAATTTAAAATCATTTAATTGCCCAAATTGTGGCGCACCTATTAGTGATTTAAGTAATAGAATTTGCACATATTGTAGTAGTGCAACTGAGATAGATTTTACAAAAACTTGGCGTTTAAATTCTATTTTAGAAAAATAATTTTATTTTAAAAGAAAGGAATAATATTTATGTTTGATTTAGATGTTAGTATCCCTGCGATAACTGTGTTTTTGCAAGGTATACTTAGTTTTCTCTCCCCTTGCATCCTGCCAATTATTCCATTATATATGGGATATTTATCAGGTGGCACGATGAGTGTAAATGAAGATGGTACAACCATATATAATCAAAAAAAGGTTATGCTCAACACATTATTTTTTATTATTGGTGTAAGTTTTGCATTTTTTATTCTAGGGCTTGGATTTTCAAGTTTTGGAAGATTTTTCACTCAAAATCAAATGCTTTTTTCAAGAATTGGTGGCATTATAGTTATGGTGCTTGGACTTATGCAACTTGGAATTTTTGATAAGCCATTTAAAGGAAAAGAACTAAAACTTCCAATTAAAATAAACACTATTAAAGTAAACCCTTTTACAGCATTTTTAATGGGATTTGTTTTCAGTTTTGCTTGGACGCCTTGCGTTGGCCCTGCTTTATCAACTGTTTTAATTATGATTTCCAGTGCCAATTCAACCAGCCTTGGATTAATGCTTATGGGCGTTTACACTTTAGGATTTACCATTCCATTTTTACTAGTTGGTTTTTTCACAACTCAATGTTTAAATTTCTTTAAAAAGAATAAAAGCATAGTTACTTATACTGTTAAAATTGGTGGTGTGTTAATGATTTTAATGGGAATAATGATGTTTACAGGTATAATGAATAACATTACTGGATATTTATCTAATCTTGATGGAGTTTTGCCTAGCACCACAAATTCACAAACAACAACTCTAAGCGAAGATACACAAGAAGATATAAATCCAAAAGAAGAAACAAACACTCAGGAAACTATCCCTTCCATAGATTTTGAATTACTCGACCAGTTCGGCAATACTCATAAACTATCTGATTACAAAGGAAAAGTTGTATTTTTAAATTTCTGGGCAACTTGGTGTCCACCTTGCAAAGAAGAAATGCCAGATATACAAACTCTTTATGAAAATTATGGATATAATGAGGAAGATGTTATCATTCTAGGAGTTGCCTCTCCTTCGTTTGGAAGTGAAATTGATAGAGAAGGTATTATCGACTTTTTAAATGATAATGGATATACCTACCCAACTGTTTTAGATGATAGCGGAACACTTCAACTGCAATATGGAGTTTCTGCATATCCTACAACTTTTATGATAGACGTTGACGGAAATGTTTTTGGATATCTTCCTGGAATGATGACTTATGAAATTATGGAAAGTATTATAACCCAAACTCAAAACCAAGAAATGACTCAATAATTTTAAAAAAGTGAGAAGATTAAATTCTTCTCGCTTTTTATTTACAACAAATTCAAGTATATGTTATACTAAAGAAAATAATTTCGACAAAATTCGACAAAAAGATTGATTTATAGGATTACTATGGCTAAAAAGTTTATTTTATTTTTCTTTATTATTTCTTGCTTATTTTTAGTTTCCTGTTCTAATTCAGTAGAAAACACAGATAGCTTAAAAGAAAATAAAGATTATATTAGCATTAAAACTGAGTATTTCTCTTTTGAAGTACCCAGTGAATTTTCGCCGTCTGAAAAGAAAAATATGTACTATAATGAAAATACCCAAACTGCTATTGGTATAGTTCGCACTGTGCCTTTATATCCTGATGATTTAAACACTGTTTTAGATAGCTTGAAAGATTTATATAATAGCACCTACACCATTGAATATATAAGCGATAGCTTAGATGAATTCTACACAAAAGACAATATTTTATGCTACATAGCCGAAATATCCTACTCTTCTGAAGATAAGTTCTTTGCTTTTGAAAGGCTTTTAATCCTGCCTGAACATAATTTAATCCTTACTATAAACATTCAATCTATACATAAAGATAATCTTAATTTAAATTTAATTGACGATATTCAAAACAGCATTGTTTTTAGAGATATAAGCTCTAATATGTTAGCTAATGCAAGTTTTGCTGATAACAATGGTGGTTATTTAGTTTTAGAAACTGAAAACACTTTTAAATACTATCCATCAAAAGATGATACTGAAAATTATTTATATGGCGAATACAAATCTGCATTTAATGAAGAAGCTTTGGATTTATTAATTTCACAGCCCACCCTTGAAAATTCATATCAAGCCTTTAAAGATATTCAAAACACTCAGCTTACTGGCTACACAATTCTTTATGATGATAATATTTTGAGTGATAATTACATAGTTTGCGATAATGATTTTTATTCTCTTCTTTTAAATTTCAAAGGCGAAGTGATAGATAATAAAGATAATAATTTAGATACTGTATCTTTATATTATGGGCATTTTGTTCCATCTTTAAATGGCTTTGATTTTATAAATCTTGCTAATGGCAATGGCGTTTTCTTTACAAAAATAGAAAATTAAAATTTGACTAGCTTTAATAAATATAATACAATGAATTTAATTACTTAATTACTAGGAGAACTTTTATGCATAGTGAAGATATTAAATTTACTCGACTTGTAAAAATTGCTAGAATGTATTATCAAGATGATTTAAGCCAAAACGAAATTGCAAAAGTTTTTAATGTATCTCGCCCAATGGTATCTAAATTATTAAAAGAAGCCAAAGAACTCGGCATTGTTAATATAACGATAAACGATGTTAAAAATGCACAAGAAGCCCTTGGCGAAAAGATATCTGCTATTTTTAATTTAAAGCAAGCAATCGTAGTGTCTGATAGTCAGCTAGAAGAAAATCCTGATTTATTTTCTAAAATAATTTTTAATAATTTATTCACCAAAACCACAATATCTCAAAAAATCGGAATTGGCTTTGGCTCTAGCATTGGAGCACTTTCAGATTTTTGCGATAAGGCTGATTTTAAAAAATTAAAATTAAATGGTGATATTATTCCTATCATTGGAAGTTTGCACGCATCTTTTAAAAGCTACAACACTAATCAGCTAATTAAATCCTTAGCTAAAAAATCTAGTCTTACCCCTAATTTATTAGATATTCCTGCACTTTTGTCTTCTAGCGATGAAAAGCTAATTTATAAAAATACTCAGCATTTTAAAGCTATAAACGCTCACTGGGATAACCTTGATACAGCTTTAATAAACATATCAAACCTTTTTACAACCCCAGATTTAGCAACTTCAATTAGATTTGAAAACGCTCTTATTAAGCAAAAGGCAGTTGGGCGATTTTTAGCCTACCCTTTTGATATAAATGGAAATTTTATATCTCCAAAGCGTGATATTGTAATGCAAATTAATATCGAGCAGATAAAAAAATCAAGAGAAGTTATCGCCGTTTTAACTTCAAAACTCGACATTTTATCAGCAATCGGCGCATTAAACACTAATATCTTCACAAAATGTATTTTAACTGAAGAATTAGCACATAAAATCATAAAATATTACGATTAACTTTATTTAGTTAAGTTGTTTAAATTAAAATATCTATATTTGTTTATATCTCCAAAATTAATATTTTGGAGATATTTTTTATTGACTTATAAAACCTCTCGTGCTATTATTCAGGCGAAAATAGACGCAAATTTTGGTTACATATGTAACCAAAATTAAAAAACGAAAGGACTGATTGCTATTATGCTAAACATTAATGATTTTAAAAATATGATTTTATCAGGAGCTGATGAAGTTATTTCAAAGGAAAATGAATTAACGCAAATCGATTCAAAATTTGGAGATGCAGACCACGGTATCACAATGAAAAAAGTTATGGAAAGCATAAAAAACTCTCTTTCATCATTAGATGATAGTAAGGATATAAAATCTATGCTCGACGACACTTCTTTTGCAGTTATGATGATTAATGGCGGTAGCGCTGTTCCTTTATGGAGCACATTATTTGAAGGAATGAGCGCTAGTGCACCTAGTAAAAAAGATGTTTCATCAGATGAATTAAAGGTTATCTTTAGAGGTGGATACGACACACTGTTTGAGCTTTCAAAAGCGAAAACTGGAGATAAAACTTTAATGGATGCACTCCTACCTGCTGTTGAAGGAATTGAAAATTCAAACGATGATATAAAAGAAATTATGGATAATGGAGCTATTTGCGCTAATAAAGGCGCTATGGACACTAAAGACTACATAGCAAAATTCGGAAGAGCTAAAAGCTATAAAGAACAAACTATAGGAACGCCTGACGCTGGCGCTATGGGAATGAAATACTTCTTTGAGGGAATGAGCAAGTATTTTAGCTAATTTTTAATAATATATATTAACGATATATTAAAATAACACTAAAAAAGAAAGGGCGAATTATCATGAAGATGAAAAAATTTATCAATGATCCAAGCACACTAACAGCAGAACTTTTAGAGGGCTACTCTCTAGCAGCTGAGGAGTATATCGATTTACTCCCAAACAATATGGTTGTATCAAAAGCTTTAAAAGATGCAGACAGAGTTACAATTGTTGCATTCGGTGGCTCAGGGCATGAGCCAGCTGTTTCTGGTTTTGTTGGCGATGGAATGCTTGATATCTCAGTTGTTGGAGATATCTTTGCTGCACCAAACCCACAAAATGTTTTTGAAGCTGTGAAAATGGCTGATAAAGGCAAAGGTGTACTACTTTTAGTTTTAAATCACGCTGGCGATATGCTAACTGGCAATATGGTTATGAAAATGTGCCAAAAAGAAGGCTTAAACGTTAAAAAAGTGGTGACTCAAGAAGATATCTCTAATGCTCCAAGAGAAAATGGCGATGACAGACGTGGACTTGGTGGCGCAATTCCTTTATACCACATCGCAGCTGCTGCTGCAAAAGATGGAAAATCTTTAGATGAAGTTGTGGAAATTGCTCAAAGATATGCTGATTGTATGGCAACAATTGCTGTTGCTGCTAGAACTGCAACTCACCCAGCTAATGGTGCTCCATTTGGAGATTTAGGCGAAGAAGATATGGAAATCGGAATGGGTCAGCACGGCGAAGGTGGTGGCGGACGCCAAAAAATGAAAACTGCAAAAGAAACTATTGAAATTATGGCAAACGCTCTAGTTAAAGATATTCCTTTATCTGCTGGCGATAAAGCATTTGTTATGATAAATGGTAGTGGTGCTACAACTTTAATGGAACAATTCATTCTACTTAAAGATTGTAAAAACTACTTAAACACTCTTGGAATTGAAGTTGTCGCTCATATGGTGGGTAATATTCTAACAGTTCAAGAAACTGCTGGTTTCCAGTTAAATATCGCAAAATGGGATGAAGAATTCCTAAAATATTGGAAAGAACCTTGCAAATCACACGCATTTAGTAAATTTTAATTAAAAAGGAGTATTAAGTTATGGCAGACGCACAAGGAAACAAACAAGCAAAAGAATATCATTTAGATATTCCAGTTGAAAATAGAGGCTTTCACGTTAAGGGGCTAAATGATGCATCTTGGGGGATGAAAAATCGTCTTTCTAGAATTTTCAGCCCAGTGTCTGGCAACACTGTAATGCTTGCTTTTGACCACGGATATATTATGGGGCCAACTAGTGGTCTTGAAAGATTAGATATAGCAATCCCTCCCCTTCTTCCATATATAGATGTTTTAATGGCAACTAAAGGTGCTCTTCGCACCAGCATTAATCCAATAACGAATAAAGGTATTTGCCTTCGTGCAAACCACGACACCTCTGTGTTATTTGATGATATGAGCGTTGGTTCCGGTCTTGCAACTGATATGGAAGATGCATTAAGATTAAATGTTGATTGCCTTGCAATGCAATGCTTTGTTGGAGCAAAAGGAGAAAGTTCTTCTCTTCAAAATCTTTGTAAGGCGATAAATATGGGTGAAAAATATGGTGTTCCAGTTATGGCTGTAACGGCTGTTGGAAAAGAAATGGAACGAACAAATCAATATTTCCAGCTTGCTACTAGAATACTAGCTGAACTTGGCGCTCACACTATAAAAACCTATTACTGCGAAGATTTTGAAAAAGTTATTGCTGCTTGCCCTGTTCCGATAGTTGTAGCTGGTGGCAAGAAAACTAGCGAAGCCGTGGCACTTGAAATGGCTTATAAATCTATGGCTAGTGGCGCAAGGGGTATGGATATGGGACGAAATATCTTCCAAAGCGAATGCCCTGAAGCTATGGGAGCTGCTATATCAAAAGTTGTCCACGAAAAATATACTGGAAAACTTGCTTATGAGTTTTACCTTGATATGAAAAATACTTTAGAAAAAAAATAAAGCAATAAAAAATAAAGAAGTCTGTCCTCTCCGGCAAGAAAGATACAAACTTCTTTATATGGTGGGAATTATCCCAAAAATCATTTTATCATTATATTGATAAACTGTCAATATTTTGGGATAACTCCATATTATTTACAAAAAGTTTGAATATATTTTCAAACTTTAAGAAAGGATATGGTTAGATTTATGAAATTAACATCAAAACAATTTTTAGGCTCAGCTGTAATAATAGCTGTATTAGCATTTTTAATGCAAAGTATCGACCAATGGCTAGCTGCAAACACAATTATCGGTAGTTTACTGGCTGGTGGTGGTTCTTGGATTGCTTTCCAAGCTTGGGCTGTATATTTTTTAGGTGGCTGTGATATTAAAGGCGGTATTAAAGGGTTTTTAGCTTACGCTGTTGGTATTGGCGTATCTATTGGAATTATGATTTTAGGTGGTAATCTTGGCGGTATGGGGCTTGGGTTCTTTGGAGTTCCTGTTGCTGTATTCCTTTTAGTTGTTCCAACTATCTTTTGCGAAAGAGTTGAAATACTAAGCTATGTTCCTGCTTTATTTGTTGGTGCTGGGGCATACTTTGGAATTATGGGATATATCGCATCTTCACCTAGCGTTGCACCTGAATATGCTGGAAGTTTTCTAGCTTTTGCAGCAGTTGAGTTATTCTATTGTTTATTCGGCTTAGTTTGGGGCTTTTTAACTATCAAAATTAGAGGCTCTTATGAGGCTAAAATCACGCAAACTGATGCCGCCTAATTTATAATTAATATTAAGGAGATTATACTATGTTTGAAATTGTACATATTGGCGTACCAACCACGCAAGAAAAAGAAGGCGAAATTTTCGTTGAAGGAGCTGGAATATACGTTACTCCGCCTGAAAAAAGCCCGTTTGCAATTGAATATGTAAGATTTTTACCAAATTCAATTTTCCCAGAATCTATGCACTATGATGTTCACGTTGCTGCAAAAGTTGACTCTATTAATAAATATGTAGAGCTTTCTGATGAAGTTATCGTTCCTAAAATGGATAATGGCGATTGCTATCTATGTTTTGTAAAAAAAGATGGAGCAATTATAGAATTAATGGAAATGAAATAATTTTTTGAGCCGATTTATATGCTTTGCTTATGTAAATCGGCTCTTTTTTGCGTACTAATTGAGCTATAAATATATATTTTTGCAACATTATACTTAATTGACTTTTATTAGTATAATAGTTTATAATTATAATAATATGCACTTTTAAAAATAACACTTCGCTCTTTAAAGGATAACTAAATGGATAAAATGAACTACGTGTATACGCGCTCTGATGCTTGTGTTGGTTGTAATAAATGTATTTTTAAATGCCCCACAAATGCAAATGAAGCTGTTTTAGATAATAACCAAAACAAGGTTTTAATTAAAGATGGATTTTGCATCTCCTGTGGTGAATGCATTTCTATCTGCGATCATCATGCTCGAGATTATATTGACGATTTGGATACATTTTTTAATGATTTGAAATCAGGTGCTAATATCTCAGTAATTATTGCTCCAGCAGCAAAAACAAATTTTCAAAATCTTAATAATATCTTGGGATATTTAAAATCTTTGGGTGTAAATAAAATATACGATGTTTCATTTGGTGCTGATATTTGCACTTGGGCTCATTTAAAATATATAAAGGAAACCGATCCTAAATCTTTAATATCTCAGCCTTGCCCAGTTATTGTAAGCTATGTAGAAAAATATCACCCAGAACTTATTCCAAATTTATCCCCTATTCAAAGCCCAGTAATTTGTACAACTGCTTATTTAAAAAAGCATATCAAAATATCAGATAAAATAATGCTTTTATCCCCTTGCATTGGCAAAAAGAGAGAAATATCTAGTGAAATTTCTAATGGCATGCTCGATTATAATGTTACTTTTTCTAAATTTACTAATTATATTAAAGAAAACAACATTAATCTTAATGACTATCCTACACTTTCATTTGATAATATAGAAGGCTCTATTGGATTTGTGTTCCCAAGACCGGGTGGACTTTCTCAAAATATTAAATATCATCTCAAAGAAGATATTTGGATTAAATCAATTGAAGGTATTTTTAATATTGAAGAATATTTTAAGCAATATATAGAGGATTTAAAAAATAATAATCCTGTTCCTAATATTATTGACGCTTTAAACTGCGAAAACGGCTGCAATCTTGGAACTGGTACAGATAAAGATGCAAAATTCAACGCTATCGACTCTTTAACTAACACTCTTTTAAATGATATTCAAGCTGATAATTCTCAAAAACTTATGCAGTATTTTGATGAAAATTTAAATTTAGATGACTATATAAGAACATACACTGATAAAAGTAATCATTATATTATTGAGGATAACGTTGATTTAGAAGCAACATATATCGAACTTGGAAAACTAACTAAAGAGGAAAGAAACATAAATTGTTTTTCTTGTGGATATGGTAGCTGTGAAAGCTTTGCAAAAGCTATGGCTACTGGGCATAATCATAAGGATAATTGCAAATACTATCTTTTAAATAAATTCCGTTCTTTAAGCTATATAGATGATTTAACTGGGGTTAAAAACCGAAATAGCTACTCTAATACTTTAGCAGAAATAGAACTTCATCACCCTGGATTTATAGGTATACTTTTTGTTGATATAAATGGATTAAAGGAAGCAAACGATATGTTTGGTCATTCCTTTGGAGATATTCTTATAAAAGATTGCGCTAATATATTAAAAACTCATTTTAAACAATATGTTTATAGAGTCGGCGGTGATGAATTTATTATATTAGACACTCATTCGAATGAAGATACTTTTAGTAAAAATATTTCAAATTTAAAAGCTAGTATTAAAAACAGTGATACTTTAGCTGTATCAATCGGACATTCTGTTAGCCTTTCAATCCAAGATTTTAATAAATGTATAGAAGAAGCTGATATGCTAATGTATAAAGATAAATCTGAATATTATAAAAAGGTAAAACGTGCTGATAGAAGGCTCTTTAATGAATTATAAACCTAATTATTAATACTTAAAAAAATGACGATTAAAAAATCGTCATTTTTTTGTTTATATTTAATTTTATTTTTCAAACAATTTCATCTTCTATTTTTATCAGTAATTCTTTTGATTTTTCATAATCTTCTGTTTTCAAATTTAGTTTTAGTCTTGAATCTAAAGAGGATAAATATCTATATTCTTTTTGATTAATCTTTTTATATTCTTCACTTATAAAAAGATTATATTCTCGTTTATCCTTTTCGGATTGCTTTTTATATAAGATATTCTTTTTAATAAGAATATCTAATTTATAATTTATATTTGATGGAGAAAGCTTTAATTTTTCGGTTAGCTTTTTTATTCCTATCCCTTCATTTAGATAAATATATTCAGCTATAACAATTTCTGAAAAGCTAATATTATTTTGATTTGATAAATCTATTAATTTATTTATGAATTTTAATTTTAATTTATTATAAGTTTTAATAAATATATTTTTCATAATAATACCCCGTAACTTTCTATTAATTTTATTTGCTTTAATAATTATATACCTAATTTTTATTAATCTCAACAAATTTATTTTATAAATTTTCAAAATATCTATTGACAACCGTATATACAACAGTGTATACTGTGTATATACTAGTATAACAGTTGTAACAGTCAGGAGGTTTAGATATATAAATGAATATTATAATTTCAAATTCAAATCCAGCACCAATCTACGACCAATTATATACCCAAATCAAAAATTTAATCATAAGTGGAAAGCTTTTAGAGGGCGAGAGTTTGCCTTCTATTAGAAATCTTGCAAAAGATTTAAAAATCAGCGTTATCACCACTAAAAAAGCTTATGAAAAATTAGAGAATGATGGATATATAAACACCGTTCACGGAAAAGGCTCGTTTGTTTCCCAGCAAAATACTGAAATTTTAAAGGAAACAAAATTAAAAGAAATTGAAAATCACATGCAAAAAATAATAGATATATCCC
>CAZGFY010000032.1:0-19205 GCA_964525015.1 uncultured Oscillospiraceae bacterium
GTATGTACACTCAGATGATATTTCAAAGATGAATGCTGTGAAAAGATTAGATTTTATCTCAAATTAATTAACGCATAATTATGCAAGCGCATAAAAATACAAATAATTGCTTTGAAATAATTCTGTGGCAAAATTGTGGCAAAATGAGTAAAAAATATATTTTTTATAAGCAAAGTGAAAAAATAGAATAAAAAACAGGGAATAAACCTAGCTAGTTGGGTTTATTATTTTTAAACATACTTTATTTCGCTAAATAAAAATTTAGCGAAATAAAGGGAAGTTGCAAAAAGTTTTTATTTATCAAAAGTATTTCTGATAATCTTAAATGCACTTTAACATATCTTTTGTTAAAGTACAAAAATTATTCTTAGCTGTCTATAAATACTATTTTAATTTTATTATGCTTATATATTCATCAAAACTAAACTCAAATTAATTTTGATTTTATAGTATGCCAATCCATTTGCTCAATAATTTTAATATATACCTTTATCTTAATTTAACATTTTATTGGGATAATGATAATTTTATCAATTTATCCATATAATATTATATTTTACGAAACAATATTAATATTTACAATATAAATCACTCACTTTTTATCCATCATTTTAATATATAATTTCTTTAGCAAAAAGATAGTTTTCATATATTTAAAATTATATAAAGAAAGGAATTATTCTAATGAATAAATATTTTTTAAAAAGAATAATATTATTATCACTAATTTTAGCCCTTATTACTACTGGGTGTAGTAATAAAACTTCTAGCTCTAATATAAGTGAAAGTGAAGAAGTAGTAGAAAGCAATAGTGTGGATTCTTCTAATGAAGAAATGTCTGAAGAAGAATTTGATATGCTTGCCCCTGCCGAAGTTTATATCGACGGTGATTCTATTATTTACAATGGCGACATTCATGAAGAATCTATTCAAAAAGTTAAAGATTTATACAACGATGATATTACTAAAATAGTGTTAAACTCTCCTGGTGGTGAAATAAATAATGGGATGGATTTTGGCGATTTTATTTTTGAAAAAGGATTAGATGTTGAAATAAAAAACACAGCTTTTTCTTCTGCTGCAAATTATGTTGCTCTTGCTGCTAAAAATTTATATCTAAACCCTAACTCTTTACTTGGTTTTCACGGCGGTGCCACTCAAGATGAATCAGCTTATGAAGGAATTCCAGAAGATCAAAAAGCGATACTTGAGGAATACTTAAAAGCATCTATAGAAAGAGAAAATTTATTTTATGAAAAAATAGGCGTAGACCAAAAGATTACAACTCTTGGGCAGGATGAAAAATATGATGCTATTGCAGATGGAAAAATAGGATACACCTATTCTTTAGAAGCATTAAAAGCTTTAGGAGTTGATAATATTATTTTAACTGAAAATGAATGGAAAACACCGACTATTTTTGAAGACGATGCTGACGCTCATTTGTTTGTCATTGAAAGTATCGAATAGCAAATTACTTATACAATTCCTAATATAAATTTCAATAAAATAAGAAGATGAGCTAAAATTAACAAATTTTAGTTCATCTTTCTATTTAGGTTCTTTATAATCAAATATAAAAACAACAAATAACTTAATCGCTTTTTATAGGCAAAATCTGCCAATCTGTTACATAAAATCCTTATTAAAGCATGTAAAGCGCACAAGCTTTACATGTTAATATTGTTTGCAACAAAGCTAAAATAGCAAGTTAAGCCTATTTTAAACTTATTTATGTTTATACCCTGTAATTATACACATTACCATAGCAAAAACTGATAGATATGCCCAGAATTTATGTTTTTTCATTTTCTTTCTCCTTTAGTAAAAAGTTTATCTTCTTTATTCATAACATGTCTTGTTGCAGTTAATGTTAAAGCAATCGTTGATGCATTATGAAGCCAAGCTGATGTTCCCGCTGTTATAGTCCCCATTATACCAAGTCCGATTAAAGCAGTGTTAAAAGAAACTATAATTCCATATTGTCTATAAATTTTCTGCATTAATTTTGTTGCAAGTTTTCTTATTTCAACTATTTTTGAAAGTTCGTGTGATAAAACAGCTATATCAGCAACTTCTCTTGCTATGTCTGATGAGCCATTTAGAGTTAGCGAAACATCTGCAACGCTTAAAGCTGGTGTATCATTTATTCCATCGCCAACCATTAATATCGTTTTACCTTCTGATTTTAATTTTTCAATTATTTCAGCTTTTCCATCAGGTAAAACTGATGCGTAATAATTGCTAATTCCAAGAAGTTTACAAGTGTGTTTTGCACTATTTTCACTATCACCAGTAATCATATATATATCTTTTATTCCCTCTTTACGAATATTATTTATCGTAGTTTTCGCATCAATTTTTATCATTTAAATCCTCATAGTAAATTGATTGAAATTTATTCAAAAACAAACGGCGTAGTTTAATCTACGCCATCTATTTCTAATGATTTAATAAGTTAATTAAATTATGCAAGTTTTGCTCCAAGTGCTTTACAAGCTTCTTCGTCACTAGTTTCAGGAGTATTATTGCAAATATAAGATTCTAAAGCAGAAACTTCTTCTTCCCAGTTCCTCATCCATTCGCCATCTCCCCAATCATATGAGCCAAATAGAACAACTGATTTTCCTTGCACTTTACTTTTGACATCATCCCACATTGGTTGGAATTCGCTTTCTTCTAAAACTTCTGCGCCCATTGAAGGGCAACCAAAAGCAAATCCTTCAAATTCATTTACTTTATCCTTTGAAAATTCAGAAGCTGTAAATAAAGTTACATCGCATCCTGCACTTTTAGCCCCCTCTACTACGCTATTCGCCATCGCCTCTGTATTTCCTGTTCCACTCCAATAAACTACTGCAATTTTTTTCATAATGATAACCGTTCCTTTTTATTTTATATATATAATTAAGCGACTGTTAATCGCAAAATATCTCTTCCTTCTTGCCATAATTTTTTATAAACTGCTCTGCATTTATCATATTTTGCAAATTTAATAATAGCTGATTTTGTATCTCCATAAACCTTCCAGTATCCACATAGATTACAGTTTTTTCCCTCATTACAGATAAATCCAATAACATCTTCTGGTGGATAACCTAAAAATAATCCTATTTCATGTGGGAAATCCTTATATAGTGAAAGTCTATCTTTTAATCTATTTAAAATTTCTTCAATTTCAAAATTTATATAACCGTATTTAATCAAAATATCTTTTGATAAATCATTATTTAAATCTCTAATCAATAAATTTTCTCTATAAACATAAATTAGTGCTATATTATCCTTTGTTTTTAAAATTTTAATTTTGACACTTTTTTCGAAAAACGCTTTATTATATCCATTAACTCTACTTTTTAAATCATCTAAATTTATATATTTAATTGTAAATAATCCCGCTGTCTTAATCCTTGCAAGTGTTGGTGAAGCATGTTCAACGATGTAGCGTTCTAAATCCTTCATTTAACTTCCCCTTACCTCAGTTAAAATATTTTTTAATGCTGAAATTGAACTTGATCGCGAATGCATAATTCTAGCCTTACATCTTTTTGCTTCACAATTTGCACAATCTACAAGTTTATGTGACACAGTATTTGTAAACATTATAATTAAATCTGGCGAACCAAATTTATTTTTCACTTCTCTTTTCATTTTTGTGAAAATTTTAGCCTTACAACCGTATTCCTTACATATATCAAGATACTTTCGTTCCATACATTCATTACCACCAACTATCACTACACTCATACCTTCTCTCCTTCTTTAAATGTTTGAATTTATAATCTTATTAAATGCCAAGATTTATTTATTTTCTATCGCCTTAGTTAGTTGTATCTAACTTTTTAATTAAATAAAAAATGCTTACATAAAGCAATTTTAAATCATCTAAGTCAGCTTTATCTAACTCTGTGTTGTTGATTATACACTATCGTATTATATTTGTCAATACTTTCTTTTTTATATTTTACTCTTTGAATATAAACTTAAAAGTAGTCGCACATATAAGCACGACTACTTTAAATTTTAAATATTTAATTTTCATTACTACTAACAATCCTATTAGTATAAAATCTATTACTCAAAAAAATTAAATGAATAAACTGTTTCAAAATCTCCACCAACACAAATATCCATTGATAAATCATTATTATTATAAACTACTGACCATTGCGTACTAGAACCAGTATCTTCAACTTCATCATAAGTATCTTGGCTAACTGCTTCAAGCAAATTCATCGCTTCTTCCACACTCATAATGCTATTAGTTCCTTCTAAAGTATCAATTACAATTTCATATCTATCATGACCTTTGCCAAATCCATAATTGTCTTCACTTACAATAAAGTTTGTTAGTGCCATTGGAGTTTCTCCACCTTTTTTAATTACACTTAGTTCTTCTCCAATATATTCTATTATCGCACTATTTCCTTGTGCGTCTGCAAGCTGGAAGTGGTAAGAAGCATTCGCAGACGAATGCATATCAAAACTTTCGAATAAAGCTATTGCCTCATCAACATTTTTAGCTTTATCTAAAACATATCTTATTGCAGTTGTAGTAGTTAAATCTAATTCACTAGCATTTTGATGAGTTGCTTCATCTTTTATAAGTAAAACACCGATAGATAGCCCCATTTCATTTATTCCATCCATAGGAAGATATGGCGAAGCTAAAGACATAACCTTTTGCATTAATGAATTAGGTGCATCTGGTGTTGTGTAACCTAGTACTGCCATATTTGCAACAGAAACAGATTTATAGCCATTTTCAGGCTCTGAGACAACTATCATACTTGGTACATAGCTTAAATCATAGTTTCTTGCAAAAATCCAATCGCCTTCTTGTGTTTGTGCTTGGAAAGTTGTACAGCCAAAGTCTGGCACATTTATTTCAACTGGTAACCCTTTTAAAACTCTATCAATAACAAAGCTAACAAGTTCACCATCGTTTTCAACGCCACCTTGTTCTATTAATTCGTCTAAGCCGTAATCTGTACTTATTTCCATCATATGCAAGCTATAATCATCTATCTTTTCGATACTATTAATTGTTGCTATTTCATTTTTAAACATTAGTAATATACATAAAATAGCAACCACTAGGATAGCTAAAATAGATATTAAAACTTTTTTTAGTATTTTTGTTTTCTTCAAATTATTTCTCCTTAATATTTCCGATTGTTTTTAAACTTATAAACAGACTGCATATAAGTTTACCATTGTCAAAAATAAAAGTCAATATTTTTAGCTAAAATTTTTTAAGTATTTGAAATATGATTTTTGTACTTATATATTATTTATCTAAAAAAGCTCATTTGAGTTTCAATAATACTGCGAGTATCTCTATTAGTAATTATAGCATTTGGATTTACTTCTCCGATTAAAACAGGAGAAACAGGATTATGTTTTTTCATATTAGCAATCGCCATTTTTTCATTTGTTAAAGCATAACAATAGGTGCATCCATTTGCACAACAATTATATGTTCCAATATCTATACTTTCTATACAACCACACTCTTTGCGTTGATTCCTATCTTTTTTAGCATTAATATTACATCCTAAAATTTGCGTAATTAACTCTTTATCTATACATGCCCCATGCAGTATTTCAAACTGCTGTAAATCTATTTCTTCAGCACAAGTAAAGAGTTTAATATTATACTTTTTAGCAATTTTTGAAAAAATTTCAGCTAATTTAAATATATTGCTTTTAGTCATTTCATAATCAAGCATTTCCCCTGTTCGCAAAGTAATATTTTTATAGCTATCAACAAAGCTAAGAACACATCTTTGTGTATATTTAGACAATTTTTTTGCCATCTCCAAAAAATGCTTTTCATGATATTCTATTGAATAAAGATTAGAAATTATAATTGGGTCGTATCGCCATATAATTCGGTTTTCACCAATTCTTTGGCTCAAGTTAATAAACGTATTAATTAATTCTTCTTTTAAAGGCAACCTTTTCTCGGTTTCTTTTCCGTATGGTGTTAAAGTAAATTGAAAATAATATGGATAGCCCATTTCTTCTATAATAGGCAAAAATTTAAAAAGTGGCTTTGGATTCTTAGTCCAAAAAACTATGATATCAACAGATTCTCGAGTTAACAATGCCTTAGAATAACGATTGCTATTGTAAGGATTTTGAATAAGAACATATCCTTCTTTAAGCCTATTCACAAACCATTCACCATAATAAGATGGAATATCCGTTCTTCTTGTTGCACTAATAATCATAAATTTTCTCCATTTAATAAAAGCAATTACTTAAAATATTCATTTGAGTCTGCTGGAGCTTGTGTTCTATTTTCATCTGTATATTCTCTTATAACTTGCGATACTGAAATTTTATAACTTTCAAATAATACCGTTTTACCCTCAAGTTGGCTCAGTCTATGTTCTGTCATATTTCTCCATTTTATAAGTGCATCTTCGCTTTCCCATACATTCATAGATAAAAGTTTTCTATCATCTATTAAACTTTGAAATCGTTCAGCTGAAATAAATCCATCAAATCCATTTAGCATAGGTTTTAATATCTTTGCAATTTCTAAATATCTTGCTTTTCCCTCTTCTGTTACTATTACTTCAAATATAACTATATATTTGCTCATTTATTTATCCTCCACATTATCCTTACTCACATAATATGTAAGTAGAGCTAAGCAAATTTATTTCTCTTTTAATAAAGATACTTTAAGTTTAATTTTTATAAATCACTTATTTTCTTTTTAATAGTTTAATACTTTCTTTGGTATCTTTATCAATTTTCAATGACTCTCTTATTTTTTGTAAAGCCTTATTATGTGTTTCATCATCTAAATTATTATTTTTTAGATAATCCATTGTTTCGTTTGGAAATTTCACAAAACACACCTGTAGGCACCATGCAACTGCCATCTTAACATAATAATCCTCATGATTTATCTTATCGCAAATAAGTAATATATCACTAAGATATTGTTCTTCCACATAATGAAATAAAAACATCACTACTGCATAACGTATTTCATATGCTTTATTTGATTGATGATAAGTTTGCAAAAAATCCCAAACTATTTCTTTATTATTTCTTACAATTTTCAGTTCATTACAAAAACTATCACATAATGACCAATTTGTGATTTTGGGAATAAATAAAGCTACTTGTTCAAGTATTGTATCAATATCATCATTCATATTTCCAATAATAAGCGCTTTTAACATTGTTTCTTCAAAATATATATCATTAGAATTATTAAGAAAATCTATTGGATTTTCTTTTACAATTTTCTTTGCTATTTTTCGTATCTTTGGAATTCTAACACCTATAAGATTTTCGCATCCTGGAATTAATGATGTTGCAAAATTTTTAAAACTCTCATCACTAAGATTAACTAATTCGTTTCTTACTTCATTTTCTTTTTCATACATATATTTTACCACTAACTTTTTGTTATTAAATTTTGCAAACTCTTTTTATTATTTAATATAAGAGGGATAACAGGTGTGAATTTTAGTATCTCTTAATAAGTTATCCCCATTCTGATGTATCCCAAAGAAAAGGCTGCATAAAAGGTTCAACTGCTTTTGTTTTACCACTTAATTTTTTTAGTGAGCCTTTTATTATTTCAAGCGCCATCCAGCTCTCCTTGTAAGAAAGCAGATGAGGGTATGGCGTTTCTTTATCAGTAATTTCAAATCCGAATTTCGGATAAAAATCAGGCACACCTAAAACAAATACTACTTCTGCACCTATCGATGTTAAATGATTAATTGCATTTTTCATCAGTTCCCTAGTCATACCACTGCCTTGATATTTTGGCAATACGGCTAAAGGTGCTAAAAGATAGCATTTAGTATCGGGATGCTCAGTGAATACAAATGGTGTAAATATAACATTTGCAGCTTCCTTGCCCTCTTTTTTAATACTAATTGAAATAGTGTCTTCCATTTCAAGAAAACTTCTTACAAGTTTAGCAATCAACTCTCCCTCTTTCTCACCAAAAGCTTCTAAATGTAGGTTTATAATATTTTCTTTTTCTTGTAAATTCATTTTAATATCCCTTCATATATACAATAATTATCATAAATTATTAAATTTATATAACACTTTTTCTATAATAGTCTGTTATATCGCTCCCGATTTTCTCACATAAATCTTTGACTGTTGTTTCTTTATTTAAAATAGCTTTTAATTCATTGTCAGTTGCACCTACAAACTGAACAAATTCCACTTTACCATTCTCGGTGCTTAATGAGTTTGCATTAGTGTCTGGAATGGTTAAAAAACCTGTAATATTAGAGTTTTGATTTACATCCATACCATTTGTCTGACCTGTGTAGATATATTGATAAGGCAAAAATATATTTCCATTTGTGAATGTCATTCTTGCTAAAGTTTGAAAAATACCACAAATTCCGCGAATTTCTTCATCATCATTTTGTCTTTTGTCTTTTTTTAGCTTTAAAGTAAATTCCATCCCGTATCCACTCCATTCAGGATCTTCACTTTCCTTTTCATATAGCTCTGTTAATCCATAGGATACAAAATGCCAATAATCTCCTGCATCATATATACTTATCCCTCTAAGTGGATCGTTTCCGCCAAGCTCCCACGAAATAAGTGTTCCCATATGCAGTGGTTCTTTTTGGTTTGGGTAAATTCTATCAAATTCTTCTGTTATTGCGTCCCAGCCTGATGCTTTTAATTCTTGATTATCCATTTACATTATCATCCTTTATTTTAAATTATTATTTTTATACTCTGTATATGCTTTATCTATATATTTTTTCATTTCATTATAATAGCTTTCATCAAAAGGCACAAATAGATAATCTTCATCATTATGCTCTTCTTTTTTGCCATTAAAATACTTTACAGCATAGCTATCAACGTCTTGTGGATATCTATTTTCGCCATAGTAATCAGCTGTAAAATACGCTCCATTTTCATTGAATAGATAGATTAATAATCTTCCATTAAATTCTTCGTGAAGAAAAACTCTTAAATCCAAGTTTTCATATTGATTATTTTTAACCATATCTATAACATCACTAAAATGTTCGTGGAATTCTTCGCACATCATATCATTTTCAATAGCCCATCTTAGATAAATGGCTAAGTGATTGTACGCACAAATATAGTCTACTGGTATCTCTTTTTCATAAATAGATTGAATATGTGATTGTGCAGCATCAATTATTCCACCATAAACATCTTCAAATTCAACTGCTGGCTCCCTATTTATATCAACAAGGAATATATCTTCTTTCCTATCTTCTATTCTTGAAAGCAAAATTTCACCACCATTATCAACCTTGTATGACATTTCTTCTTCGTGAAGTGGAATAATTGAATAAAAGTTTACAATTTCGCCATTTGGAAGTAAGCACTCATCTTCATTTATTACATTTGGCACATCCAGTATAAATCCGCATAGTTTTGTGTTTTGGGCAAGTGGTGCACCTGATGGTATTGAGTGAAGATACCCAAGCCAAGTGTTCTGCTCAATTGGTAATCTTGCTAAAATTTTCAGCCATCTCATTGGCCAATACCACTCTTCTTCATTATTATCTATCTGCCAATCACTAGGAAGATAGATGCATAATTCTGCCCTTGCCCTATCTGAAATCTCTTCTGGAACATTCATTTTATGTGCACCCATACCCATAGTTACTAATGTGTAGAAATCTCTTTCTTTAGTTGGCTTAATTATACAGATATCAATATGGATATCAGGAGATATAATCTCGTGCAAAACGCTATCAAATTTGCCATAGGCTTTTTCAATATGGTTTTCAACAGCTAGTATTTCATTTTCATCATATGTAATTGTATTAAATATTTCACTCATATAAGTTCTCCTTTATTAAACAATTCTAAGTGCTTGACTATTATTTCTAAATGAAGAGAACACTGCAAAATCAATATCATTCTCTTCAAAAACTTCTATTGCAACTTCGATAAATGCCCTTGTATCATATGCTATAAAATCAATATAAGAAAAATTTGTTCCAGTAGCCCCACCTATAATTACCCCTAAATTTCCTGCCTTTTCCATTATTTCATCTTCAATTTTATATCTAAAAGTTGTTGTGTCTTTGCTTTTATTTTCAAATGCATAGGCATCAAAAAACAAGTATCCAGCAGTAGCGCCAAAATCGTGCAGGCTATTCACTATAAAATCTTCACCCGCAAAAAAATCATTTAATAATGGGATAAACTGCGTAACGCCAACAAAGATATCCGCTCTTGCTGGTGCATCTTCATCACTACTTGGCTCCATTTTGTATGATGAATACTCTTCTAAAATTCTGCTTTGATTATTTTCTATATTAATTCCCATACTCTTAAGTTTTTCAGGCAGTTCTGATAAAGGTATTCCATCTATTTTATCATCTGAAAATTCTGTGTTTGTCAGTATTTTAAAGCAGGTAATTTCCCCTAAAACTGTTTCTAGCATTAGTATCATCATATGTGCTTTATTTTCTGCATCTTGTAGTTTTTCGCTATATAAAGTTATCTCAATTGAATTTTCGGTATTGTTATCTATTCTTATAATTATATCTTCAGCATTCACTTCTCTATCATTCATACGAAGTCCAAATCCATCCATTGGCTGTCTGCCGATTAAAAATCTCCATTTTTCTAAAAGTTCTTCTGGCATATTTTTAATAATATAGTTATATAAAAACACTCGATGAAATTCTCCATCTAAGGCTAATATCATCTCATATTTATCATTTTTCCCTACTTCAACATAAACTTTTTCTAAAAATTTATCTGTTGCAGTTTCAATTAGCGTGAATAAATCATCTCCATATTCTTTGTTATCTATCCTAGTACAAAGTTCAGCTTCAATTTTAGAAAATTCTTGCCAAAACTCAGCTACTCTTTTATTAAAAGTTTTATCAAAATTTGGCAAATTTAAGCTGTTGTAGCATATTTCTAAAAGCTCGGTGCAATCTTCTCTAAAGCTTTCATCAAATTTAATAGCTTTCTCTAAATATTCAATAGCCTTATATTCTTTATCTAAATATATATAAGAATATCCTAAACGATAATTAAAAACTGCTGTGTTTTCTTCTGTTTTAGCAATTGATAAAAGCAGTTCTTCAGCTTTTTTATATTCTCCTAAATTATTATATGCTCTTGCCATTATAGAAACAAGTTCTGGAGTTTTATTTATCTCTTTATCAATTAAAAAAATAATCTCCCTGTGTTTATCCTCGTTATGTAATTCCGATATTTGTTTAATTAAATCCATAATTATATGCATGCCTTTCTTTTAATTTATTAGTTATATTTCTAAGTTATCTAATTCTTAGTAAAACACCTGTATTTTTTATCAAATAGAGTGTCAGATAATTGATATTAATATTATTCTAACATAAATAGATTTAAGAAAACAATATGAATATGTGATAATTGTACGATTTTATTTGTGAACTATAAAAATGCAAAAATAAGTGCCAATTAAGGCACTTATTTTTTTTATTTCTAATTTAATTTCCAGATATCATCATTATATTGTTTTATTGTTCTATCTGATGAGAAAAATCCTGATTTTGCTATATTAACTAGCATCATCTTAGCCCATTGCAATCTATTTTCATATAATTTTAAGGCTTGTTCTTTTGTTTTTATATATTCCATAGTATCTAAAAGAGCCATAAACCAGTCTTTGTTTTTCATATCTCTATATAAATGAGATAATAAAACGCCATCTCCAAGTTCCATTAATTCTGGAGAAACAATAAAGTCTACTAGTTTTTCAATCTCTTCTTTTTTATAATAATTTGATGGCTTATATCCATTTGTTTTATATAATTCAATTACATCATCACTTAAAGCTCCAAAGGTAAATATATTATCTTCGCCAACTAAATCACGAATTTCAAGATTTGCACCATCGATAGTTCCAAGAGTGATAGCACCATTAGCCATAAATTTCATATTACCTGTACCGCTAGCTTCTTTTGAAGCAAGAGAAATTTGCTCAGATATATCGCAAGCTGGGATTAATCTTTGTGCATATGAAACATTATAATTTTCAACCATTACAACTTGTAAGTGCTTATTTACTTGTTCATCTTTTGAAATTAATTCTTGCATACATAAAATTAAGTGAATAATATTTTTAGCCATAAAATATGCAGGTGCAGCTTTTCCACCAAAAAAAACAGTTATCGGTGTTGTAGGGATATTTCCAGCTTTAATATCTAAATATTTATAAATTACATACAAAGCATTCATTTGCTGACGTTTATATTCATGTAAGCGTTTGATTTGAATATCAAAGATACTATCTTTATTAACTTTTATGCCATCTTTACTATAAACATATTTTACAAGATTTTCTTTTGCAGTATCTTTAATCGATAAAAGTTCATTTAATGTCTTCATATCATCTTTATAAACTAATAAGTTTTCAAGTTTACTAGCGTCATTTTTCCAGCTCGGGCCTATTTTTCTATCAATAAACTTAGTAAGTTGTGGATTACAAGCCATTAGCCATCTTCTATAAGTTACGCCATTAGTTTTATTATTAAATTTATCTGGATAAATATCATTAAATTCCTTAAGTTCAGAAGCTTTAAGAATATCAGTATGAAGTGCTGCAACACCATTTACTGAATAAGAATAGTGAATATCCATATGAGCCATATGAACTTTATTATCTTTATCAATAATTGCTAATTTTTCACTCTTATACTTTTCTTTAACCCTTTTATCTAGCTCTTTTATTATCGGCATTAAGCTAGGGCAAACCTTTTCAAGATATCTAACTGGCCATTTTTCTAAAGCTTCTGCTAAAATTGTATGATTTGTATAGCAGCAAGTGTTTTTAACTTGTTCGATAGCTTCATCCATTGTTAATCCTTTTTTAGTTAACAATCTAACAAATTCAGGAATAATCATTGATGGATGAGTATCATTAATTTGTACAACAACTTTTTCAGAAAGTTGATTTATTTTAAATCCACTCTCTTCTAGTTCTTCTAAAATCATTTGAGCAGCAGCTGAAACCATAAAATATTGCTGATATACTCTTAATAAATGCCCTGCTTCATCACTATCATCTGGGTATAAAAATAAAGTTAACTTATCTTCCCATTTAGTTTTATCAAAATCAATTCCATTAGTTGGTGTATTTGCAATTTTTTCAATATCAAATAAATGCAACGTGTTGCAGTGATTATTTTCATATCCTGGAATTTGAATTTCTTTTTTAATAGCTTTAATTTCAGTATCTGCAAATGTAACTGTGTACTCTTTATTAGTTGTAGTTAGCCAGCTATCATTTGTAATCCAAGCATCTGGAGTTTCTGTTTGTTTATTATCAATAAATTTTTGCTTAAATAAACCATAATGATAATTAAGCCCCACACCATCACCATTAAGCCCAAGGCTTGCAATTGAGTCTAAAAAGCAAGCTGCTAATCTTCCAAGACCGCCATTTCCAAGGCTTGGCTCTGGCTCGAATGATTCAACTTCTTCTAAATCTTTTCCAGCTAATTTTAATGCCGTTTTAACTTCATCATAAACGCCAAGATTGATTAAATTACTAACTAATAATTTACCAATTAAAAACTCTGCTGAAATATAATACAGCTTCCTTCCTTTTGAATCAGTTTTTAAATTTTCTTGTTCTTCTTTTAAATTATTTAGTAATCCATAGTAAATCTCTTCTACTGAAGCTGATTTTAAGTCTTTTTTATATAAATCTTTTATTTTTTCTTCAAGTTTTAGTGTAAAGCTCATATACTTTCCCCTTTTCTAATTATCTGTTTTTAATCTATTATAAACCATCATATCTTCTCTAATTTGCTTTTCCAGCTTTTTAGTTAATGCATTTGGCTTAATTCTCCACTTCCAGTTGCAACCAATTGTTGAAGGTGTATTCATTCTAGCTGTATTATCAAGTGCTAATAAATCTTGCATTTGAACAATTGTAATATTAGAATTGCTAGCCCATAATGAACGCATAGCCCCCCAGTTATATCCTTCTGTTTCATTTAAGCGAAGGTATTTTTTTGCATAATCTGTATCTTTTTTATTTCCATCTTTCAGCCATCCCATAAAGGTTTCATTATCGTGTGTACCTATATAGGCAATAGAATTTTCAGGATAATTATTAGGTAAATATCCCCCACCATCTCGTGAATCAAATCCAAAAATCATAACTTTCATTCCTGGAAATTTAGTTTTCTTTAAAAGAGTGTAAACTGATTTTGTTAAAAATCCTAAATCTTCAGCTATAATATTTTGTCTTCCTATTTTTTCTTCCACTACTTTGAATAAATCATAGCCAGGACCTTTTTTCCATTTTCCTTTTTTAGCGTTTTTATCTCCAAAAGGAATTGAATAATAAGCATCAAACCCTCTAAAATGGTCGATTCTTAACACATCATATATCTTGCATTGAAATTCTATTCTATTAACCCACCATTGGTATCCTGTTTCTTTTAAAACATCCCATCTAAATAACGGATTGCCCCAAAGCTGTCCGTCTTCTGAAAATCCATCTGGTGGACAACCTGCAACGTTAATTGGTGTTAAATTTTCATCAAGTTCAAAAATACTAGGATTTGACCAAACATCAACACTATCACTAGCTACATAAATTGGCAAATCACCTATTATTTTTATGCCTTTTTCATTAGCATAGTTTTTTATTTTATCCCATTGATAGAAAAAGAAATATTGAACACCTTTCCAAAACTCAATTTCATTTTTAAGTCTTGTTTTTGCTTTATCTAAAGCTGATTTTTGGCGAAATCTTAGGCTATCATCCCATTCGTGCCAAGATTTTCCGCCGTGTTCATCTTTTAAAGCCATAAATAAAGCATAGTCATCTAGCCATTCGCTATGCTTTTTATAAAAATCTAAAACAGCTTTATCTGTTTTTAATCTGCTCACAGCAAGCTTTAAAACCTTGTATCTTTCAAGATAAATTCGCCCGTAATCAATTTCTTCTTTATTCACTTTAAGATTTAAATGCGTGTATTCATCTGCTTTTAAATATCCATCTTCTTTTAAATCATCTAAATCGATAAAATATGGATTTCCAGCAAATGTTGAAAATGATTGATACGGACTATCTCCATAACTGGTTTGACCTATTGGTAGTAGCTGCCAATAGGTTTGACCAGCATTGTCTAAAAAATCAATAAATTCTCTTGCTTTTTCCCCAAAAGTTCCTATCCCATTATTTGAAGCAAGTGAGCTAATGCTCATTAAAATGCCACTTTCTTTCATTAAATGACCATCCTTTTCTCTCTTGTGTAATTCTTATTTTTTATTCATATATGAATCTTTATATTTTTTTAACGCTTGAGCCTTCTAAAATTTCAAAAGGCACTTGTTTATGTTTTGCTTTTTTCTTATTTTTAATCGAGTCAATAAGTATATCTATTCCTATATTTGCAAGTTCTTTTTCATTTTGCTTAACTGTTGTGAGTCGTGGTATCATAAACTGACTTGCCAAAATTCCATCAAACCCTATTATAGAAATATCTTCAGGCACTCTTTTATTCATATCTGCAAGAGCTCGTATAGCGCCTATTGCCATAATATCCGAAAGGCAGAAAACAGCTGTTAAGTCTGGATTTAGTTTAATTAATCTAGTCATCGCCCTATACGCACTATCATAGCTATATCTTGATTTTACAAACTGATTTTCTTCTATAAATTCAATATTATTATCATTAAAAGCTTTTTTACAGCCATTTAATCTAAGCATAGCCGGACTTTCGCCAACTAATCGCCCACCTATTATTCCTATTTTTTTATGATTTAAACTAAATAGATATTCAATAACTTTAAATGCTGCTAACTCATCATCTAAGCAAACGCTTGATAGATTTTCAAATTTTAAATTCTGACTATTCAAAGTTATCAAAACACTAGCTGGTTTAATATTAGAAAATCTGTTTTTAAACGAAGCTGCGTTACCCCCAAGAAAAACCATTCCTGCTGGAGTTCTTTCAATACAAAGCTGTTTTGCATATAAAACTTCATCATCATTTTCATCTAAATAGTGAACAGCTGAAGTAAACCCTGATGTTTTTAATTTTTCCTGCATTATCTCTAAAATTGAAGCAAATAAGGCATTTGATGTACCTTTTACTATAATAGCAATAATACTAGTTTTCTTTTGTTTTAAATGTTTTGCATTTGTATTTAGCTGAAAATCGTGTTTTTCTACAACTTCTAGAATTTTCTCTCTTGCTTTTTTGCTAACATTGGAGCTCCCATTTAAAACTCTTGAAACTGTTGAAATTGCATATCCTGATTCTTTTGCTATATCTTTAATAGTCATTTAAATAGTCGCTCCTTTCTTTATTAGCCTTTAACAGCACCTGCTGCAACGCCTTTAATAATGTATTTTTGGCAAGATAGATAGAAGATAACAACCGGGATAACAGCAAGCACTAATGCCGCCATAATAGCGCCCATATCAACCCTACCATATCCACCTTTCATAAACTGAATAACAATTGAAATTGTTTTGTATTCTTTTGTATCTAAAACTAGGTATGGCAGTAAGAAGTCGTTCCATATCCACATTGTTTGAAGTATTCCAACTGAAATATATGTTGGTTTCATTATCGGAAGTACAACTTTAAAGAATGTTTGAAGTGGTGTACAGCCATCAATCATAGCTGCCTCTTCAATTTCTACTGGTATACTTTTTACAAATCCACAGAACATAAACACAGCAAGCCCTGCTCCAAATCCAAGGTAAACTATTATAATTCCCCAAGGAGTGTTTAGCCCTAGTCTGTCTGCTGTAAATGAAAGAGTAAACATTACCATTTGAAATGGCACAACCATTGAGAAAATACATAGATAGTATAATCCATTAGTGAATTTATTATTTACCCTTGTTATAAACCAAGCTGCCATAGATGTGCAAAGTAAAATAGCTATAACTGAACCAATTGTTATAAATACAGTCCAGCCAACTGAACCTAATAAATCATATTGATTAATAGCTGCATCGTAGTTTTCAAGTCCTGCAAATGAATCTCCTGATGGAAGATTAAAAGGCTCTCTACTGATATAAATTTTTTCTTTGAATGAGTTAACAAAAACTATTGCGATTGGAAGCAGATAAATAATTGAAATAATAGAAAAAGCTATCGTTCCAAAAATACTTAAACTTTTTTTCATTTTCATTATTGTTGTACCTCCTTGCGTCTTGTAAAGTAAAGTTGTGTTAAAGCTAAAATAACTACTAGGAAGAAGAATACAACAGCTTTCGCCTGACCAACGCCTTCCCAGCCCACTCTACCATAGAATGTTTCGTAGATATCAAGAGCTAAAAGTGATGATAAACCACCAGGTTCACCACCTGTTAGTGCTAAGTTTTGGTCGAATAATTTAAATCCGTTTGTTAAAGTTAGGAATGTGCAAATAGTGATTGATGGCATCATATTTGGAATTGTTACATTAAATAATCTTTGCCACCAGCTAGCACCGTCTATTTGTGCCGCTTCATTTAAGCTTGATGGAATTGCTTGTAAGCCTGCTATATAAATTATCATCATATAACCAATTTGTTGCCAAGCAACTAGGATAACAAGCCCCCAAAAGCCGTATTTTTCATCTAAGTTTAGCGCTAAATCAAATTGTGCTAAAACGCCATTAAATATTAATTGCCAAATATAACCTAAAACTATACCACCAATTAAGTTTGGCATAAAAAACACAGTTCTAAAAATATTTGTGCCTTTTAATTTTTGAGTTAATGCCATAGCTATAAAAAAGCTAATTATATTAATAACTATAATCGTTACAACGGCAAAAGCTGATGTATACCAAAACGCATGTGTAAACATAGGGTCTGCAAATGCTTTAACATAGTTTGAAAATCCTACAAAAGTAGCGTCTGTTATAGTTGTAAATTCTGTTAATGATAAGTATAAGCCCATAATAAATGGAACTATAAAACCTATTATAAAAGATAATAATGTTGGTAGAATAAATATCGGTAGATATTTCTTAATTGCTTTTTCCAATGTCTAGTACCTCCGAGTTTTTTTAAAATAGCTATCAGCGAAAACACTGATAGCTATTTTATTTTTTATGAAAAATTAATTATAATTCTTAGCCGTTTGCAGCTTGGTATTCAGTTACCCAGCCATCGATAAATGCTGATTCAACTGCTTCCCAGTTTGCATCTGTTTGGTCTGCTGCATAAGTTGTTAATGCAGAGCCTAAGTCGTTTTTCCATTGTTCACTTGGCATTGTTGGGAAGTTCCAAGATACTGGAGTTTTTCCAGCGTCTACATATCCATTTGCAATGTTTACAAGTGTATTTGCTGATTCAAGGTTTGTAGTAAATGGAATAACAAATCCCATACCAGCTCCGCCACTTGGCATAGCACCTTCACCACCACACATTGCTTTTACAGCAACTTCTGATGTAACTGCCCAGTTCATAAATGCAATAGTTGCATCGATATCTTCTTGTGATGCATTTTTATTTACACACCAGTAGTTTTCAGTACCAGTAGCTAAACCTTGGTTTTCTTCACCATCTACACCGATGTAGATTGGTAGCATACCCATATTTTCTTCGCCGATATCTAGGATATCACCATATGCCCAAGTACCATTTTGATAGAACACGCCTTCACCTAAAACAAATTCTGCAATAGCATCTTCACCTGTTTTTGTTGAAAGTAGGGTTGGAGCTGTTGTTGAGTTGTTTATATATAAATCCCAAATTTGTCTGTATTCATCAAGGAAAGTTCCTTTAACAGCTTCAGTTGATGTGATGCCATCTGCTTGGTATTCATAGTATAGTGGAATATTTGCAAGGTGAGTTTTGTATCTCCAGTCAGATGAGCCGTCCATACCAGCTGATGTGAATGCGCTAAATCCTAGCTCTTCGCTTCTCGCTGTGATATCTTCTGCAACTGCTTTTAAGCTTTCAAAATCTGTGATATCAGCTTCTGTGTAGCCAGCTTCTTCTAGTAAAGCTTTATTATAAATTAAGCCATAGCTTTCAATAACATATGCAACAGCATCAACTCTATCACCATCTTTTAGTAGATAGTTTTCATCTGTAATAAGTGAAACTATTTCAGTTCCTGCTAAATCATATGTGTAATCTTTCCAAGCTGCAAGTCCAACTGGTCCGTTTACTTGGAATAGTGTTGGTGCTTCTGTTTTTGCCATTTCTGATTTTAGGCTTGATTCATAAGTTCCAG
>CAZGFY010000033.1:0-18882 GCA_964525015.1 uncultured Oscillospiraceae bacterium
ATAGAGAGCCTATTTGATTATTATTAAACGTGTTCGGATTATGTGAGTAAGGCTATTCTATATCAATTAATTCTGCTGATGCAAAATCTTCTGAATATTGATTACAATATATTGAAATGGCTGTATAGCTTTCTAAATTTATATCGCTCGATAAACTAAATTTATAATCTTCGCCTTTATAAACTCCCTCTATTAGCGGACTAACAACCTCGCCTTTAACAAAATTTCCATTATTATCAAAATTTCCAAGTGCTATATATACATCAGGAGCTTTACCATCATAAAAGAAATTATATAAATTAACCGATAAATCATCATTAATATCAACTTGAGCAGAAGAATTATGCTCTCCTGTTAGTATTGTGGCATATTTAATGACATATTCATCAGTAGTTGAGGTTTTCACTTCATCTGACTGAGTTTGAATTGGCATTTCATCACTTTCAAAGCTTTCTAATTCTTGCAAATTTTGTGTTTTGCTCGAACAGGCAACTAAAATTAAACATACGAAAAAAATTAATATAGCTTTACGCATACTGACATCCTCCAAAATAATTGTAGCTTTCATAATATCAGTATATCATAATAAATCTGCTTGAAAATGCTTTCAAGTAAAATATATATAAATTTTACAGTTTGTATATCACCTATTCATAATTTGAAAATTTACTTTTTGAAAACTCTTTTTGATAATTTTAAAACTTGATATAGTATAAATGTATCAATCGGTAGCATTACTATATTTTTAATAATTCTAACGCTTGCAATTAATTGAAAGGCTTGTCCGTATAACATTGAAAGCCAAAGTGGAGTTAGCACTAAATTAATTATTAAAACAATGATTATTCTAGCTATTAAAACTCTTTTAACAGTTATTTCTTTTTTATAAAATGCAAAGCCGTATATTAAGCCAATTATTAATTCATTAATCGCAAAACCTGGGAAATAAACCCCAACTGGGCGAGCTAAAAACTTTAATAAATCAAGAAAAACTCCTGCAAACCCTGTTAAAAACGGACCAAATAGCATTCCAGAAATCCCGTGTGTAACCGATTCAAAGCTTATTCTTAAATACTGATTTATATCAATTGTAAACATACTAATTATTATTCCAGCTGCACCTAAAATTGCAACTGTTGTTAGTGATTTTATGTTTTTAAATTCTTTTAGTGAGTCTTGTATGTATTGTTTCATTTTTATCCTTATTCCTTTATTTTGCTATTTTAATATCTCTAAAATTTCTATTAATGAATTAACAGTGTAGTCCATATTTTCATTAATATATTCATCTTTTTTCCTTGTGTTTATATAAATTGTTTCAAATTCTTGATTTTTTGCGCCTTGCATATCATCTTTTGGATTATCCCCAACCATAATATATCTTTTAGCATCTTTTGCTAGGCTTTTTGCGTAATCAAATATTTCTTTTCTAGGCTTTGCATAGCCAACTTTTGCCGAAACAACCATTCCTTCAAAATATTCGCTTAAATTCAAATCTTTCATCATATCTTCAAGTTCTGGAAAATTATTTGATAAAAGATAGTTTTTATAGCCTCTTTCTTGCAAGGTTTTTAAAGTTATCTTTGCATCCTTAAAAACTCTATGATTATTAATATTTGTTACATATTTTCTTATTAAAGGTGCTAAATGTTCTGCTTTTTCTTTTGAAAGACCACAATTAATAAACATTTTTATAAATTCTTCCTTACAGCTATTCCACCAGCCATCATTCTCTCTTAAATGGCGTGTATCCCTATCAGGGTAAGTCCACCAAGGCAAACACTTTCCGTGAAGATATTTATCAATTATTTCCTCGGTTATATTATCTTCTTTGTAAAACTCATTAACAAGTAAATTAGCAGCGTCTATCCACTGATTATCCCTGTGGGTAAGTGTTCCGTGAAAGTCCCAGAAAATTGCTGTTTCTCCTTTTAAAATTTCTTCTAATTCTTTATAATTGCTCATCCTATTTAAAACCTCCAAAAATGCTTTTTTTGATAGCTTAGTTGGTATATTTAATTTATTGCAAACTTTTTTTCTATTTTCGCTTGAATTATTTGTTCCTGATAAGCCAAGATAAAATAAATCTGTGTAATCTAGCTGATTTTCTTTTGATATACTCTCAAACCCAATCCCAGCGTCTTTAAAGCATTTAATTAAAACATCTTTTTTAATCCCCTCAACGCCGAGTGAGCCTTCTTTTGACGCTGTGCTTTTTCTAGCTTCTTTTCCTAAAACCACTGGAATATAAACATTAATTATCTCTGTGTTTTTGCAGATATTTTGAATATAATTCCTTATTTTAAATCCTGCTGTATCAGAGTCTGTTAAAAGGATTATTCCGTATTTTTCACCAAGATTTTTTAATAAAAGCTTTTTTTCATCGTCTTTAAAAATTGAAAAACCGTTAACTGGAATTATAAGTCCCTCAACTATATTATTAAGCGTTATAGCATCGTATTTGCCTTCAACGACTATTATCTGGCTTACCTTTAATTTTTCCATAAGCCCCCCTAAACAGCTATTATTCTTGCAATTAAAACTGATAAATGCTCTTTTTTATCAACTGATGTACTTTTAAATGCCATATCTGCTTTTAAAAGAAGTGATAATATCTCTTCTAGTTTTTCCTTTGAAAACACCCTTTGATTATTCATAGCTTTTTGATATCTATAAACATTTGCCTTGCTTTCAAAATCTTTATGCACCCTATTAAAATCATATCCTCTTGCTTGCGCAAGCTTTGCTCTGTGCATATCAATAAATGAAGAAGATAATGCCCCTAAAATGCTTATTTCATCTGTTCTATTTTCAAAGAGTATATTTAGTTTTTCTAAAGCCTTCACTACTCTTTTTTTACATATTAAATCTATAATCTCAAAAACCGATCCTTCAACTGTTTTTGATAGCATTTTTTCAACTAATTCTTCATCAATTTCTGTATAATTAGATGCAGCTGATAATTTATCTATCTCATTAATAATAAGGCTTATATCTCTCGTTGTTTGATTAATAATAAACTTTGCTATTTTAGGAGTGATTTGAGTTTTATTTATTTTGCATCTTTGAAGTATCATTTCTTCTAAAAATTTATCATCAATTTTATTTACAATTAAGCTTATTCCATCTTGATTAACAGCTTCATAAAACTCTGAATACCTTTTTAAAGATGCTTTTTTCATATCATCTAATGTGAAGATAAATGCAAAATGCGTTCCTTGACTATTTTTAATTATCTCTGTTAATCTTTTAATCTCATCTTCTGAAAAGTCTAAAAGATTATAGTATTTTAAAACTATTAATTTATCGCCAAAAAATCCAACTGTTTGGCTTTCATCTTCAAGTTTATCAAAATCTGGCTTTTTAATAGAATAGCTTATAATACTATCCTCATCTATACCTTGTTTTTTTGCAATATCAAGTATTATTTTTAAATTCTCTTGGCCAACAAAACTATCTTCTGATATAATAAGCCACGCTCGTTTTAAATCTTTATCTTTAATTTTATATCCAGTTTGCAAAATTTATCACATCCTTTACTATATAGTATTCCCCATTTATTAAATTAACATTTATTTTAAAATCTTCATAAATCCTTGTGCCTATACCTAACTCTATAAAGTTTTTAAAATTATTTGATAGCACTCCATTTTGATAATAATATATCTCTTCTAAATAAAATTCTTCCGGTGGATTTGAAGCTAAAAAATATAACCCATCCCCAAAAACTTTTTGTGCATAACTACTTGTAGTTATGGTCAAATTTTCTGATTTTAAATTAAATATATTTTCATCTGTTATTTCGAATTTATATTTTTCAAAATCATAAAAATCTTTTTCTTTATAATTATAAATATTATTAGCATAGCTATTAATATCAAAACTTATTTCTTCATCAAAGCAGATAATAATATTATTAAAACACGATTTATTTTCATTTTTCAAAATATAGCTGAGCTCTTTTTCGCTTATATCTTCCTTTAAAATCAAATCAAAATTATTATCATATCTAATAGTGCTCGAAACGAATCTGCCTGTGTCTATCATTGTTATATTAACTGTGTTATAACCTATAAAATTATAACATATTATAAAAATTATGCAAGATATGAAAACAAACCATTTACATCTTTTATTATATCCAAAACTAATTATAAAAAATAGTGCTGATATAATAACCACAATAATAATTCCCCTGAAAACGCCATCGCTAATATCGATAAGCAAAAAGGAAAAGATATCTGAAATTAGTTTTGAAAATGATATAAAAATATTAATAAAAAATGAGTTTATAAAAACAAGTATTTCATTTATTGGATTTAGTATTGTAATAAAGTGTAGTATTGGGGTGAAAAAAGATAATACAGAAACCGGCAGGATTAAAATAGCAAATAATGGATTTATAATTAGCGAAATAATCGTCATCTTCATTTGTGCAAATGATAAGACAGGAATAGTGAATAAAACTGCAAACCCTGAAATTATTATAGCTGATATTATTTTATTATATTTTTTCTTTTCTGCATATCTTGCCCCTAGAATAACGCCTATACAAGCTGTGTATGAAAGCAGTAAGCCAATATCAAAGGCTGAATATGGATTTTGTAAAACTGTTAAAATAATAATTAAAGAAAGAGAAGAAAAGCTATCTGGATATAGTTTAAAGTTTTTTAGTAGCAGTAGTATAATCATAACAAAAACTGCCCTTGAAATTGAATATGTAAATCCAATTATACCAGCAAGGAATAACAAAAATATTGCTAAAACAATATTTTTAATCTTTTTATTAATTGGAATATATTTTAATATAAAATTTAAAAACACACTAATAATTCCAACGTGTAGCCCTGATACAACTAGCATATGAGAAATCCCTGCAACGCTGAAATCTTCTAATATTTCATCACTAACTAAGCTTTTATCACTATACCCCATTGATAAGGCAATCGAAAGTTTATCGCCTTGATATAGTTTTTGCATATTATATGTAATTTCTTCTTTTAATAATGCACCTAGAATATTTATATCTATCTTATTTACATTCTCATTCATTATATTTTCAACATTAAAAGTTCCAAAAATATTTTTAGAAAATAAATAGCTTGAATAAGAGGAAAAATTATTATTATTTAATTCACCCGTTATAATAAGCTGATTACCTATATTAAATTCTTCTTGAGAATAAAAATAAATAAAAGAATCGTATGCATTTTTGGTTTCTATATTCTCTATTTTAAAAGTATATCTATTTCCAAAAGAGTAATCAGTGTTAACCTCGGTTATATATCCATTAATCTTTACATTTTCACTACTTAAATTATTTATTGTATTTTCTATAAATAAATTATAAATATTAAAATATCCAAATGAAAAAACACAAGCTAAAACGGCTACTAAAATTAATTTTTGATAATCTTTTTTAGCAAAATACAAATATAAACAAAACGCAAAAAACAATGCCAAAGAAATTAATACCTGTTCTTTTGGCATTGTTATCTGCAATATAAAACTCAAAACTAAAATAATCGAAACAATATAAATATTTCTTATCTTACTCATATCTTTCCCCTAATAAAACGAATAAAATTCGGACATACTAATGCCCGAATTTTATATATTTTTAGCCTGGTGGCCAGGATAAAGAGCGATTAGCCAGCATATGAAAATGCAAATGAAAAACGGTTTGCCCTGCATCTTTTCCTGAATTTGCAACTATTCTATATCCATTTTCAAGATTTTCTTTTTTTGCAATTTCGGCAGCTGCAAGCATAATATCCCCCATTAAATGAGCGTTGTCTTTATTAATTTCGCTCGGTGCTGATATATGCTCTTTTGGAACAATTAAAATATGAAAAGGTGCTTGTGGAGATAAATCGTAAAAAGCGAGCACAGTGTCGTTTTCATAGATTATCTTGCTTGGAATTTCTTTATTTACTATTTTACAAAAAATGCAATCCATAATATTCCCCTATCATTAATTTTATATCATTGCTTCTACAATACTCTTAACTTTTGCTAAAGCTTCATCAACTTTTGAAGCATCTTTTGCCCCAGCCATAGCAAAGTCTGGCTTACCACCACCTGAGCCACCTGTTACAGCAGCCACTTCTTTTGCTATATTTCCAGCTTTAAGGCCTTTTTCAATAGATTTTTTGCCACAAGCAGCAGCAATAGTAACCTTGCCGTCAACTTCGCCACATAAAACAACTACGCTATTTTCTTCTTTATCTTTTAAAATAAAGCCCATTTGTCTTAGTGCATCACTAGTTGTGCCCCTAAAGAAAGCAGTAAACACTTTTGTTTCTCCAACCATTTCTGGATTTTGGAACACACCATCAACTCTGCTTTTTGCAACTTCTAGTTTCATTTTATCAAGCTCTTGCTTTGTTTCTTTAAGTTCTTCTAATGTTTGATTAACCTTGCTTGTTACTTCATTTACATTATTAGATTTTACAGCAGTTGCAATTTCTTCTAATTGATTTGATTGATTTTTAATTAATTTTAACACACCTGCACCAGTAACAGCTTCAATTCTTCTAACCCCAGCTGCAACGCTTGATTCTGAAATTATTTTAAATAAGCCAATTTCAGAAGTGTTGCCAACGTGTGTACCACCACAAAGTTCAACTGATTGATTAGCAATATTTAAAACCCTAACTTCATCTGTGTATTTTTCGCCAAATAAAGCAATTGCTCCCATTTCTTTTGCCGCATCTATACTCATAACCGATGAAGTAACTGGAGCGCCACCTAAAATTGCAATATTTACTCCGTTTTCAATTTTTTCAAGCTCTTCTTTTGTAACAGCGTTAAAATGCGTAAAGTCGAATCTCATTCTATTTTCATCAACTTCTGAGCCTGATTGATGAACGTGTGTTCCTAGCACTCTTCTTAAAACAGCTTGCAGGATATGTGCTGATGTATGGTTTCTTTCAGTTGATTTTCTTGTAATTCTATCAACAGATACACTAACATCTTCTAAAACTTTGATAACCCCTGATTCTAAAGTACAAGTGTGAACAAACAGCCCTTTAGCTGTTTTTTTACAATCTAAAACTGATAGTTTTGCATTTTGAGTTTGTATAACACCTCTATCTGCAACCTGTCCACCACCTTGAGCATAAAAAGGAGTTTTATCTAAGATAACTAGCACCCCTTCTTTAGCTTCTTCATCAACTGAAACTGCTTCTTCAAAATTATCTTCATAAGCAATAGCTAAAATTTTACTTTCACTTTCTAAAGTTTCATATCCTAAAAATTCAGTAGCAGGAAGTTCTATATTTTGGAACAAATCATCACTCCAAGAAATTTCACCAGCTTTTTTTCTTGCTTGCCTTGCTCTATCTGCTTGCTCTTTTAAATGCTTTTTAAAGCCTTCATCATCAACTTTAATATTGTGTTCTTCTAAAATTTCTTTAGTTAAATCTATTGGAAATCCAAAAGTATCATTTAATTTAAATGCTTCTGCACCTTTTAATATTCTTTCTTCTTCGCTACTTGTGTTTGCATCGATTTCTTCGATTAACGCATTTAATCTCATCATCCCTAAATCAATAGTTTTAGAGAATCTTTCTTCTTCTGTTAGGATAACTTTTTTAATATATTCTTGTTTTTCTAAAAGTTCTGGATAAGCTGCATTGCTTTCTTTTATAACAGTGTCGCAAAGAATATTTAAAAATAAATCTTTAATTCCAATCATTCTTCCGTGTCTTGCTGCTCTTCTTAAAAGCCTTCTTAAAACATAGCCTCTTCCTTCATTACTTGGAAGAACACCATCACTAATCATAAATACAGTGCTTCTAATATGGTCGGTTATAACTCTTACTGAGATATCAGTTTTTGCATCTTTTTTATATGTTACGCCTGAAATTTTCTCAACTTCTTTAATAACATTTGCAATAGTGTCAACTTCAAACATATTATCAACGCCCTGCATAACGCAAGCTAATCTTTCAAGACCCATACCAGTGTCGATATTTGGTTTTTCTAAAAGATTATAGTTTCCTTTTCCGTCTGAATCAAACTGAGTGAAAACTAAGTTCCAGATTTCAATAAATCTATCACACTCACAGCCAACTGTGCAATCATCTTTTCCACAGCCGTATTTTTCGCCCCTATCAAAATATAATTCACTACAAGGACCGCAAGGACCAGAACCAATTTCCCAGAAATTTTCTTCTTTGCCCATACGTTTCATATGAGATGGGTCTATCCCTCTTTCATTAACCCAGATATCCCACGCCTCATCATCATCTTCATAAACTGTTATATATAATAAATCCTTTGGAATTTCAAGCTCTTTTGTTAAAAATTCCCACGCCCACTCGGTAGCCTCGTGTTTAAAATAATCACCAAAAGAGAAGTTTCCTAGCATTTCAAAGAATGTTCCGTGTCTTGCAGTTATACCAACTCTTTCTATATCTGGCGTTCTAATACATTTTTGACAGGTTGTTGCTCTGTTGTTTGGCATAGTAGCCTGACCCATAAAATATTTTTTTAATGGCGCCATACCAGAGTTTATAAGCAGTAAGCTTTTATCCTCCTGTGGCACTAGTGAAAACGAATCTAATCTTGTGTGATTTTTGTTTTCGTAAAATTTTAGATATCTTTCTCTTAATTCATTTAAAGATGTCCATTTCATAAAATAAATTCTCCTTTTTCCAATAAAAAACGCCCATAAAGCTCAAATTAAACTTTATGGGACGATAAATACAAATACCGTGGTACCACCCAAATTATTGAAAACTTAAAATAAGCCTTCAATCACTTTATCTATGTTAACGCCATAGCTACGCAAAACTTATTTCGCTTTGAGCAAAAGAGTGGCACGAACACATAAAAACAAAATCTTTCACCAACCGATTTCTCTCTATAATTTTTAATTATATTCTTATTCTCTTTTATCGCCTATAATATTTAGTTTTAAGTGATTTTTTCACCACAACACTTATATTATACTATTTTTTTATAAAATAATCAATATGTAAACTAAATAAAATTTATATAGTATTTTCTAAAGGCATTTCTATTGATAAAACAGCTAAAAAATGCTATACTAAACTTACAGAAAAAGGATTATATATAAAAAGAAAAAGTTATGAAAGAGGTGAGTCCAATGGCACAGATAAAAACTAATAAAGATAATCTTGCGATAATATCTTTATTAGGAAAAATACACCACCCGTTAAGTAAAGGGAATCACTATAGAATTAATGGAGTAGATAGTAAAGTATTATGTCTGCCAGCTACTGGAGGCATTACTTATAACATCGGCGTAGGCGATAGCGTATATAAATTCAAAGGTGATCATCTTGAACCTAGTGTTACAATCCGCAATGAAGATAGTAATGAAAATAACGCTTTAATGCTATTAGCTTGCTGTGGAAATGAAGCAATAGTAGTTTCCGGAGATGCAAAAGGTGCCAAAGGCTATGTATTAGGCGGTCACGGTGGTATAGAGCATACAATAATCGAGTTTTCAAAAGAAGACAAAGAAAAAATGTGTATAGACGATAAAATCCTTGTAAAAGGTTGCGGTCAAGGGCTTGAAATAGAAGGCTTTGAAGAAACAGTTGTTAGCTGTGGAATAGATCCAGATTTATTAGATAAGATGCAAATAGAAGTTGTTAATGGTAAAATAGTTGTACCAGTAGTGGCAACAGTTCCTGCTTATTTAATGGGTTCTGGGCTTGGAAGCTCAAATTCACACACTGGCGATTATGATATAATGACAACTGATAAAGAAGCTATAAAAGATTTAGGACTTGATAATCTACGCTTTGGTGATTTCGTGTTAATTGAAGATCATACAAATACTGTTGGTAGAGCTTATAAAAAAGGAGCAAGCACTCTAGGTATTGTTATTCATGGCGATAGCTATGGACACGGACACGGCCCTGGGATAACAACATTATTAACTTCAAATTTACCAATAATAGAAGCAAAAATAAATAAAAATGCAAACATCCAAAATTATATTGGTAAATAAATACAATTGAATAATATATAAATTAAAGAGCGATTATTAAGTTAATCGCTCTTTTTTTGATGTTTATAAAAATAATTATCTCAATATAAAATCTGCTTTAATGTTCAAACAATCTCTTAGCCTGTATTACATCTGCAAGCGTTAGTCCGATTTTAGCATCTGTTTTAATTTGATGTGATTCTACTAATTCATTTACAAGCCACAAATCATCTATCACAACCCACCTTTTAACATTTTGATTTTGCTCTAACCATAATAAAATCTCCTCAGCTTTAACCTTGCTAAATTTTTTGGTCTTATGAATTTCTGGTGTTGTTAAATCTGGTGTAATATTTGATATTATCATTTGATATTTTGATAGTAGCATAATTAAATTTTCAGCAACTTCATTTTTAGGATTCAATTTTTCATCAAACCAAAATCGCCAGGCTGAATGTAAAACTAGTTTAACATCCTCTATTTCATGAAATAATTTAGAAAGGAGCTTGACTTTATCTTCATCAACAAAGTAACTCTCTGGTCTTTCATTTTTATAATCATTGCAATTTAATACACCATCTATATCCAGAAAAATAATATTATTCATAATATAACCCCTCTTAGTTTCACAAATACTTTCTACTATGAATTATATCACAAAGATCGCTAAATACACAACTATTATATCCCTTACTCATTTCCATTTGGATACAATAAATAATAAATTTGATCGCACAACTTTTTAAAAATTGTTGTTGCTGTTTGCGAGCTTTCGCCACCGTCGTATAAATGAACTGTTATTGTATATTTTGTATCTTCTGCTGGGTAAAACCCTGAAAACCAAGCGTTTAGAATTTCTGTTTCATCTTCTTTTATAATCCCAGTTTGTGCTGTTCCAGTTTTTCCTGCTGCTGATAAATAGCTAGGTGCTGCCCTTTTAGAGTTTCCTTCCATCGCAACTGTTATTAGCATTTCTTTTATTATATCAGCCGTTTCTTTGCTTATAACTTGTTTTTCATTGTATTCATATAGATTTTCTATTAAATCATAATTAACACTATCATATATCCCTTGAGATATTTGCGGATAAATATATTTGCCACCATTCGCAAACATATTCATATAAGCAGTTATATGAATAGGACTAACTAAAAACTCCCCCTGACCAAAACTCACTTGAGAAAGCTGACCTATATTTTCAATTTCTTCTAATGTTGGAAAGTATCCATTTTTAGTAAAATAATTTTCTGCAAGCTCTATCTCCTGTCCAAAATTCATTTGATTGGCAATATTTTTCATTGAAAACTCTTTATTTTCATAAAATAAATCCACAAAATAACTATTGCAAGACACTCTTAAAGCTTCGTTCATATCTATTAATCCGTGAGCCGTGCTATCAAAACAATGGTATATGTGTCCATTTACCTCTGTATATCCCTTGCACTCGTATATAGTGTGTTCACTATGCCCATTTTCTAAAGCTAATGCTGCCCAAAGTGGTTTTATTACACTCCCTGGTTCGTATGTTTGCAAAGCTTTATTTAATAGTGGTGAATTTTCACTCTCTAGATAACTTTCAATATCATTTGCATTATACGTTGGTGTTGACGCCATTGCTAAAATTTTCCCTGTGTTTGTTTCCATAATAACAATTGAACCATTTTCTATATATTCATTTGCAACGCTTTCTGCTAACCTTTGCATTGTATTATCAATTGTTAAACTTAAAACATCTTCTCTAACTGAAACACTTTGATTTATGTCGCCATAAATATCTCCAACACCATTAACTTTTAAATGCAAATCAATTATTTCACCACTATCTTTAAGCTTTTCATCAAAAGCCTTTTCTATTCCCGTTACCCCGTTATTATCAACATCAATATATCCTATTAAATGCTGTGCGATATTATTATCACTATACCTTTTACTAGTTAGATACATCGTCTGCGTTTTTATTGGTTCTTTTAATTCCACAATCATTCGCTTATAGTTTTCTATGGCATTTGTAAATTCTTGCCTATCTTCTTCTGGCAAGCTATTAAAAATATCTTGTAGATTTGTAGTATTAGTTTCAACTAGTGTATTTATCACTGACTCTGTCCCTGTTATTGGCCTGAATGAAGAATCAACTATTTCAGCTCTACCACTTGAAATTTGAATTGTTTTATTAGTTTGATTTTGAGCTGATATATAATAATCTGAACATATTATTCTAACCATATTTATCTGTAATACCAATGCACAAAATACAAAAAATATCTGAATATAAACTAGCCTTTTTTCACTCATTTACTCATTCTCCTTTTATTATGATTTTAGGTAAAATATATGTTTTTATGCACTTTTGGGTATGTATTATTAAAGTAAAAAATAGTTTCTAATAACTCGACACAAAAAAGGCTGACACTTCAAAACTTCATTTTGAATGTGTCAGCCTTTTTATATTATCTAGCGATAATATAAAATCTAGTTTTCTTTGCGTGCATAATGAATAGCACACAGTTTGGATACCCAAACACTGAAAACTACAATATATAAGTTATTTATAATATTTTTATTGAATATTCAAATGGATATTTTCATCAAAAAACATATATCCATTCTTACTAGCTTTTTTTCTTGCATACATAGCTAAATCGGCGTTATGGTATAGCTCTTTAAAGTTATCCCCATGTTTTGGAGCAAGTGCTATTCCCACACTACTAGAAATCTCTATATCCACACCATCTTTAGTATAAACTTTATTTATGCTATTACAAATTATATTAGCTTTTTTCGTTATCTCTTTAATATTATCTATATGCTTTAGGAAAATTATAAACTCATCTCCACCAATTCTTCCAATCACATCATCACTTCTAACATTAATTTGCATTTTTTTATACACTTCTTTTAAAACTTCATCACCGTAAACATGTCCAAAATTATCATTAATAGCTTTAAAATTATCTAAATCAATCATCAACATTGCTCCGCCAATCCCATTTTCAAGCAAAGTATCTATTATATCTTGAGTTGCTTTTTTATTATATGCTCCCACGAGCGGATCTCTTTGAGCAGTGTCTGCAAGCTCAAGCTCTTTAACTTTTGCTTCGTGCACATCATCTGTAACAGTTATTAAAGCGAAAATATCTCCTGTATATTTATCTTGTCGTATTGTTATTACAGATTTCACCCAGCGTTCATCTCCGTTTGACATTTTTGCTGCAAACTCTTTTTTTAACTCTGTTGTGCCATTATTATGCTTTTTTATAATGTTTTCTATAGATATATACCTTAAAACATCCTTATAATCTTTTTCAGATATACGCTCTTTTAAAAACTCAGTTACATATTTTGTGTAGCAACTATTACCCAGTGCACCATCTATTCCACGAGTTTTAATATTAACAAACACATCTTTTGAACAGTTAACCTGTGCAATTAAAATTGAATTATATTCAAGTGATTGCTTATAAATCCAGTTATCTCTTCTTTCTTGCAATATATCAAAACCAATCACTAAAAATATTCCTATATACGAAGCTACAAGCCATGTAACTGAAGCTATGATTTGATGAACTGGCAATAAATCATACGTAATATCATGTATGTAAACATTACCATTCGCTATCATATAAATATTCGCAACGCTTAAAATAACAGTATACAACCCCATTGCCTGTGTTTTTTGTCCCATTACTCTTAAATATTTCCTTGGTATTAAAAGTAGTAATGTGATTATAAAAACACTACAAAGCATCGAAGTGAGTATTAAAACTATCCAAAACGAAATTGGATTTTCAGAAAGATTTATAATGGTAGTATTTAAAGTTATCGCAAGAATTGAAGTTATTATCCCCCTTGCCACCATTATATGTAAATTAAAATGTAAAACAAACGCCATCTGTGTCATTGCACTTTGATTTTTATAAAACGCCATAACTGTTATTGTGTACACAACTAGCATAACTGTATAGCCTAATGCTGACATACTTCCAAAAAACAACAGCATTATGCTTCCCACTAAGCTCGTAATCAAGCTGAATAAGGCGACTTTAAATTTATTATTTTTCACGTTGAATACACCCTCAACAAGGTTTAAAAAAAATAAATTATTTATAAAAAACACTGTATTAAATAAAATAAATAACGTTTCGATTTTCATATACTATTTTAATCTCTCCTCTAAAGCTTTTCTCACAGCTCTAATCACTTTTAATCTTGCATAAGGTTTACTATTTCCCTCAACTATTATCCACGGCGCAGACCTAGTTGATGTCTTTTCAATCATTTCATCAATAGCAACTTCGTATAGATCCCATTTTTCTCTATTGCGCCAATCTTCATCTGTTATTTTAAATTGCTTTTCAGGATTATTTTGTCTATCTGTAAATCTTTCTAATTGAGTATCTTTATCAATATGAATAAAAAACTTTATTACCACAGCACCAAAATCATAAAGTGTTTTTTCAAACTCATTAATTTCTTTATAAGCCATCTCCCATCGCTGTTTTTTTGTAAAGCCTTCAATTCTTTCAACCATAACCCTGCCATACCAAGACCTATCATACATTGATATATGTCCAATCTTCGGAAGTTTGTTCCAAAATCTATATAAATAATGTTTTGAAAGTTCTTCTTTTGATGGTGCAGCAATAGAATAAACATCTAATCCCCTTGCATCAAAAGACCAGGATAGACGGCGAATTGCTCCACCTTTTCCTGCTGCATCCCAGCCTTCAAAAGCAATAACCATTGGTATTTTCTTTTTATATAGTACACTATGTAATTCTTTAATTTTTTCTTTTTCTTTTTTATATTCCTTTTTAAATTCTTCATCACTTATTTTTTTATTAAGATCTATTTCTGATAGTTTTGGCATTTTTATTAAATCAAATTTTGAATTTTCAATATTTTCATTTGTTATTTTTTCATTTTCAGCTAAAGCTTCTTTTGCTTTATCAATCAAAGTTTTTAATAGATAGTATGTTCCTATATCTTTTTCTTCATTTTCAATAATATGCCAAGGCGCTGACATAGTGTTAGTTTTTTCTAAAACTTCATCTCTATGGGCTATCACTTTTTCATAATTTTGATTTTCTTCCCACTCTTTTTTTGTAACTTGCCAAGTGTGAGCTTTATCATCATCAACTTTTTCAAGCCTTTTTTCTTGCTCACCTTTACTTATATGTAAAAAGAATTTCAAAACCAAATATCCATCATCAGATAACTGTCTTTCAAAAACATTCACTTCATTTATGTATTTTTCAAACTCGTATTTATCTTCAAAATTTTGAGTAGCAGGATTATACCACGCCTCATCATAAATAGCCATTTCACCTTTTAGTGGAATAGTTAACCAAAAGTTATACATACTTGGCCTTAAATCTAGCCTATCATCCTTACTCATCGTGTGAATTTTATATCCTCTTGGCTCCATTCTAGCACTTATTTTGCTAAGCATACTGCCTTTTCCTGCACAGCTAACCCCATCTAGTAAAACAATAATTGGAAGGTTTTTTTCTTTGATTCTCTGCTGAATTACAAATAATTCTTTTTGCATTTTTTTAATCTCTGATTTAAAATCAACATTATTAACTTCTTTTTCAAACCTAAACATTTCTAACATCTCTATTTCCTCACTTTTTACTTCTTAGCGCTAAGCACAGCTATTTATATAATGTAGCACATCTTCTTATTTTCCATTTTATCACAAACATTTATTCATATCAATTAACTAATCGTAAACTTTTTTATTTTTCCTCATCTATATATGCATTTTTTAATATTTCTAAGGCTCTTGATTCAATTCTGCTAACATAACTCCTTGATATACCTAATATTTCACTTATAGCCTGCTGAGTTAAACAATTTGTATCATTTAAACCATAACGCATTATAATAATCTGTCTTTCCCTGCCAGTTAGTTCTTGAGCAACAAGCTTTAAGAGTTCATTTTTTAATTCTTTTTTCTCGCAATATTCTTCGATAGAAAACTCATCCTTTAAATTATCTTTTAGAGTGAGTGCTGAGGTATCATTATCAACTCCTATATTTTCATCTAAAGACGAAACGCTCTCATGCGGTTTCAATTTTCGAAACGCCATTAATATTTCATTTTCTATACATCTTGCTGCATAAGTTGAGAATCTTGTGTTTTTTTCGTATGAAAAATTTTGCACAGCTTTTATTAATCCGATTGTTCCTATCGACATTAAATCCTCATTTTCAACATTACTTTGATAGTATTTTTTAGATATATGGGCAACTAACCTTAAATTATGCTTTATAATTTTATCTCTTGCTGCCATATCCCCTTCTTTATATTTAAAAAACTCCTCTTTTTCTTCTTTTACCCCTAAAGGTTTTGGTAGAATCCTGCTTTCCAAATGCAATGCAACAAAAAGCATTTGCGAAATTATAAATCCAATTAATGCACTAAACATATCTTTCACCTCGTATATTTATTACTAAATTTTATGCCTTAGATTTATAAATCATTCATTCATAAACCTTTTATGATTGTAGATTTTTGAATAATTATGTATTATAATTTTATTTATGAAGATAATTTGAAACTTTTTTATAAAACAAATGCACTGCGTTAATCAAAAAGGGATTTTTTATGAGCAACAAAGATAATTTTATAAAACTATATAACAGCACTTACGCAAACTAATTATTGAATAACACTAATTTATAATAAAAAAACTGCTATTTTTTAGTAGCAGTCTTTTTAATTATAAATTTAATTTTCGCTTTTTAATATTGGCTTCTATTTTCTTGTAATAAATCTACATATTCATTTAATGTTAATTTCATACATTGAGTTCCTATATCGTCAAACTCAATACAGTTGTTTATAAATAAATCTTGTGTAAGTAAAAATTGCATTTTCATATTATGTAATGCAAAACTCTGTAATAAAGTAAAGTCCTTTTTATCTTCAAGGTCTTTTCCATATCCTTTTTTATACATATTTTTCTTAGTATAAAAATCTACATTAATAATTTTAATACACTTAGGGTTAAAACAAAGCAAATCATATAGTATTGCTTGCACCATGTTAGGAGAGCCTTTCGGAAAAAGTTTATAGCAATGCCAATAAGTTCTTATTTTAGATTTATTCATTTCACTTAAATTATCCGGCTCATATTTCAATAGCACTTTATCAAGCCTATTTACTATTTCAGGAAAACTATCATCTTTAACTATTGTATTGGAGATTGGTCCATTATAGTAAGTAATCGTTGGAATAAAAGTATTATCAATTTTATAATTAAAATTAACTAATATGTCAAATTTATTTTTTAATTCTTCAATATTAACCTTATAATCTCCCGGACCTATAATTACTATTTTTTTATTTTTTATAAAGTTTAAATAGTCTTTATCTTCATCTTTTTTATTAATTACTATCCTTGATACACTTTTATTCAAAATTGAAAGATAGTTCTGAATTTCAAAATTTAAATTTTTATATTTTTTTAAAAATTTAATAAAATCATCTAATTTATCTCTTTTTTCACTTAAGAGGTAGAAATAATAATCCATATAATATCTTGCTGGCATAACCTTAAATATTTTTTTCATTTTATCTAATTTTTTATTAAATCCATTTCTAATACTAATAGTTGCCTTAAAATCTCCTATTGAAGCGATAAGAGTTTCAACTAAAGCTAAAAAATCAAATGTGCAAAATTTATAATTTTTTTCTAAGTAATTTAACAATTGTTCCGTAGATATTTTTTGATTTTCTGTATCATTTTTACTTGCAAAATTTAAGCAATCACATAATATTGCTCTCGCCCTCTTCTCTTTACTATTTCCGCAGGGCTCCCATATCATTTTTTCAGTAATAGTTATTTGATTCTTTAAACACTCTGTAATCTCTATTGATATATCATAATATGATTTATTGTTTTTGATTCTATGATATTCTAAAATGCCATTTGTATAAATACCAGCTAATCTAATATACATTTCTTTAATATTCACTATCTCTACACCTTTACTTGCAATTATCCATTATTTCTATATATCATTTATATACTGATTAAACTTATTAATCAATTTTTTAATCTCTATTTCACTTGCATAATTTTTCTTTATCATTTGCATTGTGTATTCGTCTATATTATATTTTTTATTCCTTAAGTATATCCTCTTTCTATTCTTCAAAATTTTAGCATTAGTTTTATATGCAATGTAATTTAATATTTTGGCAATAACACTTTCATTAAATAATAAATTTAATTTTTCTGGGTATTGTATATTCTTTTTAACATCTTGTTCTAAAGTCAAATTATCTTTGATAATTTTAGAAAGAGAATTTGCAATTTTTTTGTATGATGGTACTTCATCAAATTGATAAAACTGACTCATTTCTTTACAGCTTATAGGAAAAAAATATTCATTTGAGTTTGCACTTTTAACAAATTCATCATAGTTGGTTATAAATTCAGCATTTTCATAAATCACTAAATCTTGTCCCTCTATCCACTTTTCTGGTCTTAATATAGCAAGGCTTATTAGCAGCATATACTTCACCTACTGCAGTTGAAAACCATGTGTAAATTTTATCGCACTTTTTTATCCAAGGTTTTATTGAGCCTTCTGATATAAAATAAAAATTATCAATTTTTTCACTTAACTCAACTAATTTATTATTTAAAAATTCAGTTGGATGTGGTCGATATATTATAGCTTTATTGGGATTTTCATTTAAATATTTTAAAAACCAATCAACAATTTCATTTTGAGATTTTTGTGAAATTTCTTTAGTTTTACTTATTTCCATAGCTTCAGCAATACCATTTTCAATACTTTTTGGTATATTTATTAGTGTAAATCAAGACACAAATAAAGCAACTTGCTCATATTTGTCTAACCCATATTCTTTATACTGATTATCTAAATCAATAAAATAA
>CAZGFY010000034.1:0-17735 GCA_964525015.1 uncultured Oscillospiraceae bacterium
CACATAATCCGAACACGTTTAATAATAATCAAATAGGCTCTCTATCTGCGTTAAAGGCTCTTGCAATGCATAAAGCATTACTGCAAGCCTTTGCCTTGTTATAAAACCTATTTGAATATTATTAAATCTACGACCTAAAATCCAATAATTTTTTTATAAAACAAGGCAAATTTACGAAATAATGCTTTCGCCTTATAAGTGAATTTAACGAAGTTTTAGGAAAAAATTATCCGGTTTTAGGCGGTTCTGATTATGTGAGTAAGGCTAGGGTAGCCGATATAATTCGAGTTGATTTAGATTATATCGGTCATCCTAGAAATATAGGTGAAAAGTATGGCGTATGTTATTAAATATATAGGCGAATGCATTACAAAAAACACAAATATTCTGCCACTTTATAAAGATAATATAGAAAGTGGAGTTAATGTTTTTTTAGTTTGCGAAAAAGAATATGAGGCTTTAATTGATATAGAAAATATCCCAAAATTCTATAATGTAGTTGAGGCTAAAAAATCAAAATCAAAGCTGTCGGTTTTGTTTTCGGATAATCCTAAAATCGATTGCATTTATTTAGCTGTGCAATTTAATCAAGTTGAATGTGAATTTTACACCGAATATAACGGGGTTTACTCAATAAATCCAAAAGAGCATAGTTTTGCAAAAAAAATAGATAGAATAGACTATGATGAACTATTAATTATATCAGATTTTGGATATAGATTAGTTAGTGGCGAAGTTTTAGAAGTTGCAAAAAGATATGGTATAGCAATAAGGATAATTTCTTATAATATTAAAACGGGAATAGAAGATAAGGGCAGTGTTATTAAAGAGGCGATATCAAGCGATGATAAGCCGATTAAGGCAATTGTAAAAGACCCAAACTACTGCGTAATAACAGTTTTTAATATATCAGATGAAATGGGCGTTTCTTATAGGCTATTTAGGGCTATATCAAATGAGGAGATAGTGATAGACTCAATTGTTTTGCCTGCTACAAATCAAGGCAGACAGGATATAAGCTTTACTGTTTTTAAAAAAGATAAGGCAAAAGTTTTAGATATTTTAAAAAATATTCAAAACGATATAGATTTTGAAAAAATTTATATCGATGATGAAGTGGCGAAAATATCTTTAATAGGGGCAAGAGTTCAAACAAAATACGGCATAGCCTCTGAAGTTTTTAGAGTTTTATATGAAAATGATATAAATTTAAAAATGATTAACAGTGCAGAAATTAAAATTTCAGTTTTTGTAGACAAGCAGAAATCAGATTTAGCACTAAAAAAATTACACGATGCATTCATATAAAAAATGCATAAATCGAAAGGAAAATTATTTTAATGAACAGAATAAAACTGTCAAAGAATGTTAATATAACAACAATTTCTAATGATAAATTTAAAAGAAATAGAATTAGTATTGTTTTTTTACTACCAAATGAAAAAGAAAAATCAACAATGTATTCACTAATGACTGGCGTTTTAGAAAGAGCATATGAAGAATATCCAACGATGAAGGAGTTTTCTAAAAAGCTAAATAAGATGTATAATGCAGCATTTGATGTTTCAACTTCAACTATTGGGCAAAATAGAATACTTCGCTTTACTATGCAGGGGATTAAAAATGAATACTGCCTTGAAAATGAAGATTTATTAAACGAAATCTCAAAAACTATGCTAGGGGTTATCTTTTCTCCTTGCCTTGAAGATAATGGCTTTATTAAAGAGTGGGTTGAGATTGAAAAATTTAAACTTCGTGAAGAAATTGAGAGTGAAATAAATGATAAAAGAGGATATTGCGTTAAAAATGCAAGAAGAAAATTCTTTAAGGGCAGTTTAAACGGAGTTGAGAGATTAGGATATCTTGAAGATTTAGAAAAAATCGATGAAAAAGGCTTGTATGAATGTTATTCACAGCTTTTAAATACTGCATCAGTTGAAATTTTTGTTACTGCGAATGAAAGCGATTCAGTAGCAAAGAGTATGAAAAAAGGCTTTGAAAAGGAAAGAAATGATATTAAATCAATGCTTCCAATAGAAATAATGCCTACAACTGATTTAGAAATTTATAATGAAGATTTAGACACAACGCAAGGTAAGGTTTGCCTAATTTACACAACAAATAGAAAACTTACTGAAAAAGATAGATACAGTATGCTAGTTGCAGCTAGTTTATATGGTGGGACGGCTTCTTCAAGGCTGTTTAAAAATGTTAGGGAAAAGCAAAGTTTATGCTACTACTGCGTTTCAAGCTTTAACTGGTTTACATCTTCAATGACAGTAGATTCAGGAGTTGAGCACGAAAATATCCAAAAGGTTATTGATGCAACTAAAGCTGAACTTGATATGCTTATAAATGGTGATATTTCTGATGATGAAATAAACGAAATTAAACTCACTATTAAAAACGGTCTTGTTACAAATTATGATAGTTTACACGGGCTAGAAGCTTGGTATTTGAATGAAATATTAAGAAATTCAAATAACACCCCGGAAGAAGTTATTGATTTAGTGTCAAAAGTTAGCAAAGAAGATGTTAAAGAAATATTAAAAACATTGCATCTAAATGTTATATACACTATTTCAAAAAGCGAATAGCCAACTTGAAAGGAAAAACTTTAATATGATAAACACTATAAAAAGTGAAATTTTAAATGAAAGCTATCAAACAGCTGTTTTAGAAAATGGACTTAGAATTGCTTGCTATAATATGCCAAAATACAACGGTGTACACGCCGTTATTGGAACAAATTTTGGCTCAGTTGATAGAAAATTTACAATGAATGGCGAAAAATTTGATGTGCCAGCGGGAGTTGCACATTTTTTAGAGCATAAAATGTTTGAAAAAGAAGAGGGAGATGTTTTTTCTCTTTATGCAAAAACAGGTGCGAATGCAAATGCGTTCACATCTTTTGATAAAACTTGTTATATCTTCACAGCAACAAGCGATGTTGATAAATGCCTTGATATTCTTTTATACACAGTTAATTCTCCTTACTTTACAAAGGAAACTGTTGAAAAAGAGCAGGGAATTATTGCACAAGAAATTAAAATGTATGATGATAATGCTTATTGGAGAATGCTTTTTGGCGTTTTAAATGGATTGTATGTTAATCATTCAATTAAAGATGATATAGCAGGCACTGTTGAAAGCATTAAAAAAATCACTGATAAAACTTTATATGATTGCACAAACGCATTTTATTCTCCAAGCCAGATGATACTGTGCGTTGCTGGGAATATTGAAATTGATGAAGTGATTAAAGCTTGTAACAGAGCAGAATTTAGATATGAAAAGGTTAGCGTAGAGAAAACTTTAATAGAAGAGCCAAAAGAAGTTGCCTATAAAGAAAAAACTATCTATATGCCGATTTCAGCACCCCTTGTGGCAGTTGGGTTTAAGGAAAGCTTTGAAGATGGAATAAAGCTTAAAAATGAATTAATTGCAAATATTATCCTAGATGTTTTAACTGGGGCAACTAGCGATTTATTCAATGATTTATACGATAAAAATCTAGTTAATGGAACTTTTTCAGGCGAAGTTATCTCTGGGCAAGACTTTTTTAGTTTTATAATCTCAGGCGAAACTCAAAATCCAGAGATTTTATCAAATGAGCTTTTAAAAGCAATATTAACATTAAAATCAACTGGAATTACAGAAGAAGAATATACAATTAGTAAAAATTCCTTATATGGCAGCTTAATTGTAGATTTTGAAAATGTTGAGGAAGTTGCTGGGAATATGCTAGCAGCGGCATTTAAAGAGTATACAGTGTACGATCAAATTAATACTCTAAAAGAGATAACGTTAGAAGATGTTAATAATCAGTTATCAAATATGTTTGATACAAATAGAAAAACAGTTTTCACTGTATTGCCGATAAATGAGGGGGAAAACAATGGTTAATCATATACAATTTCCAACACTTGGGCTTGATGTTACTATAAAAAACATTGCGTTCACAGTTTTTGGAATAGATATTTACTGGTATGGAATTATTGCAACAGTTGCCTTATTATCCTCAGTTATAGTTGGGTTAAAACTTGGCGAAAAATACTATGGAATAAATCAAGACAAATTTATTGATGTTATAATGATAGGTGGTATTTTTGGAATTATCTGTGCTAGAATTTACTATGTAATGTTTGCACCATTTGAATATGCTAGTTTTTGGGATATGATAAATATTCGAGATGGTGGTATTGGCATTTATGGGGGCATTATTGGAGGGCTTGTTTTTGGTGGGCTTGCTTGTAAGTGGCGAAAAATTGATTTTTTAAATGCAGCTGATATTTCAGCAATCTGCTTTTTGCTAGGTCAAAGTATAGGCAGATGGGGTAACTTTGTTAACCAAGAGGCATTTGGCACTAATACCACTTCGATTTTTGGAATGATAAGCGAAGAAACTACAAATTATTTATTAGGTATGCAGGATTGGCTACTTCAATTTGGGGTACAAGTAGACCCTTATGCGCCAGTTCACCCAACCTTTTTATATGAATCTGTTTGGTGTATAGTAGGGTTTTTCTTATTATTAGCATTTTTAAAACATAGAAAATTTAAAGGGCAGATGCTAAGTTTATACGCTATTTGGTATGGGGTTGGTAGATTTTTTATTGAAGGACTAAGAACAGATAGCCTTGCTACAACTTCAGGGCTTCGCACATCGCAAATTATAGCTTTAATTAGTATAGCTCTTGCAGTTGTTGCAAATATTGTTATGCTAAAAAAAGCAAAAGAAACTGTGAAAAATAAAGAAGTAGATATAATAGAAGAAGAAACACAAGAAACGCAAATAGAAGAAACACAAACAGAAGAAACACAAATAGCTCAAGAAGTGATTGAAGATAAAGAGGAAGAAGATGCAGGAAAAATTAATTAGCGGAAAGGTTGTTTCTGCAAAAATAAAAGGCGATATCTTAGGGGAAGTAAAAGAATTAAAGCTAAAAGGAATACAGCCTAAATTATCAGTTATCATTGTTGGCGATGACCCTGCGAGCAAAAGATATGTTAAAGGAAAACACAATGATTGCATTGAGTGTGAAATTCTTTCAGAGATAATTGAATTAGAAGAAACTGTTAGCGAAGAAGAATTGCTAAGCAATATTCAAAAACTTAATGATGATGATAGCGTTGATGGTGTACTCGTTCAATTGCCACTTCCAAAGCATATAGATGAATACAAGGTTATTAATGCAATTAATCCAGCAAAAGATGTTGATGGGTTTTGCGCTATAAATGTTGGGAATTTATATCTTGGTAAGGATTGCTTTATGCCATGCACTCCAAAAGGATGCATTGATTTACTCGATTTTTATAATATTGATATTAAAGGCAAAAATGCAGTTGTGATTGGAAGAAGTAATATTGTTGGAAAGCCAGTAGCAGCACTTTTAACTAAAAGGGATGCAACTGTTACAATAACTCATTCTAAAACAAAAGATATTAAAAATATAACAAAAAATGCAGATATTATTATTGTTGCTATTGGTAAAAGGGCGTTTTTAACTGCTGATATGGTTAAAGAAGGGGCAGTTGTTATCGATGTTGGCATAAATGTTAATGAAAATGGAAAGCTTTGCGGAGATGCAGATTTTGATAATTTAATAAACAAAGTTTCTATGATAACCCCTGTTCCAGGTGGCGTTGGGCTTATGACAAGGGTAAATTTACTAAAAAATACAGTAAAATCTGCTAAAATGCGAGAAAATAAGTAAAACTGTATTGACTTTTTAAAGAATATATGTTAATATATATCAGCCGCATGTAAATGGCTTTGTTTAAGTTGTGTATTATTCACACGCCAGGTTCAGCGAGACTTAATTATTGAGAGGGTTAAATTATGAAAGCAGTATTTGTTACTGGTGGCAAACAATACACAGTTTGCGAAGGCGATGTAGTATTCATCGAAAAATTAGAAGTAGAAGCAGACGCAGTAGTAACTTTTGAAGAAGTTCTATTCGTAGGCGAAGGCGAAACAGCTAAATTTGGTACACCTGTTGTTGCAGGAGCTAAAGTTGAAGCTAAAGTAGTTAAAAATGGTAAAGGTAAAAAACTGAACATCATTACTTATAAACCTAAAAAAGGTTCATCAAGAAGAATGGGTCACAGACAACCATATACTAAAATCGAAATCACAAAAATTGTTGGTTAATTTTTCACAAGGGAGGGAATTGAATTATGGCATCAAAGAAAGGCGTAGGCTCTACTAAAAACGGTCGTGATAGCGAATCAAAAAGACTAGGTACTAAAAGAGCAGATGGTCAAGTTGTTAAAGCAGGAAACATTTTAGTTCGTCAAAGAGGAACTCATATTCACCCAGGTGAAAATGTTGGTAAAGGCAGCGATGACACACTTTTCGCTCTAGTTGCAGGAACAGTTAAGTTTGAAAGACTTGGCCGTGACAGAACTAAAGTAAGCGTATACCAAAACTAGTAATAACTAAAACTAACCCGAGCTTTTAATTAAAGTTCGGGTGTTGTTTTTGAAAGAGATAATTTGAAAACTTATTAATAAAATTAATATAGTATTAAATATATGAATATAAAAATAATAATGTGAACAATATAATTTGAATAAACACTCAAATTAAAGCTTTATACTATATAAAGCAAGGAAAGGGAAGAATAGAAAATGGCAATACAATTTGTAGATTACGCCAAGATATATATAAAAGCTGGTAACGGTGGCAATGGCTGTGTTTCTTTTCACAGAGAGAAATATGTGGCATCTGGTGGTCCTGATGGTGGCGATGGTGGCAAAGGTGGCGACGTTATATTTAAAGGCGAGAGAAATTTATCCACGTTGATGGATTTTAGATATAAAAAGAAATATGTAGCTGATAAAGGCGATGATGGCAGAGGTGCTAATCAATATGGTAGAAGTGCAAAAGATTTAATAATTAAAGTGCCAATTGGAACAGTTTTAAAAGATGCAAATACTGGGCTTGTTGTTGCAGATATTTCAACAGAGGAAGAAGTGGTAATTGCAAAAGGTGGTAAAGGTGGGCTTGGTAATCAGCACTTTGCAACCCCAACAAGGCAAATTCCACGCTTTGCAAAACCAGGATTTAAAGGAGAAGAATTAGAGTTAGTTTTAGAATTAAAATTAATTGCCGATGTTGGACTAATTGGTTTTCCAAACGTTGGTAAATCAACTTTAATTTCAACAATTTCTTCAGCAAAGCCAAAGATTGCAAACTATCACTTTACAACGCTTTCACCAGTTTTAGGCGTAGTTCGTGTTGATGAAGAGGCTTCTTTTGTTGCAGCAGATATCCCAGGGATAATTGAAGGTGCAAGTGATGGAGTTGGCCTTGGTCATGATTTTTTACGCCATGTAGAAAGATGTAGGCTTCTTTTACACGTTGTAGATGTGTCAGGGAGCGAGGGAAGAGATCCGATAGAAGATTTTAAGCTTATCAATAATGAATTAATATCATTTAGCCAAACACTCTCAGAGCTGCCTCAAATTGCAGTTGCAAATAAATCAGATGTTGCCTCAGAAGAACAAATTGAAAAATTCCGTGAGTTTTGCAGGGAAGAGGGAATATATTTGTTTGTAATTTCAGCTGCAACTCGTCAAGGTTTAAATGAATTACCAGGATATGTTTTTAATAAATTAAAAGAACTTCCACCAGTGGTTATTTATCAGCCAGAATATGTAAAACCAGAGATGATAATAGATAATAATAGCTTTGATATATTCAGAAGTGATGATGGTGCATTTAATATAGAAGCTGAATGGCTACTAAGAATTCTACACACTTCAAATATAGAAGATTACGAAAGTCTTCAATATTTCCAAAGAAGACTACGCCAAAGTGGAATTATTGCAAGGCTTGAAGAAATGGGCGTTAAAGAAGGCGACACAATTAGAATAGACGATTTTGAATTTAGCTTTGTATACTAATTAAAAGTGATGCAGAAAGGAATAGATATTTAAATGGTAGATATTAGAGAGCAATCTCCTTTATCTCTTGCATTTGTTGGAGATGGAGTTTATTCACTACTTATACGAGAGTATTTAGTTAAAAATAAAAGGCACCCAATTAATATATTGCATAAAAAAGCCGTTGGATATGTGAGTGCTAAAGGACAGTTTGCAGCTATAAATTTAATAATGGACACTTTAAGCGAAGAAGAAAAGGCAGTGTTTAAAAGAGGGAAAAATTCAACTAAAGCTTCAGTTGCAAAAAGTGCATCGGCCGAAGAGTATAGAGCCTCCACAGGATTTGAGTGTTTAATTGGATATCTAAAACTTTCTGGAAGAGAAGATAGAATTGACGAATTGGTAAGTTATATAATTAAAAACTTAGATTTGTAATATTAGAAATAAGAAGAAAAATTGTGATTGTTAATAAAACTTTCACACAATGTCAAATAATGGGTGTTGTGTAAGTGCCAAAATTGTAGTATAATTTATATGTAATTTACACAATCACAGTTAACATTTTTTTATAAATACAGAAAGAAGTGAGTCCAATGCACCTTAAATTAACAAAAAAACAAGAAGAGTTTTATAGTATAATTAAAGATTTAATTCATTCTTCTCATGTTCAGCAGATGAACGAAATTATTCACCATGTTGATGAGGTGAGTTGTCTTGATCATTCACTGTTTGTAGCTTATATTACCTATAGAATTTCTAAATTTTTAAAGATGAATTATGTAGCGGCAACAAGAGGGGCACTATTACATGATTTACATCTTCAAGATTGGTCGCTAACTAATATAAAAAAGCCACAAAGGCTGCTTATTCATCCAGCTATGGCGCTAGAAAATGCTGATAAATTATATGAATTATCTGAAATTGAAAAAGATATCATTATAACTCATATGTGGCCAGTTACACTAACTAAAATTCCAAAAAAGAAGGAATCAGTAGTAGTTAACTGTGCTGATAAAATTTGTGCAGTTTATGAATTTTCAGGAGTATATAAAAATACAAAAACTAAAAAAAGATTAAATAATTTTAATTCTAATTATGGTAGGTTGTATCAAAGGAATCTAGCTAATGATATAATAGCAGCTGATTAATACTTAAAACTAAAACGAGAAGTGAATTTCACTTCTCGTTTTTTGTATTTAATAATCATCATTTAAATTATTTAAAATGTCTTTATACATATCTTTTTGATCTAAAGTTATTCCTAAAACAATTTTAAAAATATCTTGTGCGTGAAGAATGAATTTTTCTTTTGCAATTTTTGCAGTTTGTTCATCTGGCATAGTTATTTGCATAGCAAAAGCAGTAAACTCAGGGTCTTCAATACTACATTTTAAAGTGTAGCTACCATCTGTTTCTTTAACTATCTGTGTTTTATTTTGCTTTTTAAGGCTATTAAATTCAAGCATAGCAATGGCTGCTTTATAAGCTCTATCAACAACGCTAATAGGCAAAACCTTTTCTAGCTCTTTTGCAACTTCTTTACCAGAATTAGTAATATATAATTTATCGCCATCTTCTTTTATCAAATTAAGTTCTACTAGCTTTACAAATGCATCGTTTAACTCAAAATAATTTGCGAGTTCTTGACTGGTTATTACTTCTAAAAGTTCCTGCTTTGTTATAGAAGAATTTATAGTATTTAATAAATAGCAAATTAAAATTTTAATTTCTGTTGAGCTGTTTAATCCGCCAGCACGAACACCAGCAATAAAAGCATCATTGTTTTTTGTATCCATAAAATTACACTCCTTTAAATAGATTGCTAATTATATAATACAGCATTATTATGCACTTGTAAATATATTTAATTTATGATAGAATGTGAATATGCTCGGTTTTAATAGAAATATTAGAAACTAAAACTAAAATTATAATTATATTTGATTTGGAAGGAAGATGTATTATGAAGTTTTTTATTGATACTGCGAACGTTGAAGAAATTAAAAAGGCAAATGATTTAGGTGTTATTTGTGGAGTTACAACAAATCCGTCTTTAATTGCAAAAGAAGGTAGAGATTTTAAAGAAGTAGTAAAAGAAATCACAAGTATTGTAGATGGCCCTATATCAGCAGAAGTTATCTCACTAGAAGCTGATAAAATGGTTGAAGAAGCTTTAGAGCTTGTTAAAATTCATAAAAATATTGTTATTAAAATTCCTATGTGTCTAGAAGGTTTAAAAGCTACTAGTGCATTATATAAAAAAGGAATTAAAACAAATGTAACTCTTATCTTTTCAGCTGCACAAGCTTTAATGGCTGCAAGAGCAGGTGCTACATACGTTAGTCCATTCGTTGGAAGATTAGATGATATCGGACAAGAAGGGATTAATTTAATCGAAGAAGTTAGCGAAATATTTATGTTACACGATATCGAAACAGAAATTATTTCAGCTTCAATTAGAAATCCTATCCATGTTACAGCTTCTGCAAAAGCAGGTGCTCATATTGCAACTGTTCCTTATAAAATATTTGAGCAAATGTCAAAACATCCTTTAACAGACTCAGGGATTGAAAAATTCTTAAAAGACTGGGAAGGCGTTAAATAATAATTATTAATATAAAAATGGCTAAATGGTACTACAAAATGTAGTGCCATTTTTTTATAAATAATTAAAAAATATTTTTTTATAATTTGTGCAATAAAATAATACTTTCAAACATTATATAAGTGAGCAGGCAAAAAACTCCTAAAAAAATTGCAGAAATAAAAAATATTTTTTAAATTAATGCAATAAAACTTAAAAATGGTGCGTTATATAAGTGAAAGTCATTTATATATGATATATTTTATAAAAAAATGCAAAATATAGTTGTTAATATTAAAAAAAATATGTATAATAAGATGTAAAATAAAATTTTTAATATTAATGCAATAAAATATAAACTTCAAGCATTATATAAGTGAACAGGAGAAAAATATGTTTATAACCTTGATATCAGTTTTAAACGATGATGCCCAAGTGCCTGTTTTGGATATTAGTGATGAACTAATATTTAAAATAGCCAATAAAGATAATAAAGCTTTGGAAACTTTATACAACAAAGCCAATAAGGCAATTTACGCATTCGCGTATTCAATTTTGAAAAACCCACACGACGCACAAGATGTTATGCAAGATACTTTGATAAAAGTGTATACAGCAGCACATACATACAAAGCTCAAGGAAAACCAATGGCGTGGATATTCACTATCACAAGAAATTTAGCTCTAACAAAGATTAGAAGCAGTAAAAAATCGGTGGACATAGACACTCAGGAAACTATACTTGAAAGCGAGTATGTAGATGCAGATACAGAAATTGAAAATAAACTTTTACTAGAAATGCTACTAGGTGTTTTATCAGATGAAGATAGACAAATCGTTACACTTCATGCGATAAGCGGATTAAAGCACAGAGAGATTGCAGAAATTTTAGATATGAATTTATCAACAGTACTTTCAAGACATAATCGTGCACTCAAAAAAATGAGACAAATATTACAGGAGGATGAGAATTATGACAGATAAAAATTTAGAACAAAAAATTGCTAGTGCAATTTATGCAACTCAACCGGAAAGTAATTTTGACTCTATCCTACTTGCTATTAAAAAGCAGGAGAAAGATAATGAGGAAATTATTATGACGAAAACAACTAATACACAAAGAAAAAATATACCTTTTATGAAAAAGATTTTACCAGTGGCAGCATCATTTGCAATTATGGCAGGTGCATACTTTGGATACCAAGGATACCTAGTAGGCCAAGAAGTTAAAATTAATATCGACGTTAACCCAAGTATGCAAGTTGTGGTTAATAAAAAAGAAGAAGTTAAATCAGTAACAGCACTTAATGAAGATGCACAATTAGTTTTAGCTGATATGAATTTTGAAGGCGTTGATTTAGATGTTGCAATGAATGCAATTGTTGGTTCAATGATTCAAAATGGGTTTATTGATAACACTAAAAACTCAATATTAGTATCTGTTGAGGGTGCTGGAAACAATGATACAATCAAACAAACAGTTGTTAGCGAAGTTAATGCTATAATGCAAGAAGCAGCAGTTTCAGGCTCTGTAACATATCAAGAAGTTACAACTGATGAAACAACACATCAAAAAGCTGAAGAACTTGGCGTTTCAGATGGTAAAGTTAGCTTAATTAATCAAATAGTTGCAGCTAATCCTACTCTAACTTTTGAAGAACTTTCAAATCTATCAATAGCAGAACTAACTCTTTTAGCACAAAGCACACAAGTTGTAAAACCTGAAAATGTTGAAGTTGAAGGAAGTCCTTATGTAGGCGGTTATATTACAAAAGAGGTTGCAAGAGATATCGCAGTATCAAATGCACCACAAGGTGTTGTAACAGATTTAGACATTGATTATGATAGCTACAATGGTGTTTTAAGCTACGAAGTTGAGTTTAATATTGGCGAAACTGAATATGAATACAATATTGATGCAAAAACAGGTGTAATCCTAAACGTTGAAATCGATACAGATAGCGATGGAATCTGGGACGACGATGACAATGATGACGATGATGATGGAATTGATGATATCGATGATGACGATGACGATAACGATGGAATCGACGATGATGATATGGATGATTTAGACGATGACATGGATGATTTAGATGATTTATATGATGATTTAGATGATGATAATGATGACGACGACAACGACGATGACGATGATTATGATGATGACAAAGACGATGACGACGACAATGATGACGACGATGATAACGATGACTAAATAAATGTCGACAAATCCTCCTCTAAGAAGGATTCTTCCGAAACAAAAAGCTCCCACGCTAATGGGAGCTTTTTGTATTATATTATCTTTGATAATATAATACAAAAATAAGTTTTATCTTTTTTCTGCAAGAAGTATAGCAGAAAAATATTGCTGCGCAATACCGAAAAAACTTAAAAATTAACTTAGTTTAATGTTTTTAAAAAAATAATAATAGACTAATAGACATAATAAACATTCCGATAACTGTGTAATAAATAGAAATATGTCCACTATCATATTCTTTTGCAGTAGGCAGAAGTTCGCCAATACTTATGTAAACCATCATTCCTGACACAAAAGAAAAAATAAAGCCAAAAGTCGCCTCGGTAAAAAAATTTGCGAGCAGTATATATCCAATTAAAGCTCCAATAGGTTCTGTTATTCCAGATAGTAAAGAATATAAAAATGCTTTGTTTTTATTATTAGTTGCAAAGTAAATAGGAATTGCAACAGCTATTCCTTCAGGAATATTGTGAATTGCAATAGCCATTGCGATAGGCATACCTAAAACAGGGCTATTAATAGCTGAAGTAAAGGTTGCAAGACCTTCTGGAAAATTATGAATAGCTATTGCAATAGCTGTAAAAATCCCAGTTCGTAAAAGTGTTTTATCATCAGTATTTTTAAAATCAGCATTTGGAATTAATTTATCAATTAAAATAGTTGTAAGTATTCCGATGAAAAATCCAGTAGTGGTTAAAATAATTCCAATATTATTTCCATAATAAGTAATTAGTGAATCTTTGCCTTTAAATAATATTTCAACAAATGATACATAAAGCATAACACCAGCTGAAAATCCAAGTGAAGCAGATAGGAATTTATAATTGAGTTTTTTAGCTCTTAATGATATAAAACTACCAATCCCAGTTGATAAACCTGCAAATAAAGTTAATAAAAAAGCAAATAAAAAATTATTATCATCCATAGTATCTAATCTTTCCTTTCTTTTGAATACATTCCCTCATTTTAGTTTATAAAAAAATAAGAAAATATGTTAAAAGAAAAATACTATAAATGATAATAATTAAATTTTAAAAGCTGTCAAAATATAAATTTCCACTAACAGAGCTTAAACTTATTTCTCCAGAAATATTAGATGTTTGAGCAATGTTGTCTTCATTATGGTAAATGTCACCTGAAACGCTATCAAATTCAATAGAAAAAGAGATATTGTCCGTGTTGTTAACTGTTAAAGAACCAGAAACGCTATCTGCGTCTATTTCAGAAGTATTTTTATCTGCTGTTATATAAATATCCCCACTAACAGTGTTTATATCAGTATCCTTAGTAGGTGAATAGGAATAAACTTCTCCTGAAACATTGTCAACTTCAAAGCTATTTGCAGTGGAATACATTTTTAAATCTCCACTAACGGAGTCGATTTCAATTTCATTAGCAAAGCTTGTTTTTATAAGTATATCGCCTGAAACATTATCAATATCATAATCTAAATTACTACCAGTAGGAACATAGACAATTAATGTTCCACCACTGACGTTATAATTAAAAAATCTAGGAATAATTTCTTCAAAATACAATGTGTTTCCAGTTTGCTTATATTGAGCATCGGCATTTAAAGATGAAAAAGTAAAGGATACGCTTTCACTTTCATGCTCTTTAATTTCAACATCTACTCCAGCAGATTTTAAAGAAATTTCTGTGATATCATTAAAAGAATAGGTTTCTTCATTTACAACGTCTTCACCATTAAAGGATGAATTATAAAAAATTCCATTTAAAAAAGGGATTTTTATATTAAAGCTTGGCAAGAATAGAAATCCTGATATAAACGTAAGTACTATTATTAAACTTATAATAGATAAAGCTAGCTTTATTTTTAAATAATTTCTTTGCGTCATAAACTAATCCTCCTTATTTTTCATTAAAGCATAAGATGTTTTTATAATACTTTCAATTATTCCTGCAACAACAAATATTAGCCAAGTTATATGCCAATCCATAGTTAAAAAGCTAACTAAAAAATAGATAACGGTAGTTGCAGACCAAAAAATTGAAATAAAAAGTTTTAAAGATTGCCTATCTTGAGGGTTTTTTAAAACGGAATAATCAAAAGAATCATCATCTTTATCATTTGTTTTAAATTCAGGTGGGGTAGATGAAGAGATAAAAACCATAATCCCAGTTGCGATAGCTATTAGTAAAAACATTACTAGAAGTCCCATTTCACCGCTATTAAATATAATATCACTACCCATTAAAACAGCAGGGGAAAGGATGTATAGCATAATAGCAAAAGCTTTCCATTTAGCATTTCGAGTTCTGTAAAAATCTGATCGTTTAGAAAATTCTTCAGTTGGCATAACTTCTTTTAGCATTTCATCTATATCACCTAGATTAGATATAACTAAACTATAAGCCTGATTTTCACTTTTCCCGTCTAAAGTATAATCATTAAATCTTTCATTCATATTTGAAAGCATTTCTTCTTTTAATTCTAATGCTTTTTTACTTTTAGGAATATCCGAAAAAAGCACCTCTACATAATTTTTAATTTTTTTATTCATAGTAATAACCCTTTCTTTTTTATATAATAAACATATTGACGGCGTTTTATGTAATCGCTTTAGCGATTTGCACGCGATACTGCTTGCAGGCAAATAAAACTCGGATAAATAATCGTAACAAAGTGTAGATTATTTATATGTTAATTATCAGTTTTTAATAATGTATCTATCATTATTTTTGCTCGGTTCCAATCTTGAAAGTTTTCTTTATATAATCGTCTTCCTTCTTCGGTTATGGTGTAGTATCTTCTTCTTGCGCCAGTGTTTTCATCTCCCCAGTAGGAAATTATATACCCACCACTTTCAAGTCTTCTAAAAGCAGTATACAAAGTTGCCTCTTTTAATTCAAATTCACTATTAGTAGCTTTTTGAATAACTCTATTAATTTCATATCCGTAGCTGTCGGCCTTATAAAGCTGTGAAAGAATAATTGAGTCAGTGTAACCGCGAATTACATCTGAAATTATTAACATATTCACACCTCCTTCCTTCTTTATATATATAATACAACAATATACCTCGCCTGTCAAGGTATATAATTGCAAAAATATAAAATTAATTAATTATTCATATTTGGAATACAGTCGAATCATATTTTCTATAGCACAAATGTTGAAAGATATTCACTATTGTGCTATAATACTAATTAATCGCTAAAAAAATATTAAATTAATAGGAGAAAGTATGTTAACAAGATTAAAACCGAGAATAAAATATTCAGCAGAAAATGTTTCCTTGCACGTAGAGTTTTTACTAATAGCATTTTCAATAAGTTTTTGTTTATTTGCCTTTTTAATCGATGGAGTAGGAGGAAGTATAGAAGGATTAATAAAAATTATTTTTTCAAGAGATGTTTTATTAACAGATTATATTGAGCTTGCAGGAATAGGCGGAGCCTTTTTAAATTCAGGGCTTGTAATGCTAATAACTATATTAATTTTTAATTTTGCAAGAATTCCTTTCTTTGGAGTTACAACGGCGAGCATTTTACTAATGGGAGGATTTGCTCTATTTGGTAAAAATGTATTGAATATACTGCCGATAATTTTAGGTGGCTATTTATATACTAAGGTTAACAAAGAAGAGTTTACTTCTTTTGCATATGCAATTGTTTTTAGTACAACATTATCTCCGGTAGTTTCTGAAGTGGGGTATTTATTAAATATAAATCCGACATTAGAAGGAATATTAATGATATTAGCTGGAATATTAGTTGGATATTTAGTTCCGGCTGTTTCCGTTCATACAGTAAGAGTTCATCAAGGGTATAATCTATATAATGTTGGAATGGCAGCAGGATTAATTGGGATGATTGTTGTTTCGTTATTAAAATCTTTTGGATTTAAGTTTAGTTCAGATATTTTATGGAGTGAAAAATATCAAGTAGAATTAATAGTGTTTTTTTCTATTGTTTTTGCTTTAATGTTTTTATACGGATTTTATTTAAATGGATTTAAATTCAAAGGAATGAAACATTTTACAAAACACTCAGGTAGGGCGATTGCAGATTATATTGTTTTAGAAGGATTACCTAAAACTTTAATTAATATGTCTTTGCTTGGATTTATGTCTATGGGATATGTTGTAGTAATAGGCTCACATATAAATGGACCAACTTTAGGCGGGATACTAACAGTTGTTGGATTTGGTGCTTTTGGTAAGCATATTAAAAATGTTATCCCTTTAGTGTTAGGTGTTGTTCTTGCCTCATTTATGATGAATTGGCAGTTAAATGAGCCTGCTATGGTGCTCGCTGCATTATTTGCAACAGGCCTTGCTCCAATTGCTGGACAATTTGGCTTTACATGGGGGATAATAACTGGTATAATACATGCAACGGTTGTAAGAGAAGTTGGAGCTTTGCATGGCTGGCTAAACTTATACAATAATGGATTTTGTGCAGGATTAATTTGCATTGTTATAGTTCCGATAATAGAGGCACATAGAAACTCAAGGTAAAGAAGGATTGTAAAATGAAACATATAAAAAAGAAAATTTCAAGAATAACAGATGAACTCGAAACATTTTGCTTTAGTATTGGTGCAAATGATATAACGATTAATATTAAGCACAATCACACAGATCACGATTTTCAAATAACAGTAACAAGTGATTTTAAAGAAGAGTATAGAAGAAAAGTTGAAAAAATGGATGAAATTTTAAATCCTATTGAAAGAAATGCTGGAATAGAAATGTACTGGGAACTTTTAGGCGAAAGTGATATGGACTATGAAGTGCAATTAGGATTAATTAGCCAAATAATAACTTCTGCAAAAGTTGAGATAGAGGGTAACACTTTCAATTTAGAAATACATAAAAAAGAAGATTAAAAAAATTCTAACTTAAAATTAATTAAGTTAGAATTTTTTTTATTTTAGAGGAGAATGTTTATAAGAATTATCTTATTCATTCAAAGAGTAAGTAAAATTATTTATTAGTAAAGAATCTTTCTAATAAACCTTCAAAAGCTTTA
>CAZGFY010000035.1:0-14679 GCA_964525015.1 uncultured Oscillospiraceae bacterium
AACTCCAGCACCAACAGATGGAGGCGGCAACGGTGGTGGTAGCACAACTGAACCTACACCAACACCAACTCCAGTTGTTCTTCCAACAATACCACCAACTCCAACGCAAAGCCCAGAACCAAGCGTTGAGCCTAGTGAAAGCCCACAGCCAACACCTAGTGCAACTCCAGTAGTCGTGCCATTGCCTGACACAGGTGAAGATGGAGAAGATACAAAACCACCAGAAAAAGTTGAAGTTGGCGGAGAAGAATTAGATGAAGATGATTTCACTGTTGATGAAGATGGCAATTTAGTTATTAATCCAGACTATATTCAAACTCTTCCTGATGGCGAGCATGTAATAACATATGAAGTGGACGAAGAAGTTTATGAGGCAACTATTATTGTTCAAAATGGAGTTCCAACATCTGCTACACCATTTACCTTATCAGTAAATGGTAGAGGCGGTGCAGCGTGGAGTTTATTCGATTTAGTTTCCACTATCTTTGTAGTGTTAACGGTTATTTATATGGCGTTTGTTAAGAAAAGAAAGAAATTTGACGAAGAAGATATTGAGAAAGATGAATTCCTTGGTGTATATGACAGATTTGAAGAAGAAAAATTCAAAAAACTTCGTACAAGAAAAGTGGTAAGTTTATTTATAGAAGCTGTTATGGCAGGTATACTACTACTTATTACTCAAGATTTTACTCTACCTATGACTATATTTGATGAATATAGCATTGCATTTGGATTATCAGTAATTCTTAGTATAATTATTCTTAAATTAGCAGATAAAAAACTAAACAAGGAGTATTTAAATGAAGAACATTTAAATATGGATATGCAAGCAAAATTATTAGAGTATCAAGAAGAATGTGATAAAGATGAAAAGAAATTACGCAATGGGAAAATATTTGCAATACTAGCAGATATATTGCTAATTTTATCATTAGTGTTATTCACAAGGAATATATCAGCTTGGCTAAGTTTTGATGTTTTCAGTGTAATATTACTTCTTTTAGTAGTTTTAGTTGGTGCAATATCTGCGATTGCATACAAATTAGATGAAGATTTTGATGATATAAAAATTAAATAAAATATTTAGTTGTAAAAATTGAGTTATTAATTTTTTATTAGAGAAATAATATCTGCTTTGAAAAAATACAAAACGTATAATTAAAATTAACTGACCTTATTTGATAGATTTTAAATCTAACTTTAAGGTCAGTTTTTTATGAAATTAATATCACAAAATAGTTAGTAAATTTGAAATTTAAGCACTAATAAATGAAGAGATAAAGTTTGTTAATTATGCGATAAGTGAAAATAAAGTAAGGATAGTGGTTTTTAATTCAAACTGTTATGCAATGTATTGATTTCAAAGTTTTTTATATATTAAAGCTTAAAATTTATAATAAATTTTCTATCGTGATAGGTGAATATAGGTTTTGGATTTTTTAAAATTGTATCGCTGTGAATTTCACCAGTGCGAAAAACTGAGAGCATTATTCCAATAAGTGCAGAATTAATAAATAAGCTTGTGTTACCATAAGAAATAAGTGGTAAGGATAGAGATACTGGAACCCCATATCCAAGATTAGCTATAATATATGAAAATGCTTGAAAAATAAAGGTGAGTATTATGGTTATTGAAATAATTCCACCAAGTGCACTCTTTTCTTTTATTGCTTTATAAAGTCCAAAAATGCTAAAAACTAATACCAAAGCTGAAACTAAAAATAACATAATAAATCCAAATTCATGTATTAAATAAGTAAGGGAATAGTCGGTGTTTATATCTGGTAGGTATGATGTGACATTTAGGGTTTTGCCTTTTCCCCAAAAAACGGATGTAGATAATATATCTCTAATTACAAAATTTAAATAACCTAAATAGTCAAGGTGTTTTTCGGGATTTAATAATGCACTTATTCGATTAAAAAAGTATGGAAGATGTCCACTAAAGAAAATAACAGATATCCCAAGTAAAACAACTATAAAAACTGGAATAATTACTATTAAAAACCCTTGTTTTTTATCCACGCCATACCATTGGCGATTGATTGCATATAAAATCACAGTTACAGAAGTGATTGTGTAAAAAATTAATCCTGTCATTGATGGTATAAGCATTAAAATAAATGCAAAAGGAAGATAAGCAATCCCACTTAATACAATTCCGATTACCCCTTTATCTCTTACACTATATATAAATAGAGCAAATGCTAGGGGGAAAATTAAAGAAAGATAGGATAAGTTTACAGAGATTCCCAGTATTTTTATATAAGCTATTAAATCGTTTGAGAAAAATATTTTTGATATCATTAAAAGCAATATATCATGTGCAAATTATAAATAAGTGAAAATTCATATCTTTTACTCATATTTATGTACAGATTTAGTATTGGCGAATAGCGTCAATATTAAAAACTATAATCTCTATACAAAGTAAAAGGTTTGTGTAGCGATTTAATGAATACAATATATTTAGTGCTTGTTTTATTACATCGAGGAGATTTTTGTAGTTAAGAAAAATAAATTTATGTCGATATTAATATATATAATAGTGTTTAGATTGGATTAATTTTCTTATTAAAATTAATGGCTTAAAAGAAAGGTAAGGTGACTAGTAATGAATAAAATAGTTACAATTAGTAGAGAGTTTAGTAGTGGTGGACGTGAGGTTGGTAAACTTTTATCAAAGGCTTTAAATTGTGCATACTATGATAAAGAATTGGTAAATAAAATTGCAGAAAAAAGCGGGCTTGATGCAACATATGTAGAAAACCAAAGTGAGCAATATTCAAGCACAGCCTTTCCATATGTAATCGGAAACACATTTATGAGCTATAATCAGCCAATGAATCAATTGAGCATTGAAGTTCAGCAAGCGCAAAGAAATGTACTTATTGAAATTGCTAAAAAAGAAGATGCAGTAATTATTGGTAGATGTGCAGATTATATTCTTCGTGAATATAATCCATTAAAAGTTTTTATCTATTCTTCAAGCATTGAAGCTAAAATAAACCGATGCTATGAAAAAGTGCCAGCTGATAGAGAAAAAACTCACAAAGAAATGGAAAAAGAAATTCGTAAGGTAGAAAAAGCAAGATCGAACTATTATCAGCAAAACACAAGTCAAAAATGGAGCGATATGGCTAATTATAATTTATGTATCGACACATCAAAAGTTGGGATACAAGGAGCTGTTAATATTATTTTAGCTGCTTTAAACGAAGTGTAAAAACAAAAAACTCTTTTCGGTTATGAAAAGAGTTTTTATTTTTGTTTAAAAATTATTGACAAAATAATATAGTTGCACTATAATAGTTATTATTACGCAACTATTTTAAAAAGGAGCAAAAAATGACGAATAAATTATCAGACGCAATAACTAAGTTTTATCACGATTTATCTATATCTGAATTACAAATACAAAATAGTTTGCAAGGACAAACAAAATTAACATATAACGATATTTTATATATTGATATTATTAGAGCGTATCCGGGTAAATATACTTCTTCTAAAATTGCCGATATACTTTGCGTTTCAAGACCTTCTGTAACAAAAAAAATTAAAGAACTTATAAAAAAAGGATATTTAATAAGGAAGCAGTGCGAAAAAGACAAAAGAGTGTATTATCTTTTTGTAAATGAAGATAATAGCTTCAATTTTTATGAAGAAAAATTCGAAGAGATACTTTTAGAAAAGTTTAATGAAAAATATTCAAAAAAGGAAATAGATGTTTTATGTGAGGCTATTTCTTTAATTGGAGATATGATGATAGAAGTTAATAATATGGGGGATATATGAGTAAAGAAAATAATGAAATATTAAAATCAGAAAATATACTAGGCACAGAAAGTGTTTATAAATTAATGTTTAAATACTGTCTGCCAGCTGTGATATCAATGATTATAACAGGTGTTCAAGGTATGATTGATGGTATGTTTGTTGGTAATTATGTAGGTGCAAATGCACTTGCAAGCGTAAATATTGCATGGCCTTTTATGTCGCTGATTATAGGCGTTGCAATGGTTATTGGTATTGGTGCTCAAAGTTATATAGGCATAAATTTAGGTGCTGGCAATACTCAAAAAGCACAAGATGCATTTAAAACTTTTTTAGTGATAATATCTTGCGTTTCTCTTTTGATAACTATTCTAGGTTTAACTTTAAATAGAGAAATAGCAGCTTTTTTAGGTGCGGACAATATATTGTTATCCGATGTTTCTGACTATATTAAATATAGCTCTATATTTGCTTTACCAGCGTGTTTAATGTTTTACTTTGGCTTTTTATCAAGGATTGTAGGAGAACCTGAAAGGTATTTATATGGAACTATAATAAGTGTTATTGTTAATGTTTGTCTTGATTATTTATTAATAGCACAATTTGAAATGGGTGTAATGGGGGCTGCGATTGCAACGGGCTCAGCTTTTAGCTCAGGGTTATTATTTGTTACTTCGCCTATGCTAAAAAAAGATAATATCATTAGCGTTTTTAAAGGTAAGTTTTTTGCAGAAAGTATTTTGCCTGTTTTATATAATGGTAGCTCAGAGGGGATAAACTCGCTATCAAGTGCTGTAACTTTATTTTTGTTTAATATTTCACTAATGAAGATAGCGGGTGCAGGAGGAGTTACCGCTTTTACAGCAATTGCGTATGTAGGCTCGGTTGGTAGTATGCTCTTATTTGGGATTTCTGATGGTATCGGACCGATTATAAGTTACAATTACGGAATGCACGATTATAAAAGAGTTAAACAAATTATGAAAATTTCATATAGTTGTAACTTGATTTTTGGTGTGATATTGTTTGTGATACTATTTTTTAATGGAGAATTTTTAGTTGGATTATTTATTAATGACAGCCCAGAGCTAGTAACTCTTGCAACACAAGGAAGTAGATTGTATGCTTTAGCTTTTTTATTATCAGGATTTAATATTTTAACCTCAGGATACTTCACTTATATTGGAAAAGGCTTAGAGTCAGTTTTAGTTGCTGCAAGTAGAGGCGTTATATTTGTTAGCATTGGTATATTTACATTGCCAATATTTTTGGATATAAATGGAATTTGGCTAAGTGTTCCGTTTGCAGAATTTTCAGCTGTGTTAGTTGGGCTGATTTTACTAAAGATTACAAATAAAAAATTAAATACAAATGAAATTGTATCATCTTATGAAAATACAGATTTAGCTTTAAATCAAAAAGAAACTGTAATAGATGCTCAAGATTTATTACCAAGAGTGATAACAATTAATAGGCAGTTTGGCAGTGGGGGAAGAGAAGTTGGTAAAAGGCTTGCAGAGCAGTTACGTTGCCATTATTATGATAAGGAGCTGCTGAATATTATATCAAAAGAAACAGGGGTTAATAGCCTTTTAATAGATGAGCTTGATAGCAATACTTTAAGAAGTTTTGGTTATACAACAAGTCGTTCTTTTGCAATGTATAAACAATTGCCTGTTGATGAAATTGCAAATGCTAAAAATAATATAATGAAAAAATTAGCAGAAAAATCAAACGCTGTTTTTATTGGCAGATGCTCGGATTATATTTTAAATGATTATCAGCCTTTAAAAATTTATATCTACTCTTCAAGTATGGATTATAAAATTAATCGCTGTTTTAATAAAGTACCAGAAGATAAAGAGAGAATTGGAGAAAAGGAAATAGCAAAAGATATTATTACAATAGATAAAAACAGAGCAAGGTATTACGAAAATCAAACAGGACAAAAATGGGACGATATGTCTAATTATAATTTATGTATCGACACATCAAAAGTTGGGATACAAGGAGCTGTTAATATTATAGTATCAGCTTTAAAAGAAGTGTAAGCTTTATTAAAAGCGGAGAAAATAAGGTATATTTGGAAATTAAGTATAATAGTAATTGGGATTATAAAATAGAATAATATAAATTGAATCTAAATAGCATAACAGGCTATCATCGAAAAATCGGTGGTAGCCTGTTATTTGTTTTTACAAAATTACGTATTGACCAATATAGTTATTTATGATATTATGTAATTACGGAATAACAACATTGAAAAGATAGGAGAACAAAATAATGCAAAGAGATTACGGTAAAGAAATAGATAATCTAAAGGAAGATTTATCAGAAATTAAAGCCTTGCTTAAAGGTTATGCTCAAGGAAAATCAAAGATTAATGCAGGTAAAAAAATAGGGCATGTAGAAAAAATGGAAGGAATGCATCCTGATCCTCATATTATGGCGATTATGGACAATTTAGAAAACGATTGTGGTGAAAAAAAGTCAAGTGGAAGTATAAGCTATTTGGGTGTATTTGCTTCTGGAAATAGGCAATCTTCATGGGTTAGAAATACAGTGAATACAGATATTCTTCTAAAACTAATAGAAGATAAAACAGCAGAAAAAGTTTTAAATTGTATTGGTAATAGTGATAGATTAAATATATTGCTTGCTATACTTAAAAAGCCTAGGACAGTTGCTGAACTTGTAGAAGAATGTGGGCTTAATTCAACAGGCGGGGCGTATCATCATATGAAACCACTTCTAGCAGCAGATTTAATATCAGAAGTTGATAAAAATGATGGGAAGGGCAGATATATAATTAAGCAGCAAAAAGTGCAAGGTATTATTATGTTATTAGCTGGTATTTCAGATATGGTGGATAATTCGTATACAACTGGAATTTTAGAATAAGAGATGCAGGCTTTGACACAGTGGAAGCTAATCGATTATATGATATAATTTGCTAAATCGTGTATAAATTGTGCACAGATAATCTATAACAAAGAAAAAAGCTAGGTAAAACCTAGCTTTTTTTAATTCTTGGCGGAGAGAGGGGGATTCGAACCCCCGGTACCTTTGACAGCACACCCGCGTTCCAGGCGAGCACCTTCGACCACTCAGACATCTCTCCAAAAAGATACTATTATATTTTATAGATTTCTTTTCAAAAAGTCAATACTTTGAAGTTATTTTGTTAGAATATATGCAAAAATTGATAGTAAGGCTATGTGAAAAGGGTAGAAAATATAGAAAAACTGCTTATAGCCTTTGCCTTTTTTGCCATTATAAATTAACATGAATGGAAGAGCAGCTAACATCATCCATTGAAAGTTAACATTTAATAAGTTGTTTGTTGATATTTCGCTTGAAAAAATAATAAATAATGAAATAGATATATTTAATATAATAAGCTTAGCCCTATCTGTTTGCACAAAATATGTGAAAACGCCATAAAGGACAATCAATAGTCCACCCTCAGAATAAAAAACATTTGGAATAATTCCCATTAAAGATAAAAAAGCGTTTCCACGATTTAATAATAAAGAGTTGCTAATAATAACGGATATAATATTATAAATTAAAAAATAAAACATAAATAAATTTCTTTTATTTTCATTATTTTTACTAGTTTCAAAAATATAAACAATAATATCTATAAGTAGTATTGTGGAAAAAATATTATTTGTGATAAAACTTTTGGGCGGATTTATGATTATTAAATTTAAAATAAATGAAATAATAGACATTATAAAAGAAAAACTATATATTTTTTTTATATATTTTAATTTATCTTTGGTATGATAAAATCCAGCACAGGCTGTGAATATAAACAAAGGCGCGCTAATTCTTCCGATTTGTCTTAAAATTAAAGGCGTTCCTTTAAAAAATTGGCCGATATGATCTATTATCATCAAAATAGTTGCTAAAATCTTAATAGCAGTAGAGGTCATTTTAAAACTCCTTAAATATAAATTCGAATATTTATATTATCGTATAATTAAAGTGAAATGTCAAAATAATAATAAATTTTTCTTAATGTCTTTAATAAAGTGAAACAAAGATAATCTGTTTATATAACAAAATAAAAATACAAAAATACTTACTTTAATAATATAATTACGTAAATAATATTATTTTGTTAAAAGTTTACTACAAAAACTTTACATTCGGCATTTTCTTTGCTAGAATGATGATAAATATTAAAGAAAATGTTAGGAGAAAACTTGATGTATAGAGTTGAAAGTGATTCAGTTGGCGAAAAAAAAGTTTTGGAAGAAGCTTACTATGGTGTTCAAACATTAAGAGCGTTTGAAAATTTTCGAATTAGTGGTAGACCAATTCCAAGAATTCAAGTTGAAGCACTAGCAGAAATTAAAAAGGCTTGTGCGATAACAAATTTAAAAGCTAATGATTTAGACAAAGAAATAGCAAAATATATAGTAGAGGCTTGTGATGATATTATAAATGGTAAATTCCGTGATTCATTTATAGTAGATCAAATTCAAGGTGGAGCTGGAACTAGTGCGAATATGAATGCAAATGAAGTTATAGCAAATGTTGCATTAGAAAAAATGGGTAAGAAAAAAGGCGAGTATAAATATTGTCATCCAAACGATCATGTTAATATGGCTCAATCAACAAATGATGTTTATCCAACATCATTAAAAATAGCTCTTTATAAAGCTTTATTTGTTTTAGAAGATAAAATGGATGAATTATATGATGCCTTTATGCAAAAATCAGAAGAGTTTAATGATATATTAAAAATCGGTAGAACTCAATTGATGGATGCAGTACCAATCACTCTAGGCCAAGAGTTTAAAGCTTTTGCAACAGCTATTAAAAGAGGCAAAGGTCATATAATTCACGCTAAAAAAGATTTATTAACTATAAATATGGGTGGCACAGCTATTGGAACTGGTATAAATTCATCTGAATATTTTTATAATAATATAGTAAAAGAATTAAGCGAAGTTACAGGGTATAAATTTTTAAAAGCAGACGATATGATAGATGCAACATCAAATGTTGATTCTTTTAGCAATCTATCTCAAAGCTTAAAAAGTACTGCAATTGCATTAACTAAAATTGCAAATGATATAAGGCTTTTGAATTCAGGCCCAAAAGCAGGGCTTGGAGAAATTATAATTCCAGCAAAGCAAAACGGCTCTTCAATAATGCCAGGTAAAATAAACCCAGTTATTCCAGAAGCTGTAAATCAAGCAGCATTTGTTGTTATAGGTAATGATACAACTGTAACGCTTGCAGCAAGTGCAGGGCAATTAGAATTAAATGCATTTGAGCCAGTTATTTTTAATAGATTATATGAATCTATAACTGTTTTAGTAGGTGCAATTGATACATTTATTCAAAACTGCGTTTTAGATATTAAAGCAAATGAAGAGAGATGTCACGATTTATTATATCATTCAACTGGATTTGTAACTGCTTTATGCCCAGTTATAGGCTATAAAGCAGCGGCTGAAATTGCAAAAAAATTCTTGAAAGATGGAACACCGATTATAGAAGGCGCTAGAGAATACGGCTTAACAGAAGAACAAATCAGCGATATTTTAAATCCAGATAAACAAGCAAGACAGTTTGAAAAATAAAATATCTAATTAATTTTCAAGCTTTAGGAAAGGAAAGGTTATAATTATGTCTACAAAAACAAAAAGAGAAATCGCTTTAGATGCTCATAAAGAATGGGCAGGTAAAATTGAAGTTGTTTCAAGAGCAGCAGTTACAAATAAAGCAGAACTTGCAGTTGCATATACTCCAGGTGTTGCAGAGCCTTGTCTTGAAATAGCAAAAGATGAGATGCTTGCGTATGAATACACAAGAAAACATAATATGGTTGCAGTTATCACTAATGGTACAGCTGTTTTAGGTCTTGGTGATATTGGGCCTAGCGCAGCAATGCCAGTTATGGAAGGTAAATGCGTTTTGTTTAAAGAATTTGCAGGTGTTGACGCTTTCCCTTTATGCATTGATAGCAAAGATACAGATGAGATTGTTAATATCGTATATAAGATGTCAAAAAGCTTTGGTGGTATAAATCTTGAAGATATTGGAGCACCAGAATGTTTTGAAATCGAAAGACGACTAAAAGAGCTTTGCGATATCCCAGTGTTCCACGATGATCAGCACGGAACAGCTATCGTTGTTGGTGCGGCTCTTCTAAATGCAGCAAGATTAAAAGGCAAAAAGCCAGAAGAATTGAAGATAGTTTTAAATGGTGCTGGTGCTGCTGGTATTTCTATTGCAAAGCTAATGATTGATTTAGGGTTTACTAATTTAATATTATGTGATATTTTTGGAACTATCTATGAAGGTGGTCCTGCGAATACTGACGCTCAAAGAGAAATGGCGAAAATCACAAACAAGGAAAAACTAGAAGGAACTTTAGTTGATGCAATTAAAGGCTGTGATATTTTCGTTGGCGTTTCAAGGGCGAATTTAGTTACTAAAGAGATGGTTGAGAGTATGGCAAAAGAGCCAGTTATTCTTGCTATGGCAAACCCGACTCCTGAAATTATGCCAGAGCTTGCAAAAGAAGCAGGCGCCTATATTATAGGAACAGGCAGAAGCGATTATCCAAACCAAATTAACAACGTTTTAGCTTTTCCAGGTATATTTAAAGGTGCACTAGAAGTTAGAGCAACTGATATAACCGAAGAGATGAAACTTGAAGCAGCTAGAGCTTTAGCTGGGGTTGTTAGTGATAGCGAATTAAATCCAGAATATATTATTCCAGATTCATTTGATGAAAGAGTTGCAGAAGTTGTGGCAAATGCAGTTGCAAAAGTTGCAATAGCTCAAGGAATAAGCAAATTAAATAGATAATTTTGTAAGGCTACTATAATTTAGTAGCCTTACTTCTATATTTAAATAAAAAGGAATTTATGAAAAAGTTTAAAAAAATTTATATTGAGATAACTAATGTTTGCAATTTAAGTTGTGAATTTTGCCCAAAAACTAAAAGAGAAAAAAGGTTTATCTCGCTGGAAGAGATAAAATTAATTATTTCAAAATTAAAAAATAGAGGGCAAAAATATTATCTTCATATAATGGGCGAACCTTGTTTGCATCCTAGAATTAATGAAATAATAGCAGAGTTTAAAAAAGAAAATCTCAATATTAATGTAGTTACAAATGGAACGATATTAGAAAATATAAATACTGATAGCTTACCAAATAGTCTGTGTGTATCATTGCATAGTTTTTCAGTTAATGATATTTCTCTAGATTTAAAAAGCTATATTGATAAGGCAATAAATTATTATAATAGCGTTAAAGATAAAAAAACATTTACAGAATTTCGATTATGGAATATAACTAAGGAAAGTTTTGATAATAAAGATAACCAGTTTTTACTTTCTTATTTAACAAATCAATTAAACACGGATTTTGATTTAGCTAAATATGTTAAAGAATATTTAAGTGAAGATAATTCCAATAGCAAAAAAAGAAGATTTAATACTCAAATAAAAGAAAATTTATATCTTAGTATGGCGAAAAAATTCACATGGCCGGCTATTCAAGAGATAAATGGTGAAGAACGTGGCTTTTGCTATGGACTTCGAAATCAATTAGGGGTTCTTTGCGATGGAACAGTTGTTCCTTGCTGTTTAGATAGTGAAGGAGAAATTAACCTTGGGAATATATTTAATCAAGAATTAGAAGATATTTTAAATTCAAAAAGAGCAAAAGAAATGTTTAACGGATTTACTTCAAAAAGAGTTACTGAAAATTTATGTAAAAATTGTGGATACAGAAAAATGTATTTTAAGAATTTTTAATATTGAAAAAATAATCTTATCAAGTTATAATAGTACTAAATTGCTTATAGCAGATATTTAGAAAGGGATGGTATTACTATGCTAGATTTAAAATTAATTGGAGATTTATCAGATGCTTTTGGAGTATCAGGATTTGAAGACGATGTTGCGAGAATTGCTATTGAAAATGCAGGAGATTATCCTGTTAAAAAAGATCATATGCAAAATGTTTATATAAATCATACACAAAATCCAGACAAGCCAGTTGTTATGCTGGATGCACACACAGATGAAGTTGGGCTTATGGTACAAAGCATACTGCCAAATGGATTAATTAAAGTTATAAAAATAGGTGGGTGGGTTGATAGCAATGTTCCAGCTCATTTATTTATGATTAAAAATTCAAAAGGTGAACTGCATAGAGCTGTTTCGTCTTCAAAACCACCACATTTTATGTCAAAAGAAGAGCAAGCAAGGCCACTTGATACATTTAAAGATATTCAATTGGATTTAGGTGTTAGAAGTAAAGAAGAAGTAACTGAAATATTTGGAATTGAAGTGGGCGATGCTGTTATGCCAGAAGTTTACTTTGATTACAATGAAAAAACTGGCATGATGATGGGTAAAGCCTTTGATTGTCGTTTAGGTGTTTACTGTGCACTAGAAGTTATGAAAAGATTAAAAGATAAAGAGCTCCCAGTACATCTAACAGCGGCACTTGCTTCTCAAGAAGAAGTTGGAGTTCGTGGTGCCAATGTAACGGCGAAGGTTGTAAAGCCTAATTTTGCAATTATTTTTGAGGGAACGCCTTCTGATGATTTCTATCTTGAAACAAGTATTGCCCAAGGAAGAGTTGGAGAAGGTGTTCAAGTTCGCCATAGAGATTTGGGTATGATTGCAAATCCAAGATTTATTAAATTTGCAAAAGAAATATCAAAAGCAAATAATATTAAAGCGCAATTCGCAGTAAGAACAGGTGGCTCTACTAATGCTGGAACGGTTCACTTACAAAACGAAGGAACACCTTGCTTAGTTTTAGGAATTCCATCAAGATACATTCACACTCACTATGGATACGCTCATATAGATGATGTTAACTCTGCAATTGATTTAGCTATTAATATTATAGAAAATATGACAGAAGAAAAAATAAAAGAAGTTTTTTACGCTTAGTCTTACTCATATAATCCAAACAAGTTTAATAATAATTAAAGAGGCACTCTATCTGTGTTAAAGGCTGTTGCAAGGCATCAAGCATTACTTTAAGCCTTTGCTTTGATATAAAATCTATTTGAACATTATTGAATAAATGTTAATTTAAATAAAAAACCAAAAGGGATGGCGAAAGTCATCCCTTAACTATTGTAAATAATTTTTAATTATAACTGTTTTTTGTTTTTGATATTTAATTTACAAGAGCTGAAAATATTAAATTAATGCCATATCATTATTTTATGTTAAAACATTAATTTTTATAAGAAATTCAACAATTGATTTCTTTGTAAATATCAACATTTAATCCCCATTGATTATTTGACATTTTTTACTGTTTTTGGTAAGATTATAATATAAAATTATAATATTTATTATAAATATTAAGGTTATAAAGAATGAGAGTGACAATGAAAAAGATTAGGTATTGGATTAATAATGCTCCTATAAGAAAAAAGTTTGTACCATTACAAATTTTTATAATTATTAATGTGTTAATAATTAGTATGTTTTCTTTTTTTGCTATTGCAATGGTGAATAATTCTTCACAAAATATTATTGATACCAATGTAAAGCATAAAGAAGAACTCAGTGAAATAATTAGAAATATGTATGTTTGCCGTGTTTTAGGTAGAGATATTTTATTTGCTGAGGATGATGCGGTAAAACTTGATTATTATGAAGATTATATCGAAGCTTTTAATAGTCTTGATTTAAAAATGGATAAATATTCTGAATACTTATCTGGTGAGCAACTTATAGAATTTACAAATATTATTGAACAAAAGAATGTGTATAAAGAGAGTATGATATTATCTGCTGATATTTCTATAAGTGGTGGAAGCTATGAAGAGGCTTTATATGCACTTCAAGTAGTGACACCTATTGCAAATGAGTTTTTTTCTAGTATTGATGAATATTCATTAGCTGAAGAAGCTATTATGATAGAAGCTTTAGATGTAAATGATGGACTAATTATGACTATAATTATTTCAGGATCAATTATAATTTTAGTCATTATATTTGGCGTAATTGTCTTTACAAGATTATTTACAAAAAATATGAGCATTAGCCTTATTAGGCTTGAAAAAGCAATGTCGCAAATTGCCGAAACTGGAAATATGAAAATTGAAATACCAAACGATTTATACACAGAGGACGAAGTAGGTAGAATAGCACAAGTAGCCAATAAAATGAAAACTATGCTTTTGCAATACTCTTTTAATGATACACTCACAGGTGGATATAATGCAAAAGCGTATCATGAGGAATTAAATGAGATATTTGATGGTGATGGTGGTAAAAAAGAAATTTGGTGTGTTATTTCTGATATGAACAATCTAAAATTAATAAATGATAACTTAGGGCATATAGAAGGGGATAATGCTCTTAGAAATTCATACTATGCATTAAATGGTAACTTTGGAAAGTTTGGAAAAACCTTCCGTATAGGCGGAGATGAATTTGTGTCTATATTAAAAGGATGCAGTAAAGAAGATTTAGATGAGATGATTATTGAAGTTTTAGCACAAATTAATAAGGCAAATAAAAACGCTGTTTATAAATACTCTTTAGCAATTGGTGTTGATTATTTTACTGGGAATACTCTTGCTGAATATAATGAATTTTTTAAATTAGTTGATCAGAAAATGTATGATAATAAAGTTGCAAGTAAGCAATCAAGAATGACATCAAGAGTGCAAAAACAATAATTTTATAAATAAAAAAATAAGTGATAAATTACATCACCCCAAAATATAAGTGATATAGTTTATTTAAAATCAGAAAATTGAATAATTAAGTTTAGCATAAAGGCTTGATATCTGTTATGAAGAGATATCAAGCCTTTAAATTTTGCGATAATTTTATATGAAAATATGCTAAATATTATAAGTGTTTGATTTATTGTGAATTCGAT
>CAZGFY010000036.1:0-14184 GCA_964525015.1 uncultured Oscillospiraceae bacterium
TATAAATAATTTTTATTAATGTAGTTTTCAGTGTTTGGCTTGCCAAACTGCGTGCAATCCATTATGCACGCAAGGAAAACTTCTATTTATATTATCGCAAGATAATAAAAATAATCTACATTTTATTAGTTTTTCGTGATTGCAACGCAATCTTTGGGCAGTACTTCTCGCCCAAAAGAAAAACTAAAGTTTATATTGTCGCCAGATAATATAAATTATCCTCATTATTGTAGTTTTCAGTGTTTGGCTTGCCAAACTGCGTGCTATCCATTATGCACGCAAGGAAAACTTTTATTTATATTATCGCAAGATAATATAAATTATCCAGTTGTTGTTTCATCTGCTGATTCTGGTATAGTTTCTGGTGTTGGCTCAGCTGATTGCACTGGTGGCTCAGCTGATTGCACTGGTGGCTCTGCTGATTGCACTGGTGGCTCCGCTGATTGCACTGGTGGCTCCGCTGATGCTGGTGCTTCTGATGGTGCAACTGAAGCCTCAGCTGATGGTGTTGGCGTTATTGTTGGGCTAGGGCTTAGCGTTGGACTCGGACTTAAGCTTGGGCTAACGCTAGGGCTTGGGCTTGGGCTTAAACTTGGGCTCGGACTTGGACTTGGACTTAGTGAAGGACTAGGACTTGGGCTTGGACTTAAACTTGGCAACGGACTTTCTTCAAGCTCCACTGGCGGATTTTTCCTTGTAGGAATACTAGTTAACGCCGGTCTTGTATCTTCAACTTCATATTTATGACTACCAACATATTCAATATATTTTTTTAATCCCTCTTTACTTAAGTGTAGTCCATCGCTTGAAGCGTATTCAGGAAGCATAAATCCAGTTTCTGAATCTCTTAAAACTTCAGAAGAATTTAAAAACATATACCCATTTTCACTACACATTTTAGCCAAAGCTATATTAAATTCATCTATTTCTTGCATAGTAACATCTGGATAATCTCTATTTTGTGCAACTGGGAATATTGAGTTTATTATAATATTAGAATAAGGATAAGCTTTTTCGATACTAGCTAGTGCATCTAGGTATTCTGTTATAAAGGTATCAACTTCCATACCTCCAATATTATTAGTACCAAAGTTTATAATAATTGTTCTTGGCTGCATCATTTTAACAGCTTGTGGAATTGTATATGGATTATCATGTCCAACAAACCAAACACAATCAAGACTTGGCACAGATTGAATTCCCATACCTGTAACACCTATAACTTGTTGAAGTCCAACATGTCCGTAGGTTGCAAGTGCTTCTGTGTTAGAATCGCCTATAAATAATATTTCTCTATTATAAGTAGAGCTTGCTTGTGTATTTGGCTGAATTATAACATCTTCGTAAACTTTTAAAGCTTCTGTATATTCATCAACTTCATATTCTTTATCTGCTGCAATATCTGATTGCTGAGTTGTTGAAGTTGCTGTTTGTTCTTCTTCTTGATTCTCGGTTTCATCTGGTCCTAGTAAAAAAGAAAAAACGGCAAAGATAATTGTAATTGCTATTGCAAGAATAGCCAGCATTTGTAGTTTAGTGAAGGTATCTAGTTTTGAAAACTTTTTAAAAAACACCTTTAACCTTTGTGAAAAAGTCACTTTTTTTGTAGTTTTTTTAGATTTATTATCGCTCATATATTTTCTCCTTTTATAACTCTTATAGTATCTCTAGTATCTCTTTTATATTATTTATAAGCTTTACACTCTTGCAAGAATTTAATTCTTCAAAATCGCCAAATCCGTATAAAACGCCAACAGCGTCCATACCTAATTTCTCTGCAGAATTCAAATCATACTTTCTATCCCCAACCATTAAAACATCGCTTGAAGATAGCTTTGATTTTTCTAAAACATACTTGATAACATCTGTTTTTCCAATCCTTGTTGAATCAAGTGTTGAACCACCCATATAATCAAAGTATTTATCAATTTCAAAGTATTCTAATATTCTTTTAACAAAAACTTCAGGTTTACTGCTTGCAGTAAATAATCTGTATCCTTTTTCTTTTAATGCTTTTAAAACTAATTCCACATCATCATATAAAATATTTTCAAATATACCACCCATGCCATCAAATCTCTCACGATATTTTTCAATAGCATCATTTGCTTTTTCTTTTCCAATAATACTAGAAAATGTATCAAATAAAGGTGGGCCTATATATGTTGCTAAATCATAGCCTGAATAATCAAAATTATAAAAATCTAATGCAAATTTAATAGAATTAACTATTCCTTCTTCTGGATCTGATAAAGTGCCATCTAAATCAAAAAACACCGCTTTATACTTCATAATAATACCCCTTAACCGTAAATTTAAACATTACTGTTTTTCATTATACCATTTTTTTTTACTCTAAACAAGATTTTTTTATCAGTAACATTATTTACTTTTTTTTCATAACCTATTATAGAATACTTTAAAAAGGAGTTTCTTTATGGAAAATATTGAATTTCAAAACCATTTAATGGTGAACAAAGATAATTTTGGAATAGTAAATGAATCATTAAATCTTGACTATTTAAATTTAACAGCAAAGGTTGTAAAAGCGATAACAAGAATTAATGTTAAGGAAATTATACCACTTCCATCTATACATAATATTATGAATAGTTGCAAAGGGGTTTCAAATTTTTCAAGTGATATTGATATTGAATTTGCATACTTTAGAGTTACAAGTGCCAGCGAAAAACCAGTTGATTGTGACACTGATAATCCTGGGATTAGAATAAGAATTGAAGGTCAGGTAATAGTTAGAACTTTGTCTACTCGAGGTGTTTGCTCTTCATACATCGCAATCCCTATAACAGTTGTTGATGAAGTTGTTTACAATTTCTATTCAACACAAGATGGATTACCAATATACAATCTTAAAGAATTGCTAAGATACATAGAAGGCTCAACTATGTGCGTTATGCTTGATAGTAAAATAGTGACAAGAGAAATTGATGGAGCTATGAAGTACTTTGTTAGGATTAAAGGAACGATTACTGATAGCTTATGGAAGTATGAAAGTGTTTGGCTTCATGGCTATGCTTTATGCCCAACTGACGCTCTTACTTTCTCTGATACATTTAGTAATTTTTCTGATATGCCAAGTAACCCTTGTCCTCCTTGCCCAAAACCTTGTAAATGCAAAAAGTGCCGAGATGAAGATTTCTTTTCCTCAGCCGGCACTAAATGTAATGATAGTTTAGAAGATTTTTAATAAGAATTATTAAATATTAAATATTTTTTCTAAGCAATCACATATTCTGCCTAGCTTTTTATCTATTTGATATAGCTGGGCAGATATTTTTTCTATATTTTCAGTGTTGTTTATTTTTTCAAGCTCTAATAGCCAATTATTTTCACTCACAAATTCTTGCGTTTCTTCTGGCTGATTAAATTCTTCTAGAACAAATCCTTTAATCTCTTCTTCTTTAATGGTTGGCTTAATTACTTCCTCTTCTTTTATTTTTTCATCATCTTCAAAATTGGTATATTTATTTTTAACTATTTCCTTTTCTTTAGCATCAATAACCTCATATTTACTAAAGTCCGTTACAAATGCTGAATATTCCTCTTCATATGAATCTGTTAAAAAGTTATATCTCATAATATATAAACTATTCCTTTCTTATTTACTATTCTAAATTATATGCACAAGTTTTAATTATATTGACAACAATTATTTTTTTTGATAGTATTATTCTAACTTAATTTATCTAAAATCCGGGGAATTAGCTCACCTGGAAGAGCGCTACAATGGCATTGTAGAGGTAGTCGGTTCAAGTCCGATATTCTCCACCACATATTAAAAAAAGCTAGTTTAAAACTAGCTTTTTATATTTTTATTTACAAAAACACTAAATATTTATAGGAGCTTAATTTTATGACAAACAAAACAATTACAATAGTTGGCGTTGGTCTTTTAGGGGGCAGTTATGCTATGGGCCTTACAAATGCTGGCAACACTGTTTATGGAATAGATATTTCTCAAGACAGCCTTGATTTTGCAAAAGAAAAAGGATTTATAAAAGATGGCTCCATTGATAATTATACCCATTTTTTAAAAAAAAGCGATGTAGTTATTCTGTGTTTATACCCTACCTTGCTTATTGATTGGGTGAAAAACAATGCACAGTATATAAATAAAAACGCAATTATCACCGATGTTTGTGGAGTAAAACAAGGGGTTGTGAGTGAAATTCAAGAGATTTTACAGCCTTATGAAATAGAATTCTATTCAGCACATCCAATGCGTGGAAAGGAAACTCTTGGCGTTAAATATGCTGATAGTGCCATTTTCAATAATGCTAATTTAATTTTAGTGCCAAGTGATAAAAACACAGAGTTTGCTGAAAATATAGTAATTGATTTAGCAAAAACTATCGGATTTACAACAATTTCAAAACTAACTCCAAAAGAACACGATTATATGATTGGATATTTAAGCCAATTAACCCATGCAATAGCCGTTAGCCTTATGACTGCTAATGATAATGATAATTTAATGGCTTATAGTGGGGATAGTTTTCGTGATTTAACTAGGATAGCTAAAATTGACGAACATTTATGGAGCGAACTTTTTTGCTGGAACAAGGATATTTTATGCGAGGAAATTGATAACTTCACAGCTAATTTAATGCAATTAAAAAATTATATCAAAAACGAAGACACTGATAATATGAAAGAAATGTTTAGGCTTTCAACTAAACGCAGAAAACTTTTTGATAAAAAATAAACTCTAGGAATGATTTTCATCATTCCTTTTTTATTGATAATAAAATTCAGTTATGGTATAATAATACGAAATGCCGTTTAATTATGGCTATTTTATAATATTTTTTAATTAGAGGATTTACAATGTTATTTAATTCTTGGCAATATATCGTATTTTTGCCTATCGTATTTTTAGGCTATTATATTTTACCACATAAAATTAGATGGGTGCTTCTTTTACTAGCTAGTTATTATTTTTATATGAGCTGGAATGCTGATTTAGTTGTTTTGATTTCCACAACAACGCTTAGTGCTTATATTTCTGCTATACAAATTGAAAAAAGCAGTAATGAAAAAATAAAAAAAGTATGGCTTTTTATAAATGGATTTATCAGCCTTGGAATTTTATTTTTCTTTAAATATTTTAATTTCTTCTCGGATGCTGTTTCTGATTTTTTTAAAGTTTTCGGGTTGCCAATAGATGACTTCACCTTAAATGTTATGCTCCCTGTTGGTATTAGCTTTTACACATTCCAAACTTTATCATATGTAATCGACGTTTATAAAAATGAAATGAAAGCCGAAAGGCATCTTGGAATTTTCGCTTTATATGTTAGCTTTTTTCCGCAACTTGTTGCAGGGCCAATTGAAAGAGCAAAAAATTTATTACCACAATTTCATCAAAAACATTCTCCAACGCCTGAAAACTGCACCTGGGGACTTCGTATGATAGTTTTTGGATTAGTGAAAAAAATGTTTATCGCTGATTACTTTGCATCCTTTGCAAACCTTGTTTTTAATGATTTATACTCTCATACTCCTATGACTATTTTTATCGGCTCAATGTTTTTTGCAATTCAGATATACTGCGATTTTTCAGGGTATTCTGATATTGCTCGTGGAAGTGCTAAAATGCTTGGATTTGATTTAATGCTTAATTTTAACACTCCTTATCTTTCAAAATCAATAAAAGAGTTTTGGTCGAGATGGCATATATCACTCTCAACCTTTTTTAAAGACTATGTCTATATCCCACTGGGCGGAAATAGAAAAGGTAAGGTAAGAAAATCAATCAATTTAATTATAACATTTTTAATTAGTGGTCTTTGGCATGGTGCATCTTTCACTTTTATTTTATGGGGACTTTTTCACGGAGTTTTACAAGTTATCGAAGATTTCACATATAATTTCAGAAAATCATTAAAAGAAAAATTAAAAATAAATGAGAAGAATGTTATAGTTTCTTTTTTGCAAACTTTCTTTGTTTTTTCTTTAGTCTGTGTTGGCTGGACAATGTTTAGAGCAAATAACATCTATGATGCTGTTTATATTTTAACTCAAATCCCAAAACTTATTGTACGTCCTTTTGCAAATATTTATGCGAGCGCCGTAGTTTTAGAGCTTGGATTTATAGAATACGCAAGAATTATCTTCTCCTTAGTTATTTTATTTAGTTATGATACTCTTCAATACAAAAATAAAGAGCCTTTCACCCTACTATCAAAACAAAAGCCTATTTTACGCTACTCAATTAGTTATATTCTATCAATTATATGTATATTATTATTTCTAACAGCACCTTCTGGCGTTGTGGCTGAGTTTATTTATTTTCAATTCTAAATATAAGGAGTATTAATAATGAAAAAATTCTATATAAAACTTTTAATATTCACCTTACTTTTAGTTTTGCCCTTTAGCATTTATTTTTTATATGTACAATCATTACTTCCAGTTTCAACTGGCTCATTTATGGGCGCTAATAGCTTAAAGTTTGAATATGTTAGCGAAATTGAAGAAGAAAAGATTGTTGTGGTTGGCGGAAGTAATGTTGCATATAATATATCAGCCGAGCAGCTTACTCAAACGCTAAATAAACCTAGCTTTAATATGGGTACAACTGCCTATCTCGGCTTTGATTTTTTTTCTACCCAAATTAAAAACTATGCAAATGAAGGTGATATTATTATCCTGTCCCTTGAACCTTCAGTTTTTTCAGATATAATCGACTATCAAACAGTTTGGTATGCTATTGAAAACCACGAAAATATGTATCAAAATATTCCTTTATCATATTTACCACATCTAATTTTAGGCTATTATCAGTATTCTGATTTTAAAATTGGAGTAAATTCAACAGGAGAAGATATAGCCACTAAAGAGGAAGGATACCTAAAAAGAGGCTTTAATGAATATGGCGATTTATTAGACGAATTACACCCAGATAACATTTTAGAAAATCTATATAACACCCAAGACACCAAAGAAATAAACACTGATATTCTATCTAATAATATAATATCCCGATTAAACAGCTTAAATAGTTGGGCTAAAAAAAATGGAGTTCAATTATTTTTAACCTACGCACCATTTAATGAGCTTGCCTTAATTGATGATGGGAGCGAAAACTCTGGTATGGCTGGCGTATTAAGCCTGCAAAGTTACTTAGAAAAAAACTGTGATATCCCATGGCTTGGAGAATACAGCGAAGGCATTATGGATGCTGAATTATTTTTTGATTCTAATAACCATTTAAACTCTACTGGTAAAGAAATAAGAACTCAAGATTTAATAAACGATATGAAAGAATATGGAATAGGATAAGCCTATTCCATATTTTATTGATTGTTTTGTTTTATTATGGTATTATATATACAGTACATTTGATATATCTAAATCAACTTAGATAACATCAGTATTAGTATTTTAATATAATGAAAGGTTTGGTATTTTAAAATGAGCGATAAATTAACTATTTTATGGGTTAATGATAACCCTGACACAGCAAAAACTATGGTTTTTATGTATGCAACTAATGCAAAACTGCGTTCTTGGTTTAATGAGGTTGAGCTTATCATCTGGGGGCCTACTTCAAAACTCACTGCAAGAAATCCTGAAATTCAAGAACTTATTAAAAAAGCACAGGATGCAGGTGTGACAATTAAAGCTTGCCTTGCTTGCGCTGATATGTTTGGTGTTACTGATGATTTAAGATTACTTAATATAGACGTTGATTATATGGGCGTTCCTTTAACTGAAGTATTAAAAAGCGATGGAAAGCTTTTAACTATCTAAAGGATTAAAGCTTATGGATATTGAAAAAACATTAGAAAACTTTTTAGATAAAGATAAAAAATTAATTTCATTTCCAGCTAAAAGAAAAATGAAGTTATACTCTTTAATTTATCTCTCAACAAAATTTAAAGCAAATATTAAATACACTGAAAAAGAAGTTAATGAAATAATCAATCAAAACACATTATTTAAAGACCCCGCAACCATAAGAAGAGAATTATACAATAATTTTTTTATAAACCGAACAGATAACGGGAGCGAATATTGGCTATGTGAAATTCAGCCCACTTCTATATCTTTAAAATTAGAAAATTAATTTCTCTAAAAAAAGCTAAGACAAAATTTGTCTTAGCTTTTTGTTTTAAATTTCAGTTCTTCCTTGTAGTGCTCGAAATAACGTTACTTCATCGGCAAACTCTAATGATGCACCTACTGGCAAACCATATGCTAGGCGAGTTACTTTTACACCTAAAGGCTTTACAAGTCGTGAAATATACATAGCAGTTGCCTCTCCCTCAATTGTTGGGCTAGTTGCCATAATAATTTCAGTCAGCTCATCATCCTTTAATCTTTCTAGAAGCTGTTTTATAGTAAGTTCATTGGCCGTAATGCCATCTAATGGCGAAATAAGTCCATGCAAAACATGATACACCCCTTTATATTCCCTTGTTTTTTCAAAGGTTTGAATATCTCTTGGGCTTTCCACTACACATACTATATTCTTTTCTCTCATTTTTGAAGAGCAGATATCACACACTTCTTTTTCAGTAAAATTTTGACAAACTTTACATCTTTTAATCTCTTTATGAACAGAAAGAATTGCATTTGAAAACTCAATTGCATCCTTTTCATCCATAGACAAAACTTGATATGCCATTCTAGTGGCACCTTTTTTACCAACGCCATTTAATTTTTGGAAGCTTTCAATCAGCTTTTCTAATGGATTAGTGCTTGATTTCATAATTACATCATTCCTGGAACATTTAGTCCGTTTGTGATTTTATTCATTTCTGTTTCATTTTCAAGTTTTGCTTTTGAAATTGCATCATTTACAGCAGCACAAACTAAATCTTCAAGCATTTCTAAATCTTCCATATCAACAGCTGAAGGGTCGATAGTTAGTTTTACAACATCGTTTTTACCCGTTACAACTGCTTTAACAAGTCCAGAACCACTGTTTCCTTCGTATTCAGTTGCATCAAGTTTTTCTTGCATAACTTTCATTTCATCTTGCATTTGTTGTGCTTGTCTTATAATTTGGTTCATATTTTGAGCTCCGCCGCCCATTCCTTTTGGTAGTCTTGCTTTCATTATATTATCTCCTTATTAATCATTAATATTTATTTTAACACCATTATTTTCAAGTGCTAATATCTGTTCTAGTTTATCCGCTTTTGGTGGCTCTATTAAATTTTGAATATTTTTATATCCGCCTATATTATAGCTAACTCCACAAGATTCTAAAATACATTTTTTAACTTCGCCTGCAACTTCTTTATTAGTTCTAATATAGTTATTCAGCCCTTCACTTCCTTGAATATACACAACATTTTTATATAGCCAACCTTTTGAATCTTTTATAAAATGATAAAGTGGAATATCTGTTTTTTGAATAGAAGATATAACATCTTTCCAGTATATAAATTCAATCGGCTTTTCTTCTTGCAAATTATCAACTGGTTTTTTTTCATATATTTTAGCTGTTTTTTCTATTGTAGCTGAGGTTTCATTAACTTGATTTTTAGTGTTTTCTTTTTTTACTGCAATTACTGTATTATTTACTTCTGGTGATATAGTTTGTGTGTTTTGATACACTGGTACTGGTATTGGTACTATATCTTGAATACTACAAATATTAAAAAGTGCTATATCCATTGCAATCTTAGAGTTTTGTCCCTTTGAAATTTCTTCTAAACAATTAGTTAATTTTGATAAAGCAAATGAAATAAATGCAGTATTGGAAGTTTTAGATTGTTCTTTTAATTTTTCAAATTTTTCATCGGATATATTTAAAAGCTCTCCTGAAGTTTTATCAATTCCAGCAAGCAAAAGATTTCTAAAATGAGTTATTAACTCTTCACAAAGTCTTTTTAAGTCTATGCTTTTTTGCTCAATTTCTAAAAGATATTTTAAAGAAGATGCTAAATCTTTATTGATTAATTCTTTTGAAAGATTAAATATTTCATCATCTTTTGAAATTCCTGCTATATTCGAAACTACATCTTCATTAACATCATTTGATGATGCTATACAAGTTTCTAATATTGAAAGCCCATCACGCATTGCCCCATCTGCAAGTGAGGCTATCATTTTAGCTGCCCCAAATGTTAAATTAATATTTTCATTTTCAGCAATCTGCATTAAATTATCGCCTATTTCACCAACTGTTAATTTATTAAAATCATATTTTTGGCATCTTGATAAAATAGTTGCTGGAACTTTGTGTATCTCAGTTGTAGCTAATATAAAAACAACGTGTGCTGGTGGCTCTTCTAGAGTTTTTAATAAGGCATTAAAGGCTGCTGTTGAAAGCATATGAACCTCATCTATTATATAAACTCTATATTTTGCCATAACTGGAAGATACATAACTTCTTCTAGTAAATCTCTAATATCTTCAACTGAGTTATTAGATGCAGCATCCATTTCAGTTACATCATATATTGTTTCATTTTCTATACCAAGGCATATATCACATTCAAGGCAGGGCTCGCCATTTTGAGGGTTTTGACAGTTTATAGCTTTTGCAAATATCTTTGCACAGCTAGTTTTACCTGTACCCCTAGTTCCCGTAAATAAAAAAGCGTGACCTATTTTTCCGTTTGAAATTTGATTTTTCAAAGCAGCCACAACATATTTTTGCCCAACTACTTCAAAAAAAGTTTTGGGTCTAAATTTTCTATACAATGCAGTATGCAAAAAAATCACTCCTTTACAAAAAAAGACAGGCTATCACCTATTTTGGCGCTACACTCTGTGTGTAGTGCATTAGCACATATACAAAGAGAGCTGATGTATCGCAGAGCCAAATCTGCTTAATGCTGCTTGGTCTCCCATCTGACATGGTTCACAGCAGACCCTCGTACGGCTCTCTTTGTATATCTAATAATGCCTTTTAGCACTGTCTTTATCAAACTACGATATTATACCATATATCTAAAAATATTTCAAGAGAAAATTAAAGGAGTCAACAAGACTCCCTTAATAAAACTATATTATTTAACAATATCGCCTTCGTTTACGCCACCACAAGCATTTGCTTCATCAGTATCGATGTGCATAGCTGTTGCGTATGATGCGCTAACTCTGATAACTACATCATCAAAAATTAAGCTTCTATCTTCAGATTTAATCTTAACTTTTACGATTTCTTTATCTGAAACGCCAAAGCTTTGAGCATCTTCAGGAGTGATATGAATGTGTCTTTTTGCAACAATAACACCTTCAGCAATTTCAACTTCGCCTTTAGGTCCTACTAATTTACATCCAGCAGAACCAGCTAAATCGCCTGATTCTCTAATCACAACTGGTAGTCCGATTGAACGTGCGTCTGTTCCTGAAAGTTCTACTTGTGTAGCTGTTCTAACAGGTCCTAGGATAGATACGTTTGCTAGTTCTTTTTTTGGTCCTACAACTGTAACTCTTTCTTCACAAGCAAATTGTCCTGGTTGTGATAAATCTTTTTTATGAGTTAGCTGGTGACCTTGTCCGAATAGAATGTCAACGTGTTCTTGAGTTAAGTGAATGTGTCTTGCAGATGTTTCAACTAGAATTTTAGCCATTAGTTAAATCCCCCATTTATAATTCTTTTTTACCTATATATCATACCTTATATATAGCAATTTTACAAGTGTTAAAATTAAAATACACGAATTTTGCACTATTTTACTTTTTTTAGATAAATATGTAAAGCTTTAAAATATCTTTTATATAAAAATTGCACAAATTCACATTTTTTAATGTTTACTCATATACTAATTTAAACGGGGGTGATTTTATTAAAAATTTAAAAATAATCAATGATTACATTTATTCTTACTATGAGAATTTATTTTTTTACAATAAATGTGATGCTATTTTTTATAAAATAATTAAAACCAATGAAAAACACATTTATATAAAGGACGATTTTGGCCCTTGTAGTCACTATATTTTTGATAAGCTACTAAATTTTTACAGTAAGCAAGGCAATGTATATATAATATTAGATGATAGATATAATATAAAAAAACCATATGCTTTTTATTCAAAATTACGATACATCAGCCTTTCACCCTTTTATTTCGACTATGATTTAAATAAAATATACTATGAAAAATTTGATGAAAGAATAGAAAAACTTATGCAATTAAAAAAATCTATATATAAATACTAAAAAGGAGGGTAAAGCCCTCCTTTAATTTTTTAATTATTCAGCTGTGTCTGCAAATGCTGTTTTAATACCATCTAGTATATCTGTTGCATTTTCTGTCATAACTAAAGCTATAACTCCATTATCTAATGTTTCGATTATTGTTGCTTCTGTTATAGCCACTTGGTCTGGTAAATATCCTGCAAATTGATTTACTCTGTATTCTTTGAATTCATTTAAATCAGCTAACACTGTTTCTTCCATGCCTTCAGCTGGCTGAACTAGGATAACGGCATGTGCTTGCGTCATTATTTCAGAAATTGAGAATGAACCTGCTAAATAGTTTGCTGAATCAAAACCTAGCCCTGCTTCATTAAACAGAAATGCTGTAGCTACACCTGTATTCATATCAACTGCTGGAACATATTCTGCTATTTCACCAAGGGCTTGAGTGTTAATTGCAACTAGCTCTTCATTTGTATAAACCTTTGCTTCCTCTTCACTTGAGCAAGCTGTTACAACGCTCATCATTAAAATTGCTGATAACATAAGTGATAATATTTTTTTCATTTTATATCATACCTTTCTCTAAGTTTGAATTTTTCAAACTATATTTTTAATTTATTTCACCATCTCTAGTGTTTGTAAATTATACTGTATTAAAACATTTTTATCAATATTATCACTCAATTTGTAATATTTATGTCATCAAAGCTAAGTATTTTACTTTTTAATTCATCAAAATGCTCTTAAATCATTAACTATTTTGTATTTTGAATAAGCATTTCTTCAGTTATTAGTGTATCTCCGTTTATTATAATTTGTTTTTCTCCATTATTATCGCTATATAGTATATTCACTGAAGTGAAGTTATATTGGATTTCCATCGAATTCATAAACTGATAAACTATCTTAGCTGGCACTTCTAAGCTTTCTTCTTTTGATAAAATATTATTATTACTTAAATCATACACAACTAATTTATAATATTTATTGGAATAATCATCAGCGTCAATTTCGCAAGATATGTAGTAATCTTTAAACTCAACACCTTCTTCTAATTCATCTATTATTTTTTGATAGTCTTGTTTATATGGCGTTTCAGCACCTTCGTTTTCATAAAGATTGATATCTATTATCCTATTATTATTTAAATCATATAAGTATCCATCTGCATTATAATTTCCCATATTATAAAAATCATATCCAACATCTATATTTTCTTCAATTTGATAAACTTCTTTTATATAATCATTAATTTTTTGTGTTGCGATAATATCACCTATTACAGGAACATACCCAACCGAATAAGCCCATGCAAAAAAAGCAATCAATATAGTTATAAATATCACCATTATATTTTTCTTTTTCATATATTCCCCTTGTATAATAAATGCTACTAAAACCTAGCTACAAATACAAATTCATTAAAACATTATCATAGTATTTATCTTCTATTTTAAAAAACTTTTTATACACTCCAATTCTTTCAAAGCCAAGTTTTTCATATAGATAAATTGCATTAGTATTATCTTCCTTAACCCTTAAATGTATTAATGTCGTTACACCATTTTGTTTCGCAAATGATATTGCTTTATTCATCATATGTGTCGCTATTCCATTATTCCAATATTTTTTCTTAACTGAGATAGCAATTTCAGATTGATGTGCTATCCTTTCTCTTCGTGGTGACATCAAAGTTGTTATACTTACTATTTCACCATTAATTTTTCCAACTAAAATTGCTGATGTTGTTGATTTAGAAAAGTTTTCTATCATATTTTCTTCATCAGCTACACTCATATCAAATTCATTTGCACCAAATAAAAGATTATCACTCTCGCCACCAATCAATTTCAAATATTCAATAATATCAGCAGCATCTTCTTTTTTTGCTTTTGATATCGTTAACTCTAATCCGTTTTTAAGCCTTACTTTATTATCTACCATAATATACTCCTCTTTAATAAAAATAATTTTTCAATCTAAATCATTATATTTTCATTATATTAGATATATATTCTTGTGTCAAGATTTACCAAGTGTATATAAAAAAG
>CAZGFY010000037.1:0-13813 GCA_964525015.1 uncultured Oscillospiraceae bacterium
TACCTAAAAAGACAATACAAAACAGTTGGAGTATTCTTTGCTGTTATGTTTGTTATTTTACTAGGTCTTAGCATGGCAGGGTTTATGGATATTATGCTACCATTCGCATTTGTAACTGGTGGTGTGTTCTCAGCCCTTGCTGGATTTTTTGGGATGAAGATTGCAACATCTTCAAACGCTAGAACAGCTTGGGCAGCTAAAGAAAGCCTTAATGAAGGTTTAAAAGTTGCTTTTTCAGCGGGTTCAGTAATGGGATTTGTTGTGGTTGGATTAGGTTTATTAGACCTAACGGTTTGGTATTACATTTTAATGTATGTACACGGACCAGATAATATTCAAATGGTTGCATCTTCACTATTAACATTTGGTATGGGTGCATCTTCAATGGCATTGTTTGCTCGTGTTGGCGGTGGTATATTCACAAAAGCTGCCGACGTTGGTGCAGATTTAGTAGGTAAAGTTGAAGCTGGTATTCCAGAAGATGATGCTAGAAACCCAGCTGTTATTGCTGATAATGTTGGCGATAACGTTGGCGACGTTGCTGGTATGGGTGCAGACTTATACGAATCATACTTTGGTGCTAGAGTTTCAGCAGTTGCACTTGCTGTTTCAGCTGGCTACGGATTAGCTGGTATGCAATTACCAATGCTACTTGCAGCACTTGGTGTATTTGCATCAATCATTGGTTCATTCTTTGTTAAAACTGGTGATTCACTAGAACAAAAAGAACTATTAAAAGCTTTAAGAAAAGGTACATATGTTTCAACAGCTATCGTTTTCGTTGGGGCTTGGTTTTTAACAGATTATATTCTCCCAGAAGCAGCAGTTGGCGTTTTTATCGCTATTGTTTCAGGGCTTATAGCTGGTAATTTAATCGGACACTTTACAGAATACTACACTTCAGATACATATAAACCAACTCAAAATTTAGCAAAAACAGGTGTTACTGGTTCTGCTACTGTAATTATTGGTGGTTTATCACTAGGTATGCTTTCAACATTCCTTCCTGCGATAATTGTTTCAGTTTCAGTTATGGTTTCATTCGTAGCTGCTGGTGGTATGGAAGTTTTCGCGCAAGGTTTATACGGTGTTGGTATATCAGCTGTTGGTATGCTTTCAACACTTGGCATAACTCTTGCAACAGACGCTTACGGCCCAGTTGCTGATAATGCTGGCGGTATTGCTGAAATGGCTGGACTTGGAGAAGAAGTTCGTGAAAGAACAGACGCTCTTGATTCACTAGGTAATACAACAGCTGCTACGGGTAAAGGCTTTGCTATTGGTTCAGCTGCTTTAACAGCGCTTGCATTAGTTGTGGCATTTGTTCAAGAAGTTCAAGTTATCGATCCAACTGTGGATGTTACTTTATCATTAACAAACCCAACAGTTCTTATCGGTTTATTAATAGGTTGTATGCTACCTTTCTTATTCTCAGCATTCACAATGGAAGCAGTTGGTAAATCAGCTCAATCAATAGTTGTTGAAGTTAGAAGACAATTTAAAGAAATCCCAGGTATTATGGAAGGTACTGGTAAACCAGACTATGCTTCTTGTGTAGACTTATGTACAAGAGCTGCTTTAAAAGAAATGATTGTTCCATCAGTTATTGCTGTTGCAGCACCATTAATCGTTGGTTTATTCCTTGGCGTAAACGGGGTTGCAGGTATGCTAGCTGGTGCAACTATGACAGGATTTACTTTAGCTGTTATGATGTCAAATGCTGGTGGGGCTTGGGATAATGCTAAAAAACATATCGAAGCTACTGGTGGTAAAGGCTCTCCTGAACATAAAGCAGCAGTTGTTGGTGATACAGTAGGCGATCCATTTAAAGACACATCTGGCCCTGCTATTAACATATTAATTAAACTGCTTTCAACAGTTGCAATCGTATTTGTTTCCGTTATTATCCAGTTTTCAATATTTTAATTAAAAAACAAACGACGATTTTCCTTAATTCGGAAAATCGTCGTTTTTATTCGTTTATTTTTTATATGCAATATCAATCCAATCAGGGAAATCTTTCCTCATAACTCGTTTTGAGTGTGGAAATTTTACATTGCAATAATCTCTTAATTTTTCTCTATTTTCTTTAGTAGATAAATCAGCTGTTAATTCGCTTGGTAGATTATGCGAAAAAGGGCAAATAGAGATACAAATTCCACAATCAGAGCCAAAATGCTGCCACATTGAAATACACATCTCATCTCTAAATTCATCAAAAGTTTCTCCGATTGCTCTAGGTGGGCAGGTGTTTTTACAGCGAGCACAGATTTTGCAGAATTCTTTTATATATAAATTCTCGTTTTCATCTTCAATTAAAGGGATGTTAGTACTAACAATTCCAAGACGCATACGAGGCCCATATTCTTTTGAAATAATTAGCCCATTTAGGCCTATTTCTCCAAAATTAGTTCTATCAAAAATATTAACTAAAGGAAATATATAGTTTCCATCCATATTATTTCTAGCTTCATACCCAAGATTTCTAATATAATATGATAATACCATGCCAATAATAGCAGTATCGACATATCCTTTAGTAGTAGCTATAGATTGAGGAACATTTGGTGCAGTATCTATTAAATCTTCACTCATTTCCACGCTAAAGCAAATACCATATTTATAAATAGGTTCAACTTCTTTTGAGTACTCATTAGCAGGGCGGGCTTTATGAGAATAATAATCCTCTTCTTTTAGCTTTATTATGGAAACGTGTTTTGCTCCATAATAAGTTGCAATTCCTTTTAAAATATTGGTAAACTCATCTTTGGTTCCATTAGTTTTATTTAAATTAACTTCACCTTGAGAAAAAGGTTTAATATCGGCTAAAAAATCAAATACTGAAACTGGTATTGGAGAAATCAAAGGGTTAAACATTGCAGAGTTTTCATCACCCATAAAAGATTTTTCTCTCATTTTCTCATCAAAAGAAAGTTTGTCGGGGTTTCTTTTATAGTAATCATCATACATAGGTGTGCCTTTTTTATAGCTATGCCTTGCAAATAGTATATCACGCTCATCTTTACGTTTCATAATTAGGTTGTCCTTTATTTATCAGTAATCTTTATGTTTTAAAATTAATTTTACTATATAATAAAAACAAAGTCAATTTTTAAAAAAATGTGTAGATAATATAAAACATTAATAGAATGTAAATTGCTTGTAAAAAAAACAGTTTATTTATTACAAAATGGTGTATAGTATTGAAATAAAGCGACAAACAATATATAATAATAGCAAATAAGCTTACTAATTACATAGCTTATAAACAAAACTATCACAAATCGTAAATCACGAAGGAGAATGTTGTGAATAAAAAGTTGAAAATATATTATACCTCAGACACTCATGGATATATTTATCCTACAAATTATCAAAGTAGAGATGAGTTTCCTATGGGTGTTTTGTCTGCTATAAGCGAATTTGAAAAAGACAAAAACACATTGATAATAGATGGCGGAGATACAATACAAGGTTCACCATTTGTTAATTTTATGTGGAAGGAACTCGGTGAATGTGAAATTTCTAAAGCCTTTAACCAAGGTGGATACGACTACTACACATTAGGTAATCACGATTTTAATAATGGATATGATGCATTAAATAAATACATCTCATCTATGAATGCGAAATGTGTTATAGCAAATTTAAAGGATAAAACTAATAGATTAAATATAGTCCCATATGAAATAAAAAAGATGGAAAATGGGTTAAAAGTTGGTATAACAGGCATAGTAACTGATTATATAACAGTTTGGGAAAATCCTGATAATATAAAAGATTTAGAGTTTAAAGATGCATTTGAGAGTGCAAAACTAGCTCTTTTAGAAATGAAAGATAAGTGCGATATATCAATTTGTATTTATCACGGCGGATATGAGGCAGATTTAAAAACTGGTGGGAAATATTCTTCTGGAAAAGAAAACATAGGGTATAAAATCTTGGAAAACTTAGATTTTGATTTACTATTAACAGCACATCAGCACAGTCCAACTAATTTAACAGATGTTCATAATACAAAAACAATTCAAACATCTGCAAATGTTAATCAATATGCTTTTATAGAAATAGAAGTTACTGCTGATAATAAAAAAACAATAACAGGCGAGATTAAAAAAGTTACAGCTAATGCAGAAAAAACAGTTTATAACCAATTAAAAGGATTACAAGATAAGGTGCAGGATTATTTAGATATTAAAATTGGTGCATTGAGCGAAGAAATTTTGCCATTAGAAAAGGAAGTGCTTGCTTTAAACGGCTCTAGAATGGCTGATTTAGTAAACCAAATTGTACTAGAGTACAGTAAGGCGGATTTTGCTTGTGTAGGACTATCGAATACAATAATTGGATTTAAAAAAGAAGTTACTATAAGAGATGTTTTGGTGGCTTTTCCTTATTCTAATACTATCGTAGTGTTAGAAGTTACAAGAGAAATAATAAAAAAGGCACTTGAAAGATGTGCTGAATACTTTGATATTAAAGATAATAAAATAGTTATTTCAGATAGGTTTTTAATTCCTAAAGTTGAACACTACAATTATGATTTTTTTGCTGGTTTTAGCTATGAATTCGATATAACAAAACCTCTTGGAGAAAGAGTTGTTAGTATGAAAATTAACGGAGAAGAAATGCCAGAAGATAAGAAATACTCACTAGCAACATCTAGTTACAGGGCAACGGGAACAGGTGGATATCCTTTTTATAAAGATTGCAAGATTTTAAGAGAATATGGCGATGATTCTCAAGAAATAATATTAAACTACATTCAAACTAAAGATGTTATAGATATAAAAGTTAAATCAAATTATAAAGTAATAAAATAAAGGTTTTATTAAAGGAAGGAATGATCATTTATGATTAGAGTAGAAAATTTACGCAAGGTTTATGATAATAAATACGAGGCGTTAAAAAGCATTAACCTTGAAGTGAAAAAAGGAGATTTGGTTTGCCTTTTAGGGCCTAGTGGATGTGGCAAAACAACGATATTAAATCTTGTTGCTGGCCTTTTAGATCCAACGGAAGGTGATATTTTATTTGAGGATGAATCTGTTATTAATAAGCATCCAAAAGATAGAAATATCGGTATTGTTTTTCAAAACTATGCACTATACCCACATATGACAGTTTTAGAAAATATTATGTTTCCATTGACTGTTGGGGCTAATAAAATTAAAAAAAATGAGGCAGAAAAAGCGGCTAGAGAATATATGAAGATAACTAGTATTGAAGAGCTTGCAGATAAAAAACCAGGGGAAATGTCTGGTGGACAGCAGCAAAGGGTTGCGATTACTAGAGCTTTAGTTCAAAATCCGAAAGTTCTACTTTTAGATGAGCCATTAAGTAATTTAGATGCACGCCTGCGTTTAAAAATTAGAGAAGAAATAAGAAGATTAGTTAAAGAAATTGGAATAACAACTATATTTGTAACACACGACCAAGAAGAGGCTTTATCAATAAGTGATCAGATAATTTTAATGGATAAAGGTGTGGTTCAGCAATCAGATGTTCCTCAAAACTTATATTTTGAGCCAGCAAACTTATTCGTTGCAAAATTTATGGGAAATCCAGTTATCAATATTTTTGAGATGAAAAAAGAAGGGAATTTATTAAAAGGCGATGATTTTAATATTAATTTAGATAATCTTGTTAAAGAAAGAATAAAAGGTGATTTAATAGGAGATAAATTAATTGTTGGTGTTCGTCCTGAATATTTTGAGCTTTCAGATGAAAACCCTGATTTTACAGTTAAGATAGATTCAAAAGAGTTAATTGGTAAGGATTGTATTTTGAATTTTAAAGCAAACGGAGTTTTTGCAAAATCTGTTACGGATACAGTTAAAACAAATACTAATGGTGAAAAAGAAAGTTTTAAAATTAATCTTGCAGGAATTTATATCTTTAATGAAGATGGAACGAGGTTATACTAATGAAGAATTTGTTTAAATACAAAGCAGAAACTTCTCCAAAGGCATGGCTGTTTTTAGCTCCTGCACTTGTAGTTATAGCTGTATTTAATGTTTATCCATTATATAGAGCATTTTTGCTTTCTTTACAAAAAGGGACTATTAATAATCCTGAATTTGCAGGACTTGCAAATTTCACTGTCGTTTTAAACGACCCGAAATTCCACGATGCTATTGTTAACACAACGATTTATTCATTTGTTGTGGTGCCAGTATCATTAATTATTTCAATGGTAATTGCGATAACAATATTTGATTATATTAAAAGAAAACAATTGTTTGAAACAATATTTTTTATTCCATATTTAACTAGTATAATTGCGATTGGTGTTGTGTTTAGGTTTTTATTTAATGGTCATTACGGTCTTATTAATGCTATGCTAAGTTTATTTAATGTTCAGCCGATTGATTTTTTAGATAATCCACATATGAGTATGGTAACGCTTATAATATTTGGTATATGGTCAGGGCTTGCTTTTAATATTATTATTTTATTATCAGGTCTTAGAAATATAAACACAGACTATTATAAGGTTGCAGATATGTTTGGTGCTAGTAAAACAGAGCAATTTTTTAAAATTACTCTTCCTCAACTTCTTCCGATTACAACGTTTTTATTAATAGTGAATTTTATTAATTCATTTAAAGTTTACGGACAAGTTTATGCATTATTTAAAGGACAGCCTGGTATAGCTGAAAGTGCGATTACAGCAGTGTTCTATGTGTTTAATAAGTTCTATGTTCAAAATAGATATGGTCAGGGTATGGCGGCAGCTGTTATATTATTCTTTTTAATATTAACATTTACGCTAATTCAAAATTATATTCTAAAAAGAATTTCAAGATAAGGGGGGATAGTATGCAAAAAATAGCAGTGTTTTTCATTAAAGTATTTGTTTTAATAATGGCAATTATAACAGTTTTCCCTTTTGTTTATATGATACTTGCAAGTTTGATGACTTTATCAGAGGCTACTAGTATCCCACCAACATTTATCCCAGAAACGCTTAATTTTAAAAACTATGCTCAAGCGCTAGAGCAAGCACCATTTTTCAGATATTTTATTAATACAATAATTGTTTCTTCTCTTTCAACTATCGGCACAATTGTAACTTCACTTCTTGCAGCATTTGCATTTGTTAAATTAAATTTCAAAGGCAAAAATTTATTATTACTATTTTTAATTTCATTAATGATGGTTCCATATGAAGTTATGGTTTTTACAAATTATCAAACAATTATTCAATTAGATTTAATCGATACTTACACAGCTTTAATTATCCCGCATCTCGCGAGTATTTTCTATATATTTTATCTAAAAGAATATATAACAAGTATTCCAATTTCATATTATAAAGCGGCAAAAGTTGATGGATGTAGCGATTTAGAATTTATTATTAGAATTCTATTTCCAATATCAAAGCCAGCATTATTCACAGTTGGTCTATTAAGCTTTATAGGTGGCTGGAATTCATTCTTATGGCCAATACTTGTTACAAATAATACAGAAATGCGATTATTAAGTAACGGATTATCTGCATTTGCAACTGAGAGTGGAACAGAGGTTCATTTGCAAATGGCAGCCGCATCTATAACAATAGTGCCAATATTAATACTATATTTCGTATTTAGAAAACAAATTATAAGAGGAGTTGTAAAAAGTGGTGTTAAAGGATAAAAAAACAAAAATAACCTTCCATAATGGTCTTCGCACTATTGGGGGAACAATAATTGAAATAATCTATGAAGATAGTCATATCTTTTTTGATTTTGGTAGTGAATATAATCCAGCAGCGCCTGTTCAACCAACGGATTTGCAAAGCTTACTTGATTTAAATTTAATGCCGTTTGTTGATAATTTATTTGATAAAACAATTGATTTAAAAGGCTATGAATCTAAAGAAAACACATTTAAAAATACAGCTGTATTTCTTTCACATGTTCATTTAGATCATTCAAAGGTTATAAACTATCTTGATGAAAGCATACCATTATATGCCTTAAAAGGAACACAATCCTTATTAAATACTTTAAATATTAATAATGATTTTCTTTTTGCAAGAAATGGTGAACATAAAAATAACACAAGAGATGTTATCGGATTAGATGACAATGAAAGCGTTAATATTGGAAAAATTAAAGTGACTTTAATGCCAGTAGATCATGATGCTTACGGCTCTTGTGGTATGAAAATTGAAACACCTGATTTAACAATAACTTATACTGGTGATATTCGTATTCATGGATATAGAAAGCAAAATAGCTTAGATTTTTGCAGGGAAAACTTTGAAACGGATGTTTTGATAATTGAGGGTGTAAGCGTTTCATTTAGAGATATAGGTGAAGATGTAGAAACTCATGAAGAGGCACACGAAAGCGAAGTTAGCTTAATTGAAGAGATTAAAGAAGTTTTAGAAAATAATAAAAATAAACAGCTAACTTTTAATTACTATATTTCTAATATTGAAAGAATAGAAGAAATTATAAAAGCATCACAAAGGAAGGTTGTTTTAGATTCATACTATGCATATGTTGTAAAACAGGCTACTGGTTATGATGCATACTACTATGATTTAACCGGAATTGATTACGGATTAAATAAAGAAAAAGAAATTAGTTTTGATGTTTTAGCAGGAGATGAAAAAGAATACCTGTTCCAATTATCTGATAATGCTTTAAAACAATTAGATAAACTAAAAAATGGAGGTATTTATATTCATTCAAATGCTGTTCCATTATTCGAAGGAGATCCTGCTTATAAGCCGTTTATGGACAATTTTGCAAAAAAAGATATTGAAGTTAAGAAAATTGCTTGTTCGGGACATGCTTTTGCAGAGGACTTAATTAAACTAATCAACTTGATTAAACCCAAGTTATTAGTCCCAATTCATTCTTTCCACCCAGAAAGACTATATAATGAATCGGGAGATAGATTACTGCCTGAAAAAGGCCAAACAATTTAATGGAGGACTTTAGTATTATGAAACTAAAAAGACTTATCGCACTAACACTTGCGTCAGCGATGTTTTTAACAGCTTGTTCATCAAGTGAAGAAACAACGACTGAAGAAACTCAAACAACAGGTGAAATAGTTACAACTATCGATGCACCGGTTGAAATCACATTCTGGCATGCAATGAATGCAGCACAAGAAGAAGCACTAACAAAGCTAACAGAAGATTTTATGGCAGCAAATAAAAACATTACTGTAACTCTTCAAAATCAATCAAGCTATGGCGAATTATCACAAAAACTAACAGCTACAATGCAATCACCTGATAGCCTTCCAACTATCACTCAAGCATACCCAGGCTGGGTTTACAATGCTATGCAAGATGGCTTTGTAACAGATTTAGCACCATACATCACTAATGAAACAATCGGTATTGCTGATTACGAAACAGACTTTGTTGAAGGATTTAGAAACGGCGTAAACTATGATGGTAAAATCTATGGTATGCCATTTAATAAATCAACAGAAGTTATCTGGTATAACGTTGAGTTATTTGAAGAGCTAGGTCTAACACCTCCAACAACAATGGAAGAATTAGCTACAACAGCTAAAGCTATCACAGATGCTAAAGGCATTGTTGGTGCTGGTTTTGACTCATTAAACAACTACTATGTAACATACCTTGTAAACAATGGAATTACATTTGAGCCAGGGTTTGAGGTTACAGGTGATGTTTCAACAGAAGCTGTTAATTTCTACTTAGATGGAATTAAAGATGGTAGTTTAAGAATCGCTGGTACTGATGGATATTTATCAGATCCATTTAAAAATGAATTAGTTGGTATGTTTATCGGCTCAACTGCTGGTGAAACATATGCAACAGGTGAAAACTTCACAACAGGTGTTGCTCCATATCCAGCTGAAACAGCTATCCAACAAGGTACTGATGTTTATATGTTCAATACAGGAACTCAAGAGCAACAAACAGCAGCATTTTTATACCTATCATACCTAACTTCTACTGAAAGCCAAGTTTACTGGGGCGTTCAAACTGGATATATCCCAGTTAGAAACTCAGCTTTAACTTCAACTGAATACACAGAATCAGGTGCTTTAGTGCCAACTGTTCTAGCAGATGCAACAGCTAGTATGTATACTTCTCCAGTAGTTCCAGGTGGTGACCCTGCATATCAAGAAACTAAAACAGTTATGGAACAAATTTTAGCTCTTCCAGATTCAGCAGTTGTTGCAGATGAACTTGCAAACTTTGAAGCTACTTTAAATACTTTATGGTAATCTAGATTATAAAGGCTAATATTAAAAATAAAATCCATCAACTTTTAGAGTTGATGGATTTTTATATTAATAAATGGTATAATATAGATGTTAAATTTAAAAAAGGAGATTTGTTTTATGAAAACAGCATATTGTTATTTTTCAGCATCTGGAAATGGAAAAGACATAGTTAATAGGTTAAAGGAAAAAATGGATGGAGATATTTTTTATATTAAAAATATCGATATTAATCTTTTAAAAGAATACAAAAGAATAATATTAATAACTCCATTATATTCTTTTGGTCCAGCTATTCCAGTGGCTGAATTTATAAAAAAATTAAAAGGATTTGATACCACTGAGTTTTACACAGTGATTACTTTTGCAGGATTTTCTGCAAATAGTGAGTATCTAATACAAAGATTGTTTAAAGAAAATAAACTAAAATTAAAAAATATTTATAAAATAATGATGCCAGTTAGCTTTTCAACAATTGTTGTACCTAGTGAAAAAATGCAAAGTTCAATACTCAAAAAAGTTCCAGAAAAAATAGAAAAAATTGTAGACTCGATAAATTCAAAAGAAGAGAAAATTTTTAATAAAAATATTTTTAATTTCACTAATAAATTATGGGAAAATAATAAGAAGAATCTAGCAGTTATGGCAAAAGATTTTTCAGTTAGCGATGATTGTATAAAGTGTAAGCTGTGTATAAAAGTTTGTCCTATGAATAATATTGAAATGATAGATGAAAAGATAGTATTTAAAGATAATTGCTGTGCCTGCCTTGCTTGCTATAATCAATGCCCTAAAAAAGCAATTAAATATAAGGGTAAAGAAGTGAAACAGTATAAAAATAAGAATATTTAATCTTAATAAAATCTTAATTGTTTAGCCTATATAATATTAATATAAATTATGTAATAATATAGTTATAAAAAATTTATATCATAAAATTTTAGGGGGAATATTAAGATGAAAAAAATTAAAGCTTTATTATTAGCATTTGTATTAGTTTTAAGTTTTACTGCTTGTAGTGAAAACAGCACTAAGGGAGCAGAAGAAACTGAAAGAAAGATTGAAAAAGTTCAGGAAGAGAAAAGTACAGTATACACAAATATTGTGAAAACCGTGATTAAAGATTACCAAGACGGCAATGTGGTAATTAATGATAATTTTCAAGAAAAGCCAAGCGAATTTGTATTTCCAGCTGATATAGGCGTTTTAGAGTTTTACGATTTTGGAGCAGGCATATTTCAAACAAGTGTTAAGTCCGAAAATGAGAATACAGTTATGATAGTTGGGATAGAAGAAGTTTTGGATGAGAAAACATTTGAAGAAGTAGCAGTTGTGAGCTATGTGTTCTTTTCAGAAGTATCGGGATAATTAATAATGATTTTCTTTTTTCTACTAGCAAAAAGAAAAGATTTATATGCGCCACCAAATGAATTTTTTATATAGCAAACCACGATATCAGATTTATTAATCATATATTCATTCCTTTTTGATATAGCAAATTTTCGTGGGGTATTTTCTAAAGCTGGATATATCACTTCATCAAAATCTTTAGTTTGCATATTATGATTTAAATAGGGAACAATTAAGAATATCCTTATATAAGGGTATTCTTTTTTATATTTTAACAAAACCTTTTTACATAGCCTATCAAAATCGCCATATCCACCAAGATAAAAATTGATTTCGCCACTTATAATTAACTCTTTTAAAATTTTATTAAGCCAAATTTCAACTTCATTTAAATTATAAATATCCCTATGCCCACAAAATGTAACGTTCATATTATCACCTCGTTTATCATTATAGGACAAATAGTCCTATAATGCAATAGTACATATAGTCCTATACTATAATGAGCTAGGGTGATGAAATGAAATTAAGAATTAAAGATTTAAGAGAAGATAAAGATTTAAAGCAATATCAAATTGCTGAATATCTAATGTGCGACCAATCACTTTACTCAAAATATGAACGTGGGGAAAGGGTTGTTCCGATTGAAATTTTAGAAAAACTAGCCATTTTCCACAACACGAGCGTTGATTATTTAATCGGCTTAACTGATGAAATAAAGCCATACAAAAGAAATGATATTACCTAGGTAATATCATTTTTATTTACTTTTATATTTTTAATATGTTATAATAATTGAAATTGATATATTTTAATTAATGGTAAAGGAAAACTAAATGACGTTTAATATTGGAATTTGCGATGATGATATAAATCAAATTAGCTTTTTGAAATCCCTTTTAAAAGATTGGGCAGAAAAGAATAATTATAATTTAAAGATAAAAGAATTTAATAATGCTGAAAGTTTTCTATTTCATTATGAAGAAGAAAAAAACTTTGATATTCTTCTCTTAGATATTGAAATGGGCGAAATTAATGGAGTTGAGCTTGCAAAAAAAGTTAGGAAAGAAGATGAAACACTGCAAATTGTGTTTATAACTGGGTATTCTGATTATATTATCGAAGGATACGAAGTTTCGGCACTTCATTATTTAATGAAACCAGTTAATACTGATAAACTATTTCAAACTTTAAATAGGGCAGTTGAGAAATTAAAGCATAATGAAAAATTTTTATTTTTAGAAACAATAGATGGAAATATTAAAATTCCATTTTATCAAATTGAATATATAGAAGTGATTAAAAATTATATAACAGTGTATGCAAAAGAAGAATACACATCGAAAATCACTCTAACAGATATAGAAAAATTGCTGGATAATAGCTTTTTTAAAACTTCACGCTCATATATAGTTAGGCTTTCGGCAATTAAAAAAATTACTAAAACCAGTGTTGTGCTAAATTCTTTAGCAGAAATTCCGATTTCAAGGGGAATGTATCAAAAGTTAAATCAAGCGATAATAAATAGCTAGAAAGGAATAAAATGCCCTTATTTAAAAAAAGATTAGATAAAGAAATAGCACTTTACCAAGCCGAACTTTTAAAAACTCATTATAGCGAAGTTGAGAATATGTATAAGCAGATAAGGGGCTGGCGACACGATTATAAAAATCATATCCAAGTTATGAAAGTGCACGCACAAAATATGGATATCAATGCTATTTCAAGCTATCTTGATTTATTAGATAAAGATTTAAACACGCTAGACACTGTTATAAAAACAGGGAATGCAATGACAGATGCAATTCTAAATAGCAAAATTTCGCTTGCAAAATCACATAAAATAAACGTTTTAGCTGATGCGAATATCCCTGTTAAATTAAAAATTTCCGAAATAGATTTATGCGTTATACTAGGGAATTTATTTGATAACGCAATAGAAGCAAGCCTTTTATTAGATGAAGACAAAAGATTAATAAGAATTTATATGGAAATGAAAAACACTCAGCTGTATATCTCGTTTACTAACTATACTGCCGTAAAAAAGAAAGCAAAGATTGGAAATATCTTTTCTTCAACTAAAGGCGAAAATCACGGATTTGGACTAGTTAGAATAGATAGCGTTGTGGATAAACTTGATGGATACCTAAGCCGAAACAACGAAGACGGCGCATTCACAACCGAAATTTTACTGCCACAAATATAAATAATCTTACGATTATTTATTCGAGTTTTATTTGCCTGCAAAGAGTAT
>CAZGFY010000038.1:0-13593 GCA_964525015.1 uncultured Oscillospiraceae bacterium
TTTTTCTATTCCAATTCTTTAAAATACCATTACAGTATTTAATATCAGCATTACTCCCAGCCACTTCATAAGATTTTTCAATCATTTCAAAAGGCATATTTAAAGTTTCAAACCAAGAGTTGATTAGCGTTTTTTCGCTAGAATTAAAATCATCAGGATTTGAGGAAAATAACACTCCGATTTTCTTGTGGTTTTTTTCCCTAATATCCATTAAATTAATATATTCCTCTGCTTTTTGCGCACTAGTAAAATTGTATTTTTTGTTTTTTGATGAAATCACTTTGGCGATATAGCTTGGGTTTTGTTTATAAATAGCGTTATAGTAAAAAGCAAGTGTTATAATTGCATCTATTGGGATACTATCATTTAAAAATAATTCAATAAACTTTACAGTGTTTTTTTCATTTAAAGTTGTGCTAAAAATTCTTTGAATTTGAGTTATTAATATTCCTATTTCAGGTACGGTTTCTTTGATTTTAATTATATCCATAGCTGTCATTTTAGGTTTTTTGATTTTTTCAACTTCAGTATTTTCCTGAACACAAGATAGCAATTTTAAGTCTGTCCAAAAAAGCATACTAGATTGAACGCTTAGCATATTTAAATTTAATTCTCGGCTTATAATAATCGGGTCTGTTATATTGTTTTGTAAAATATATAAAATAACTTTTAAGTCGGTTTCTTTTGCGCTTAAAAGATTATCAAAAACAATTTTAGGAACATCAACTCCTTTGAATTCCTGTTTTAATAATGAAAATTTCATTAAGTATATCCTTTTTCTGTTTTATTTTTAATATAATTTTATATGCTTTTTTCTTTAATGTCAATTATAAAAAAATATAAAACTGTGATACACTCACAAAACTATTGAAAAAAAAGAATTTTTTTGTTAGTATATGTAGCAAAGATATACTTAAATAATGGAGGATGAAAAAATGGAATTTTCAAGAGTAAATCAAGGCACTTGTGCAAGAAGTACAAAAGTTATCGTGGAAGATGGCATAGTTAAAGATGTTGAAGTTGTTGGGGGATGTTCTGGGAATATTAAAGGAGTAATCGCTTTAATAAAAGGAATGCCAGCAAAAGAAGCAATTGAAAAAATTAAAGGTATCACTTGTGGTCCAAGACCAACTAGCTGTCCTGACCAATTAGCACTTGCTTTAGAATCAGCAATAGCAAACGCATAATTAAAACTAAACGGATGATTTTTCATCCGTTTTTTTATTTTACACTAGTTTACAAAAGTGTTTTTTGGCAATAATCAAGGTGATTAGCTAGAAAGGTGTAGGATAAGATATGTATAAATTTAAAAATTTTTCAGATAGTGGGAATAAAAGCATTAATTCAGCTGTTGATATAGCAGGAAAACTTGGACATATAACAATAGGAACAGAGCATTTATTATTAGGAATACTCTCGCAAGGTAAAACAGATGTGTCGGATTTACTAGATGAATATGGAATGAACTTTAATAGGCTATATAATATAGTGATTAATTCGCTAGGAAGTGGGGTTAATTGTTTTTTAACAGGGGAAGATTTAAGCGTAAATGCCGTTGAAGCTTTAAGAAGTGCAAATAGAATTTCAACAAGAAGTGGAAAACTTCAAGCAGGGGTTAATGAGATTTTCTTATCTGTTTTGGATAATAAGGAATGTATGGGATATAAAATGCTTTCTTCATATATTGATAATATTTATTTTCTTGAGGAAAAAGTGAAAAAAATTTGCTACACAGCAAAAACCCCCACTATATCAAAAGAACCTAAAAAAGAATATAAAACAATTGCAAAATATTCTAAAAATCTAACTCAAACTGCACTGTTAAATCCTTTTGATCCTTGCATAGGAAGAGAAAAAGAAATACTAAGAATAGTCGAAGTTATTTCAAGAAGAAGGAAAAACAATCCTTGTTTAGTAGGACCAGCTGGTGTGGGGAAAACAGCAATAATAGAAGGGCTTGCAAATTTAATTGCAACTAAAAAAGCGCCAAAAGAAATGTGGGATAAAGAAATATATTCCTTAGATTTGGCAGCTGTTTTATCTGGTACAAAGTACAGAGGTGATTTTGAGGAAAGAATGAAAACGATAATAGACGAAGCCTCTGGAGATAAAGATGTTATTCTTTTTATAGATGAAATTCATATAATAGCATCTGCTGGAGGGGCAGAAGGTGCTATTGATGCAGCTAATATTTTAAAGCCAGCACTCGCTAGAAGTAAAGTTCAAATTATTGGGGCAACAACTAGCGATGAATATACAAAAATAATAGAAAAAGATTCAGCTTTAGAAAGAAGGTTTTCAAAGGTTTTAGTTGATGAGCCAAGTAGTGAGGTTGTAGTTAAAATTTTAGAAGGCTTAAAATCAAATTACGAAAATTTTCATAAACTTATGATAAGTAAAGAATCAATTGAATTAATAGTAAAGCTTTCTCAAAGATATATACAAGAGAGATATATGCCAGATAAAGCTGTTGATTTACTAGATGAAGCTTGTGCTAAGGCAAGAGTTATGGGAAGTGGGATTTTAAATGAAGATAGTATAAAAGAAGCTATCAGTACACAAACTGGCATACCAGTGTATAAAATACAAACAAGGGAAAAACAAAATTTATCAAGTTTAGAAAACAAATTAAACACTAAAATCTTTGGTCAGCAGCAAGCGGTTAAAAGTATGGTTAATGCATTAAAAAAATGGAGAGTAGGTCTTTCAAATGAAAATAAACCAATAGCGAGTTTTTTGTTTTTAGGGCCAACTGGCGTTGGGAAAACAGAATGTAGTAAGGTTTTAGCAGATGTTATGTTTTCTTCAAGTAAATTTTTAATAAGGGTAGATTGCACTGAATACAGCCAGAAAAATGATGTTAAAAAATTAATAGGTGCACCTCCTGGATATATAGGATATGATGAAATAGGAAAACTTGAAAAAGAATTAAGTTTAAGGCCGTATTCGGTTGTTTTATTTGATGAAATAGAAAAAGCACATCCTGATTTATATAATTTACTCCTTCAAGTAATGGATGATGGACAGCTAACTACTTCAAGGGGGAAAACTTTAAATTTTAAAAACACGATTATAATCATGACATCAAATCTTGGTGCAAAAGAATTAGTATCTAAAAATATTGATATAGGATTTTCTAATAAGGATAAAGATGCATTAGTGATAACTAGAGAAAAATTAGAAAGTGCGATTAAAAATCATTTCCCTCCTGAATTTATAGGTAGAATAGATGATATAATTAAATTCGAGCCTTTAAATATAAATGTTATGAGTAATATAACATATCTAATGCTAAAAGATTTATCAAAAGTATTATTGGCACAAGAAATAAACCTAGAATTCACAGGAGAGGTTGCAAGATATATTGCAAATATCTGCTTTAAAACTTCGTATGGGGCAAGAAATATCCGAAATGAAATATCAAAAAGAGTGGAAAGTATTATAAGTGATGAAATAATAAATGATAGAATTATTAAAGGTGATACAGTTAGGCTAACTATTCAAAATGATAAAATCAAGCTTGAAAAAATGCAAAAAGTATAAAAAATAAAAGGCGAATAAAATCGCCTTTAAAATTATTTTTCTTCAATTGTGTAAGTGAATTCATAGATTTCTTGCAGAGCTTTAACTTTTTCTTCGTTATCTTCAATAAAAGTTTTTGAATAAGTGTCTTTGCCTTGTGCTTTATAATCGTCTAGGATTTCTTGAAGTTTTGCCCAGCATTCATCAGCTTTTTCGTAGTTTTCATCGATTGCGATAACAAATTCTCTTTTTTTAGGTAGTCTTGCTTTCATTTATAATCATTCCTTTTGTTTTATTTTTTCATTATTATATCACAAAATTATAGTTATTTCAAGGATTGAAAAGATTGAGATTGCAAAAAAATAAAGAAAACTGTATAATGTTTTTATTGTAAAATATTGAAATTTTAAGGAGAGTGAACGATTATGAACGAAAAATTATTAAATGAGTACGCTAAAATGGCGGTTGGAGCAGGGGTTAATATTCAAAAAGGACAAACTTTAATTATTAACGCACCAATTCACACAGCACCACTAGCTCGCCTTTGTGCAAAGGCAGCATATGAGTTAGGCGCAAAAAGAGTTGTTGTTCATTATTCGGATGAAAATCTTGCAAGAATAAATATGGAAAATGCAAGTAAAGAGGTTCTTTGCGATGTAAAGCCTTGGATATTAAATTCATATATGGATTATGTAAAAGAAGAAGGCTCGGCAGCGGTTTTATCTATATCAAGCTCAAATCCTGAAATTTATAAAGGGATAGATATTCAGAAAATTAGGGAGTCAACTGTTGCAAGAAATAAAGCGATGGAAGAATTTAGAGAATACACAATGGCATCTAAAATCCAGTGGTGTATAATTGCAGTTCCATCAGAAGTTTGGGCGAGCAAGGTTTTCCCAGAGCTATCAGAAGATGAGGCTGTAAAAAAACTTTGGGAAACAATTTTTAGAGTTTCAAGGGTTGAAGGTGATGCAATTTCTAACTGGAAAACTTATGCAAAAGAACAAGGTGAGAAAAAAGATTTATTAAATAATATGAATTTAGATAAATTAGTTTTAACTTCAAGTAATGGAACAAATTTAGAAATAGGTTTAGCTGATGATTATGAGTTTGGCGGAGTTAGCGAGCTTTCGCAAGCAGGAGTTGCTTTTATTCCCAATATGCCAACAGAAGAATTATTCACAGCGCCACATAAAGATAGGGTAAATGGCGTTGTATATGGCACAAAACCTTGCGTTTACAGTGGTAATATTATAAAAGATTTTATGTTTAAATTTGTTGATGGTGAAATTGTTGATTTTGATGCAAAAGAAGGAAAAGAATTTTTAAAGGAAATACTTTCAATTGATAAAGGTGCAAAAAGAATAGGCGAAATTGCACTTGTTCCAAAATCAAGCCCAATAAATAAAGAAGATGTTTTATTTTACAACACATTATTTGATGAAAATGCATCCTGCCATATCGCACTCGGCCAAGGCTACCCTGGAACAGTTGTAGGTGGAAATAGTATGAGTAAGGAAGAATTATCAAATAAAGGCGTTAATGATTCTTCAATTCATCACGACGTTATGATAGGCTCATTTGATATGAATATTATAGGTATTACAAAAGATGGAAAAGAAATACAGCTATTTTCTAATGGTGAATGGGCAATATAATATATTAATTAATAAAAAGGCTTGATTTTTTATATATTATATGTTATATTATATATGTTAAACAGATAAACGAGAGGAAAGAGTGGGAAATCCCACTCTTTTGTTTTGGATAAAGAATAAAATAATTTGGAGGTATGTATTTTGGCAAAAGGCAAAAAAGCGATTGAAGTTGTTGAAGATATTGTAAGGCCAGTTTGTGATGAATTAGGGCTTATTCTTTGGGATGTTCGATTTGAAAAGGAAGGACCGGAATGGTTTTTAAGAGTTTTTATTGATAAAGATGGTGATGAAGGAATTTTCATTGAAGATTGCGAAAACCTATCAAGAAGAGTTGACCCATTAATCGATGAGGCTGACCCTATAAAAGAGGGATACTATTTTGAAGTTTCTTCGGCTGGTCTTGGCAGAAAACTAACTAAAGAATTGCATTTTAAAAAGAAAATTGGTGAAATAATTTTAGTTAAATTAATTCACGCAGTTGATAAAAAAAGGGAGTTTGAGGGTGAACTTGTTGATTTTATTGATGGAGAAATACACCTTAAAACAAACCAAGATGAAGTTATGAAAATTTTATTAAAAGATACATCTTTTGTAAAATTATGTGATGATAAAGATTTATTTTAGGAGGATAAAAAGGACATGAATAAGGAATTTTTTGAAGCTCTTGACGTTATTGAAAAAGAAAAGGGTATTAAAAAAGAGGTTTTACTAGAAAAAATAACAAAGGCTATGGAAGTAGCTGTTGAAAAAGATTTAGGAATAGAAGGTAATGTAAGCGTTATCGCAGACGCAGTGAAATACAATTTTGCAGTTTCTATTGTTAAATTAGTTGTAGAAGAAGTGGAAGACCCAGACAAAGAAATCGCTTATGAAGATGCAAGAAAAATAAAAGCGAGAATTAAAGTTGGCTCTGAAATAGGAATACCACTTAAAATGAAAGAGTTTGGCTATATCGCAATTGGCGCTGCAAAAAATGTTATCCGTCAAGGTATTAGAGAAGCTGAAAGAGCTCAGCTTTTTGAAGATATGAAAGGCAAAAACCAAGAAATACTTACAGGCGTTGTGCAAAGAAGAAATGAAAGAAGCAATGCATTAGTTATTCAAATTGGAAATAATGAATTCATCCTGCCAAAAGACGAACAAATCCCAGGCGAAGATTTTGCAAGAGGCGAACATATTAAAGTTTTTGTTGTTGATGTTATAATGACTGAAAAGGGTATGGCAAAAGTTATGCTAAGTAGAACACATCACGGATTTGTAAAAAGAATGTTCGAACTTGAAGTTCCAGAAATATTTGAAGGAACAGTTGAAATTAAAAGTATCTGCCGTGAAGCAGGCGCAAGAACAAAAATGGCAGTTATTTCAGCAGATGAAAATGTTGATGCAATTGGTGCTTGTATAGGTCCAAAAAGAAGCCGTATTGATGCAGTTATAAATCAAATTGGTGGAGAAAAAATTGATATCGTAAAATATAGCGAAGACCCAGTTGAATTTATTTCAGCAGCATTATCACCAGCCGCAGTATCAAGCGTTGAAATTCTTTCAGAAAACCCAAAAGCGTGTAGAGTAACTGTTCCAGATGAGCAATTATCACTAGCTATTGGTAATAAAGGACAAAATGCACGTCTTGCAGCAAGGTTAACTGGCTATAATATAGATATACATCCACAAAGTGGTTACTTTAATAAAGAAACTGTTTAAAAGACAAAATTAGTTTAAAAAAGGAATAAAATTTATGGCAGTGAAAAAAATACCTCAAAGAAGATGCCTTGGCTGTAATGAGTCAAAGGACAAAAAAGAGTTAATAAGAGTAGTTAAAAACAATCTTGGTGAAATATCAATGGATTTAACAGGTAAAAAAGCTGGACGAGGCGCATATATATGTCATAATATAGATTGCTTTAAAAAAGCTAAAAAAGCAAAAAGAATAGAAAGAGCCTTTTCTATGCAAATAGACGAAGAAATCTATGAAAAGTTGCAAGGGGAAATAGAAGATGCAAAATAAATTAGTTTTTGCAATATCACTAGCTAGAAAAGCTGGAAAAGTAGCACACGGCTTTGACCATGTTAAAGAGCTTGTTTTAAAAGGTGATGTTCACCTACTTCTTGTAAGCAGTGATATAAGCGAAAAAACATTAAAACGAGTTGAGTTTTTTGCAAAAGATATAATAGATGTAAATCAAGTGGAATTAACTCAATATGAAATATCAAATGTTTTGAATAGATTAACAGCAATAGTTGCTATAACAGATGAAAACCTTGCAAATTTATGCAAAAAGGCAATAAAATAATAAAGGAGATATTAGATGGTAATAAAATATAAAATCAAAGATTTAATTGATGATTTTAGCCTAGACTCAAAAACAAGTCTTGGTGAAATAGAGCAAGTTCTAAAAAAACAAGAACTTAAAAAGACAACTGTTTTAACAGAAGACGAGGCGAACACTTTATTTGAACATTTTACAAATAAAGCAGGCGTTGAAAATATGAATGATTATTTAGCTAATAAAGGCAAAAAAGAAGAAAAAATAGAGGCTAAAAAACCAGAAGTGAAAAAAGAAGCGCCTAAAAAAGAAGAGGCAAAAGTTTCAGCGCCAAAAGAAAATAAACCTGCTCAAAATAAAAATCAAGAGCAAAGAAAAGAAAATAAACCAGTGAGAAATGATAATAATCAAAAACCAGCACAAACTAAAAAGCCAGAAGAGAGAAAAGTTTCTAATGAGCCACTTAGAAAAGCTGATGGAACAATCGTTCAAAAGCCAGTGCACAGTAAACCAAAACACACTCATGAACCAGTAAAACAAGAAAGAGTAACAGTTACAGTTGATACTCGTCAATCAAATGTTAATATGGATAAATTCAATGAGAAATATGATAAACTAGCTCAGACAAAAAACTTTAATAATAATAGAAAAAATTCTAATTTTGGTGGAAAGCAAAAGTTTGGTAAAGGTAATAAAAATAATCAAAAACAAAATCAGTTCAGCAAGAAAAAGGTTGAAACTGAAGCTCAAAAATTAGAAAGACTACATCTTGAAAAAGCAAGAAAAGCGCAATTAAAAGTGCAAATTCCAGAAGAAATTTCAGTTGGTGAGCTTGCTACAAGATTAAAAGTTACAGCATCAGAAGTTGTTAAAAAATTAATGGGTCTTGGAATTATGGCGTCAATTAGCCAAATTGTTGATTTTGATACAGCGTCAATTATAGCAGAAGAATTAGGCGCAAAAGTTGAAAAAGAAGTTGTTATCACTATCGAAGAAAGACTGTTTGAAGAAGTTGAAGATACAACTGAAAACACAGAAGAAAGACCACCTGTTGTTGTTGTTATGGGTCATATCGACCACGGTAAAACATCACTACTTGATGCTATTCGTAAAACAAGTGTTACAACAGGAGAAGCTGGTGGTATTACACAGCATATTGGTGCATACCAAGTTACAGCTAATGATAAAGTGCTAACATTCCTAGATACACCAGGACATGAAGCATTTACTTCAATGCGTCAAAGAGGTGCACAAATTACCGACGTTGCAATATTAGTTGTTGCAGCTGATGATGGTATTATGCCACAAACTATTGAATCTATAAACCATGCAAAAGCTGCTGAAATTCCAATTATAGTAGCTATTAATAAAATGGATAAGCCAACAGCTAATCCAGATAAAGTAAAACAAGAATTAACAGAACACGGCCTTGTTGTAGAAGAATGGGGTGGAGATGTTATTTCTGTTCCGATTTCAGCAAAAACAGGTGATGGAATTGATACACTTTTAGAAATGATTACTCTAATTAGCGATGTTGCAGAAATTAAAGCAAATCCAGCAAGAAGAGCAAAAGGTGCGGTTATCGAGGCAAGACTTGATAAAGGCCTTGGCCCAGTTGCAACTGTTCTTGTTCAAAATGGTACGCTAAGAAAAGGCGATGTTATTATCGCTGGAACAGCCGTTGGTAGAGTTCGTGTTATGACTAATGATAAAGGTGTGCGTTTAGAAGAGGCTGGCCCGTCTACTCCAGTTGAAATCACAGGTTTAACAGAAGTTCCAACTGCTGGCGATTTATTCGACGCTGTTGAAGATGAAAAATTAGCAAGAGAACTTGCGGCACAAAGAACTACAAGCATTAAAGAAGAAAGATTTAACTCATATAAAAAAGTTACTCTTGATAATCTGTTCTCTCAAATCGCAGAAGGCGAAATGAAAGAACTTCCAGTTATCGTTAAAGCTGACGTTCAAGGTTCTGCTGAAGCTGTTAAGCAATCACTTGAAAAACTAAATAATGAAGAAGTAAGAGTTAAAGTAATTCACGCTGGCGTTGGTGCAATCAATAAAAGCGATGTTATGCTTGCATCTGCATCAAATGCGATTGTTATCGGATTTAATGTTCGCCCAGACGCAGTCGCAAAAGTTGAAGCTGATGAAGAAGGAATCGAACTTCGTATGTATAGAGTTATCTATGATGCTATTAATGATGTTCAAGATGCAATGAAAGGTATGCTTGATCCAAAATTCAGAGAAGTTGAACTTGGAACAGCAGAGGTTAGAAGTGTTTATAAAATTTCTAGCTACGGCACAATTGCAGGCTCATATGTTAAAACTGGTAAGGTTGCAAGAAATGCAAAAATCAGAGTTGTTCGTGATGGCATTGTTATAGCAGAAGATGAAATCGACTCACTAAAAAGATTTAAAGACGACGTTAAAGAAGTTGCTACTGGATACGAATGTGGTATCGGCTTAGAGAAATTTAGCGATATTAAAGAAGGCGATATCTTTGAATCATATATTATAGAAGAATACAAAGACTAATTAATTAAAAGAGTGATTTTTTCACTCTTTTAATTATAGAAAAGGAGAATTGTTTATGGCAACTGCAAAACAAGAAAGATTAAACGAAGATATTAAAAAAGAATTAATTTCTATTATCGGAACAATGAAAGACCCAAGATTACAATGCTTTTTAACAGTTATGAGAGTTGAGGCTGCTCCTGATTTAACATCGGCAAAAGTGCACATCAGCGTTTTAGAAGGGGAAGAAGCTTGCAATAATGCAATAAAAGCTTTAAATAAAAGCCAAGGGTTTATAAGAGGCGAACTATCAAAAAGATTAAGAATTAGAAGAAGTCCTGAATTTGTGTTTGTTCGTGATGATGGAACAGCCTATGCTCAAAAAATTAATGATATTTTAAGAGATATAAAATCAGAGAATAAGTAATTTAAGTTACAAAAGGGGAAATAATATAATATGACTATAAATATAGATATTAAAAAAACAGCCCAAATACTAAAAGAAAAAAACAACATACTAATTATTTCACATAAAAACCCAGATGGCGATACTATAAGTGCAGCTGCTGCTTTACTACATGCTTTAAAAAGTTTAGGAAAAACAGCTGCAGTACTTTGCCAAGATGAATTTTCATCAAGATATGATTTTATGAAAATTGATATTTATAAAGGCGAATTTCAGCCAGAATTTATAGTGACAGTTGATACTGCAACAAGGCATCTTCTAGGTAGTGTTGATGAAAAATATGGTGATAAAATAGATTTATCAATCGACCATCATCCAACAAATACTGGATATGCAAAAAACACTTGTTTGTATGGAAAACTTCCTGCAACAGCACAGCTTATCTACTATATAATTAAAGAAATGAATATTGAAATAACTCCGCTTATTGCAAATTGCTGTTATACTGGTATTTTAACTGACACAGGTTGTTTTAAATTTTCATCTGTTCAAGGGGACGTTCACAAGGTTGCAACTGAGCTTTTTGAAATTGGAATTGAGCATAATATGATAGTTGATAAATTCTTTATGTCAAAAAGCAAGAAAACTATCGAAATTGAAAAATATGCTTTAAATCATTTAGAGTTTTTTCTAGATGGTAAATGTGCGATTATAACTCTTGATAAAGATTTAATGAGAGAATTAAATCCAGCTCCAACTGATATTGAAGGAATAACTAATATTCCTAGAAGTATTGAAGGTGTTGAAGTTGGAATAACAATAAGAGCAATATCTGAAGAGGGATATAAATTATCTCTTAGAACAAATAACTTTGTTTCGGCTAGTGATATAGCTGGTGTATTCGGCGGCGGTGGGCACAATAAGGCTGCTGGATGCGAAATAAAAGGCGATATTAACCATGTTAAAACCACGATTTTAGAGGAAGTGAAGAAGGCTTTATGCAATTAAATTACGAGGGAATTATTCTTTTGAATAAGCCAAAAGAATGGACAAGTTTTGATGTTGTTGCAAAATCAAGGGGAATACTTGCAACAAGAAAGGTTGGTCATTCTGGTACGCTAGATCCTATGGCTACTGGAGTTTTACCATTGTTTTTAGGAAGAGCGACTAAGGCTGTTGATATGCAGATAGTTCAAGATAAAGAATATATCGCAACTTTTAAGCTTGGAATTAATACCGATACTGGAGATATAACTGGTGAGATTATAAACACAAGAGAGGTTAACTCTACTAAAAGTGAAGTTTTAGAGATGATAAACTCATTTTTAGGTGAAATTGGTCAGTACCCACCAATGTATTCGGCAGTGAAAGTTAATGGGCAACCACTTTATAAACTTGCAAGACAAGGAATAACTGTTGAGAGAAAATTAAGAACTGTAACAATTCATTCTATTGAATTTTTAAATTCAATAGAAAATGAATACACTATTAAAGTTTTATGTTCTAAGGGGACATATATAAGAACTTTGGTTGAAGATATCGGCGAAAAACTTGGCTGTGGGGCTGTTTTAACTGCACTTGAGAGAACTAAGGCTTGTGGATATTCAATTGAAGAATGCCTTACACTAGAAGATTTACAAAAAGCACGAGATGAAGATAAAATAGGCGAATTAGTGCTTGAAATAGACACTGTTTTTAAACATTTACCAGAACTTCATTTAACTAAAGAACTTGCAAAAAGATTATTAAATGGTGCAAGAAGCAGTATTTCAAAGCCAGACGGACAATATAGAGTGTATTTCAATGATAAATTTTATGCAGTAGGAGAAGTTAGAGAGAAAAAGCTTTTTCTTGTTAAATTATTTGTGGAAAAAGAAAAGGAAGAAATAAATGCAGGAAGTTTATAGTATAAATTTTAAAAGTGAGAAAGAGAATGCAGTAGCACTTGGGTACTTTGATGGGGTACATATAGCTCACACACAACTAATTAATTCAATGTGTGAATATGCAAGTGAAAATAATTTGAAAAAAGCTGTTTTTACTTTTTCAAAATCTGTTAAATTAAATCATAAAGGAAAAGATATTTTATCAAAAAGACAAAAGGTATCAGCAGTATATGATTTAGGCGTTGATTTATTTTACTGTCCCGATTTTAATGATTTTTCTTCACTTACCCCTGAAGAATTTGTGGATGATATACTTATAAAATCAATGAATGCAAAAGCTGTTTTTTGTGGAGAAAACTTTTTGTTTGGCAAAAATAGAAGTGGAAATATAGATGTTTTAAAAGAATTATGTGAGAAAAAAGGAATTTATTTTAAACTTGCACCAACAGTGAAATTAAACGGTGAGATAGTTAGTAGCTCATTAATAAGAGAATGCCTTGAAAAAGGAGATATGCAAAAGGTGAAAAATCTTTTAGGTAGAAACTACTCTATTGATTTTGAAGTGTTACACGGGAAAAAACTTGGAAGAACTATTGGCACGCCAACTATAAATCAAGTTTATCCAGATACAATGTGTATGCCAAAGCAAGGCGTTTATACTACTGGGGTGTATATTGGGGATAAAATATATCCAGCTTCTACTGGAATAAGCAGGCGCCCAACAGTTATGGGAGAGGATGTTACCTGTGAAACCTATATTAAAGATTTTTCAGGGGATTTATATGCAAAAAATATTAAACTAGAATTTTATAATTTTGTTTTAGAAACTAAAAAATATGACTCGCTAGAAGAACTTTCCACTATGATAAAATCAGTTGCTGATAAATCACAGGAATATTTAGAAAATAAGTGCTAACACTATTATTTGTATTTTACACATAGTGTGAAACTACAAAGAAATGCAAAATGAAAAGTTATTAAAGAAAACTATGGTTTATATTATCATTAAGTAATATAAATTTCTTCTTTACAAACAAATGATAAAGTGATATAATACTTTAGGTAACCAAAAATCGGTTTAGGGATAAAAGTCTTGATAATCAAGAGTTCACCAGCCCTCTGCTGAGTTTTGGCGAAAATAAAAAAAGAAAGGTGAAAAGATTATGTTAAACAAAAACGAAATCATCAAAGCTAACCAAACTCATGAAGGAGATACTGGTTCTCCAGAAGTGCAAGTTGCTCTATTAACAGCAAGAATTAACCACTTAACTGAGCACTTAAAATCAAACAAACAAGATCATCACTCAAGAAGAGGTCTGTTTAAAATGGTTGGTCGTCGT
>CAZGFY010000039.1:0-13476 GCA_964525015.1 uncultured Oscillospiraceae bacterium
TCTTCCATTTTCATACCGATTAACATTTGATTTTTAATAACATCTCTAAGCATTTTTTTAGCTGAACTATTAACTTTCATTATATCTTCAAGTGAAGCTGCGCTTTCAGCAGTTTCAAGTGTTCCTAGTGCAAATTGAATTTTTTCAGCTTCCGCGTTTAGGATATGAGCTAGTGATAATTCTTCCATACCAATTGAAGATAAAATAATATTAACAGCGTCATCTCTGTTGATATTAACAGTTGAGTTAATATCAGGAATATTAGGCATTGACATAAGTAATGTTCTCCTTTAAATTTGTTTTTTGTGATACTCACACTATATCTTATGCTGTTTATTTTTTATTTGTTACTGAATATTATCTATACCCTCTTTTAAATTTAAGTAGACTTTATTCATTAACTCCAATTCATTACTATCTCCTTTAAAAAACATCTCTTCTTTTTTTAAAAAATCTTCTATGTAGTCATTTTCTTTTAAAAATTTATCTTTTAAAACTTTATATGTTAAATATATAACTTCTATTTTTTTATTCAATTCCTCTTCTTTTTTTAAAAAAGTTTCTCTTTTTTCAATTAATTTTTTTCTATATGAAATCATAGCTGGTTTTTTCCCGTCCCAATCAGCTGAAATTCGATATTTTCTTTCAAGCTCACTTATAGCACTAGAAAATTTCTCTACTTCTTTTGTGAATTCTGTTTCTTCTAATAGCAGATTATCACTATCCTCTTTTATTTTTAAATAAGAGGAATACAAAACTTTGTAATCTAAAAAAATCTGATTTAATGCATCTTTTTCAAAAATGGTTTTTAATATTTCACTTAATTTTTCTAAGAAATTAATATCATTTTCTAAAATTTCAAAATCAGAATAAAAATTTTCAAAATCTTTAACTTCATTTAAAAATATGCCTTTTTTAACTATATATAATTCTTCTTTTAACTCTAAAATTTTATTTTTAAATATAGCTTTTTCCTTCTCAAAATTTACAATTTCATTTAAATTATTTAATATTAAAGTATAGTCTTCCTTTGTAGAATTTTCATCATTTTTCAAAAATTGTAATTGCTTTGCAATTTTTTTAGTTTTTTCATTATTATTTAAATCATTTATAATATCATAAAAATTATTATCTATATTTTTAACATCTTCGCTTTTTTTACCCTCAAACAATTTTGAAAACAAGCCCACCATATCACCTCTTTATTATTTATATATATAATATACATTATTGTAGTTTTGCGTGATTGCAATGCAATCTTTGGGCAGTACTTCTCGCCCAAAAGAAAAACTAAAGTTTATATTATCGTCAGATAATATAAATAATATAATACTATATTCAAAGCTTTGTAATAGTGTCAACATACTAAAACATACTATATTATAGTAGTGTAGTGTAATATATATACTACAATAAAATTAAAAGGAGAGTATTCCTATGGGTATGCCAGAAGTTCCAAAAAGAGATAAACTACCAAATATTAAAGAGGCTTTAATTCAAATTTTAGAATCGGTTGCATTAGAAGAGCTCGCAATGGCTCATATAATGAATGCCGAAGGAGAAAAAATGCAAGCAATTATAGCAAATATTAATCATCATAATGTTTGCGATGATTGTATATCTGAAGCATTCAAAAGCACCAATTCAACTATTAATAATTTAATTATGAAAGAATGGGTTATGCTTAATAAAATTTCTAAAGCCTTTGATATATACACAAAAATAGAAAAAGATTATCACAAACCACATCCTCACTGTAAAAATAATCACTGTCAAAAAGATTGTAACCATCATCCAAAATGCAGATGCTATTATGATAAAGATACTATCTGCGATGACTAAAATAAAAAAGGAGAATCTCAACAATGCCAAGTTTATTTATAAGCGTTGATAAAACTAGTGGCAATTATGAAGATAGTTTTATTTATGCGATTAATGCTAGTTTTAATGGCATTCAAGGAAATATAAATTCAGCTAAAATTAAAATGTTTATCCCTGATTTTTTCAATATATTTTTAGGAGATGTGCGAGAGCCTATAAAAAATGTTAGCGAAAATATTGTTAGTGGTGGAAAAGAAATCATCTTTGATTTTGAAAAGATAACAGATTTAGGTATCGCTGTTAGAATCGGATTTGGACTTACTTTTAAATCAACTGCTATAAATCAAACTAATTTTACTCTTTTAGCACAGCTACTAATTAACGAAGAAGAAATTTTATCTCAAAACTCCGATGAAATTAAACTTATATTAGTTCCACAGTTTGAAATAACGAGAGAAATTGTGCTCCCAAAATCTTCTCCATCTAGTGGTAGTGCTGTGTTTTACAAATTAACTCTTGAAAACTTCGGTGATTTAGGGGCAGAAATTGAAAATTTAGTTATAAATTGTGAAAGCACTAATTTACTTACAATAGATAGCTCATTCACCGTTACTGGAAAAGATGTTTCAAATAAATTTGCCGACACTTCTATGGATGATATAACAGGGATTTTTAATGAAAACAATCTAACTTTTACCCTTCCAAAATACAAAGGACAACGTTATGAATTTATTTATCGTGCTGTTATAGATGAAAATTTAGAAATCGGCTCAAAAGTTAGCAGTGAGGCAAATTTTAGCTATAATAATCTGCCATTTATATTAGAGCTTGATGAAATCACTTTAGATAGCAGTATTTATGATGCATCCATTTCAATATACGCACCTGATTATAGCTTACAAAATGAATACATCTGCTATCGATTAAACATCGAAAATATTGGAAATCAAATTTTAACTAATGCTATTTTCAAAAATGAATTACCTGAGGAAATTTCATACTATCAATTTAATACTGGATCATTTAATATTGGAGCTATAAAACAAAATATATCTAGCGAATATTTTATTGATTACACAACTGTTAATGGCAATTTTGGCACTCTTGGCCCATTTAACACGGATAATAATACCAGTATTAATCTTTTAGATATAATTCCAATTGAAGATAATCTTTTAAGCCTTACTTGGAATTTAAACACCCTTGGAATAGGAGTTAAAAACAAAGCTTCTCCACAGCTACTAGGAATAGTTAAATCAGAAGTTGTTTCTGATACTTCTGTTGTAAATCATATTCACCTAGAATATGACGGCGAAAACCAAAGGTTAGAAAAGGTTGAAAACGCAACAACCTTAATCGCTAATTACTGCGTTTTATCTCCTAGCTTTTCTTCTTCTGTAAACTCAAATCCTGTTCGCCCTTTAGATACTATTAAGCTAACATTTTCAGCTAATTGCCGAAATTCAAGGCTAAACAATCCAATTTTCGCTTTTTTAATGCCCAAAGAATTTGAGTATATTGGCAATGAAAATTATAGCTACACCGATATTTTTACATCTATATCCCCTTTAAATCCACCTGCTTTAATTATCGAAAACTTTAATGAAAACAAGGATACTTTAATAAAATTCGAATTCGTAAATGAATATGAATTTAATTTTAAACAGCTTTCAAATATTAAAATTTCATTTGATATTAAAGTTAAAGTTGGCTCGCTTGGAGAAACTACATCATTTTTACTTTTAAACACAGTTAATAGCACAGGAGTTATCCCAAACACAACTGATATATATCAGGATAAAAACAATATTGCTCAAAATCCTGATATATCAAAAAATTACGCTAAAAGTAATACAATTAAAAATATTATTTTATACTTTGTTTCAACTTCTTCTAATAAAAAGGTTAAAGGTTTACTTGATAGTAAATATTTAGAAGAGCCGTTAATTGGAAAAACTGTTAGTGGTGGCAGTTTAGAATACTTAATCACCGTAAAAAATATCGGTAATGCAGATTTAGAAAATATTGAAATCGTTGATATACTTCCATTTATCGGAGATACAGGAGTTATCCAAATAAGTGAAAAACGAAATAGCCAGTTCCCTATTTACGCTATTAGCGAAGTGGCTGCGATTATACTACCGATAAATGAGAATGTTGAATTTGATATATTCTATTCAAAAAGCTCCGATCCTGTAAGATTTGGTGCTAATTTTAATATTATTGGCACAGATGATGATTGGACTAGCGAAATTTTTGAAGATTTAAGCCTTTTAAAATCCTTTAAAGTAAAAACTAAAAATTCAATTATAGCACCCGGCGAAACTTTAAAAATCGCCATTACAGCAAATGTTCCACTTGGGGCAAATACTAACAGCATTGCTTTTAACTCCTTTGCTGCCGATGTATCTTATAAAGATTTAAATAATAATATCCAGCATTTACTGGCTATTGAGCCTGAAAAAGTTGGGATTGAGATAGCTGATAGCCAACCTAACACTGGCTCTATATCAGGCTATGCTTTTTTTGATAGCAATGCAGATGGCTATTTTAATAATGATGAAGAATATTTAAATGATGTAATAGTCACCTTATATGATGAAAATCAAAATTTAATTAGATACACTGCAACCACGCCAAACTTTCAGGGCGTTTTAGGTCAATATGGATTTAATAATTTAGCTATTGGAAAATACTATATAAAATTTATAGTTGATGATAAAAAATTAAAGTTTACCCAGCAAAAAACAGACAGCGATAATGGCAGTAAAGCAAGCGCTAAAACAGGCGTAACTGGGCTAATAGATTTAACTGACATTAATAATATCGATAATATTAATATAGGAATAATTCCAAAAGGAAGATACACTCTCGAAGAAATTATGAAAATAAATAATCAAACTCGGGGAGTTGTAAGAGATATCATTAAAAATCAAATGCTACTAACTATGAAACAAGAAGATGTATTAGAATTAATCGAAAATTCAAATAAAAATTCATAACTTGAAATAAATTGACATTCATTTATATTATGTGGTAAAATTTTCCTATACAATAAATTTAGAAAGGAAAAATTAATATGAAATACCGTATAGTTGGTGAAACACTTCCTGCAGTTATCTGCGATTTAGAATCTGGAGAACATATGATAAACGAAAGTGGCTCTATGTGCTGGATGACACCTAATATGAAAATGGAAACAGTAGGAGGAGGTCTTGGCAAGATGTTTGGGCGTGCTCTATCAGGGGATAGTATTTTTCAAAATAAATACACAGCTGAACACGGGCCTGGTCAAATAGCTTTCGCAAGCAGTTTTCCTGGTTCAATTAAAGCTTTTGAAGTTACACCTAATAAGGCTTTAATCCTTCAAAAATCAGCTTTTCTAGCTAGCACATCTGGTGTTGATTTAGAAATGCATTTTCGTGGAAAGCTTGGAGCTGGCCTTTTTGGTGGTGAAGGGTTTATTATGCAAAAAGTTAGTGGCAATGGCACAGTTTTCGTTGAAATTGATGGCCATGCCGAAGAATACATACTGCAAGCTGGGCAATCAATAATTGTTGACACTGGGTATTTAGCTGTAATGGACGAAACCTGTTCAATCGAAGTAAAATCTGTTCCGGGCGTTAAAAATATGCTATTTGGTGGAGAAGGCATTTTTAATACTGTTGTAACTGGTCCAGGTAGAGTTTTACTTCAAACAATGCCAGTTAGTGGTGTAGCCTCAGCACTTCGCCCATATTTTCCAGCTACTGGTAAGTAAGTAATAATTTAATGGAAAAATTATAAATTCATATGCTAAAAAGGTGATTTTCAAAAAGAAAATCACCTTTTTTATTTAATAGCTTATATTTAATCAAGTTCGTATATTTCACCATACTTTTTATTTAAGTAAGCAAGGAAGTAATCCGCGTTTAGTTTTTCGCCTGTTAATTTTTGTAGCATTTCTGTTTCTGTATATAGTCCGCCGTATTGATGAATTTTATCTGTTAGCCAGTTATTTAATCTATCAAATTTTCCTTCTTTAATATCTTTAAATATTTCTTTATCATCATTCACCATTGCATTTAAAATCTGTCCGTCGTAGATATTTCCTAGGGTATAAGTTTGGAAATATGCATATAACCCTGTTCCCCAGTGCATATCTTGAAGAATTCCATCTGCATCATTTTCAGGGCGAATTCCTAAATATTCTTCATATTTATCATTCCATTTATCAACAATTTCATCAAAGCTGATTTCTCCCTTTATTAATTCCTGCTCTAATTCAAATCGGATAATTGGATGTAAACTATATGTAACTTCGTCTGCCCTTGTTCTAATTAATGATGGCTGTACTTTATTTACAGCTTTATAGTATTCATCAACCGTTACATCTTTAAATTGTTCAAACTCTTCTTTTAGTTTTGGAAAGATATATTCGCAGTACTCACGACTTTTGCCAACCATATTTTCATAGAATTTTGCTTGTGCTTCGTGGAATCCACCACCAATACCACCGTATAATCCTGCTTTTACTATCTCTTCATTACTTCTATATCCATACATTGCGTGCCCAGACTCATGAAGTCCGGCAAAGAATGCACCTGAAAATGATTTGTAATTTAAAGTGAGTCTTGCATCTCTTGGCCCTATTCTTGATGTAAAAGGGTGTGGGGCTAGTCCCATTGCATTTTTATTTTTATCAAGACCTATATCGTATATAGTTTTTCTAACAAAGTTTTCAAGCTGAGTTTTATCAAATTCTTTTTCTAAAAAATCACTTCTAATTTGAACTTTGCTATTATTAATTTTTTCTAAAAGCTCTTTTATACCTTTTTGAAGTTTTGAAAATTCATTATTGATTTCATTTATTGTAAGCCCTTCACTTTGAATTTGTAGCATACCTTCAAAGGTGTCCATATCAGGGTATGTTGCCTTGTAGATTTTTAGGCAATGCTCAAATGATTCTTTAAACGATTCTTTGAAAATTTTATAATTATTTTCTTCTTTTGCTTTTACCCACGCTTCTCTTGATGCACCTAGTAAAACAACTCTTTTTTGCTTATCTTCTGATGAAACATTAATTGAAGATAGCACTTCTGATAAAAATTTTCTTACTAATGCTTTTTCTATATCAGTTGGCAGTTCTTCTTTATAGTCTTTTAAAAACTCGGCTGTTTTAATAGCTTTTTCACTCTTTAAAAGTTCCGACATATTTTTTGCCATATATCCTGAAAGTGTACTTATATGGCTTTTCCCATCTGCAGGAGTTCCGGTCCATTGATCCCAAGATAAAAGTCCGCTTATATTTTTTAAATACCCAAGTTCCTGACTAATCTCTTTAACGTTTTGTATCGCTTTTTCGTAATTCATTTTTACCCCTCTTTTCTTAATTAGTATATTTTTTTATTATACCAATAATTACCCTTGTTTTTCAAGAGATTTATTTTTAGAATTTTGATAAGCGTATAAAGTTGGAACTACAACCATTGTTAAAATAGTTGAAAATAAAAGTCCAAATAGTAAAACAGACGCCATTGGAGCACTCATTGCATCACCGGATAAAATAAGTGGAACTAAGCCAATACAAGTTGTTATGCTAGACATAAATATTGGTCGATATCTTTCGCTAACAGCAAGCTTGCAGGCTTCTTCAACCCCTTTTCCTTCTTTTGTTTTTTCTATCATAACTTCAACTAATAATATACCATTGTTAACAACTATCCCAAACAAACTAACAAGGCCTAATAGAGCCATAACTTGAATATCCATATTAAATATCCAAAGCCCAAATCCACAGCCAATTAAAGATAAAGGAATACTAGAAAGAACTATAAATGGAAGGTTGTAATTTTTAAATTGCATTGCTAAAATTATATAAATAACAATAACAGCAATCACCGAGCTTATTCCTAAATTTGAAATTAGGTCCATCATATTCTTAACTTCGCCAAGCCCTTCTATATTTACCCCTTGTAAATCTTGATTATTTATAAACACTTCGCTTAGTTCATTTTCAATTGTAAGCGAGCTATACCCTGGTAAAACATCGCTTAACACATAAACAAAGTTTTCTCCATTATAATGCTCTATAACAGGCACTGCTGGCTCTAGGGTTATATCTGCTATTTGATTTAAGCTAACTTTTGTATCTGCAACCGAACCAACTATAAATAAATCGTTTAAATCAGTTAGCGTTTTGATATTGGATTTTAAAATTATATCCATATCATCATCAGCCCCTTGATAAACGCCTGCATTAGCGCCCATTAAAGCTGTGTTAACCTGTTTTAAAACATCGTACTTTAATAAGCCGTATGAAGATAATGTTTCGCTATTTAAATTGATATTATAATCATATTGAGGTTGTATCATTGTGTTTTTAACATTATCTGTTCCCTCTATATTCTCAAGTGCTAAAACCATTTGATTGGCTATATCATAGATTTTACTAGCATCGCCACTTACTGAATAGGAAATAGTAGCTTCTGATGGAATTGAATATTCTAAACTTTTAACAGTTGCAATAGCACTCGTAACATTTTTATTAAGCTCATCTTGCAATTGCCTTGAAAACTCTTCATTACTGCCAAATTCTTCATCTATAATATTTTCATCAAGCTCTAGCATATACTGCCCAACGTTTGGTGCTGTTGTCATTGCTGGAACTGTTAAAAAGAAACTTGGCAATCCTTTGCCAACCGCATATGTGTAGTTTTCTATTGCATCTTCCCCATCTAAAACTTCATTTATCTGGCTTGCCACATATTCTGAAGATTGAATCGACATTCCCTCGCCTTCAAAGTTTATGTATACAACTGGCTTATCTGCCGATGGAAAAAATTGCATACCAAGGCTCATTGCTAATAATAATGAAACGCCAAGAGTTGCAAAAGCCATTATGATAACGCTTAATTTATGTTTTAAGCTAAAATCCAGTAATTTATCAATCAGTAATTTTATTTTGCTAACCTTTTGTATTTTATCCTCTTTTTCTGGCTCAAAAAACATATATGCTAAAACTGGTGTAACTAGCATTGCAACAAAGTAACTCGCAACTAGCGAAGTTATAACAACAGTTGGAATAGTGCCTGCAATTTGCCCAACTGTTCCCGGCACAAAGTAAATTATAGAAAAGGTTACAATAGTTGTTAATGTGCTTGATAAAACTGGCATAGCAGTTGATTTAATAGCAAGTTTTATGCTTTCTTCTTTATCTATCCCTTTATTTAAATTAAACTGAATAGCTTCACTCATTACAATTGCATTATCAACTAATATCCCAAGCGAAACGATTAATGCTGCTATTGAAATAAAGTGAAATTCTATTTTCAAAATATCCATCACTATAAATGTTGACAAAATACTAAGTGGCAATGCAACTGAAATAACAATTGCATTTTTTAGTCTAACACCTATCATTACAACTATTATAATAAGTAAAATACTTTGCATTAAATTTGAAACGAAATCATTTATTGAATTTTCAATATCCTGTGGTGCATACATTGTTTCGTGAAAAACTAAATCATTCGGAAGTGAATTTTTAACTTCTTCAATTACAATTCTTAAATCTTTTCCAACGTTAACAGCATTTATACTTTCATCGATTGTCCCTGTTAATAAAATAGCAGAATTTCCGTCTTGATAGTAATTATAATCCCCAACATCTTCGATATAAACATTTGCAACATCTTTAATTTTAACAAAGCTTAGCGATGTATTAGACCCTGAAATAACCACATTTTCAACATCTTGTAAACTCTCAAACATACTTGGCGTTATAACGTTAATTGTTGTATCTTCATATTCAATACTGCCTGATGGGATAGATAGATTTTGCGCTTGAAGTACACCTAAGATATTTTCAATTGAAATCCCATAGCTTTTAAGTTTTTCATTATCAACTTCGATAACAACCTGTCTTTCTTTTTGCCCATCTATTGTTACTGATGAAACTCCTTCAACTTCTAAAATAGCTGATTTTACAACTTCTGCATATTCAACAAGTTCACTTGAAGTGTATTTATCATTTGAAAGACTAATTATAAACTGATTATTACTAACAACATCTGTTTCGATAACGCTTTTTTCTGATAACTCTGGAAGTTTTGTATTTGATTCTTCAATTGCTCTGTATAAATCATCTTCAACGTCTTGTATTTGGTATTCAACATCATACATTATAACTATAACACTTGCACTATTTAAACTAGAACTTGTATAGTAGTCAATGTAATCTAGCTTATCTATCTCTTCTTCAATAACATCGGTAACACTTTTTTCAACGTCCTGTGCACTCGCCCCTGGATAAATTGTTGTGATAACAGCTGCTGCCACTGATGTGTCAGGGTTTTCTTGTTTTGGAATCATATAATAGCTATATAGCCCATAAACTATAACTGCAAATGATAATAACAGCACAAAAAATCTTTTTTCTATTAAATTCTTAACTAATTTATCTATCATTTATTTTTACTATTCCTTTCTTTGTTTTTAATTAATTTTGCTGTTTTTATTATACAATCGAAACTAAATATCCACTTTTAATATTTTTCATTCCCTTGGAGATAACTAAATCTTCTAAATCAAGCCCTTCCACCATTACATAGTTATCACTAATTCCAACTATTTCAATATTTTTTCTCACTGCCCTATTATTTTCAACGATATAAACATAGTCTTCGCCATCATTTAATATAACATTTATCGGCAGGAAAACCCCTATTTCATTGCCCGTATAAACCTTTAGTGAAACCAGTTCACCTATTAAAAAATCGTCTTCTTTATTATTTAGTAAAACCTGTGTTAAATATGTTCTAGATGTTTCATCTGGCACAACTGATACTGAAACAACTTCTGCTGAATAGCTTTCATCTCCCCTTGATACTAAAGAGTAGTTCCCTTTTTTAACCTTTGCAACATCTTCTTGGGAAACTCCAAACTCTGCAACTAAATCATCTGTGCCAACAACCATAATAGGTATTAATGGAGTGGCAACTTCTCCCACGCTTTGTGTAATTGTGAGTATTATGCCTGATGTTTTTGCATAATAATTTAAATCTTCAACGGCATCTTTGGCTGTTTCGTGATTTGTTTTTGCTGATTCATAACTAGCCTTTGCCCCGTCGTATGTATAAGATGCTGTATCTCTTGCATTTTTTGAAGCAGCTAGTTGAATTTCCATTTCTGATTCTTTTGCTTGAAAAGCTATTCTATTGGTTTCATTTTCTGTTGTTGCAAGTGTGAGTTCTGTTTCTTTCTCTTGCTTATTAAGGCTTGTTTCAAGATTTGCTATTTCAGTTTCTTTTTCTAAAACTTCAGTATTTTTATCTGAAATATTGTTATCTACAACTTCAAGTTCTAAATTTAAATTATCTAAATCTCCTTGAATTTCATCAGCCTTTGCTTGTAATTCTGCATCATCAGGAGTTAATGCTAAATCTTCATTTAATTTATCAAGTTCTGCTTGTTTTTTGCTTATTTCTAATTCTTTGTTTGTTTTTTCTTTTGTAAGAGTTTCTAATTCGCTATTTAAAGTGGCTAGTTCATCACTTAAAGGCTTTACTTGTGCATTAATTTCATCAAGTTCTGATTGCACTTTTTCAAGATTCTCTTTTGATGTATCATAATTCTCTTTTAAAGTTTTGTACTGGCTATCATTTTTTTGATCTTCTAGCTCTTTATCATATTGAAGCTGTGCTAAATCTAAATTTGATTTTGCAGAATTCATTGTTGATTCAGCTGAAACCATTGCTTGATACGCACTTTCTTCCTGCCTTTTTGCTGTATCATCTTCAAGAGTTACTAATAGTTGCCCTTCTTTAACAGTTTCCCCTTCGCTAACATATATTTCTTTTATATTCGCAACTATTGGAAATATAACTTCTTCCATATCTCTATTTTTTATTATTGCAGAATACTCTAAATATCTATCTTCATTGCTAACACTCGCAGTTAAAACTTCAACGCTATAACTTTTTTCTTCTTGGGCGATAACTTCTTCTGTTTGATTTAAAAATCTCATTCCAATAAAGCCAGCTATTAAAACAACAACTAAGGCTATCGCTATTTTCCCCTTATTCTTTTTAAACATCTTCATTCCCCCATATTTCAAGTAAAGTTTTATTCAATGATGGAATATAAAACTCAACAATTTCCATAAATTCATCATAAGATATATCTATCCCAAGTTCTAGTAATGTATTTAAGCTATTTACAACTGATGATATATGTGTTTTTATTAATATTGATTTTTTAACGCTTATCTTTTTATTATTTAAAAGTGCATTTGTTATCCATTCACTGATTAATGTTTTTATATAATTACTTTTTGTTAAAACTCTCATAACATTCGGATTTTCACTTGCTATTTTATATGAGTCACTAAGAGTTTTTATAATAATATCATCAATACTTTCAGTTCCTATTTTATCACCTAGTATATCAATTTTTTCATCAATCATAAACCTGAGTTTTCCCGCTGAATTTTTCTTAACGCTTTCTTGCAGTTTTTCTTGCATTGGAATAGATATACTATCTATTAATTCCTGCTTATTTTTAAAATATCTATATAAATTCCCTGTTGTTATATTGGCATTTTTAGCAATTGAGCGCATATCAGTGTTTTCTATTCCGTTTTCTAGCATTAAATCTAATGCTGAATTTATGATAGCTTGCCTTTTTTCATCTTTTAATTTTTGAGCCATAAGTTATCCTTTCAAAGCTATTTTCAAATAATGAACTTTTGTTCACTAATAAAATATCATAATAAAAATAAAAAGTCAACAATAATGAACGAAAGTTCACTATTGTTGACTTAATTTTCACATTTATAATTCTTCAACCGTTTTTATATGTGGATTATAGTTTGCCATTGGAAGTAGTTTATGCATATTTCTTTTTCGCATTATATCTATTTTAGCCTTTAATTCTTCATTTTCGCAAATTCCAAATCGTATATAATCATCTAATTCTTTATAACTAAATCCTAGGTTTTCTTCATCTGTCATTCCACAAAGCCCGTCGATTGGAGTTTTATCAATTAGTTCACTTGGCACTTTAAGATATCTTCCTATCTCTTTCACTTCCCCTACTGTTAAGTTCATAAGACAAGAAAAATCTCCTGCGCCATCACCAAATTTTGTTGCATAACCAACCCAATCTTCAGATAGATTACAAGTGTTTGCCACTCTTCCATTAACCGTTCCTGCTACTCCATATAAAACGCTCATTCTAATTCTAGCTGGAGCATTAAATGTCGTGATTGTGTTTAATTTATCATAGCCAAGCGATTTGCAGCCAGATTCTAAAACTTTTATAGTTTCATTTGCTATATCTTTAATATTAATTGTTATATTCTTAATTTCTAAATGGGAGCACAGTTTTTTACTGTAATCAATATCAAACTGCTCGCCTTGAGGCATCATAACACCGATTACCCTATCTTTTCCAAGTGCTTTTGTGCATAAAGCTGCCACAACTGAGCTATCCTTCCCCCCAGAAATCCCAACAACAGCCTTAACATTATCTCCTGCTAGTTTAAAATAATCCCTAATCCAATTAATTAATTCATTACAAACTTTTTCAGCATTAAATTCGTAACCCATTATATATCTCCTTTATTATATATTTATTAATTAGTATATCATTTTATTAAATTAATTTCAACTTAGC
>CAZGFY010000040.1:0-13079 GCA_964525015.1 uncultured Oscillospiraceae bacterium
CTTGGTCAGCTAGATTAGTATACCACCACATTCACTCTTTGTCAACACTTTTTTTGAAAAAAATTTATTTTTTTTTAAATATTTCCATATTACCATTTTATGGGCTGTTTTTTTCTGTTTTATATAATGTATATATAATATATAAGAGAATATAAACTAATTCTACTTGTAAAAAAAAATTCTTTGTTGTATAATCCAATTAGCCTAAATTTTTTAAATTTTATAAAATAAATTATGTAAAGGAATATTTATATATGAACATACTAATAGTTGGCGCTGGAAAAGTTGGAACTTATCTTGCGCAGGTTTTAGAAAACTCTGGAGATGAAGTTTCCATAATTGATGAACATGAAGAAAACCTTGCCTTGCTTGAAAATTTTTCAGGACACAGAGTTTCGGGAGTTGCAATTGATATTGATGTTTTAAAAAGTGCTGGAATTGAAAACTGCGATGCAGTAGCAGCTGTTACAAGTAATGATAATGTTAATTTAATGGTTAGCCAGATAGCGCAAAATATATTTAAAGTAAAAAAAGTTTTATGTAGAGTATACGATCCTGCCAGAAAAGATGTTTTTGCAGAGCATTTCTCTATCCCAACTCTATGCCCTACTTCGATTGCCGTTGACAGCGTTATGTCTTATTTAAAATTTGATATAGAGCCAACAACAATGCAGTTTGGAAAAAGTACCACAGTTTTTAAAAAGGTGCCTGTTACTGGAAAAATGATAGGTGCAATGGCATCAAAGGTTGTTCGCGAGGATGCAGATATGAGATTATTTGCTATTTTAGATAAAAACGAAAAAATGTCTTTTTACACTAAAGACGTTGAGTTAAAAGAGGGCGATAGCCTTGTTTTATGCGAAATAGATAGATAGAAAGGATACTAACTATATGAAAGTATGTGTTGTGGGTGGGGGCAAAATTGGATTTCACCTTGCTAAAACTCTTTTAGTAGCTGGGCACGAGCCTATCGTTATTGAGAGTGATAAATCGCTTTGTAAGAAAATAGCCAACTCCCTTGGAATAAAGGTTATTCACGGAGATGGCACAAATTTAGATATACTATCCCTTGCAAATATTGATAATACCTACGGTGTTATCGCTGTTACTGGGCTTGATGAAAACAATTTAATTGCCTGCCAATTATCAAAGCTTGTTTTTAATGCTAAAAGAACTATTGCAAGAGTTAACAACCCTAAGAATAAAGGGGTTATGAAAACATTGGGAATTGATATCGTGGTATCGACAACTGATAATATTGCAAGTATTTTAGGAAGAGAGGCTGAAACTGAGCAAATTCGCCAAGTTATGAGCCTTGACGCTGGCACAACTTCGCTAACCGAAGTTATCATTCCAAACTCCTTCCCTTTTGCAGGATTAACCCTTGCTGCAATGCCTGTTCCTGAGGATGTAGTTGTGGTGTCTATTCAAAGGGATGATGATATGATTGTCCCGCGTGGAACAACTACAATCGAAGTTGGGGATAAGATTATGATAATAGCTAAAAACACAGCCTTCCCAACTCTTACACAGCTTTGGGTTTTAAGTGATACTAAATAGATAATCGAAAGGATTTACTGTTATGAAAATTGGATTTATCGGCGCTGGAAATATGGCTTATGCTATGATTTTAGGTATACTAGCTTCAAAAAAGGCAGATGCAAGTGATATTATTGTTTCAAATATCACATCTCAGCCACTTGAAATTTTAAAGGAAAAATACAATGTTAAAACCACTTTAGATAATAAAGAAGTGGCAAAAAATGCTGATATAATTTTTGTTGCAGTAAAGCCACATTTATATGAAGGAGTTTTAGGGGAAATTTCTCCTTCTCTTTCAAAAGATAAAATTATTATTTCTATAACTCCAGGGAAAACTTTAAAACAGCTTGAAAGTTGGATTTTTCCTAGTGCAAAAATTATTAGAACTATGCCAAATACCCCTGCTATGGCGCTTGAAGGCATGACGGCTGTTTGCAAAAATGAATTTGTTAATGATGATGAATTTAAAACAGCTCTTAGTATTTTAGAAAGCTTTGGAAAAACTGAAATAATCACTGAAAATTTATTTGATGCTGTAACGGCTGTTTCAGGAAGTAGCCCAGCTTATATTTATATGTTTATAGAAGCTATGGCAGACGGCGCTGTTTTGCTTGGAATGAGTAGGCAGTCGGCTTATAAATTTGCAGCACAAGCTGTTTTAGGCTCTGCTAAAATGGTTTTGGAAACTTGCGAACATCCAGGAAAACTAAAGGATAATGTTTGCTCGCCAGGTGGTGCAACAATTGAAGCTGTAAAAATCTTAGAAGATACAGGAATGCGCTCAGCTGTTATTAACGCAATGAAAGCCTGCCACGATAAATCTAAAATTTTATAAATAAAAAGATGTCGAAAATAAAATTTTCGACATCTTTTTTATTCAATATCAATTAAAAAATCAAATACTCTATCTAGCATTATAATCTTATATGTATATATTTCGCCTTTTTTAATATTCTTATTTTTAGTTATAAATCTTCTTTGTGGTAAAAAGAATTCCATTTCTGCATTGCCTGATTGAATTTTACAGGTGAATTTTTCATATTTATAATGCTGCCACTTTTTAATAAGTTTGCCTGTGCGAATTTTTATATCTTTTTTCTTTATTATTTTAATTTCTTTAATCATCGTTTTTATAAGATATATATTATAACTTATCAGTAAAAAAGCTATAAAAGCCCCGAAAATATAAGAAAATGTATTCCCTATATAAAAGCTCCAATATATCACATAAATTAAAATACTAATCATCGAAGTAATAAACAAAACATCGCTAACTATCATTTTTTTAAACTTATTAAAATAAATATAATCATCATCATTTAAAAATACAGTACTAAAATCATAAATAACTTTTATAATATCCCAGCCAATAACCAGAAAAACTACGCCCATTACTTCTATTGGTATATCATTAAAAGAAAAAAGAATGGCTAGTTTTATTATTAAACTTAAAAAATCTTTTATTATAATTTTGCTTTTCATCTAAAATTTCACCAACTTTATAAATAATCTAATTATAAACACAAAGGCACAAGTCCCACCTACTAATATTTTAAATATATTAGATTTCATTTTGGTAAAGCTCCCATTAAATGCTATTTCAATCTTGATATTTTTCTCTATGATGTAAACTTAATTTCAACATAGTCCCTATCATTTATTGTGCTTATAAAATCGGCTGTTTTTCCGTTTATGCTCATACTCTCAACAGCCTTTTTATTATCCGTATCAAACTCTATATGATTTAAAACTTCTAATAGCTGGTGTGGGTGAAAGTCTTCTTTTTGGGGAAGTATTACAGGCTTTCCATTTAAAATAATTTGAATTGCCCTTGTGCCCATTTTAACAGGCGTTACTTCTTCTTTTTGCACTTTTATAGGGAAAATTATCTCTTCTTTTTCTATCTCTTCTATCTGACTTATTTCTTCTAAAAAGCTTGTTAAAATATCGTTATTTTCTAGTTTATAATCTTTTGAAAGTTCTAATCCGTCTTTATAAAGTTTATTTTCATTAAAATCTATTCCTGCTACTTCAAATAAATCTAAAGCTGAAAATTCTTTAATAATTTCTACAACATCATCATTCATTATTTTATAATCAAGTGGTTTGCTTTCATTATTAACTATCGCCATTGGATTGAATTTATATTCTTTTCCATCTAAAAACACTGATATAGTTTTTATATCTTTTAAAGTATCGATAATTCTCACTATTGGCTGTTTTCCAGTTATCGCTGGAGTTATTTCAACCTTGTCCCATTTTTTAACGAATGTATTTAAAGTGGTTGGTTTTTCATTTAAAGTTAGGATTGCAGGCGAGCCTATCTCCCCTTTATACAGCATTTCTTTTTGGTTTAAAATAAATTTTAAATCAGCACCTGAGCGCCCAAGGATTTCCTTAGTTTTATAGCCCCCCATTAATAACACATCGATAACTTTTAGATTATTGGTATCAAACACTTTAAATTTCTTATCATTTAAGAATATATTTGAAAAATTATACCCTTTATCGCTTAAAGAAGTGATACCAATTCCTATTGGGGTAACAAATTCAGGGCTGGTTAACTCTTCATTTAAAACAGCCACTGATTTAATATAATTACTTCCACTAACTGCTATTCTTGAAAGTGGGATATTTAATTTTTCAGAAATAACCTGTGGCAAACTTGGTATTAAACTGCCACCACCAACTAAAAATACAGCAGCAGGTGCTGAGCCGTTTATATCAACTATTGTGTTTGTTATCGACTGGGCTAGAGCATCGATTGACGGCATAATTGTGTTATAAAAATCCTTTGCCTGAATGGTGTAATCAAGCCCTAGAATATCCTTATATGTAACAGTTCCACTGCTCGCCATAAGTTTCATCTCTTCTGCCGTTTCAAAATCAACAAGGTAGTGCTTAATAATTTCCTCGGTTATTTCATCCCCTGCAATAGTAGCCATTGCATATGCAACGATGCTTCCATTTTGGGATATAGCAATATCCGAAGTTCCTGCCCCAATATCAACAAGGGCAATATTAATTAATCTAACTTCGGCTGGCACGATAACATTCATTGCAGCAATAGGCTCTAAAGTTAGGCTTGTAACTTCTAATTTATTTTTATCCATTACTGAATATAAGCTCTCAACAACCATGCTAGGCAAAAACGCTGCAACAACTTCAACTTCAACTTCATTACCCCTGTGCCCTTTAATCGCTTTCATAGAGTATCCATCTAATTTATATCCTATTATGCTATATCCAACGCAGTAGTACGCTAAGTCTTCGGCTGTTTTTTGCTTATCATCAATTCTTTTTTGAGCCGTTGAAATAGCTTCCATTTCAAATGATTGTGCTAGTTCTTCTGAGATTGGCTCCTTGGTTGGAATATCTATTTTAACTAAAACACGTTCCGTTTTTAAAGAACGTCCAGCTGCAGCAATTGCAACATTTGAAAAACGCAGTTTACTTCTTTCTTCAAGTGAATTTTTAACCTTTGCCACAACTTTTGAAACTTCATCGATATCTTCAATCTGACCATCTAGCATTGAACGTTTTGAATGTGGAACAACTTCATAATCTAAAATAGTGAATTTATCCTCAATCATTTTCCCAACTATTCCAACAACCGTTCTAGTTCCGATATCTAAAGAAAAGATTAATTCTTTGCCTGCCTTCTTTCGTGCCATATCAAATTCCTTTCCGTTATTTATAATAATTAATATAATTATATCCTTAATTTGTTTAATTATCAAGCCTTATAAAATTCTAGTTTTCATTAATTTTTCTTATCATTTTATTTATATCTTTAGCTGAAAGAAAAGTTATCAACATTTTCCCTTCTAAATGTTTAATAATTAATATTTTTAATTTTAATATTTTTAAATTATAGCTTGTTAGAGATATTATTTTATCTAAATTCAATCTTTTTTCAGTTTTAAAAAACCTTCCTGTTTTTTTAATTATATATTTTTTACTAACTATATATTTTAAATTTTTTAAATAGTATAAAAACCATATATAAAAAATTAGTATAGCAGTAAAATATAGATTATTCTGAGTAGCAAAGTAGTATATAAATCCAATAATTAAAATTAAGCTAGAGTAAAAAATTTTTATATAAAAAGAACTTTTATACATTCCATTTCTCCTTTTTATAGGTAGTTTGTATAAAAGCCCGTATTTTATTCTATTTTGTTATTTTTTTAATGCTTTCAATTGTGTATTGCTTTTTAGTGAACACTAAATTTAAAATTAAAGCTAGGTATTTTGTTATGATAGAAAGGATTAAAAATAATCCAAAAAATCCAAACGATGTAACTAGCATAGTTGTTGGCCAGCCTTCTTGCACTTGTATAGTAAAATAAGCTACAACAGTGTAAATCCCCGTTAGCATAACAACAAATGCCATCATTAAACTTAAAAACATACTCGCTTTATATCCAATATCAGTAAATAATACAAGTGAATTTATAGCAAGTTCTTGTTTTAGTGAGTTTTCGCTTGTCTGCTTTTTAATATCTTTTGTTTTTTTATAATTAATCTCGCTCACTTTTAGCCCGCAAGATGCATAAACTGCCTTTCTATAAACAGTTTTTACCCCCATAGATTTCACTCGGTTTATCCCTCTTCTTGAGATAATAGAAAAGCTTTGAGTTTTTATTTTATATTGCATACCTGAGAATTTATTAAATAGTTTATAAAACATTCTTGAAGTAAATTTTGCTTTTTCATCACTTGATGCAAAAACAATATCATTCCCCTCAAGGCTTTTATTATAAACTGATAAAATTAATTCTTTATCATAATCAATTCCAGCACACTCAAATTCAAACACAAAATCGCCAACAGCTAAATCAACCCCTGCAACCATTGCGTTTTCTCTTCCTTGAAAAAAGCTAGTATCTAAAACAGTTAAACTTTTAACCTTTTCTTTTTCGCAGAATTCTTCAATTAATTTTACTGTATTATCTGCTGATTTATCATTAACGCAGATTATTTCATATGTTGTGAATTTTTCATTTAAAACTGAATTTAAAGTTTTTAAAAATTCTGTAATTCGGTTTTCTTCATTATGTAAATACACAACAGCCGAAACAAAATTCTTTTCTTTATTCATCGTTTGCATCTAAAACCTCCTGCAAATCATAAACTGTATTTATCTTGCCCGATAACACGCTAACAAAGCTTGGATTTTTTGAAAACTGCCTAACCAATGTTGGCCTTGAGTCATCAATTTCACTAACTCTTAAAATTGGTTTCATTGAATACAAGGTGTCAACGTGCTCGAATTTATACTCATCTTTTAGATATTTTCTAGCAAGTTGCGACATATAGCCCCACGCTGACTCAGGCTTATTTTTGCAAGAATTACAGTTTCCTAGCCTTTGTGGTGTGCAGTAGTCTTCATTATCTTTTTGGCAGATAAATGTTGGAAGTTTATCAAAAGATGTTATATGTGGCGTAAATGTAACGCTGGTTAATGAGTGAAATCCTGTTTTTCCAAAAGGCATAATTGAAAAAAACGGCCCGTCCATAACTGTTATGCCAACGTCTTTTAATTTATCATCAGCCTTACATATTATAAGCTCGCATAATTCGTATTTAATTGGAAAAGTTTCAAATCCAGCTAAAGTATTTATCTGATTAACAGATGCATATGTGCTATTTAAAACGAATTTTGATGTGAATTCTCTTTTATCTTTTAAAGATATTTTATAAACTTTATCTTCTTTTTCTATTTTTACTATATGGGTATTATATAAAATTTCGATGTTTTCTTTATAAATCTCAATTTCATTTAAAAGCGTATCTCTTAAAATATGCCCATCATATGTGTATTCCTTTGTTATAAAAGTGCCATCGCACATATCCTCTTTAAAATACTTATCATTGCTAATTGTATCGCATAGTATATCACTATCACTGCAAAATTTTTCAAACTGCTCTTTATTAGTCCAAGAGAAGTTTTTACTAGTTGCGTATATCTTAGTGAAATCAGATTTCACGCTATCAGGATAATCAACGCAGAATTTATCAAAATACCCCTTGCTTTTTAATGCAGTGGAGATACTTCTAGGATAATGATACCCCATATGCACCCTTGCCTGATTTATATAAGTTGCTCTTTTAAAAGGGGCATCATCCATTTCTAAAACTAAAACTTTCTCCCCTTTTTTTGCACAGTATACGGCGCTATAAAGCCCATAAAGGCCGGCGCCGATTATAATTTTATCGTAATTCATAAAAACTCCATTTTACGGATTGTATTTTCCAAAGGCATTTTCTATTAATATTTTCATTAATAAAGCATTCCCTTTTATAGGGCTAATTTTAGTTGGCACTTTGCCATCGTTTGGATATGCTCTTGTAACCCCAACTTCGCAGGTGCGAAGCTTTAGTTGTGATGCTCTTGTTGATAGATAAGCTAGTAATTCATAGGTTGTAAAAATATCTCTAAACGGCTGAACTAGTGGGTGCTTTAAATATCTTTTTGAATAGGCTCTAAAATTATTCGTTGAGTCGGTAAATTTTTCTTTTGCAGTTAGAGATATAATCGGCGAATGAATGTATTTAACTGCTAAATGGCGAGATTTTGGGGTGTTTATGGCTCTTCCCCCAATTGCATATCTTGAGCCTTGCACAAAATCATAGCCTTTTTCAAGTTTATCAATAAATTTTTGAGCGTCTTCGATTGAGTCTTTATTATTCCCATCAACCGTTAGTATCCCTTCATATCCCCTATTAAGTGCCCAGTAAAAGCCCATTCTAAGCTGTGCTCCTTGTTTGCCTGCACCTTTTTTAATTAAAAGAGTGTTAACATCTAAATCTTTTAAAAAGCTTTCATCATTTGAGCCATCACTCGAGTTTCCATCGCAGATAATAATATCGCAAATAGAAGAGATATTATTTTTTTTCGCTCTTTCAAGTTGCTTTTTTATATTCTCTTTTTCATTAATAATAGGAATTATAATGCAGTATTTATTTTTCTTTTCCAAAAATTCAGTGCAAACAAAATCAGGCACACCATCTATTTTTTTATATTCCATTAAAAAGCCTCTTTCATATATAACACCGATTTTTTAACCTTTTCGATATCATTTTGATTTTTCATTTCAATTGATAAATACCCATCATATGCTATTTTATCAAAAACTTTTTTAAGCGTTTTGTGTTCTTCTCTTTTTTCAACATACTCTAAAAAAGGAACAGATAAATGAATATGATTAACTATATTTTTATAGGTTTTTATTAAATGTGGGTTTTCATCATTTTCTAAAATAGTTCCAAAATCAATATTCACTTTTAGCCCATCACTATTTATTTCTTTAACAAATTCACAGGTGTCCTTTGTGTAGTTTAAAAAATTAGTATTATAAATTGCTGGGTTTGGCTCTAGGCTTAAAAATGTATTGTTTTCTTTTGCAAATTCGCCAAGCGAAAAGAAAAACTCTTTCACTTCCTCTTCGCTATGTCCTTTTGGCATATTTCTATTTCTAGGATTTCCAAAAACTAAATTTTTAATCCCCATACTTTGGGCAAATAAAATCGCCTTTTTAGTGTAGATAAAAAGTTCTTCTCGCTCATCTTTATTAAAAATATTTCCACTCTTGCCAAACCATATGCTTTGCATACTAGATATTTCTAAATTAAATCTATTTTTTAGCATATCGGCATATAGCTTTGCCATTTCTAAATTATCATATGGATTAGTAAACAATCTAGTTGGTGCAATTTCTATTCCATCAATTTTATTTTGGGATAAAAATCTATACATTTCCCCGTCAAACTCTTTGTCCCACGCTATATTTGAAATTGAATATTTCATAATTAATAGTTTTGCCTTTCTATTTCTAATTCTTTTAAAACAAACTCTTTTATATCATTTAAAACGAATTCTTTATCTTTTATATATCCATCTTTTCCGCCAAAAATTTCGGCATACTTAGTTTTAAAATCATAAACTGGTGCTGGCTTGTCCATCTCATTTACAAAATCTTCCCCTGTTATACATTTATAAACTTCGCTTATTAAAACAGGCTGAGTTGCAAGATTTAAAACTTTTATATTATTTTCTCTTGCTGTTTGTATATCATTAAATAGATATTTTAAATTATAAAACTGATACATTCCCCTTGAATCTGTAAAATTCAAAGCTGAAAATCCTATCTTTTCAAAAAGCATTCTTGCGTGCCCTTTATTAATATCTTCATTTAATTTATAAAACCCATTATTTAAATTAGTGTAATAAGCATAAACTTCGCTTCTTATTTCTGAAAGTTCTGCTATTTTTTTATTAGTTAGCATTGCAGGGATGTATTTAATAAAATCATAGATAAAGTTTTTCTTTATATTTTTTCCATAAAGTCCAGGCAGGCGAACGATTAAATAATCGCTAAAATTTTCTCTAACAAAATCTTCGAGTGCTAATCTATTTTTGCCATAGGTTTCTGGTTTTTGATTTTTAGTATTAAAGCTTTCATCTTTTCCATTTGGCTTTTCATATATATCAATAGTTGAAATTAAAACAATGCTTTTGGGATTTATTTTTTTAATATTCTCTATTGCATTATCTATCGTTTCCCTATCTTGCAAAGGAAATTCATTGGCAATAAATTTTTGAGCTGGAACTGCTGAATAATATAAAACATCTGGATTTTTATAAAATGCTTCCTCTATATTTTTTGAATTAAAAAGCCCGTCAAACTCAAAACTTTCCTTTAAATTCGAGCCGACAAACCCTGTGTATCCTGCTAAAAAATTCATAGCTATTTTCTCCTTTTTTATAAACAAATATAACATTTCTATTATACACATTTTTTAATATATAGTCAATTAAATAAAGATTTATAAACCCAAAAATCAGATATTACAAATAGTAATATCTGATTTTAATTAAACAATTAGTTTTTCTTTTTAAATTTTATCAAAACATCAATAGGAGCACTAACTAATCTAAAATCTAAATCCTTATGTGCCTCTTTTAGTTTTTTGGGAATATCAATATTTTGTGGGCAAACTTTAATGCATTTTTTACAATCTTTACAGCTATTGCCCCCTGATTTTCTTTCCCCGTGAAAGCCTGTACTTCTAGCTATATAAAGCATTCGTGAAACGGTGCTTTTGGGATTAAAATACTTATAATTATAATCATTAAAAGTAGCTGGAATATCAACGCCAAACGGGCAAGGCATACAGTAATTGCAGCCTGTACACGGCACCCTTAAAAGCTTATCATAAATTTTTCTTGCCTTATTAATAAGTTCTAATTCTTCATTACTCATTGAATTTTCACAGCTAATTGATGCAACATTAACATTCTCTTTTATATGCTCAAAATCATTCATCCCAGATAAAACACAGCCGACCTCTTTAAAATTCATAACATATTTAAGACCCCAAAAAGCTGGAGATTTTTTTATTTTATATTCTGAAAACATTTTCTTAACTTCGCTCGGTGCCTTATCAGCTAAACTGCCACCCCTTAAAGGCTCCATTATTATAACGCCTATGGATAATTCATTTGCAAGTTTTAGCCCAGAAAGCCCTGCTTGGTTTTCTTCATCTAAATAGTTAAATTGAATTTGGGTAAAGTCCCAGTTATAGTCTTTTAATATTTTGGCAAACTCTTCATTTTTTCCATGAAAAGAAAATCCAATGTGTTTTATTTCGCCGGATTTCTTTTTATTTTCTATAAATTCAATAACCCCTAAATCCTTTAATCTCTTCCAAGTTTTATAAGAATCAAGGGTGTGCATTAGGTAGTAATCAATGTAAGATGTGTTTAGCCTATTAAGCTGAGTTTTAAAAAAACTCTCAAATTGGCTAGGCTTATTCACTAAGTAGCAAGGAAGTTTATCTGCTATAAAAACTTCTTTTCTAATATTATATTTATTAATAAACTCACCTAACACCACTTCGCTTTTTCCAGTGTGATAGATATAGGCAGTATCAAAATAATTAACCCCAAGTTTAAAAGCCTTATACATCTGCTGTATAGTGAGCTCTTTATCAATGCCTGTGCCTTTTGTTTTAAAACGCATACAGCCATATCCCAAAAGCGAAACCGGCTTTGCACCTTTTACAAGTTCTCTGTATTGCATATAATTAGTCCTTTGTTTTTTGCAAGTATTTTATTGATGAAATTAATATGTTTTTTGGTATAAACGGAATCATTTTAAACAAAGCCCTTTGAGTGAAATTCACCCCTGCTAAAACGCTTTGTTTTTTATTAATCATCGCCTTATATCCTTTTTTTGCAACCTGTTTTGCTGGATATGTCTTTTTAAATATCTTAGCTGATTGCATTCCTGCCCTTTTAGAAAAATTCGTGTTTATAGCACCTGGTAAAAGAGTGGTAACGCTGACGCCTGTGCCTTTTAACTCGCTCGCTATTCCATATGAAAAGCTTGTAACATAGCTTTTAGTTGCAAAATAAACTGTTTGCATAGGCCCAGCTGGCAAAAGCGACGCCGTTGAAGACACATTTAAAATCTTCCCACTTCCCCTTTTTACAAAATCAGGGATAAATAGGCGAGTTAAATTTGTGAGCGCTGATATATTAACAGCTATCATATCATTTATCGTTTCTTCATTTTGGTTATAAAAATACCCACCAAGGCCAAATCCTGCATTATTAACAAGATAGAAAATTTCTATCCCTTGGCTTTTTATTTCATCATAAATCTCTTTTGCTGAATTTTTAACTGCTAAATCTTTTTGAATTATAAAAACATCTATATGATATTTTTCTTCCAATTCTTTTTTAACAGCTAAAAGCTCTTCTTTGTTTCTAGCAACTATAACTAAATCTTTATTATTCTTTGCGTGAATTTCTACAAGACTTCTTCCAATTCCACTAGTTGCGCCAGTTATCAGTGCTGTTTTTTTCATAAAAACAATCATCTCCTTTATATATAAACGCTGGCTTATATGAGTAAGGCTATATATACATTATATATTATTTCTATAAAATTAAAAATGAATTTAAGCTATATTTCTTTATAATTTCACAACTTTGGGTTTATATAAAATCTAAACTTACGGTTTCATTGAAAGATAAAGGCTTGATATACTAAAAAAACAAAAGATAGATATAATTAAAACCAATGTTATAAACGCTGAAAGCTTATATTTTATCTCCTTAAAATCCGAGTTTTTATAAGCTTTTTCTTCTTCATTTTCTAAAAACAAAGTATTTATTAAATATGAGTAAACATAGGCTAATAAAGTGTTTAGTATAGTTATAGGAATTAAATAACTTATACCCATTATTTTATAAATTATAAAAAGAAGTATTGATAAACTTATGCTACTATCAACCCAAGCTTTATTTTTTCCTTTTTTAGAAAAGCTTATTAATATTATTGTGTACCCAAATAGAAATATGAAAAATCCTATTATTGCCATTAGCATTACAATGCCCATTGTTTTATCCCCTTTTTTTGCATTACTCTAATTAAACAAAAATCCTTATAGCTTAAACTATAAGGATTTCTATGGTGACCCGTACGGGAATCGAACCCGTGTTACCGCCGTGAAAGGGCGGTGTC
>CAZGFY010000041.1:0-12959 GCA_964525015.1 uncultured Oscillospiraceae bacterium
ATAGAGAGCCTATTTGATTATTATTAAACGTGTTCGGATTATGTGAGCAAGGCTAAATAAACTATACATTTAATAATACAATATCTACTATCTTTTTTCAACATATATTTTATATATAAAAACGAAACTCATTTAGCTTTGAGTTTCGTTTTTCCAATTAATCTTTTGATTATGGGTGTAAATGACAAGGAATTGGCATATTATCTGGTGTGTAGTATCCAACTGTTCTATTTACGCAGTTTGGATTTGCAGTACCACCTGAATCTAAGCAGTAATCATAAACCACAACGCCACTAGATGTTGGGAATCTGATAACTTCCATATCTTCTTGCACTTCATTCATAACATTTCTCCAAGCAACTGTTGGTGGATGAATTGAGTAGCTACTACTTCTCCAAGCAAGTGCATCCGGTTCATCATAGCCATACCAAGTTGCCGTTACATAATAAGGAGTAAGCCCTATAAACCAGTGGTCTTTGTTATCACTTGTAGTACCAGTTTTACCAATTGAATCCATATAACTTGCACCAAGCCCAGAGCCAGTACCTTCGCCTATCATAACAGTTCTAAGCATTCTATTCATTATATAAGCTGTTTCATCAGAAATCGCCCTAACAGAAGTGCTGCTTGATTCTAGTATAGTTTCGCCTGCTGCATTTTCAACAGTCGTGTAGCAGTATGGCTCATAATATGTTCCACCATTACCAAAAATAGCATATGCTGCTGCCATTTCAAGAGGTGAAATACCAGTTGTCATACTTCCAAGTGCTAAAGGCCCATAGTCAACGTCGTTAACTGGGTCTAGCGTTGAAATTCCAAGAGTTGTTGATAAAAATTCATATGAAACTGCTGGAGTTACATATGTTAAAACTCTAACTGCTGGAGTATTTAAAGATTTTGCAACTGCTCTTTGCAGTGTAATATCTGCTTCTAGATAAGTTTGTGAGTAGTTCGCTGGCCAGTCTTTTAATTGTCCTGTTGTTTCATCCTTAATTTGGAACACTGGTGAATCAAAGATTGGTGAAGAGTAGTTTACATAGCCATAGTCGATAGCTAGTGCATAAGAGCCGATTGGTTTCATTGTAGAACCAGTTTGTCTAACACTATCAACTGCCCTATTTAAAACTCTATCTTCTGTTTTTTCGCCAAGCCCACCAACAACTGCAACTATTCTTCCTTCATAATCCATAGAAACCATAGCAGCTTGCGGTGTTTGAATCATTTCAACTAGGTTTCCATCATCATCATAGCCCATATAAGTGTCTTCTGTCATAGTGAAAACTTGTGGGTCCCTAGTGTTTAGCATTTCAAGTTCCATTGCTTCTTGCAGTTCAGGGTCAACAGTTGAGTATATTTTAAGTCCACTATTATATAAATAAATTTCAGCGTCATACTCACTCATATCATATTCAGCCATTAAATCTTCAACAACTTGGTTTATAACCATATCTGTAAAATATGAGTTTTTTGAAGTAACAGTGTTTTCAACTGCTAAATTTACAGGCTCCGCTAATGCAGTTTCGTATTCGGAATCTGTTATCTTGCCTTGCTCGTGCATAAAGAAAAGAATATCATCTCTTCTATCAAGCGAATTTTCAAGATTTTTATATGGATTATAGGCAGATGGATTTTTAGTAATCCCTGCAAGCAGTGCCCCTTCAGCAATTGTTAAATCGCCAATATCTTTTCCAAAGTAATAGTTTGCACCAGCTTGAACACCTGCTAAAGTTCCTGATAAACGGTGAGTGTTTAGATACGCTTCTAATATTTCATCTTTACTATATTCGCTTTCTAAAACAATCGCTCTATATATCTCTCTAACTTTTCTTAAAGCACCATCAATACCTGATGAAGCATTATCCATCATAATATTTTTTATAAGCTGCTGTGTAATAGTTGAGGCACCCCTTTGGCTATCAAAAAGTTGAATAGGTGTGTATTCATTAACAGCCGATGCCACTGTTCCAACTAAATCAAAACCGATATGCTCATAAAATCCTGCATCTTCAACTGCTATATAAGCATCTTGAACGTGCTGTGGTATATCAGCTAGAGCAACCCAAGTTCTCTTTTCTTCCCCACCTAGCTTTTGATATTCTAGATATTCGCCAGTTTCGCTATCTTGATAATAGATAGTACTTGTAAAGCTAAGTTCTAGATTAGTTAGGTTTATATCATCATTTTTAGTTACATCAACTAGATATAATGTTAGCGCTATTGCAACGCAAGAGCCTGCAATAATTCCAAAACAAGTTAGAATACCAATCCAATACCCTATTTTTTTTATAATAGAGCCTTTTGATTTTTTCTTTGTACTGCCTTGGGTGCTTTTATTTGTCCCATCTGGCTTTTTTGCTGATGAAGCTCTTTTAGTGCTCACTGTTTTTTTACTTTTTTCTTGATTATTAATAAGTATTCACTCCTTTTTAACTTTCATATTTTAAAAATATGAATTAAATTAGCAAAAAGCATCAAAATAAATAAGAGAGGTGCTTTTTATGAAAAAACTAATTTTATTTTCTATTATAATAATTTCAATTCTTTTAATCTCAGTTAGTATTTACAATATTAGTAGTCTTGACACTAAAGAAGAAATCCAAACTAGAGAATTAACTAAAACGGCATACATTTTAAAAGAATATGATGGCAAGCTTGCCGTTTATTCTTCCAGCGATGAAAATTCTCCAATTGCCGTTTACGATGTTTATATTCATCTTTTACCTGAAAATGATATTGAAGTTTTGCGTAAAGGTATATCGATACAAGATGAAGAAACATTACAAAAAACACTTGAGGATTTTGGCTTATAATACGCTTTTTGAAATTATCACCTATACATTATAAAACTTTTTCTTAGATATTTCAATGAAAATTTTATAACAAAATTATATCAAGGGGTATTTTTTGTGTTATTATTTTGAAAATTGGCGATATTCCTGCTATTATTATTGAAATATATTATAACTATGATATAATATATATGCTGTAAAAAAACTATATTTCAGCTCACTAAGAAAGGAATAGTTATATTATGTCAATTTTCAAACACCCTTTAGACAATGCTTTTATTTTGCAAAAAAAGAAGCGATTAAAAAAACAACTTTTAGAAAAAGATAATCTAATAGATAAAAAAATCGCAATTCTTTCAGGCTCCACTATTGGAGAAATTCAAAATATTTTAGAACTTTTTTTACTTGATAATGGTATTAAGCCTGAATTTTTAGTTGGCGATTTTAATAGATACTATGAAGAAATAATGTTTAATGATGGGGATATTAAAAACTTTGCCCCTGATTATATTTATATTCACACAACAAATAAAAACCTAGAAAATCTTCCTGTTCCAAGTGATAGCGAAGAAACAGTTAATGAGAAATTAGAAAATGAATTTAATCGTTTAACTGCTGTTTACGAAAAAGCCCTTTCATTTGGCAGTATCGTTTTAATAAATAATTTTGAGATGCCATTTTATCGTTTGTTTGGCAATAAAGATGTTTCGGCTGTTCAAGGGGTTGTAAACTTTACATTAAGATTAAATTTAAAAATCAGCGAATATGTTAATTCAAAAGAAAACATTTATATAAATGATATTAATTATCTATCTTCTTTAATTGGGATTGATAATTGGTTTAGCCTTGAAAATTGGTATTTATATAAATACGCTCTTTCTGTTGAAAAAATCCCAGATTTAGCCTTTAGCCTATCAAATATAATTAAATCAACACTTGGCAAAAACAAAAAAAGCGTTATCCTTGATTTAGATAACACACTTTGGGGTGGTGTTATTGGTGATGATGGTGCAGACGGAATACAAATTGGAAAAGAAGCTCCAGCAGGAATGAGCTACACCGAATTCCAATATTACTTAAAAAACCTATCCTCTCTTGGTATAATGCTAAATGTTTGCTCAAAAAATGAGCACGATATCGCAAAAACTGGCTTTGATTTAAGAAAAGATGCCCCTTTATCCTACGAAGATTTTATTTCTTTTAAAGCAAATTGGAACCCAAAACACGAAAATATTGAAAATATAGCATCTGAAATTAATATTGGTCTTGATAGCTTTGTGTTTATAGATGATAATCCAGCTGAAAGAGAAATTGTAAGACAGCATATATCTGCTATCGAAGTTCCTGAAGTAAAAGCGCCTGAAGATTATATAAAGGCTATTGATAGAAATGGCTATTTTGAAATCACAACTTTTACAAAAGACGATGCTAAAAGAAACGATATGTATAAAGAAAACGCAAAGCGTGCCGCTGTTCAAAGCAGTTTCACCGATTATAGCGCCTACCTTTTAAGCCTTGATATGAGTAGTGATATTGGGCATTTCTCCTCTAATCATTCTGAAAGAATAACTCAGCTTATCAATAAAACAAATCAATTTAATTTCACAACTCGCAGATACACCCAAGGCGAAGTTGAAGAGATAATCCAAGATAAAGAAAATTATATTTCTATTTATGCAAATTTAGTTGATAAATTTGGAGATAATGGCATTACCACCTGCTTTATTTCATCAATTAAAGATAATGTGGCAAATATTGATTTATGGGTAATGTCTTGCAGGGTGTTTAAAAGAGATTTGGAATTTGCAGTTTTTGATTACTTTATAAACAAATGCAAGGAAATGGGAGTAAATAAAATCACAGCAAACTATATCCCAACAGCTAAAAATATTATTATTAAAGATTTCTATGAAACCCTAGGATTTACGCTTACCCTTGACAGCGAGCAAGAAAAAAGGTATATTTTAGATGTTCCAAGTGAATACAAAAATAAAAACGCAGTTATTAAAATGACTGTTTTATAATTAAAAAGGATGGATAGTATTATGACAAGAGAAGAAATTTATGAAGAACTAACCGAGATTTTCAGAGATATTTTTGATGATGAAGACATTGTTTTATCAGATGAAACAACTGCTGATGATATCGAAGATTGGGATAGCTTAGAGCAAATAAACCTACTAGTTGCAATCGAGAAAAAATTCCAAATCAAATTCCAACTAGCACAAGTTAGTGGCCTTGAAAACGTTGGGGCTATGGTTGATTTAGTTCAAGAATTAATCGGATAATTATTAAAGAGTTTTAAGATAATTTCTTAAAACTCTTTTTTGCATAATAACATCTTTTATGCTATAATATTTTTATTATTAAAATGAAAAGGATATTAAAAAAATGAATAGCTATAAATTTTCTGATTTAAATATTGGCACTTCTTATGAATTCACCGTTAGTATAACCGAGGAAATGATGGATAAATTTGCAGATATCACCGGAGATATCAGCCCTATTCATATGAGTGCTGAGTATGCAGTTTCTAAAGGATTTCCTTCAAGAGTTTGCCACGGAATGCTTTTTGGCAGTATGTTTTCAACCCTTTGTGGAGTTTATCTTCCTGGAGAACACTGCCTTTTACACAGCGTTCAAACTAAATTTTCTCTGCCTGTTTTTTCAGGTGATACATTAACTGTTTTTGGAGAAATCAAAGAATTAAACGAAACTTTTAAAACTGCCCTTGTTAAAGGATATATTAAAAATCAAAACGGCAAAAAGGTTTGCAAGGCTGAAATTCAGCTTGGCGTTAGAGAATAAAAAGGAAGTATTTTTTATGAACAACTATCTTATAACAGGTGCCACTAGCGATATTGGAAAGGCACTAATTTTAACTTTAAACACTAAAAACTGCAAATTTTTTCTGCAAGGATATTCAAAACTTGATGATTTAAAAGAATTTTGCGATAAAAATATGGTGAATGCTGATTTTTTTAAGTGCGATTTATCTAGCGAAAATGATATAGATAATTTTGTTTTGCAAATAAAAGACTGCGATATAAATCATTTTATTCATCTTCCAGCACTCGGCGTTGTAAACACAAAATTCAAAAACTTTGATGAAGATTTATTTAAAAGAGATTTTAATGTGCAAATTTTATCAGCTGTTAAAATTTCAAAGGCTATTCTTCCTAAAATGGCTAAAAATAAATTCGGCAGAGTTTTATTTATGTCAACTAGCTACACTCTAGCAAATCCACCTAAAAACACAGCTAGCTATATTATGAACAAAACTTCTTTAAACGGACTAATGAAAAGCCTTGCTAGTGACTATGCGTCTTTTGGAATAACTGTAAATGCAGTTAGCCCTAGTATGATTGAAACTAGCTTTTTAGCTAACACTAGCCATTTAATAGTTGAGGCAGCAGCAGCAGCTCATCCACTTAAAAGAAACGCAACTGTTGATGATGTTGTGCCTGCAATGGCGTTTTTGCTTTCAAAATCTGCTGGCTATATAACAGGGGTAAACCTTCCGATAACTGGAGGCGCTACAATTGAGTAATATAAAGCGTATTCCCCTATCAGAAAAATCTAAAATAATCCAATTTTTAAATGAAAACTGGGGAAGTGAGCACCCTTTAGTCAATAATGAAACTTTTTTTAACTACTATTATTTAGACAATGATATGACTAATTTTTATGCCTACTATGAAGAAGATAAGATAATTGCAATCTGTGGGTATATTAAATCTAGTAAAGAAGAAAACAGCGATATTTGGATTTCAATTTGGTGTGCTAAAAAAGGCAAAAATGGAATTGGGCTTGAATTAATGGGTTCTATGAAAGATTTAACTGGCGCAAATGTTATCTCTTGCAATAATATAAGAGAAAACACAATGCCTTTTTACACCTTTTTAGGCTATCACCCTGATAGATTAAATCAGTATTATATTTTAAATGATAGTTTTCAAAATTTTAAAATAGCAAATATAAAAACTCACCCTGCTCCTTTTATAAACAAAGATAACTCTATAAGTTTAAAACTTTTTTCTAACATTGATTTAATAAAAGCAAATTTTATTAATAATACCGATATTTTTCCAAAAAAAGATTTTTGGTATATAGAAAATAGATATTTTAAAAATCCATACTATAATTATTTAGTGTATGGAATTTATAAAGATAGTGTATGCGTAGCATTAGCCGTTTTTAGATTAAATGAAAGCGAAGAAGGATTTGTTTTAAGGCTTGTAGATTATATAGGAAACAAGGCTGATTTCTCTTTATTAAATGGGCATATTCAGCCACTTTTAAAAGAATTTAATGCCGAATACTGCGATTTATACTCCTTTGGCGTAGACGCTTTATCTGCTGGATTTATTTTAAGAGAAGTGAATGATGAAAATATTATTCCAAATTATTTAAACCCACTTTTAGAAAAAAATATCGACTATTTCTTTTTCACTTCAAACCCTGAAAACTTTACAATGTTTCGTGCCGACGGCGACCAAGATAGAAAAAATCTAGTGTGATTGATATTACACCTAGATATAGAAAGGACTATAATTAAATGAAAGTTTTAATAACTGGCTTTATGCCTTTTGGTGGCGAAAGCACAAACCCTGCTTATGAAGCAGTTAAACTCTTACCTGATGTTATTGATAATATCGAAATCGTAAAGGCAGAAATATCCGTTGTTTTTGATAAATGCATAACTGAACTTGAAAATGAAATTATTAAAAATAATCCTGATGTTGTTTTATGTATAGGTCAAGCTGGTGGACGTGCTGGAATTTCAGTTGAAAAGGTTGCAATTAATCTTAGAGAAGCTCGAATTCCTGATAACGATGGAAATCAGCCGATAGATGAATGCATAAAAAAAGATGGCGAAACTGCCTATTTTGCAAAACTTCCAATTAAAAATATGGTTAGCGCAATGCAAACAGCTGGTATTCCAAGCCATATTTCCTACACTGCTGGCACATATGTTTGCAATGATATTATGTATGGCTTATTATATTTAATTGATAAGAAATATCCTAATATAAAAGGTGGTTTTATTCACGTTCCTTTTTCAGCAAAGCAAGCTTCAACAAAAGGGGCAAATATTGCAAGTATGCCAGTTGAAACTATTTCAACAGGATTATTCACTGCTATAAAATCTTTAAATTCAAGCGAAGAAATATTAGTTTCAATGGGCGAAACTCATTAATTTATAAAAACTTTTTTGATGAACACATAGTGTTCATCATTTTTTATTTGTAAATTAAATTTTAATAAATGTAAAATATACTTGACTTTTTGTATAGTTTGTTTTATACTAAAACAAAGAAAGGCTGGTGATATAGTTGGCTAAAAATTTAAAATTAAAATCAGCAAGAGCACAAAAGGATTTAACGCAAACGCAGTTGTCCGATTTAGTGGGGGTTTCTCGCCAAACTATAAATGCGATTGAAAAAGGCGATTATAATCCTTCAATTAATCTATGCATTGCTATTTGCAAGGCTCTTAATAAAACCTTAGATGAATTATTCTGGAATGAAGAATAGAAAGGAATGGCTTAATTATGAAAAAACAATTTTTTGATGAATACCAAATGAGCATAAGAAACAAATTATATTTTAACACTTTAGCAATTTTACTTTTCACCGTTACTATTAATGGCTTTTACTCTCATTTTTTTGGCGAGTGGGCAGATTATCTCACCCAAACGTCAGTTATTTTATATATCCCACTGGGATATTTTGTAACATTTTCTGCTTTAAAAGATGTTTATTTCACTAAAAGTGAACCTAAAAAGAGAAGAAACACATTTATGTATTCTTCACTTTTTATAGGAGTTTTAAATCTTTTCACTACTATTTCATCACTCTCAAACCTTGGATTTGAGCATTTTATTAAAAACGGATATGTAAACAGCACAATACTTATCCCAATCACAGCTATATACTGGCTATCTTTAGGATTTTCAATATTATATAAAAATATTAAAAGCAAAAATGACGCATTAGACGTTTAAAACTTTTTAGAAAGGACTATGGATTATTATGAAGATAAAATTACCTGAAATTTTTGATGAATATCAAAAAAGCGTTAGAAATAAATTTGGAAAGCACGCTTTTATAATTCTTTTACTATTAGTTTTTATAAATGGTGGCTACACCTATGATGGCACCCAATGGGCAACTGGGCAGGCTGAGGCATATCTGCTTTTATTTATACCTTGCACATATTTCACCTTTTTTTGCATAATAAATGAAGCATCTTTTAATAAAAGAGAAAAATCTAGTGCTAAAACATTACTCTCATCTGCAATCTTTTTATATATTTTTAGTTTATCCATTTTAATTTTCGAATTTGTAAGACTTAATAGCCAAACTTCGGATTATTCATATATAAAAAATGGACTTATACAATATAACATAGTAATACCATTATTCGCATTATACTGGCTTTTCAACGGCATAGGCTACACTATAGTTTACCTAAAAAGACGTTTTAACAAAGAAAGAGATTAGAAAGGACTACCACTATTATGAACACAAATGATAAACAACTTGATGAATACCAGCAATTAAAGCAATACAAAATATGATAGCCAATATTCACACTTTCAAAATGGAATGCTAGCCGAAAATCCAGCCATACTCGTTCAAATAATTTGGCTATTGGCTATCGGACTATCTCTTTTCATAAATTATCTGCAATTAAAAAAAGAACTCGCAAATAGTCAAAATTAATAAGCATAATAGCATTACTTATATAATCCAAACCCCTTAAAATCTGATAATTTTTCCCTAAAACTTCGTTAAATCCACTTATAAGGCTAAATAAAATCGTAGAGTCAATTTTATAATCGACCCTACGATTTCTTTATTTTTTATTAGTTTTTGCAGCTGTTTTCGCTCCTGCTGCCTTTGCTTTCACTTGATTTTTCGCCCTTGTTTTTGCATTTTGTGTAACATCTGTTGCACATTTAATATGGGTTTGTACTGCTTCATTCACCTTATCACTTGGTGCTTTTGGTGTTTCATACCAGCCTTTTGCCTGCATTTGCTCAAAAATTTTAAACTGTGTATCGTGTACATCGCCTAGAATTTTCATCAACTTTGCTTTAGATGCCTTTGTTGCACATTCGCCTGCATAGTTATTATAATTTGAAGCTAAAAATTTTTGAGATTGTAGCATATCTGTTAAAATAGTTTTATCATCGTAAGTCATCTTGTTCTTCCTTTCTTAACTACTGAATTTGTTTAAAAATAGTATTAAAATGTTCTTGATGTTTTTGTGCTGTTTCTTTGCAAAGTTTTTTAAGGGAAGCATCTTTTGCATTTTGTGCATAGAAATTGCATTTGTCGATTAGAGTTTTTTCTTGGGTTAGTAGCTCATTATATGCGCCTAGTTCTTTTTCTGTTAGGTTTTTCATATTAATATCCTTTCCTTTCTCAGAGTTCTGTATATTTTATAGTAATAAAACTGCAAAACTCAAAGTTTGATTTTTTTCAAACTCTTTTCTTTTTTAATTTATCTTTTATAAAGATTAATTACCTTTAATATTACTCAATTTACAAAAAATATTCCTATATGAAAAAATTGCCACAAAAAAATGCCCTATATATTAGGGCATTCATTACAAATTATGTCTTTTCTGTACTCTAAAGGTGTTATTCCAGTATGCTCTTTAAAAATTTGTCCGAATCTTCTTGGAGATTCAAATCCAGATTTTTCAGAAACCATCGAAGCTTTCATATTAGTGCACCTTAGCAATCTCTTAGCTTTTTCAACTCTTAAGCCATTTATGTAAATAGGAATACTAATATTCATCTCTTTATTAAACACCTTACTTAAATGCTGTGGAACAACTTTTGCATATTCTGCTATATCAGCTAATAGTACCTTTTTATGATAATTTTCGTGAATATAGTCTAAAGCTCTTTTAATTATTTCATTATACTCTTTATAATTTTGGGTCATTTGATTTGAAACCTTAATTAATATTTCCTTTACACTTTCATTCATTTCTTCAATTTTATAGTAAGTTTTCTCGCATAATATTTTGTCTATTTCACTTAAATCATTAATTGTATATGCTATTCTATTTAAAATTTCCATTTTAAATTTCAAAAGAATTTCTTCGCACAAGTTTTTATCAAAGGTTTTTTTAAGTTTTTCTAAAAATAATTTATCACAAAGATTTTTTATTTCTTCAATATTATTCAGCTCAATATTATCAATAATCTCTTTAGTAATTTTATTTAAATCAATATATGAAAAAGGAGTCAACATTTCATAATAGCTCTCACTATCTATAATCTCTAATTCATCTGTAAAAAATGATAAATAAGAACAAAAATCTATCTTTTCAAACTCATTTTTAATATCATTCCATGACTTTATATGATTTGTTATTGCACCTAAATGAAAATGATTAACATCAAAGTTCTCAATATTTTCAAAAAACAAATTATTCATATACCTATTTGCTTGCATAACTATATCTTTAATTTCATTATAATCATTTTTTTTGTTTGGGGTTATCATAATAATAACTTTTCGTGAATCTGAATACAAATTCAAAAACACTTCTACTTTATGCTTATTCCCCTCAAATTTCTCTTTAAGAAATTCTCTTGTTTTATCGAATATATAAAGATATTTTGTTGCATCGCAATTATAAATAAGAGAATATATTTCCCTTGGCACACCAATAATCGCCATATATAGATTATCAAAATTTATATTATAATTTAAATTCAGATTATTATCTTTTACAGATTTTACATAATTAATATCTTGTCCTATTATTAATTCATTTAAAACAACTTGCTTTATATAATTTTGTCGTCTTGCTAAATTTTTCATTATGAAACTTTCCTTTATTATTTATTATTTATTATTTATTAATATTCCCATACAGATAACTCCATTTAAAGTTTTAATTATTCTCTTACTTTTAAAATTGTTTTGAAGTAAAACATCTGTATTTTTATTGCAGTCACATTTCGTTATTTTTTTCCAATAAAAATTAAATTTATCTATTGTTTCTTTTGATTTTAAATTAGGATTTATATGCTCTAAAAAATAAATTTTCCCATTTGGTTTTAAAACTCTTTTAATTTCATTTAAATATTTTTCTGTGTTTTGAACACCACATAATAAAAATGAAAAAACAACGCTATCAAAAGTATCATCTTCAAATGGAATTATGTCTTTATCCGTTTTATAAACAAAAATTTTTTCATTCATTTTTTTTAATACTGGAATTTTTATATCCACATCTATTCCTATAACTTTATCAATGTTATTGTAATTATAATGTTCAAAATTTGCACCTGTTCCAATACCAATTTCTAAAACTTTTCCACTAACATCCCTTAAAAGAACTCTTCTATAATCATTAAACCATAAAAATTCCAATGGAGCCATAAACATATCATAATATTGCATATATTTTCCTCTCTTTCATAATTTTAACAGTAACATCATAATTATATATCAATTTAAGCAAATAATAAATACTTTTTTTAAAATTTCCCAAATTAATTGACTTTATTTAAGTTTTTATTTAAAAATCAAGCTAAATATTATTTTTTTAATTTTATTTTTATAAAAATCCTCTTTATAATTTTCAAATCAAAAAGATTATAAATCACTTTTTCATTGATGAATAACAAAAGAGCAGTAGCCATTGCTACTGCTCTTCTAATTTGTTTACTACGTCCTATATACTTACATAAAACTAGTTTTAATTATTTAACATTGTAAAAACAATCTGAACCTTGATATTCTGCAACATCGCCTAGTTCATCTTCAATTCTTAATAATTGGTTGTATTTTGCAATACGGTCTGTACGGCTCATTGAACCAGTTTTAATTTGACCTGCATTTAAACCAACTGCGATATCTGAGATGATTGTATCTTCTGTTTCACCTGAACGGTGTGAGATAACACAAGTGTAGCCAGCTTTTTTAGCCATTTCAATAGCATCAAAAGTTTCAGTTAAAGTACCGATTTGGTTAACTTTAATTAGAATTGAATTTGCAATTCCTTTTTCAATACCTTCTTTTAGGATTTTAGGGTTAGTAACGAATAAATCATCACCAACAAGTTGAATTTTTTCACCTAGTCTATCTGTTAGAGCTTTCCAGCCGTCCCAGTCGCTTTCTCCAAGACCATCTTCA
>CAZGFY010000042.1:0-11766 GCA_964525015.1 uncultured Oscillospiraceae bacterium
CAACTTGATTTTCTACTGTAACGTCTTTGTAAAACATAAACTACTCTCCATCCATTATATATAAATTAAAAATAAATTTTCCTTATTTCTCACTTGTATAATACCTTAATTAATCTTAATAGTCAATGGCAAAGCTTTAAAATTTCTATTTTAAACATCAATTAGACATCATTATTCACAATTGTTTGTGCACTTTGCTGATTAGTTTTCAACATCATTGTCTATATTAAATAGTTTTTTATACAAATCTGGTCGAAGCTCTTTAGTTCGCTTTATAGAATCTTGTTTCCTGTATTCATTTATATTTTTCTCATGACCACTAATTAAAACCTCTGGAACCTTCCTGTTTCGCCACTCAAAGGGCCTTGTATACTGGGCATGTTCTAAAAGCCCTTCATAATGGCTTTCATTTGTATATCCTTCCTCAGTCTTTAAAACTCCGTTTACCATCCTTGCAACAGCATCAGTTATCACTAAAGCAGGTAGTTCACCGCCTGTTAAAACAAAATCTCCAATTGATACTTCCATATCGCAAATCTCATCTATAACTCTTTGATCTATCCCCTCATAATGCCCACATACAATTGTGATATTTTCTTTTTTTGCTAGTTCAATCGCTATTTCTTGATTAAATGGCTTTCCAGCAGCTGATGTGAATATAACAAAAGGCTTTTTATCGCTTGAATCTTCTATATGCATACAGCAATCATAAATAGGCTCCGTTTTCATAACCATCCCATGGCCGCCACCATACGGGGTGTCATCAACGTGCTTATGCTTATTTTTTGAATAATCTCTAATATTATACACTCTTAAATCAATAAGTTCATTTTTTCTAGCTCTTCCAATAATACTAGTGTTCAAGACTGTTTCACACATTTCTGGAAAAAGTGTTGCTATATTAATCCTCACTAAACATTCCCTCTATCACGTTAACTTTTATTTCCTTTTTGTCTATATCAGTTGAAACTATAAATTCATCAACAGCCGGGAACATAAATTCTTTTCCAGCCTCATTTTTAATATAGTAAATATCACTAGCACCTAAAAATTTAACATCATAAATTTTACCATACTCTATTTTTGTTTTATCATCAATCACACTGCATCCAATTAAATCGCTCACAAAATACCTATTTTCTGGAAGTTCGATTTCGCTTTTATCTAAATATATTTCACTTCCAATTAAGTTTCTTGCAAGCTCAACTGAGTCTACATCAAAAAATTTAATTAAAACCATATTTTTATGAACTCTTACAGTTTCAGCTTTTAATTCTTTATAGTGCATTTTATTTTTTTTAATATAAAATGTGTCAAACTCTAATAAAACCTCTGGGAAATCTGCGTGAGGATATATTTTTAATTCCCCCATTAGTCCGTGAGTTGAAACTATTTCACCAGTTAATATATATTCCATATAATTATTTCCTTTCATATAGCAAAACATAGGTTTTAACACTAATAACTTAATCATAAAACCTATATCTTACTAAAAACAAAGTGCTACTAATACAATATAAGTAGCACTTGAGGATTTTTAGTCTATTTCAACAATTACCTTATCACCACTGCGACTTGCAGCAGCTTTGATAACTGTGCGGATAGCTTTCGCAATTCTGCCCTGCTTTCCAATCACTCTACCTGTGTCAGTTTCTGCAACTTTTAAGTGATAAACAATTACCCCTTCTTCACGTTGCTCTTTTGTAACAGATACAGATTCCTTATCTTCGACAAGACCTTTTGCAATATTTATTAATAATTGCTCCATTACAAGCCTCCGTTTAATCTTAGATAATTTCGTTTTTCTTTAGTAGTCTTTTTACAGTGTCAGTTGGTTGAGCACCTGTAGCAATCCATTTTTTAGCTTTTTCGCCATCGATATTAACTACTGCTGGTTCTTTAGTTGGATCGTAGTAACCTATTTCTTCGATAAATCTACCATCTCTTGGGAAACGTGAATCTGCAACAACAACACGGTAGAAAGGTGCTTTTTTAGCGCCCATACGACGTAGTCTAATTTTTACTGCCATTTTAATATACCTCCATAATAATTATATAATATCTGTTTTACAGTTATTATCCTTTAAATTTATATAATATCTACCCTTTGTAGTTATTAACTTTTTAAAAACCCTATTAGGCTCTTTATCCCATACCTTTTAGCATTCTTTGGAATGCCTTTGGATTTTTTGTGAATTGCTTCATCATTTTTTGAGTTTGTGTAAACTGCTTTAACAGCCTATTAACATCGCTCACATGAGTGCCTGAGCCTTTTGCAATCCTAACTTTTCTTTTTGCATCTATGATTGAAGGCTTTTCTCTTTCCTTTTTAGTCATAGAGTGAATGATAGCTTCAGTTTTCTTTAAGTCTTTTTCTGCTTTTTCTTCCTGCTCACTAGTTGCACTAGCTCCGCCCGGAAGCATTGAAAGCATCGAATTTATACCGCCCATCTTCTTCATTTGCTGAAGCTGAGAAAGCATATCATTCATATCAAACTTATTTTCCATCATTCTTTTTGCAGTGTTTTCGGCTTCTTTTTCATCCTGCATATTTTGAGCTTTTTCAATAAATGAAAGCATATCGCCCATTCCAAGAATTCTGCTCGCCATTCTATCAGGATAAAAGCTTTCTAAATCATCAAGCTTTTCGCCAACACCAACAAATTTAATTGGTTTTCCTGTGACAGCTTTAACGCTTAATGCACTACCACCTCTAGTGTCACCATCCATTTTAGTTATGATAACGCCATCAAGTCCGATTGTTTCATTAAATTGTTTTGCCACATTTACAGCATCCTGACCCACCATAGCATCTATAACTAGTAGTGTTTCAGTAACAGGAACTTCTTTTTTAATTCCTTCTAATTCCTGCATTAACTGCTCATCTATATGCAAACGACCTGCTGTATCCAAAATAAGAATATCATTACCTTGGTCTTTAGCGTGATTATAAGCTTTTTTCGCTACAATAATCGGGTCGGTCTTGCCGAGTTGAAAAACGGGAACTCCCGCTTGTTTTGCCACAATTTCAAGCTGCTCAATAGCTGCCGGACGATAAATATCAAGTGCTGCTAAGAGTGGTCTGTGGCCTTGTTTTAAAAACATTTTTGCAAGCTTTGCAGAGTGAGTTGTTTTACCTGCACCCTGAGTACCACACATCATAATGATTGTAGGGCCTTTATTTGCAAATTTTATTCTAACATTCTCATCGCCCATTAAAGCAATAAGCTCTTCGTTAACAATTTTTACAACCTGTTGTGCTGGAGTAAGGCTTTGCATAACCTCTTGGCCCATTGCTCTCTCACTAACAGTTTTTATAAAATCTTTTGCTATTAGCATATTAACATCTGCTTCTAAAAGGGCAATACGCACCTCTCTCATAGCAAGTTTTATATCATCTTCTGAAAGCTTACCTTTTGAGCGAAGCTTTTTAAATGCATTGGACAATTTCTGAGTTAATGATTCAAACGCCATTTCGCCCTCCTTTATCGCTAAAAATTTTTATTCGCTAATTTCATTTAATATAGATAGTATTTTATCTGAGAATTTTTTTATATCATCATTTGGTGAATATGAATTATCATTGTGATAACAAATATTTTGAACTAGCGTTCTAATTTCTTCAACACCTGATTGAACTTTTGAATATTTTTGAGCAAATCCAATTTTTTCTTCAAGCTCTAAAAGCACCGTTTCGCTTCTTTTAACAGCATCACGAACGCCTTGTCTTGTTATATCAAAATTATCTGCAATTTCTGAAAGAGAAAGATCCATATTAAAATATTGCTGCATCATATCATTTTGCTTTTCAGTTAGCACTTCGCCATAAAAATCTAGTAAATACGACATTCGCAAGTCTTTTGACATTCCAATTATCTCCTTTTGTGTATTTGTAAAGTTTTTTCGCTTTACATCACTTAGAAAAGTTTATCACAAACTATACAAAAAGTCAACAGTTATTTAGCTTTTTTAACAAAATTTCAAATTTATTTTTTATATTAAAAAAATCCACCACTTGCGTGGTGGATTTAAAATCATAATTAGTTAGATTTTTGTTCTGCGAAGCATTCGCTGCAAAGGATTGGTCTGTCTTCTCTTGGTTTGAAAGGAACTCTAGCTTCTTTTCCACAGCTAGCACATGTTGATGTGAAGTACTCTCTTGATTCACGAACTTTTTGTTTTCTTGAATCACGGCAGTTTTTACATCTTTGTGGTTCGTTTTCGAAACCTCTTTCAGCGTAGAATTCTTGTTCACCAGCTGTGAAAGTGAATTCGTTGTTACAGTCTTTGCATACGATTGTTTTGTCTTGATACATTGGTATCTCTCCTTTTAGTTGTTTTCTTTGCCCTAAAAATTTTAAACCAATGCTAAAAACTGCTTTGCTTTAATCTATTCGGGGGCATCTTGGGTTATCTATAAACAAGAGCCGATTGCTCCTATTTGCGAAGTTTTTTATGAATTCGTTGAATTGCATTATTAACCGATTTCTCATCTTTATTAACGATATTCGCTATTTCTTGATAAGAGTATCTCATAGTGTACAAACAAAATATAACAAATTCAAAAGATGATAATTTTTCTTTTGCAATTTTAATGAATTCTTTATTCTGCTCTTTTATTATAAGGTCTGCTTCTGGATTTTTAAAGTGAATTTTGTCGTCTATTTCTTGTGCGTCGGTTAAAATTTTATGTTTATGTGCTCCAGCTTTCGTTTTTGCTGTAATCATATTATTTAAAATACATTTATTAGCATAAGTCGAAAAGTTGGTGTTTTTTGCTTCGTCGTAAGTTAATATTGCTTTAAATAAACCAATGTTGCCTTCTTGAATTGCATCTTCGAAATCAAATTCTAAACTTTGAAGCTTTTTTGCATGAGCAATTATAATCCCACGAAAACTAGAAAAGACATAATCTACGTCGGAATTAATTCCATTTTTTGCACCTTTTAAGTGTTTTAAAATTTCCTCTTGCATCATTTTAAGCCCTATTTTTTAAAATTATATTAATATTATATTAAATTTCCGTGTATATGTCAAATCTTTTTTATATATTTCGCCAAATTTTTTTACATTTCTTACCGAGTAACTGTTCTTATCCATTTTCCTGAAAGAATTCGATATAGTTGAAGTGGTATTTTAAGTAGGCTATCTATTCTCATTGATAAAAATACTAAAGGTGCTGGCAACCCTAAAACTAAGCCTGTGAAAAATCCAAGGGGAACATTTATCCCCCACATTCCACAGCTAGTGAGTAAAACTGCAAATTTTGTGTCTGCACCACCTCTTAAAATTCCTATATCATTTACAACATCTAAGGCTGATAACGGCATTAAAACTGCTAAAATAAATATCATTTGGCTTGATATAGCCTTGGCTTCATCTGTTATATTATAAAAATTCAAAAATGGTATTCTTATGATAAGTAATAAAACTGTTCCTATAAACCCTAAGCAAACTGCGAACAGCAGCAATGTTTGAGCAACCTTTTGTGCCTTTTTAAAATCTCCCTCACCTATTGTTTTTCCTGATAAAACAGCTGAAGCATTCGCAATTCCAAAAATCGTAACTGAGGCAAGATTAAATAAAACCATAGTAACGCTATTTGCAGCAACAAAGGTTTGCCCTAAGCGCCCCATAACAACTGTTATTGCAGATGTTCCAAGTGCCCACACCATCTCATTCATAACTACTGGTGCTGCATTTCTCACATAATCCCCAGCTATCACTTTTTCTATCTTAACCATACAGTGCATACGAAATCCAATATCTTTTTCTATAAAATACATATATATTATAACACAGCTAAACTCAAAAACTCTAGCTATAACCGTGCCAACTGCTGCCCCTACAACACCAAGTTCTGGTGCTCCCAGCTCGCCGAATATAAAAACATAGTTAAAAAATATATTAACAAAAAAGGACATAGCGTAAATCATCGTTGACATTTTAACCTTTTCAACAGCCCTCATACTCATTGTGTAATTACTAGCTATTGAAGAAAAAATATACCCAACCGACATAACCTTTAAATATTCGCTCGCTGCTAATACAACTTCTTCTTCCTTTGAAAAAATTCTCATTATTTCTACTGGAAATAAAAAACACACAACACTAACTATTATAGCCGTTACCGTAATAAATAGCATCGATGTTCGCATAACTTTTTTAATCACTTCAATATTTTTCTTTCCCCAATATTGAGCGATTAAAACAGAGCCTCCACCCGTTAGCCCAAACCCAAATAAATATAATAAAAATGATGGCTGACCACCAAGAGTTGCAGCTGAAACAGCTGTATCACCTAATCTACCTAACATAATAGTGTCCATAGCTTGAACACCAAAACTTATCATATTTTGAAGGGCAATCGGAAAAGCAATAGCAAAAATTGATTTCATAAAATCTTTTTCAAATAAAAACTTTTCTTTTAACATAACAATAATCATTCCTTCCTTAATGTTTTGTTTTTTTGCACATACCTATTGGAAAGTGGTAAAAGATGCAAAACTCATAATTTGAAAATTAATTTTCAAACCATCTTTCATTACTCGTATATCTCAAATCCCATTATATCAGCTATAAATATATAGTCAAGCAAATAAAGCCTTCTCATATAATCCAAAGTTAAAAGCTGATAATTTCAAATAATCTATATTATAGTAATATAAGGCCATTAACTGATTTATTTTTACATTTATTATACTTCAATAATATTAAACAATTTCTACATTAAGTGTAAAAGTGAAAAAATGATACAAATTGTTATATTTTTTCACTCTATTATTTCTTAAAATTAATCTTGCAACATTTTTCTACTTTTTTTCACCATTTGTTACCATTTTTTACCATATTAGCTATTGCAATCTTTAAAAACCTATGTTACAATAATAACGTTGTTAATTTAAGCCGTAGAAATTAATTTTTATAGGAGAATCTTATGATTAAAAATCAGCTAACCTTATTATTTACTGAATCCGATAACGATGTGATTAACGGCTATACTCATTTCTTTAATTCTAAAAATATCAACGTTCATTTTTGTAAAAAAGATGGATTATCAGCCCTTGAAGCTATAAAAACTTTATCTCCTGATATTGTATTTTTAGATGTTTTTATGCCAAACCTTGATGCTATTGCTGTAAAGCAAGAAGCTGTAAAACTAAAAAATGCTCCAAAGCTATTTTTTGCCACTAGTAGTTTTGATAGCGAAAGCAGTGTTAGGCAGATTATGAACGAAGGTTTTAATTACTACTTTTTAAAGCCTTTTTCATTAGAAATTGTATACTCAAGAATTGAAAGTATGTTAAATCTAAAAACTGGAGATGATTTGAGCTTTGATTTAGAAGATATTGTCACCACTACTCTTCATAAAATGGGAGTTCCAGCTCATATTAAAGGCTATGTTTTTTTAAGACAAGCCATTATGTGTAGCATTAATGATCCTAGCATTATTAACCTCGTTACTAAAAGACTATATCCAGATATAGCAAAATTAAATCAAACCACAGCCTCAAGAGTTGAAAGAGCAATAAGACACGCAATCGAAGTTGCTTGGGATAGAGGCAATGTAGATGTTTTAGATGAATATTTCGGATACACAATAAATAATATGCGTGGAAAACCTACAAATTCAGAATTTATCGCTATGATAGCAGATAAAATCCGATTAGAACTAAGAAGAAACAAAATTGTATAACAAAATAAAAACTTGAAATCTAAATAAAGATTTCAAGTTTTTTTATTTTAAATCATTTCATTAGAATATAATTGAATTAAATAATAGTAATAATTATTTATTTCAAAAGCTGTGTATTCCCCTTTTTCTTCATCAATATTTTTTTCGCCAAGTGGCTTTAAATTATTTAAAAAATCTTCTAGTAATCCATTGTTTTTTAAATGCATAACATCTGATTTAACAGTATTTTGCCAAAATAAAATTTCTTCTTTTGAAACTTTAAAAATTAATTCTTCATCCCTTAGCATAATATCATCATAAAAGCTATATTTATCATGCCTTTCTTTTGCTAAATTTTCATCAGCTGGATAAACACAAGCACTAATACACCTTTTAATATCTGCCTCTTTTAAAAAGCTTTTTTGATTTATTTTTGATAAAAATTTAAGCCATAAATGCCAATCTTCATCAGCTTGTAAATCCTCTCTCATTCCACCATATTTTAAATATAATTCTCTTTTAAACATTGCCCCTGTTATCGGAACTCTGCATTTAACACACATATCCATTAAACTTATATGGCTAAAAATATTAGAATCAATGCTTTTTACAGAAAATTTATATGGTTGATTTGAAAATAAATCTATATTTAAAGACACAAATGATGAAAACACAATTTTCTTTTCTTCATCTTCATTAAATTTTTGAATATTACTTAAAATAAAGTCTGGATATAAAAAATCATCATCATCTAAAAAGCACACATATTCGCCTCTTGCCCTACTTAACCCAATATTTCCAGCAACTGAACGCCCTTTATTTTCTTTTGTGGCATAATAATTAATATTCATATCAGAAAATTCAGACTTAATCATTTCTTCTGCTGTATTTTCGCCATCTTCAACTATTACAATTTCAAAATTCGTGTAATTTTGATTTCTTAATGTATTCAAAGTTAATTTCAGTCCAAGTTTTCTTTTATGTGTTCTTATAATTATTGAAACATTAGGTTTTTTTAAAAAATCTTCTCTTTCAAAAAAGCCCATATCAATCTCTTTTGGAAGAGATATTTTATATTTTTCTTTTTTTATTTTTATCTTATTTAAATTAAAGTTCAAATATTCTTTTATTAATTCTTTTCTAACGTTTGGATAAGATTTTGGAGATTTTATTGCACTCTTAAATTCATTTGTAGAATTAAAGTATTTATAATTCACATAGTTTTTCTCTTTAATATCTTCGATATAGCTTTCTAAGCTATGCGAAATATCAAATTTTGTATTCACATTATAAAGGCATTTAATTTTTTTATTTTCTTTTAATAATTTTAATTCTACATCTTTATTTATAAAATCAGAAGTGTATGAATTAGATTTAATACTATTAACAATATCCTTTTTAACAACAAAAGCAACCTTAGATAAAAACTGAGTTTCTAAAGTTATCGGACTAATATAATAATTCTCTCTAACTGGAAAATTAGATATATTATAGCAGTCGTATCCTATATAATTTTGCATTTCATTTAGTATTTCTTTTGCCGAATTTAATAATATTGCACCTTTTTTAATATATATTTGATACTCATCATTTAATTCCACTACATTATACATAAAAACCTCTTATTAACTAGATAATTATCCTAATATCCCATTATCAATATGAACATATTTACCGTCTTTTAAATAAACTTTTGGTGCTCTTTTATTTAAAGAGCATAGTAAATTTCCAGGAAGAGTTGAAAGTTTAGTTGCAGTATTGTGAAAACTTTGCTTTCCATTTCCTCCAATAACAAGCACTTCATCGCCAACTTTAATATCACTTTCACATCCGATATCCACCATAAATTGGTCCATACAAATTCTGCCTATAACTGGATAGTTTTTCCCATTTATTTCAACTTGGTGGTTTGTATTTGATAACTGCCTTGGCAATCCATCGGCATATCCGCAGCAAACTGTTGCAATAATTGTATCATTTGGGACTTTATGAGTTAAGCCATAGCTTATAAATTGTCCTTTTTTAACTGGTTTTATATGAGTTATAATAGATTTTAAATCTAAAGCTGGCATTAAATCTGGCATAATAACTTCATTCGATGGATAATATCCATATAAAATACAGCCAGGGCGAAGCATATTAAATTCGCTTTCTAATTTCCTTGCAATACCAGATGAATTTTGTCCGTGAAAAAGCGATATATCAAAGCCTTTATTTTTTAATTTTTCTTTAATTTCATTAAATAAATCAATTTGATTTTGGGTATATTCTAAGTAAAATTCCCCAGCCATATCAGCCGCAGCAAAATGAGTGTATAATCCACTGCATTTAATATTATGTAGATTTTTAAGCTGATACATCTCTTCCAATGCTTTTTCTTTATCATAAATAATATCAAATCCAAGTCTTCCCATACCTGTGTCGATTTTAATATGGCAATCGATTGGATATAGTGCATTTTGGCTTAACTGTTTTGCATAATCAAGGCTGATAATACTTTGAGTTAGATTATTTAAAAATAATTCTTTAGCAAGTTTTGGATCGGTGTACCCTAAAATTAATATTGGCTTTGTTATCCCTGATTTTCTAAGCTGTATAGCTTCTGAAAATGAAGATACACTAAGCCCTAAAATATCTAGGTTTTGATAAATTTTTGCAATATAAGGAGCTCCATGTCCGTAAGCGTCGGCTTTAACTGTTGCGTAAACTGGAAGGCTTGATGCCGTAGTTATCATTTTATAATTATGTATAATTGCATCGGTATTTATTTCGCACCAAACGTGATTTTCTATTAATTGCATAATTTATAATCATCCCTTAAATTTTATTTTTTAATCCCCATCCATCAAGGTTTTTATTTTGAAAAGCTGTAAGTGATTTTTTTCTAAAATGCGGGTCTGTTTTAACCTTTTCATTAACAAACTCTTTCATTGTTTGCCTATTAGTTATCCCATCAACCCTGCAAACAGATTTTACAAGTGGAGTATTTGTTTCATTTAAAGCTTTTGTAACATCGCTTTCAACTGCTAAAACAAGTGGTCTTATCATTGTTATATCTTTTATTGATAAATATGTAACTGGCGCAAATGTTCCTATTCTACCTTCGTTCCATAAATTCATGTAAAATGTTTCGATTGCATCATCTAAATGATGGCCTAATGCTAATTTATTCGCACCGAGCTCTTTTATAAAATCGTGCATTGCCCCTCTTCGCATTCTAGCGCAAAGTGAACAAGGACTAGCCTCTTTTCTTTCATCAAAAATAATTGGGCCAATATCAGTTCTTTTAATATGATATTCTATGCCATTTTCTGAAAATAAGTTTTCTAATATAGAAAAATCTGTATCTTCACCTGAAAATCTTGGGTCGATAGTTATTGCGATAAGTTTAAAATCGATATCAATATACTTTCTAACGCTTTCAAGTGCAAGTGTTAAAAGCACACTATCTTTTCCCCCTGAAACGCCAACAGCCACAACATCGCCATCTTGTATCATATCATACCCTACTATTGCTTTACGGACAAGACCGCAAAGACGCTGAAAATAATTTGCCATAATTTGTTTTTTCCTTTATATATCTTAATATTAACAAAGTATAGTATAATTTATTTTTGTGATTATTACAAGGAAAAATAATTTATTTTTTAATTTTGCCTAATTAGAAAAACTAAGAAAACACGAGTAAATCATACGAATTAGAGAGTAAAACAAGAATAGAGTAAAATATTTTTAAAAAACTGTTGACTTTTTAGACTAAAGTATATATACTAATACTACACCCGAAAGGGTTTTTAATTTTGTTTATAAAAATTAAAAATATAATAAGGAAAAATTTAGGGAGGATACTATGAGTACTTTTTTACAAAACCCACTTAAAGTAGAACGTAAATGGTATGTAATAGATGCTGCTGGAAAACCACTAGGACGTGTAGCTGCTAAAGCTGCTGACTTACTAAGAGGTAAAGGCAAAGTTACTTACACACCAAACGTAGACTGCGGTGATCACGTTGTTATTATCAACTGTGACCAAGCTGTTTTAACAGGATCAAAACTTGATAACAAATTCCACTACCATCACTCAGGATGGA
>CAZGFY010000043.1:0-10795 GCA_964525015.1 uncultured Oscillospiraceae bacterium
ATTTATTTTAAATTATATCGGTCGATTAATTTTTGATATTTTTATAAGAGTAGGTTATATAGAATTCTTTTCTTTATACATAAAGCTATAAACAAAAAATGCTATAAATGTCATACCAACAGGGATAAACATTGCCTCATTATAATATCCAATATCCCCCAAAGAGGCAACAACAGCGTTTAAACTCATACTTCCTATCATTGAAAAAGTGCCGGTTATGGCTGTTATAGTCGCTGAAAATTTAGGATATTCTTTACAAGCTAGAATTATATTAGCTGTAAAAGTTGCACCACTTATAACACCAAAAATGAATATTCCAACCAGCCATACAATATAGCCTTGAATTAAGAGCATACCAGTTAGTAAAATAGTAGTCAAAAGGCTTGCCCACTTTAGGTATGAATTTGCAGTGAAAAATCGAGGGGATAGTATCCCAAGTAAAGTACGGCTGATTATCATGCCAAAAGAAGTTGCAGTAAGAAGAATAGTTGTGATTTCAACGGTGTAAAATTCTCCGTCGTATAGCCCAAGATAGGTTGGCAGCCAAAGCATAAAAAATGTTGTGCTTGCTAGAAGAAAATTACCAAGACAAAGAGCGTGGACATTTTTGTTTTTAATTATTTCTTTATATGGAATTTGAAGTTTTTCTTTTTTTAGATTAATCTCTGTTTTATTCTCTGGATTGCCCGAAGTTTTAGTTATAATTAAAAATAGTAGCCCAGTTGCAAAAATAGTTATGCCAAGAGAGATATAAGAAAGCTGCCAAGAATAAAATTCAATACAGCTAGCTGCAAATATTGGACCAATTAAACTTCCTACTGCAAACAGCGTGTGAAGTATTGCGATGTATTTTGAGCGTCCGTCACCATATAAATCCGATACATAAACTGTGCATAAATTATTCACAAGCCCACCGAAAACGCCCATACAAACCCTTAGAGCTAAAAGAATATAGTAGCTAGGTGCATTACCAACTAAAAATAGGGTTAGGCCATAGCAAATAGCAGAAAGCGTTAGTAATTTACCCTTATCTAATTTATCAGCAACAAATAGCATAAATATCATTATTCCAGCTTGGCTAAAATCATTTATAATATTTAAAGTAGACACTTCGAGTAAGCTTATATTAAAAAAGTTTACTAGCTGTGGCATAATAGTGCCGTACATATTTACAGATATTGAAAATGTGCCCATAAATACACAGGCAAATATTGTGGCAGTTAAAAGTTTGTTTTTATTAAAAGTCATTAAATTTTCCTCGTTTTAAAATAGTGCCTTAACATTATACCATAGTAACTAGCAAAACAAAACTACAAGTTTTTAAAAACTTGTAGTTTTTTTATGTACAGATATAAATTTAGTTTTTCTTTTTCTTTTTATTAAAAATCACATATCCAAAAACAGATAGGATAGCAATAATAATTAAGGCAATTACTTCATAATGAAAAGAAGATGTATCAGCTTGATTTTCAATTGAAGCTAAAGCAAAACTTAAATTTTCGTTTGGCAGAGTTTCGCTAGAATAAGTGTAAGTAAAGTCGCCTGATTTAGTGAAATCTAAACTTGAATTAATTATATAAGGCGTTTCCTCGTTTGTTATAATAGAAATATTTAAGTCGCTAAAATTTTTCCAGTGAATTGCAGGCTCTAAAAGATAGGTGACAGGGTATACTGCTTTATTAAAATTAAAATTATCGTAGCCAGCATTTGCAATATACTTAATAATCATATTTTGAGTTGAGTTGCCATTAAATTCAACATCATATGATATCACAGCTAAGGTGTCATTTAATAAAACAATAGGTAAATCATGAATAGGAACTAATTGAGTTTCGGCAAAATCTAGGCTAGTAAATAATGAGCTATCTAAAATATTATAAAACTCTGGATGTTCTTCGCTGGAAAAATTATATAAATTTAAAGCTATATCATACACTTCTTTTATATCCATATCTTTATTTTCTAGTGTGTAGTTAAAATTATCTAAAGTGGTGTATTCATCATTAGTATCTCTTTTTATTTGAGCTACTATATCTATAATTTCTATATCACCATACACATAAAATTTAATTTGATTTTTATCTCCACTGTCAATTCTAGAAGAAAAACTATCATAATCTTCATACCCAGAATAACTATTTACACTATAATCAGTAATAATTCGCCCACCTGCACCCAAAGAATAAAGCACTTCAACATCAAGAACTTCCTTATTTATAGGCTGAGTAAATGATAGGGTGTATTCGGTGATTGTTTTTTGGATAGGCTGATTAGCTAGGTTTAAAGAGTTTAAGATATTTGCCACATTTAAATGCTCGCTATTATCATCCGTATAGTCTACATCAAAATCAGTAAAGGTTAATTTGTAATCAATATAATTTCCATCAACTGTGATAATGGGGCTAAAATCATTGTCTATAAAAGTACGGGGATTTACGATAAAAGGAAACACCATACTTGTGCTAACGCTTTCCTTTTGGGTGTTTTGCATTAGATAATCAGCCGTTATAACGCCGGTAAGGTTATTAGAAAGTGTATTAGGATTTGAAAAATCAAAGGTTAGGTATTCGCTTAAAACTTGGATATTAGAGTTTCCATCAAGCGAATACACTTCGATATTATCAATTGGCTGAGTGTAAACTGGGGCAGAATTTGCAAAAACTGAAACATTCAATATAGAAACTAAAACACAAAACGATAATAATAAACTGAATAGTTTTTTCATAATAAAAACCTCCTAATGTTATATATATATAATTATATTGTAGCACAAAAAAGATTTAGTTCAAGTTTACAAATATTAATAAATGATATATAATATATGTATATAAGTATTATGTATAGAAAGGTTTATGTAATTATGGAGCTTAAAGATGGTAGAAGATTAGTTGTTTCTATGGCAAAAGTTAGTGATGCAAAAGAACTTATTGAGTATATGAATAGAGTTGTGTCTGAAAGTGATAATCTTTCAATGGGGCATGGCGAATTCAATGTGAGCTTAAAAGATGAAGAGGAGCTTATTAAAAAATATGATATGTCGCAAAATTCAGTGATAATTATAGGGCGAATAAATAATCAAATAGCATCTGTTTTAATGCTTTCGGGCTCTAATAAAAAGCGTTTTATACATAAAGTGGTGCTAGGGATAAGCGTTAGTCGCGAATATTGGAATATTGGAGTTGCAAAAAGTATGATGGAAAAAGCAATCGACTTTGCAAAAGATAATATTTACATCGAGCAAATATACCTTGAAGTTAGAAATGATAATGATATTGCAATAAATTTATATAAAAACTTGGGGTTTGAAAGTTATGGAGTTCATAAAAAAGCTATTAAAATAGATAATGAATATTACGATGTTGAATTAATGAGTTTAGAATTATAAACTAAGGAGCAATACAAATTTATGAATATTAAAGCGATATATCTAATGCAAACGCAAAAGGAAATCGATGAATTTTCAAAATTTTTAGAAAATGATATAAAAAAGGAATTTTCGCTTAAAATTTTAGAAAATGAAAATGTTTTGGATATAGATGTTTACTGGGATGCATTACACTTTGTTTTAACAGGCAGTAGCCTTTTACAGCCAGTGTTTGATAATCCTTTAAGTGAAATGCTTTCTGGCACATATCCTTTTTATGAAGAGAGCGAGGATTATATAGCATATATTCACTCAAAAGATATTCAAAATATAGTCAATGAGATAAATAAAGTTAATATCTATGAAAAAACACTACATTTAACATTTAAAATTTTGACTAATGAAAACTTATATCCAGAACATTATTCTGAGTATAAAGAAGAGCATGATAGAATTTTAAGAGAAGAAATAAGAGAAAATTTCAATAAAATGAAAATTTATTTTAATACAGCTTTAAAAGAGAATAAAGGAATAATTCTTGGATTGATATAATTGGAGGAAAGAAAAATTTATTATTTAGTAGCACTACTTATTGGGGTATTTATCTCAGTTATGATAGCTGTTAATGGCGAATTATCAGCAGTAACAGGGGTATATACATCATCAGTGATTATTCATATAATCGGACTTATCGTTATGACTGGTGTTTTGATTATAAAAAAATCAAATCCTTTTCGAGATTTTAAGCCATGGTATTTATATTTAGGTGGCGTATTTGGGGTTCTTGCTACTGCTGGAAACAATTATGCATTTTCATATCTTGGCGTTTCATCAATTTTGGCACTCGGGCTTCTTGGGCAAACTATAATGGGATTATTAATTGATAATTTTGGGCTTTTTGGAATGAAAAGCTATAAAATAAAGCCGATTAGATTAATAGGGATAACGATAATGCTGCTTGGTTCGGTGTTTATGATTAGAAATGCAGATAATATTATAGCGATGACGCTATCGTTTTTAGTTGGTGCAGCACTGGTTTTACAAAGGGTGGTTAATAGCAATTTATCACAAAAAACTAATGTAGCAATAAGCACAGCATACACATATATAGTTGGGCTTATTGGCTCGGTTATATGCTTACTTGTTTTAGGGCAAGGGGAAATGATTTTTACAGAATTTATATTTCCAAGCAGTCCAATATTATACATTGGTGGAATTATCGGAACGCTTACAGTGTTTTTATCTATTATATGTGTTGGAAAAGTTCCAGCGTATAGTTTATCAGTGATAATTTTTATAGGACAGGTTTTCTCTGGATTAATATTAGATAAGTTTTTGTTTGGAGAGATTGCTAATGTAACCTTGATTGGTGGAGTGATTATAACATTTGGGCTTTGCATTGATATGTATATAAGTAAGTTTAAGGAAGGGTAAGAGAATGAAAATTGAGCATATTGCACTCTATGTATCTGATTTAGAGATAACAAAAAATTTTTATGAAAAATATTTTGGTGCAAAAAGTAATAATGGTTACCACAATGAAAACACAGGATTTAAGTCTTATTTTTTATCATTTGAAACAGGAGCAAGACTCGAAATTATGAACTTATCAGAGCTTGAGAAAAAAAGTGAAAATAATAAAAGAGCGGGGTTTATTCACTTAGCATTTAGTGTAGGTAGTCAGGAAAAAGTAAGAAATCTTACTTATGCTATTAAAAAGGATGGTTTTGAAGTTTTAAGCAATCCACGAACTACAGGCGATGGGTATTATGAAAGTTGCGTTGTAGACCCTGAGGGTAATTTAATTGAAATAACAGTATAAAAAATTAAATTAGGTTTGTAGTTAAAAAGGTTTATTATTGATAAGATAGCAAAAATGTGATACAATAAGAGCATGATTTGAAAGATTGGAGTCTAATAATGATTAAATTTTCTTGCTAAATTATTAGGTATAACATAAATTTTAGTGGTGAGTATGCCACTTTGTTTTGTTGTGCTTATGCAAGAAGAATCATTTTTCGATTTCAAAAATTTAGTATAAGCGTGCTTTGCTATATTTTATGGATTGTAAGAGATTATTTCTTGCAATCCATTTTTTATAGAAGGAGAATAACAAATGTCGCAAATTTTAATTTCAAACCTAAGTTTTGGATATGAAAATGATGCTGAGATGGTATTTGAGAATGTAAATTTTAATTTGGATACAGATTGGAAGCTCGGCTTTACAGGTAGAAATGGGCGTGGCAAAACCACATTTTTAAAGCTTTTGTTAGGGGAATATGAATACAAAGGCGTGATTTTGAAAAAGGTAGAGATGTGCTATTTTCCATACGATGTATCCTCACACACAAAGCCTACTTTAACAGTGCTCCAGGAAATTGCACCAGGGGTTGAGCATTGGGAGATATTACGAGAAATATCTTACTTAGATTTAACAGAAGATATTCTTTATCGCCAATATAATACTCTATCTTTTGGTGAACAAACAAAAGTGCAATTAGCAATATTATTTTTAAAAGAAAACAGCTTTTTATTAATTGATGAGCCTACAAATCACTTAGACGCATTAGGAAGAAAGGTGCTTGCAAAATACTTAAAGCGAAAAAAAGGTTTTATATTAGTTTCTCATGATAGAAGATTGCTTGATGAAACAACAGATCATACTTTATCAATAAACAAAACTAATATCGAAATACAAAAAGGAAATTTTTCATCTTGGCTTATTAATAAAGACAGGCAGGATAACTTTGAGATTGCTCAAAATGAAAAACACAAAAAAGAAATTAAACGGCTTGAAGATGCTGCAAAAGCTACAAAGCGATGGTCGGATTTAACAGAGGCTAGTAAATATGGTGGAGAAGTTATTGATAGGGGATTTATTGGGCATAAAGCTGCAAAAATGATGAAGCGTTCAAAATCTATTGAAAGGCGTGTTCACAAGAATATAGCTGAAAAGAAAAAGTTGTTAAAAAATATAGAGCAAGCTGAAAAATTAAATATTATTTCAAATGATACAGCTTGTAAAAAGATAGTGGAATTTATAGATGTTACAGCATACTACAATGAAAATCTGATAGTGAAAAATCTTAGCTTTAATATTCAAAAAGGTGAAAAAATAGGGCTAATAGGAGCTAATGGAACTGGAAAGTCGACGATTTTAAGATTGATTATAGGAGAAGATATTTTTCATACAGGAGAAATCAAGATTGATAAATCCATTACTATTTCCTATGTTTCACAGGACACTAATATGCTAACTGGAACACTTAAAGAATATGCAAAATCTTGCGAAATTGATGAAACACTATTTAAATCAATTCTGATTAAATTAGATTTTACTCGCTCCCAGCTGGATAAAGAAATGCAGTATTATAGCTCAGGACAAAAGAAAAAGGTTCTTATAGCTAAATCTCTTTCTCAAAAAGCTGATTTATATATCTGGGATGAGCCTTTAAACTATATTGATGTTTTATCAAGGATACAAATTGAAGAATTGATAAAAGCTAGCGATCTTACATTGCTGTTTGTAGAGCATGATGAAATGTTTTGCGATAATATTTCAGATACAATTATTACACTTAATAGATAAATTTAAATTATTATACAATATAAGGTTTTTATAAATCAAAAATTATTTACACAAAAACACATAAGGCTATATCTTGCTTAATTGCTAGATATAGCCTTGATTATAGCTTGTTAGTAAACAAATTTATTATTGTGATTTTAAGAGGTGGCGAGGATATGATGAAATTATTAATTTTAATATTTTTAAATCGAACCTCGTGGTTTTGTGCTATTTAAAATTTCAGGACTAAGTGTTTTTATAGAATTTTCTAAATGAGCAATCATTTTATTTCTATCGCCCATCGTTCCACTCACTGGAACTAAATTGAAATTATGACTGCCGAAGAAATAGCAACTATCATCAACATCAAGCGCTTTTAAAAACTCAATTTCTTCTTGCAACATTTCAAGTTCGCTTAGTTCTACATATTCTCCACTATCGCAGATTGCTTCCAGTTCACTTCCAGGAGTTACTGATGTTGGCATAATTGATACCATATAAGGTTTAAACTTACTTAGCAGTTTAATGGTTGCAACTGTGTTAATAATTCCAGCATTTTTCCCAGCAACGCCAAGCATTAAAAGTGCATCATATTCAAATCCTGCTTCTTTTAATTTACCTAATTGCTCATATGCATCTGCATTAGTGAAACCTTTATTCATCATTTTAAGTGCTGGCTCATAAGCTGTTTCAAGTCCGATATGAAGCTGATTAAATCCTAGCGCTCTTAATTTTTTTAAATCATCAATAGATTTATTCATAATATTCTTAATAGAAGCATAACAAGTGATTGTTTTTATTTCTGGTAGATATTCGTGAATTAAATTTGCGATTGTGATAAGTTTATCAGCCGATAAAACAAATGGGTCAGCATTCACTAAATATATTCGCTCAATTTTTTTGCCATAAGATTTTAATTCTTGTAAATCTTCTTTGATATGCTCAATTGGTGACATTCTAAATGGTGTTTTTCTGTACATAGTACAAAATGAACATTTATTATGAGAACATCCTATTGTAACCTCTAGTAGTGGTGTGTATCCTTCCATAGGATGGCGATACACTTCGCCTGTATAATGCATATTTACTCCTTTAGTAATTATAATATTTCAAATAAATGCCCATCCACTTTGGATAGGCATTATAATTTAATGTTTATTTAAAACGAACGATTTCTGAAACTTCTTTTCTTGTAGTTGTAGGAGCTTCTTCATTTGGGTAGCCAAAAGTAATTAGTGCTGCTACCGTTTCACCTTCTGGAAGCTCTGCAATTCTTTTAATTTCTTCTGCAGCGATAACACCCATTACACAAGTGCCAATTCCCATTTCATGAGCTGCAAGGCAGAAAGTTTGGCAAGCAATACCTGCATCAAAAACTTCCCATACATTTGCAGATGAAGTTGCATAATCATCACCATCTGGGTCAAGCTTTCCACTTTTACCTTTAACAAAACTTAAAACTAATGCATTTTTAGCTTCTTTAAGTGTATTAACATTGTAGGCAAAGCCATTTACACCTTCGTTCATTAATTTGCTAAGCGTTTCTGGATTTTGAATAAATGTATATCTTGCTACTTGAAAATTTGCCCAAGACTGTGTAAATTTAACTGTTTCCATAAGTTCAGTTAACACTTCTTTACTAACTAATTCATCCCTATATTTTCTAATACTTCTTCTGCTTTTAATCATTTCTTTTCCTGTCATAATATTTACCTCTTTCTTTTGGCTTGTTAGTTTATGTATTAATAATATCAAACTGTTTTTTAAAAAACAATTATGGATATTTTTATCCGTACAGACAAATTTGTCCGTAGGTAATAATTTTATGTAGATAGTAAAGTACCAAAATATGGCGCTTTACTAATTGATTAATCTATTTGAGTTAGCTCAATTAGTTCCCAATTTTCAACAGCATCTTTTGTAATCTCTGAATAGTTTTTCATATGAGTGTTATTCATATGCGCTTGCCAATCTTCATGGCTTGCCCAGTTTTCTTCTAATACAAAACGAGAATTATCTTTGTTATCTTCAAAAAGATTGTAGTGGTTACATCCCTTTTCGTTTCTTGTAATTGGAATTAATTTAAGAATTTCCTCTTTGACAAATTCCCTTTGTTCAGGTTTTGCTTTTACAATTGCTACTAATGATAATGTTTTCATAATTTGTTCTCCTTTTATTTAATATACCGTACTTTGCTTTCAGCAAATCTATCAATAAAATGATTGGCGTTTTCTTTTAGTGGATAGCCAATTGCAATCACACTATATGGAATTAAATTGTCTCCTAAATTATATAATTTTTGGATAAATTTGATTCTTTCTTCATATGGAGCCGTACCATACCACACTGCTCCTAGTCCAAGTTCAGTTGCTTGTAATAATATATTTTGAGTTGCAGCACCTAAATCCTGTTGCCATAGTTCAGGAAAAGCCATCTCAGCGGTGTCGCCAAGCACAATAATACCTACATTGGCGTTTTTTAAAGAACTTGCATATGGATTATATTTAGATAAGGCAGTTAAGTTCTCTTTACCTGTAACTACAATAAACTTCCAAGGCTGTCTATTAGCAGCAGATGGTGCTTGCATAGCAGCTTTTAGCATTAGCTCAATTTTTTGTGTTTCAACTTCCTTTGGATGAAAATTTCGGATACTTCTTCTTGTAAATATTGAATTCATAACTTAACCCCGTCTATCTTTTTTGGCAAAATTCTATTTTTTCATTACCAGAACCTTTAATAAAGAAAAAATAAACACCATTATCAAATAAAAAATCCAAGTAATTTATATTTGATATTGTCAACCCTTGATTATTATATATATCAAAGTCTGCCTGAATATCATCTGAAACATAAGCAATATGATCGATAACGGTTTGCTTTAGTGTAGGATTTTCTAATATTTCATAAACGATATTACCATCGGTTAAAAAAGTGAAGTTCATTCCATTTTTTTGATATTGTTCTTTTAGACTGAATCCCAAAACATTAATATAATAATCTATCGCATCATCGATATTTGGAACAGTTAAGTTTATATGATCTAATTTCAATGTAAATCTACACATCCTTTCAAAATTAAAATTGAACCAAAATTTATGCATAAAAAATATCCATAACTAATTATTGTTTCAATTAGTGTATTTAGTATTATCAGCTGATAAATAAATTATATACACCAGTTAAATTAAAATCAATTATGGATATTTTTATCCGTACAGACAAATTTGTCCGTTATTATTCTGTTTCGCAAACTACTTTAGCATAATTATGAATTATATTATATTTATTTCCCCATTGTGTCAGCTCATTAAGCAGGGGTAAAACTTCATTGCCTATATCAGTTAAAGAATACTCAACACGCAATATCTTTTCTCTAAATTCTGCCCTTAATATAATTCCCTTATCTTCAAGTTCGCGAAGCTCTCTTGAAAGAACTCGCTCGCTTATATTAGGTATTAGTCGTTTTAATTCCCCATAGCGAATGTTTTTTTGATTTCCTATATGATAAATTAATATTGGCTTCCATTTACCACCTATAATATCAAGCGTTAGCTCCATATTACAATTAAATACTCTTAATGTTTCCATTTGAACCCCATCCTATTATAAAAAATAGCTTTATATCAGTTGCTTTTATAATTGCTAATTTAAGTTTGATAGATATAATTATAAAACTATTTATAATAAAAATCAATATTTTAATACAAGATAAATCAGATGGCAGGTAAATAGTTGTAGTAAATAAAAAATCCTTACCCATTTAATAGGTAAGGGTTTTCTGGCATGACTGTCCAATATAGATGCACAGATCAATTCGAACTTGAGTTGAACTTGCACTTGATTAGTAGTGATGTATTAATTTT
>CAZGFY010000044.1:0-6209 GCA_964525015.1 uncultured Oscillospiraceae bacterium
AATATATAAAAGATATATATAATGTTTAAGTAACCTAAAGAGGTGCTTTTATGTTGATAAACTTAAACAAGGTCTTTGACCGCGATGAAAATGAAAAACAGCTAGGTTTTGAACTCGATTTCTCTAGTGAAACAGAGAATTGGGATGCACAGTTTTTATCACCAGTTAATGTGGTGTTAAATCTAGCAAGACAAAATAACCAAATAAGCATTAAGCTTGTTTTAAAAGGTAATGCCTCATGCGTTTGTGGAAGGTGTTTAAAGTTGTTTTTTAAAGAATTCAATGTTAATGAAGAGTTTGTGGTAACTCCTGCTACCCTCACACAGCAAGATCCGGAAATTCCAATAAACAGCGATTATACACTAGACGTAAAGCAACTTGCAATGCAAGAATTATCTTTAGATATACCAACAGTGCTAATTTGCAGTGAAGACTGCTTAGGGTTATGCGCATTTTGTGGCAAACCAAAAGAAGAAAACTGTAATTGTCAATCTAAACAGATTGATCCGAGATTAATGGCACTAAAACAACTATTAGACGAATTAGAAGAAAATGATGATAATTAGGGAGGTTCTTTAGAATGGCAGTACCAAAAAGGAAACTATCAAAAGCAAGAAGAGATAAGAGAAGATCAAATGTTTGGAAATTAGATGTACCACAATTTATTAAATGTACACAATGTGGCGAGTTAACAGTTCCACATAAAGTTTGCAAAAGCTGTGGATTCTACAAAGGTAGAGCAGTAATTGTAAAAGAAGCTTAATTTTTACAGTCGAATAAAGGGATAGGTTAGCCTATCCCTTTTTTAGTGGAATTAATTATAAATTTATGCTATAATAATTAAAATAGATTATTTTTTAGCATTAAAAATATCTGCAAAAGGATGGTGTATATGGCAGTTAATATAATAGGAATAGAGAAAAATTCTCTTGCAGATAAAAATGGACTTTTAATTGGCGATGAGTTAATAAGTATAAATGGAAATGAAATTTTTGATATTTTGGATTTGCAATATTACTCATCTGAAAAAAATCTTGAATTATTAATTAATAGAAAAGGCGAAAATGAAAATTTAATAATAGTTAAAGATGATGAATATCAAACATTAGGATTTGAATTTGACACCTATTTAATAGATAAGCATCATTTTTGCAAAAATAAATGTATTTTCTGTTTTATCGACCAATTGCCTAAAGGGATGAGAAAAAGTCTTTATTTTAAAGATGATGATGAAAGATTATCCTTTCTTTTTGGAAATTATATAACGCTAACTAATTTATCACAACGTGAAATAGATAGAATTAAATTGATGAAAATATCACCAATAAACATCTCAGTTCACTCAACTGATGAAGAAATGAGAGTTAGGATGATGAAAAATCCTAATGCTAAAAATATTAATAAGTTAATGAATGAATTTAAAAGTGCAGGAATAACTATGAATGCACAAATTGTTTTGTGTAAAGGCTTTAATGATAAAGAAGTTTTAGAAAAAACTATAAATGATTTACAAAACTTATATCCTAATTTGCAAAGTGTTGCAATTGTTCCACTAGGCGTTACAAGATATAGAGAAAATTTAGAGCAAATAGAAATATTTACAAAAGAAGATTGCAGAGAAATTATTAAAAAAGTGCATAATTTAACAAGGGATTTTGAAGAAAAAAATGGACATAAAATAGTTCATTTATCGGATGAATTTTTCCTAAAAGCAGAAATGGAAATTCCAAATGCTGAATATTATGAAGATTTTGCACAATTAGAAAATGGCGTTGGAATGGTGAGAAATTTTCTAGATGGATTTTTTGATGAACTAGAATATGCACCAGAGCCAAAAGAAATAATAAATGCAGATATTGTAACAGGTATGGCAATGTATCCAATTATGCTTGAAGTAGTAGAAAAATTAAAAGAAATATATCCAAATAAGATTAATATAAAAATTCATGGAATAAAAAATGATTTTTTTGGTGGAAATGTTTGGGTGACAGGATTAATTGTTGGCGAAGATTTAATAAAACAGCTAAAAGGGGAATTGGTTTCAGATAGTCTTTACTTATGTGAAGATATGCTAAGAAGTGAGAAAGATTTATTTTTAGATGATAAAACGCCAGCAGATATAGAAAAAGAATTAAATATAAAAACAGTATTTTATAAAAACGATGGCATAGCCCTTGCACAAAAGCTGTTTAATATAGATTTTTAAAAGGAGGAAAAGCTAATGGCAAAACCAATTATTGCAATAGTGGGCAGACCAAATGTAGGAAAAAGCACATTATTTAATAAATTAGTAGGAGCTAGAATTAGTATAGTTCAAGATACACCAGGGGTTACAAGAGATAGAATTTATGCAGATGGAAACTGGCTGGATAAAGATTTTTTATTAGTTGACACGGGTGGTATTGAGCCTATAAATGATAATTCAATATTAAAACATATAAAACAGCAAGCACAAATTGCTATTGAAACAGCAGATGTGATTTTGTTCGTTACAGATATTAGAAGTGGGGTAACAGCTTCTGATTACGAAGTTGCAACTATGCTTCTAAAAAGCGGAAAACCAGTTGTTTTAGTTGTAAATAAGGTAGACAGCGTTGGTGCTGTTCCAGATGATTTTTATGATTTCTATTCGCTTGGAATAGGAGAGCCATTTGCTGTATCATCAGTTCACGGACACGGAACAGGTGATATTCTTGATGAATGTTTTAAGCATATTGATTTTACAAAAGAAGATGCAGATGAAGATGAAAATATCTCAGTTGCAATTATCGGAAGACCAAACGTTGGAAAATCTAGCCTTGTTAATAAAATACTAGGGCAAGAAAGAATGATTGTGCGCGATGAAAGTGGCACAACTAGGGATGCTGTTGATAGCTTTATAGAAAACAAACACGGAAAATTTATCATAACCGATACAGCTGGTATGAGAAAAAGAGGAAATGTTGATGAGGGAATCGAAAGATTTGCCGTTATTCGAGCTCTTGCAGCTGTTGAAAGAAGTAAGGTTTGCGTTATAATGATTGATGCAACTCAAGGATTTGTTGAGCAGGATTCAAAAATAGCAGGATTTGCTCACGAGCAGGGTAAAGCTTGTATTATCGCCGTTAATAAATGGGATGCTATTGAAAAAAATGATAAAACTATGGATCAATATAGAAAAAGACTGCAAGAAGATTTCAGCTTTATGTCTTATGCTCCTATTATATTTATTTCAGCAGAAACAGGGCAAAGAATAGATAAATTATTTGAGCTTATTAAATTTACTGACGATCAGAATGCATTTAGAACAACTACTGGTGTCTTAAATGATATACTAGCAAGAGCAACTGCAAGAGTTCAACCGCCGAGTGATAAAGGAAAACGTTTGAAAATTTATTATATGACTCAAATTTCAACAAGACCACCAACCTTTGTTATGTTTTGTAATAAAAAGGATTTATTCCATTTCTCTTATCAAAGATATTTAGAAAATCAAATTAGAGAAGTTTTTGGATTAGAGGGAACCCCGATAAAATTAATCGTTAGAGAACGAGGAGAATAAAAATGACAATTTTTCAATATTCATTAGCATTTTTATGTGCTTATCTGCTAGGCTCATTAAACTTCGGTGTTATGATAAGTAAATTAGTGTATAAAAAAGATATCCGAACTTTCGGCTCAGGTAATGCTGGAATGACGAATATGCTTAGAACATTTGGAAAAAAAGCAGCCGCAATGACTGTTACTGGCGATGCTTTAAAAGGAACGATAGCTGTATTAATAGCAAGATATATTTCAGGATATTGGGTGATGTTTTCGACAGTTGAAGCAGTTAGAGCAAGCTCAGCTCAAGAAATTACTCTTTATATAGCTGTTGTTGGTGCTGTTTTAGGGCATATGTATCCAATCTACTTTAAATTTAAAGGTGGAAAAGGAATGGCGGTTGTAGCAGGTGCTATGGTGGCTGTAACGCCGATAACCTTGCTTTTAGCATTAAGCGTATTCCTGTTTATTGCCTTTGGAATAAAAATTGTTTCACTAGCGTCTGTTGTATCTAGTGTATCATATATTTTTATAACTCTAGTTTATTTCTACTTCACTAAAACATTTTCAATTATCAATCTAGTAGTGGCTGTTGGGCTTGTTTCGATGATTATTTATTCTCATAGAGCAAATATCAAAAGACTTGCTAATGGAACAGAATATAGATTTGGTCAAAAGAAAAATGATGAAGATAAAAAATAATTAAACTATATAGCCTTGCTTATAAACCCCAATTATCTTTGGATTATATAAGCAAGGCTATATTTTGTTTTTTGTCAAAAAAAGTAATAAATAAACTTAAAATCTATTGAAAAATTAATTTGTTGTGTTATAATTAAAAAGTATGTAAAATAAATGAAAATTAAATGTAAATTTCAATTAACTCTGGAGGATTAATAAATGGACTTTTTCTCGGTAATAGAATTTTTAGGTGGTCTTGCCTTGTTTTTATATGGTATGAACACATTGGCATCTGGGCTTGAAAAATTATCTGGTGGTAAACTAGAAAAAATATTAGAAAGCCTTACTAGTAATATTTTTAAAAGTGTATTACTAGGCGCATTTGTAACAGCGGCAGTACAAAGCTCATCTGCAACAACTGTTATTATAGTTGGGCTTGTTAATGCAAGAATTCTAAAATTAAATCAAGCAATCGGCGTTATAATGGGAGCAAATATTGGTACAACAATAACAGCTCATATTATATCTCTAGCAGATATCTCATCAAGTAATTTCTTTTTGAAAATTTTAAAACCTAGCACATTAGCTCCAACAGCTGCTATTGTGGGTATCCTTTTTCTAATAGCTTCTAAAAAGAGCAAGAAAAAAGATATGGGTATGATTTTGTTAGGATTTGCAACATTATTTACAGGTATGTTTGCAATGGAAGGTGCAGTTTATGCATTAAGAGAACTTCCAGCGTTTAGCGAAATGTTTGCAACTTTATCAAATCCAGTTCTAGGTGTTTTAGTTGGTGCCTTAGTAACAGCTGTTATTCAAAGCTCATCTGCATCAGTTGGTATTCTGCAAGCGCTTAGTACAACAGGGCAGATTACATACTCAGCTGCTTTTCCAATTATTATGGGTCAAAATATCGGCACTTGTATCACTCCGATTTTAGCTAGTATTGGAGCATCTAAAAATGCTAAAAGAACAGCGGTTGTTCATTTATCTTTTAATATTATAGGCACAGTTTTGTTTTTAGGAGCAACCTATGCAATTCATGCAATGATGCCATTTTCTTTTTGGGAATCCGCAATTGATAGAGGTGGTATAGCTGAGTTCCATACATTATTTAATGTTTGTGTAACACTGGCATTTATCCCTTTTGTAAAGCAATTAGAAAAACTTGCGATGTTTGTTATTAAAGATAGTGATGGCGATGTTGATAGCTATAATATTGCTGAAAAACTTGATGAAAGATTCTTGCAATCTCCAGGTCTTGCTTTAGAACATAGTTTTGATGCTGTTATAAAAATGGGTGATATTGCTAAAGAAAATCTATATCATGCAAGTAAACTTATTAAAGAATTCAATCCGAAAATTGTTGAAAATATATATGAAGCAGAAGAATTAATAGATAATCTAGAAGATAAATTAAATAGTTATTTATTAGAACTATCTAAAAAAGAATTATCTGATGAAGAAGGTAGAAAAGTTTCATTACTTCTTCATATGATTAGTGAATACGAAAGAATTGGTGATTACACAATTAATATGGTTGAAGAAATTGTTTCTATAAATAATTCTGATATTGTTTTATCAAAAGGTGCATTCACTGAACTTGAAACTATCACCGAAGCTGCAATGGAAATACTTTCTAAAGCAATTATAGCCTTTAAAGATAATGATTCATCAATGATTTTATCAATTGAGCCGCTTGAAGAAGTTATAGATTTAATTGAGAAAACTCTAAAAGATAGACATATTGTAAGGTTAAAAGAAGGTAATTGCACAGTTGATGCTGCATTCCCATTCGTTGAAATTCTTTCTAGCCTTGAAAGAATTGCCGACCACTGCTCAAATATTGGGCTATACGTTGCAACCCACGATGAGAACTCAACTTTACTAAATTTAAATATGCATTCGGCAATGAAAAATATCCAAAATATTAATGAGAAAGTATTTGAAAATAAGTATTCTGAATATCAAGAAAAATATTATCAAAAAATAGTTTAAAAATAAAA
>CAZGFY010000045.1:0-6184 GCA_964525015.1 uncultured Oscillospiraceae bacterium
TTTTACACTGTATTCAAAAGACATTCACCTTGGTGGGTGTCTTTTTTGTTGTTTGTGTGAACTGTTCCTAAGTAGTCTTTGTATTTTAATAATTACTATATTTTTTTAATAATTTTCTCTTTCTTTTTCTAAAGTATAATCATCTAAGTTAACTATAATACATTCACTACACATAGATAATTTATTTATATGAATTTCTTCTAGTATGCATTTTTTATTTTTAAAGTATATACAAAGCTGATTTTCACAATTCATTTTTTCTCCTTTTCTCTCACTGGACTAATATTAGTCCCATTATAACATATAATACCTCTAAAATAAAGTAAAAGAACCAAAATCAGTTCACACGAGGTACTTTATGAATGAACAAAAAATAAAATCTGATGATACAATCAATATCGGAGCAAATATCCGAAGAATAAGAACTTCTCAAAATATAGGTCAAACTCAACTTGTACGCCTTTTACAATTAGAAGGGATTTGTATAACTCGAGAAACTCTAGTGAAAATTGAGCGTGGAATTCAGCACATCTATGTTTCTCAATTAAAGGCAATTAAAGATATATTAAACACATCCTATGATGAACTCTTAAAATAATTTATTATATAAAAAACTTTATAAATCATTATTAAAATAATTTTGATTTATAAAGTTTTATTTTTTGTCTTTTAAAGTCCGAAACTGATATTTAATGCTTTATTTATTTTTCCTATATCGTCTGTATCAAGCTCGCCTGTTTTTTCTTTTAGCCTTTTTTTATCAATTGTTCGTATTTGCTCAAGTAACACTATGCTATCTTTAGTTAATCCGCAGGTATTTCCTTTAATAAGTATATGAGTTGGCAATGTTGTTTTGTCTTGTTTTGAAGTTATCGCTGCTGCTATAACCGTTGGAGAATGCTTATTTCCCATATCATTTTGAACTATCACAACAGGCCTTACTCCCCCTTGCTCACAGCCAACAACTGGGCTTAAATCAGCATAGAAAACTTCGCCCCTTTTAATATCCATATTTTCACAAGCCTTCCTTTCTTTTTATATTATATTTTTAGTTATTTAGCTTTCTTAATTTTATTATGGATATTAATTTTATAAATTATTCATTAAAAACAAAAAAATAGCTCAAACGAGCTATTTTTTTAATATATTAATAATGTTTGTAACCGATATTTATATCAACATGTCCTGCAATTCCTGGCCAAGTTCCTGAGCCTGTGTATTGCCAGATATCGTATCTATATGCAAAATCGGTTTGTGATGTATAGTGTGCTACCCAAATATCGTATTGAGAAATTTGAGAATAATCTAGATTATAGTAAAACCAAGACTTGCTTGCATAAATCCCTGCTTGATATCCTGCACTTTCAACAGTTTCACAAAAGGCTTTTGCAACCTCAGTCCTCTGTGACTGGCTTAAAGCATCCGCTCTACCAGTTTTTGCAGAAGTTGAGTATTCAGAGTCAAAGAAAATCGGTAAATCTACTCCGCCATATTGTCTTGCTTTTTGAATTGCAAAAGATGCTTCTTCAACGCCTTCTTGAGCTGTTTTTGCTTGTGAGAAGAAATACAACCCAACTTTTAGCCCTGCATTTTTTGCGCCAGTTATATGTGAGTGTAGTAGAGTATCCTCTACTATTCTACCCGTACTATATCCCCTATAACCTACTCTTATAATAACCCAATCAACACCTGAATCTTTAACAACATTCCAGTCGATATTATTTTGCCATTTAGAAACGTCGATACCAATAATATCGCCTTCTTGTAGTACTCCATCGTTATCAAAAATATATGAAACGCCTTGAATTATCTGTGTACCAGTAACTTTTTTACCATTTTTATCATAGTAGTATTTTTTACCACCTTGTGTTTGCCATCCGTAATAATATGTAACTTCTTTTGTTTCTGTTTCTTTAACTGTAACTACTTCAACTTGAACGATTGGTTTTCCATCAGTACCAGTTTTAATAGTTCCGTCTGCGTTTAATATAACAACATCAACCTTTTGTGTAGTGTTTGATGAAGAACTATCACTTGAGGAAGATTCTTGGCTTTCACTTGAAGAAGTACTACTAGATGAAGAACTTGAGCTTTCTTCACTTGAGGATGAGCTTTCCTGACTTGAGGATGAGCTTTCCTGACTTGAGGATGAGCTTTCCTGACTTGAAGATGAGCTTTCTTCACTTGATGATTGAGTAGTATCAGAGCTAGTTGTATCACTTGATGAATCTGCTGGTGGATCTATTACTCCAGGCGCTGGAGATGATGAACTTTCTGTTTCATTAATTGTATCAGTTACGCCTATAATATTTAGTGCTGATAAATTATAAGTTAAGTTTTTTGGTGCTACTGAATAATAATTTAATGAAACATTTGAAGCTACCACTTCATTTTTATAAGCGCCTACTAAATATCCATTTTCATCTAACTTTGGATAAATCCCACTGCTTGTACCATCTGGATTTTTAATACTTCCATCTTCGTGTAAAACAGGCTTATAGTAATCAACTTCTATTTCAACTTTAACATCTTTAGTTTCTGTTTTTGATGCTACATAATCAACTGTGTTTGTTAGCGGTGGCGGTGTTGCACTTCCACCTGAACTTGAGCCATAAGCATTATCTTCTACCGAAGCGTCGATATCAGATTCATCAACAACTTTATCTGAAACATCCTGCTCTTTATATTCAACAGCCTCTTCAACTTCAATTGTAATATCTTCTGGCATTATGTATCCTTCAAGGGCTTCTATGCCAACTGTATATTCGCCAGCTTTAAGTTTTGTTAATTTTAAAAAGCCATCGTTAACATCCCAGTCTTTATCATATTTTGTTTCATCGCTTTGAACATTTAAAACAAAATTTGGCCCAACTATTAGATTTCCAGCTTCATCAACTATTTTAACTTCTAAATCTTCTTTAACAGAAGATGATTTAAGTGTAACTTTTACATCCTCTTTAATCTCTTCTGAAGATGAGAGTTCTGATGAAAGTGATTCACTTTCAGCGTCCACAACATCTGTTACTAATGGTGCTTCTGGGTTATTTGTTTCAATTTCGCTAGGCGTTGACATTGCGCTAACGCTTAATGCTATAATTAGTGGAACAGATAAAACTAACACTAACACTGATATTTTTTGATAAATATTAAATGTTTTAAAGCCTGTTAATGTTCCTTTAATAAATCTACTCATATGTATCCTTTCTCATCCGTAAAAAACCTTGATGTATAATAATATATAAATCAATTATCTTATAATTATTCATTTTATGTAAATTTTAGCATATATATTACAAAAAGTAAAGTTTTTCTGCATTATTTCACAATTATTTTCGTTATATTTTATGCTATTTATCATTATAATTATTATTTATAAATATTTCAATCACCAAAATATGACAAAAAGTAAAAAAACCTCCGATTAAGGAGGTTTTCTTACAAGAGAAAAAGTATATGAGGAAATGCAAGAAATGTTTGATGCCAGCCTATTGCATCGAACATCTTAACTAGAGTATACACCATATATTCTTAATTTTTTGTCGCTTTTTGCATAATTTTTATTAATAAATTTATAATTTTTGAAGAAATACATTATTATGTGTTGAAATTATCGATATATGTGATATAATAAGTTTAAAAGGTAGGTACTACCTAAAACTTGGGAGGTACACAATATGAAAATCAACACAATCGGAAGAAAAGTAGTTTTAAAAGACAACTTTATTACACTAGCAGAGAAAAAACTAGAAAAACTAGAAAAGTTTTTTTCAGAGGATGCAGTTGCAACAATTACTGCAACAGTTGAGAAAAATCATCAAACAGTGGAAGTTTCTATTAAAGATAGAAAACTAAACTATCGTAGTGAAAAATCAGCAGAGCAAATGAACGAAGCTCTTGATAATGCGGTTGACACTATTGAAACGCTCATAGTAAAAAACAAAAACAAGCTTGCAAAACGTCATAAAAGCCGTGGATATGAGTATTTCGATATTGCCATTGAGCCAGAAGATGATTATCACGTTGAAAGAGAAAAAGCATTTTTAGTAGAAGCATTAACAGTTGATGAGGCTATTTTAGAAATGAATATGCTTGGGCATAACTTTTATATGTTTAAAGACTCTGTTACAAATGAAACCCATGTGGTTTATAAAAGAAAAAATGGCAATTACGGAGTTTTAATACCACAATAATATTAAATCACAAAAAGCTGACATTTTAAAATGTCAGCTTTTTTATTGTAAATTTATATCTCAAACAAATTAGAAATATGTTTATCTATTTCTTGAAGCATAAAACCAGCTAGTGGAGAATAAAGATGCTTTAAATAGCGTTTATAATAAAGCATTTTATCATTTTTATTATATGCAACAATTATATTATTCATATCCCCTGTTTCTATTTCCTTTGCTTTACCATCTAATAAAAGCACATTCACATTAATTGAAGTAACACTTTTATTTTTAAGTTTAAATCTTTCATTAATTTTTTTGTAAACTCTTTTATTTCATCGCCGTATTCTTCTGCTAGAAAATGCTTATCTTCTTTTTGTAAAAATAGCATAGATAGCATATTATGATTAGTAAATATTTTATTATTTGTCTTGTAATATTTTACAGCGAAAATCATATCGACTTTTGAAATCAATGTAAATCCATTAGCTTTTAAATAGCTAGTAATTTCAAAATGAGTAGGCTCTTTAATATTATAAAATTCGTTCGGATAAAATTCTTGCAAATTTTTATGTATATTTTTCATTGTTTTATTTAATTTAATTATGCAAATAATCCCGACTATATTACATATTATAGACAGCACCATATTTTCAATTGACATAAATAATAATCCTGATATTAAAGCTAATAATACAATTACACCGAACTTATAAATTATTTTCTTTTGTTCTTCTTTTGATTTCATTTTTTCTCCTATTGTAGTTATAAAATCTTGATAATATCATTATATAATATTTCAAAAAAATTGCAATAAAAAATAAAAACGTGATATAGATTGCTTAATTTGTGTAAATAGAGTATAATTATATATGATATACGAAAGGATTTTAATTTATGAAATACACATTAATTGCTCCTTGCTATTTTGGAACTGAATCTGTGCTAACTTACGAAGTTAAAAAAATAGGTGGAGAAAATATACAAACTCAAGATGGAAGAGTTATCTTTGAGGGGGATGAGCGAACAATCGCAAGAGCAAATCTTAATTTTAGATGTGCTGAAAGAGTTTTAATTTTATTAAAAGAATTTAAAGCAAAAACTTTTGATGAATTATTTGATGGCGTTACGAGTGTTGATTGGCATAAAATAATGCCAGCTAATGCTGAATTCCCTGTTAAAGGCTCTAGCCTTTCTTCGACACTCTCAAGTGTTCCTGCTTGTCAGAGCATTGTAAAAAAAGCTATTGTTGAGTCCCTAAGAAAAGGCCATAAAACTCGCAATCTTCACGAAGATGGGAATTTATACAGAGTTCGTTTTTCAATAAGAAAAGACACTGTTATGCTAATGCTCGACACATCAGGTGATGGACTTCATAAAAGAGGATACAGAAGGCAAAGTGGCGAGGCTCCAATTAAGGAAACGCTTGCCGCTGCTATTGTTGATTTAGCAAGAATTAGAGATAACAGCGTTGTTCAAGACCCATTTTGTGGCTCTGGAACTTTATTAATCGAAGCGGCTCAAAAAGCAGCTAACATTGCCCCTGGCCTAACTCGCCGTTTTGCTAGTGAAAATTACGAGTTTATCGGAAAAGAAATTTGGCAAGAAGAAAGAGAAAAAGCAAAATCAGAAATAAGAAAAGATATATCTTTTAAAGCTTTTGGATTTGATATTGATGAAGAAGTGATTGAGATTGCAAGAGAAAACGCTAAAAAAGCAGGCGTTGCTGATTATATTAAATTCCACGTTGGTGATGTTAAAGCCTTTTCTCCACAAGGAAATAGCATAGTGATAACAAACCCACCTTATGGCGAAAGATTAAATGATATCGAGCACGCAGCCATATTAGAAGAAACTTTAGCAAAAAGACTTGATATAAATCCTGTTAAATCAAGCTATATTATAACTTCTGATGGAGATTTTGAAACAAACTTTAACCAAAAAGCAAATCGCAGAAGAAAATTATATAATGGTATGATACCTTGCCAATTATATATGTATTATTAAAAAACAAA
>CAZGFY010000046.1:0-6022 GCA_964525015.1 uncultured Oscillospiraceae bacterium
CTGAAACTCTAGCTGCTCTTTCAAGAAGTCTTGAGTGAAGATAGAAAACGTCACCAGGATAAGCTTCACGCCCTGGAGGACGGCGAATTAATAGTGAAAGTGCACGGTAGGCAACAGCGTGTTTTGATAAATCATCATAAACGATTAAAACATCTTTGCCTTTTTCCATAAAATACTCTGCCATAGTAACGCCTGTGTAAGGAGCTATATATTGCAGTGGTGCAAGTTCACTTGCAGTTGAAGAAACGATAATTGTGTAATCCATAGCGCCAGCAGCAGTTAAAGTTTCAACTAGTTGTGCAACAGTTGATGCTTTTTGCCCGATAGCTACATAAACACAGATAACATCTTTTCCTTTTTGGTTGATAATTGTGTCAGTTGCGATAGTTGTTTTACCAGTTTGTCTATCACCGATAATAAGTTCCCTTTGGCCTCTTCCGATAGGAATCATAGAGTCGATAGCTTTAATACCAGTTTGAAGTGGCACGCTAACGCTTTTTCTTTGAATAATACCTTTAGCTGGTCTTTCAATTGGTAGAGTTTTTGAAGTAGATATAGGACCTTTACCATCAATCGCTTCACCTAGCGCATTAACAACACGTCCAATTAGCTCCTCGCCAACTGGAACAGAGATAACATTGCCCGTACGTTTAACAGTGTCGCCCTCTTTAATTCCTTCATCATTACCCATAATAACAAGTGAAACGCTTTCCTCTTCAAGGTTTAGCGCCATACCAAATTCACCATTTGGAAATTCGATAAGTTCATTTGCCATACAGTTATCAAGCCCGTAAGCTTTTGCAATACCATCACCTACTTGAATAACAGTACCCGTTTCGCTTTGCTCGATTTTTTTATCAAAGTTTTTAATTTGTTCTTTGATAATTTTACTTATATCTTCAGGTTTCAGTTGCATTCATACACCTGCTTTCTTTTAAAAAAATTAATTAATATTTGTTTTTAATAATTGTAATTTTAATTCTTTTAGCCTATTACTAACAGTTCCATCAAGTTCAGAATCATTAAATGAAATCACCATACCACCAATAACATTTTCATCAACGCTAGTTTTTAATAAAATAGTTTTATTTGTGATTTCTTCAAGACGCTTTTTAAGTTTATCTTTTATTTCTTCTGAGACATTAATAGCTGTCACTACGCTAACTTTTTCAATATTATGATAAGCGTTAAACTTTTCTTCATACATTTCAAAGCTTTTAGTTAGCTCTTTTGCATCTTTTCTTAAAACCATTACTTTAAGAAAATTTAAAAGAGTTTTGCTAACTTTATTTTCAAACACATCATTTAAAAGTTTTGTTTTTTCTTCTTTGCTTATCATTGGCGCACAAAGTGTTTTTAAAAACTCTGGCGTTTGTAAAAAAACTGATTCTAAAACTCTAGTTTCCTCTAAAATTTCTTTATCCATTTTTTCTTCAAGAGCGATTTCAAACAAGCTTTGCGCATAAACTGCGGCTAATTTACTCATTTAACATCACCTACATTTTCAATAAATTCTAAAATTAGAGCTTCGTGCTCCTCTTTTGAAATTTCTTTTTGAATAATTTTTTGTGCGATAGCCACTGAAAGCTCACTAATATCAGTTTTAATATTTTCATAAGTTTTCTTTTTCTCTTGCTCAATTTGCACATTCGCCTTAGCTATAAGATTTGCAGCGTCTTTTCTTGCTTCTTCTAAGATAGCTTCCTCATTCTTTTTAGCATAAACTGTTGCATTTTTAATGATTTCGCTAGCTTCATCTTTAGAAGCTGAAAGCTTGTCTGTATATTCTTTAACTAAATTTTCGGCTGTTTCTTCTTTCTCTTTTGCAGAAGAATATATCCCCTCAACTTCATTTTTTCTTTGCTCTAAGATATTAACAACTGGTTTGTATAATAGCTTTTTAAGGATAAAATATAGTAACAATAAGTTTATCCAAGTTGGTAGCATAGTAGAAAGAAGCTCCATCGGATCAAGCGATACAAGGCTAAGATATTCTGACATTTAATATCTCCTTTCTTAATAACTTCACTTATTTTATTCTACTAATTATAGTAAATTGATTAGTGGGTTTGCGAATAATAAGATTAGAGAGATAACAACTGAGTAGATACCTGTTGATTCAGCAAGTGCACCACCCATAAACATTGTTGAGATAACTGCTCCACGAGCTTCCGGCTGTCTGCCAACTGCTTCACACGCTTTACCTGCTGCGTAACCTTGACCAATACCAGGACCGATACCTGCTATCATTGCTAAACCTACACCGATTGCTGATGCTGCTAAAATTATTGCTCTTTCCATAATAAAAAATCCTCCATAAATTATAATTGTTTTTATTTTTTTAATTAATCCTCTGCTGCTGCACTTGATACAAATACCATTGTCAGTACACAGAAAATATATGCTTGAATAAGGCCAGTGAATATATCAAAGTAAAGTGATAACACTGCTGGAACACCTACTTGGAATATTGGAAAACTTACCATTGTTGCACCAATCAAATTTAAAAATGCTGTACTTCCCACTGCTAGAGCACCATATAATAAGGCACTAATAACAAGACCTGCAACCATATTACCAAATAGACGGAATGACATTGAAACGGGAGTTGCTAAATCTCCAACGATATTCAAAGGCGTCATTACTGCGAAAGGTTGGGTGAAACTTTTTAGATATCCAAAAAATCCACCGTTTGCTTTAATTTTTGTTTTGTGAATCATAACAAAGGTTATAAGTGCTAATGATAAAGTTACTGCTAAATCCGCAGTAGGGCTTCTTAAGCCTGTTAAACTTAATAGATTTGAAAAACCAACAAATCCAAATAATGCACCGATATAAGGCGCAAAACTTCGCCAGCCTTCTCCCATATTATCATCCACAAATCCGTGAAGAGTTAGTATGATTTTTTCTGCCATTAATTGCTTTTTACTAGGATTATCCACTGATAAATCCCTTGTAATCCACCAGCAAACTAGCGACACTAAAATCACCACTATAAAGCCATTAACACTTGATTCAGTAATCACAAACTCACCAAACTGCCAAATGACCTTAGGACCATTAATATTTACATCCACTAATTATTTCTCCTTTCTTCTAAGATAAGTTATTATCATAATGGATATCTTTGTAAAAACTAGTGCTATACAAGTGCTTATCCAGTTGATACTTTGTATTTGTATTGCAAGATACACGCCAACAGCCATAACAGTTGCCCTAATTAAATATGTGCCCTGCATATACATTCCGCTCTGCTTTGGGTCTTTATCAACTGCTTTTTCAACTGCTCTTGCGAGCATTATAAGCATAATCATTGATAAAGCATAGCCCCAAAGAGTGCCAAATAAAACCGATACATCCCAATATCCTAAAATCAAAAATGCTATATTCAATACTATATTTAAGATAAAGTTTGATATTCCTATATCTTTTAAATCTCTTTTTAAGCTTGGTTCATTCATTAATGTTTATTCCTTATTTTCACCGTTTATATATTTTTTATATTCTTCTTCGCTTTTTTTAGCATCTCTCATTGCCATTTTAAAAAAAGATGATACTGTGTAGCCTGCTGATATACACCCAAATATTATCCCTATTAATACAATCCAGCTTCCTAAATTAAACTTATCTTGCAAATAAAGCGCTAAAAACAGCCATATTCCAAAGCATACTATAATATTTAGCCCGAACTGTGATATCATTCCAAAGTACTTTAATGCTTCCCTGTTACTCCTTTTTTTATTATTCATATTTTACATACCCCGTATATAAATTCATTATATCAAAATTCATATATAAATATCAATCAGTAAGATGTACAAATATTACATTTTAAATCCAAACTTTTTAATTAGTTCGACAAAAATTTGTCAAACTTTTGCTTTTCCTATATTTTCTTTTTACCAATTAATTGCAAACAAACTCAAATCTACTAATTATATTGCCATTAACTTCAATTTTTTCTAAAAACATATCTAAAGGACGAATAAATAGGCCATAATCTCCGTATAACGCACGATATACAACGTATTTTTCTCTGTTTTCACTGTGTGTTGCTATGTTAATAACTTCATACATATTTCCTTTAAAGTGTTTATATAGTCCAAGTCTTATCATTTACTTATTGGCTCCTTAGTTTTATATTTTTTTATTTCCATATCTAATATTATATTCCACTTAAATATTTATTTCAATAGATTTTATGAATAAATTATTTAGAAAATAAATACAGAGTGTAAACATCACAATTTTTTACACTCTGTACTTATTATTTTTCATATTTTAATAATTCATTAATTAATTCTTTCATAAAATCCAAAACATTTGCATCTTTTGGCACCACAACACTAAGATGAGGCTTATTTTGAGAGTTTACTAAAACTTTTAGTTTGGTATCTTTTAAGAACTCTACTACATCTATTTTTATAAAATCATCAGAATACAATACAAGACTATCTTTTCTTTGAACTATCTCTTTAATTCCAAGCTTTGCAGCTCTTACTCTTATTTGCGAAACATCAATTAATCCGATAACACTTTTTGGCACATCGCCGTACCTATCAATTAATTCATCAATTAAATCCGACACTTCTTCATCCGTTTCAAGCACTGCTATTTTTTTATAGCTTTCAATTCTATTTTGAGCAGATGGAATATATTTTTCTGGGATAAATGCATCTATTGAAATATCAATTACACAGTCGCTTTTTTGAGTTTCGATTGGAAGTCCTTTTTCTAAGGCAATCGCTTGATTTAATAATTTTATATATAAATCATAGCCAATACTCATTAAAAATCCACTTTGAGTTTTACCTAAAACGCTCCCTGCTCCCCTTATTTCTAAATCTCGCATAGCAATTTTAAATCCTGAGCCAAAAGAAGTGAATTCTTTTATTGCATTAAGCCTTTTTACTGCTATTTCATTTAAAACTTTGCTTTTCCTAAATGTAAAATAAGCATATGATTTTCTAGTTGAGCGCCCTACACGTCCACGGATTTGATATAACTGACTAAGTCCCATTGTATCTGCATCTTCTATAATCAAGGTGTTGCAGTTAGGCACATCTATCCCTGTTTCGATAATAGTTGTGCAAACTAAAATATCTATTTCGCCATTAATAAGCCCACGCCAAACACCTGAAAGAGTTTGCTCGTCCATCTGCCCGTGTGCAACAGCAACAACTGCATCTGGAACCATAGCTCTAACTTTATTAGCACACATTTCAATTGTTTCAACTCTATTATGAAGATAGTAGCACTGACCTGAACGATTAATCTCCCTTTGAAGTGCTGATTTAATTATCTTTTCATCATATTCGCTAACATAGGTTTCAATTGGAATTCTATCTATTGGTGGTTGTTCAATCGTTGACATATCTCGAATTCCGTTCATTGCCATACTTAGCGTTCTTGGAATTGGGGTTGCTGATAGAGTAAGCACATCAACCCCTTTAAATGACTCAACTAATTTCTCTTTATGTGTTACGCCAAATCTCTGCTCTTCATCTATAATTACAAGCCCTAGATTTTTAAAATTAACGCTTTTTTGAATTAATGAATGTGTACCGATAACAATATCTGCAACCCCATTGTTAATATCTTTTATTGTTGCATTTCTTTGTTTTGGAGTTCTAAATCTTGATAGTAGCTGTATATTTATAGGAAAAGATTCCATTCTTTCCATAAAAGTATTAAAATGTTGCCACGCTAGAACTGTTGTAGGCACTAAGATTGCCACCTGTTTTGAATCCATAACAGCTTTAAATGCAGCACGAATTGCAACTTCGGTTTTACCAACTCCAACATCGCCACATAAAAGTCTGTCCATTGGAAAGCTGGATTGCATATCTTTTTTAATTTCTCTAATTGAATTTAACTGGTCGTCAGTTTCTTCATACATGAATCTTGCTTCGAAATCTTTTTGCCATTCATTATCAGGCGAAAACTGAAATCCTTTTGCTTTTTGCCTTTGGGCATATAATTGTATTAACTCTTTTGCCATCTCACTCGTGGCTTTTTTAGC
>CAZGFY010000047.1:0-4135 GCA_964525015.1 uncultured Oscillospiraceae bacterium
CTTCTGAAGATGTTTCTTCGCTTGATGAAGCTACTTCTTCTGAAGATGTTTCTTCGCTTGATGAAACTACTTCTTCTGAAGATACTTCTTCGCTTGATGTAACTACTTCTTCTGAAGATACTTCTTCTGCCACTGGACTATTATAAGTTACAGTAAAGTTTTGCGCTTCATTTTCTGAAGCAAAATATTGAACCTCACTATTTTCTATAACTGTACCATCTGGCGTAGTTATGCTTACTACTTCCACTCCTTCTATAATAGGGTTTACAGTTAAATTAATAACTTCAACTCCATCTATAAGAGTAGATGTGAATTTTGCTGTAACGTTATCTCCTGTGATAACTGTTTCAGCATTAGAGCCAGCTCCGCTAAAAGCTGATACTGTCAAATTGCTACTCAAAGTTGAAAACAACATTGAGAACACAAGCAATAAGCTAGTTGCTCTTTTGATAAGATTATCATTTTTCATTTTCGTTATGAAATCTTTCATATTAAATCCTCCTCTAAATTTTGGTATTTTTTCTTCCGTGGTTATAATTTATCATAAAAATGTTACATTCGCATTACATTCGTCATGTAAATTGCCGTTTTTTAACATCTTTGTCACTTTGCACATATAAAATGCAATTTATTTTAATATTGTATACATTTTGACCAATCTGGTTTTTTGGGGCAAAATTCGGCTTTTTGCTAGATTTTATCAGCATTTACAATGATTTTCAATATTAAATACCTAAGAATTTTTAACTATATAAATTTTAATTTTTTTTTAACTAACATAATAAACTATTCATAGTTTTAATATTTTAACGTTATTTTTTCAATAAATTACACCTCCATTATTTAATTATTTTAACCCAAACAATGTTACAATACTTAAAATTTTTTAACTATTGTTACATTTAGTTAAAAAGCTTTAACTATTATCTCATTTATTTACAGCCCTTAGATATTTATGCTATAATATTAAGTATAATTTATAATATTAAAGGACGATTTATAATCTATGAGAAAATTTTTAATTTTATTACTCTTTTCTGCCTTTTTGTTAGTTTCCTGTTCTAATAGTGTAAATCTAGATGAATCTAACAACAAAGACAACCTTGATTTTTGGCATATCACCGATATCCACTATCTTTCCGAAAGCTTAAATGTTAATTCACCAGATTTCACTGCGATGATGCTCGAGTCAGATGGTAAGATGACCCATTATAGCCATGATATGTTTTCAGCTTTTAAAGACAGTGCTATAAACGAAAATCCCGATGTTATTTTAATTACCGGCGATTTAACTTTTAATGGAGAAAAAAATAGCCACTTAGATTTTGCTAATCTACTAACAGAAATAGAAAAAGAAGGGATAACAGTTTTAACCATTCCTGGAAACCACGATATAAACTATCCTTTTGCTTATTCTTTTATCGATAATACTGCCACTTTATGTGATAATATCTCGTATGAGGAATTTGAAAACATTTATAATGATTTTGGTCTAGGAGATGCAATATTAAGGGATGCAAACTCTTTAAGCTATATATATAAGTATAATAGTGATGTCTATTTTCTAGGTATTGATACTAGTAGTAGTGGGAATGGCGTTTTACTAAACGAAACCCTTGATTGGTTAGATAATTCCCTTGATAGCCTTCCGGAAGATTCAACTATTATTTCTTTAACTCATCAAAACATCTTTATTCACAATGAAGGGTTTGAGCATGGTTTTGTTATTGATAAGCATATTGAACTTTGCGAAATTCTAAAAAAATATAATGTCGAGCTTAATTTAAGTGGTCATATGCATATTCAAAATATCCACACCGAAGATAACTTAACTGATATTGCAACAAGTGCTTATTCTTTATTTACAACTCGATACGCCATTATTCAATACAATAATGGCAACTTGCAATATTCCTCACACTCCATAGATGTTGAAGAATGGGCAAATAAAAATAATTCAACAAATCAAGATTTATTAAATTTTAATGATTATTCAATAGATTTTTATTATCAAACAGCATATTCACAAGGACTTAATTCTGCATCTAATTTCAATTTAACTAAAGACGAGAGTCACTTAGTTGCAGATTTTATTGCCCAAATGAACACTCACTACTTTTATGGAAGCTTAAAAGATAATATTGACGATTTAAAAAGCCATAGTGGATATCTAATACTATCTCAAACACAAGAAGATTCTTTTATGAAAGATTATATAAACACTGTTCTTAATTCACCTATAAATGATGATTTAAACTGGAGTAATTAATTTCTAAAAAGCATAAAAACACCAAGCTATAATAGTTTGGTGTTTTTTGAGTTGTTTTGTGTTTTAATTATTATGTATATTTATATATTAGCATATTGATTTAAATAATTCTATATGCATACTGTACAAAACCTTTTACCATTAATAGTAACAAAAGTCAATTAAATAAAAATTTATTTTATTTACAAGACTAAACCTATCTTAATATTTAATACCTCCCCCTTATACTTACTTAAAAATTCTTCCATATAAGAAGCCTTTGGTGTAATAATATTTATATCTATCTTTGGATTTTGTTTTGAATAATTCTTTAGCATTTCCTTTAAATTACTTGCAGATTTTAAATAATCTTTAAAAATCACACAACTCCTTCGATAAAGCTATTAATATGCGCCTTTAGAATATGTAACTTCATAACTGTGAGTGTATATTTCAAAAACAATGCCAAATGGGTCTTCTACATAACACATTCTATATGGTTTTTCATTCGGATAATATTCTTTTATAGGCATACGTTGTTTGCCACCATTTGCAACAATTTTTTCTATCATCCCTTCAATATCAGGGTCTTGTACTGAAAAATGAAACATTCCAGTGTTTTTAAATTCAAATGGCTGTCTTTGTTTGTCATTGCCTTCAAATTCAAATAATTCAATTCCGATAGCATTCGATGTAACCATATGGGCAATTTTAAAATCTCCGTGACCTTTACCGAAAACTTCTTCGCACATTATTCCTATTGCCGATGAATTTTCTTCTTTGACCACAGATGGCTCCATTACAACATACCACCCCATAACCTCTTTATAAAATTTAACTGCCTGTTCTAAGTTTGGCACAGACAAACCGATGTGTGAAAATGCTCTTGGATAATTCATTTTCTAATCCTCCTTTGTTTTGATATTATGAGTGTAACATTTATCAAATCAAAAGAAAATAACGTACTTTTTTGTACCTACTCGCTTATAATTTCTATACTGTGTTTTAAAGCGTAGTCTTTTGAAAAACTACAAAACCCTTCAACAAGTGGTACTAACTCTTTATATTCATTTGAAAGAGAGTATTCAACGTTTAATGGTTTTTCTTTTATCACAGTTCTTATTAAAAGTTTGCTTTCTTCAAGTTCTTTTAATTGAGTTATTAGCATTTTATGAGTTATATCCGGAATTCCTTTTTGCAAAAGTGAAAACCTATTATCACCATTTAAAATATGCCATAGTATTCTCATTTTCCATTTACCACCAAGCAAATCCATAGATAAAAGCAAGGCACAAGTGTATTGATTTTTAATTTTCATATAATATCATATCCTCCTTAGATAGTTTATATATTTAATAATCCGCTTATTTTTATTAAGATGTATAAAATTTCAGCTCTCTATTTTTGTATTATTTATTCAAGTTATATTCTAACAATTATACTATCCTTTTTCAGATAATTATTATAATCATAATACCAAAGAAAATACAAAAACACAATACAACCACTATTTCAATTTCAAATTTAAATTAATCCCTAAATTTCCTCCAAGAAAAAGCCACGGTGGTTACAACAGCCATTCAGGCTGTTTTTAAGAGCCACCTTTCGAATCCCTCAATCTCTTTTTCGCAAAAAAATAAACACCCTATTGATGCCCTTTTCTTGGCTACTTTGATTAAAATAACTGTGATCAATAATTTTTAGGGATTCGCTTTTTTGCGAAAAAGCCACGGTGGTTAAAACAGCCATTCAGGCTGTTTTTAAGAGCCACCTTTCGAATCCCTCAATCTCTTTTTCGCAAAAAAATAAACACCCTATTGGGTGTTTATTTTTTGGCGGAGATTGAGGGATTCGAACCCTCGCGACGGTTACCCGCCCTACGCCCTT